>JAAYUE010000013.1 GCA_012517905.1 Clostridiales bacterium | reverse complement strand
TTGAAACGGCATTCACATTTTGGTTTTAATCGTTCAGCCAAGAAATTGGCTCCTTGTCTATTTATATACAGAGTTTGAAACGGCATTCACATTTTGGTTTTAATCGTTCAACATTTGAAACGACAGATACATTTCGGTTTTAAACTTTCAGCCAAAAAATGGGCTCTTTTTTTTTACGCAAAAAACAGTCCTTCGGCGACTCTGTTCCATATGTTTTTTTTGAATTTGAAATTGACTATTGACTGACTATTGAATGTACATCACCATGATCAGACAGGGATTGTGCGCGTCCCAGAGATCGGGAAGCACTTCCAGTTTTTGAAAACCGAGCGATTCATAAAACAGACGCGTGTCGTCGTATTCTTTATAGTGCCCTTCGTCTACCGTTTTCACCTGCAAAAACTGATATCCGCGTGCTTTTGCGTCCTCGCGCATCGCGCCGAACAGCGTCCGGCCGATCCCGTTACGGTGGTGCGCTTTTTTCACGCCCATCACGAACAGTTCCGCGGCAACAGAGCCGGTCTCCTTTCGCGCGATGAACCCGACCGCCTCCCCGTCGATTTCATATGTCCAGAACGGCAGCGCTGCGCACGCGGTGATGTATTCCTGCGTGTATTCGGGGACGCCGAACCACTCCGGCAGGTCGAGCAGCACTTCCCGCGCGATGGCCGATTTTTCCGCAGCAGCAGAAACCGCCCGGACCGCGCCGGTCATCTCTGCAGATGCAGCATGGCCGCGCCGACGATGCCCGCGTCGTTTTTCATCTCCGCGGTTACGAACTTCGCATGGTTTTTGAAGAACGCATACTGTCTGGCATACTCGCGAATCGGGCTGAGCAAAAACTCTCCGTCGTTGCTCACGCCGCCGCCAAACGCGATGATCTCGGGATCGAAGAGCGCAATCGCCGTGCAGGCCGTCGCGCCGAGATAGTCCGTATACTGCTTGTAGATCGCGGAGGCGACCTCGTCCCCCTCCCGCGCACAGTCCATGACGAGCTTTGCGTTGATCCTGGTCAATTCGCCCTGCGCGCGCTTATACATGGCGCTCTCGTGATGCGCGCTTGCGGCCTTTCGCCCTTCGCGCACGAGCGCCGCGGCGGAGCAGTACGATTCGATGCAACCGCGCTGCCCGCAGGTGCAGGGTTCGCCGCCGAACACGAGCACGGCATGCCCGAATTCAAAGCCGTTTTTCTTGCCGCCGATGAAGAGCTTGCCGTCCATCACCAGCCCGCCGCCGATGCCGGTGCCGATGGTGATGAGCAGGCCGGACGAATAGCCGCGAAACGCGCCGCAGTAATATTCGGCAAGCGCCGCGGCGTTCGCGTCGTTTTCCACATAGACCGTTACGCCGGGGAAATGCTCGCCGACGAGCTTGCAAAGCGGGAAATCGTGATAGTCGAGGTTGTAGGCGTTGATGACCACGCCGCGGTCATAGTCGATGCTGCCGGGCACGGCAAGGCCGATGCAGGCGGCGTCCTCCAGCTTGAGACGATTCTCCGAAAGCAGGCCGTCGATAAGCGTTTGAATCGTGCGGATAGAGTCCAGCGGATTGCCCGTATGCGGAAACGGAAGGGACTTTTTGCTCACGAGCTTCTGCTCTTCGCTGACCACGCCCGCGGCGATCTTGCTTCCGCCGATATCAATGCCTATGCTGTACATCCTGTTTCCTCCTGCTCTCTCATCCGGCAAATCCGGGAGATCTGTTGTTATTTATAGCACGTATTGTTCAATAAACGTCGCGACGCCGTCTTCATAGCTCGGCGGGATGATCCGGTCCGCAATCGCCTTGACCGACGACGCCCCGTCTTCGACGCAGACGCCGAGGCCGGCCCATTCGATCATTTCCTGATCGAGATAGTTGTCCCCTGCGGCGGCGACCTCTTCGCGCGTAACGCCGAGCATGTCGGCAAGTTCCTCCAGCGCGGTGGCTTTCGTAATGCCGAGGGAGTTGATCTCGATGAATCCGGGGCTGGAGCGCGAAACCTGCGCAATGCCGGCGAAGCGCTCGCGATACTGCGCCAGAAATTCATCCTGCCGCTCCGTGTCGCAATAGGCGAGCACCTTCGGAACGTTGTGATACGTCTTTCTGCGGATATCCGGATCGATTTCGTACGGCAGGCGATGAAGCGCGATATACCGGTCCGCAAACGCGTTGGGTTTTTCAAAGACGACCACGTTGTCCACATAGATCTGCGCATGGACGCCGATGGAGGCGGAATAGTCCAGCACCTCGCGGATCACCTCGGGTGAAAGCTCGTGCATGAGCAGCACGCGCTCCGTATCGATGTCCACGATCATTGCGCCGCCATACTGGATTGACGCGCCGTGCAGATCGAGCGCCCGCCAGATCGGGCGGGTGGCGATAGGGCCCCTGCCGGTGGCAAGCGCTACGACGACGCCTGCCTCCTCCGCGCGCTTGACGGCCTGCCGGTTTCGTTCGCTGACCGAGTCGGGCTGGTTGGTCAGCGTACCGTCGATGTCCAGCGCGATGAGTTTGATTGCCATTGTGTTCTCCCGTGTATCGTGCGCCGCCAGGCCGGCGGCAAGTGATTATCGAATCTGTCCCTCGCCGCGGATGGCGTATTTGACCGTTGTCAGTTCGTCCAGCCCCATGGGCCCGCGCGCGTGGATCTTCTGCGTGCTGATGCCGATCTCCGCGCCGAAGCCGAATTCTTCGCCGTCCGTAAAGCGCGTGGACGCGTTGACATAGACCGCGGCAGAGTTCACCTCGTTGAGAAAACGCTCCGCAACGTCATAGCGGCTGGTAACAATCGCGTCGCTGTGGTGGGTGCCATAGGTTTCTATGTGCTTCACCGCCTCGTCGAACGAGTCCACGACTTTGATCGACAAAATGAGATCGGTGTACTCCGTTGACCAGTCTTCTTCGCTTGCGTCGATCGAGCCGGGCATGAGCGCCTTGGCGCGCGCGTCGCAGCGAAGCTCCACGCCCCGCGCCGTGAGCCGTGTGGCGATCTGTGGCAGCGCCCTGTCCGCAATCGCCGCATGCACGAGCAGCGTCTCCGCCGCGTTGCAGACGGAAGGCCGCGAGCACTTTGCATTTTCGATGATGTCCGCACCCATGCCTGCGTCCGCGCTCTCGTCGATGTAAACGTGGCAAACGCCGACGCCGGTTTCGATGACCGGCACGGTCGCCTGCTGCACAACGCTTTGAATCAGCCCTGCCCCGCCGCGCGGAATGAGCACGTCGATCAGGCCGTTGAGCTTCATCATCTCGCTTGCGGCCGCGCGATCGGTGTCCCGCAGCAGCTGGATCGCGCCCTGGGGAATGCCGCTTTGCACGGCGGCCGCGCTGAGCGCGTCGCAGGTTGCGGCGTTGCTGCGGATCGCCTCCGACCCGCCGCGCAGCACGCAGGCGTTGCCGGACTTGATGCAGAGCGCGATTGCGTCCGCCGTGACGTTCGGGCGCGCCTCATAGATGATGCCGACGACGCCGAGCGGCACGCGCCGCTTTTCGATGCGCAGCCCGTTCGGCCGGACGGCGACATAGTCGCTCTTGCCGATCGGGTCCGGCAGAAGGGAAACCTTTCTCAGCCCGTTCGCCATGCCCTCGATGCGCTTTTCATCGAGCGTCAGGCGGTCGATGAACGAGGGCTTCATGCCGCATTCTTTTGCGGCGCGGACATCCTCGGCGTTTGCGCGCAGGATATCCGGCGCGGCGGCAAGAAGCGCGTCCGCCATGGCAAGAAGCGCGTCGTTTCTCGTTTGTGCCGACGTAATGGCAAGTTTGCCGGAGGCGGCTTTCGCCTGTTGTGCGAGTTCGCGTACCGTCATGAGCGTATCCCTCCAAACTTTCCAAACATTATATCGTATATAACGTGGAATCACAAGGTGAAAACAGCGGGCGCAGCGGATGAACCGGTATGTAAGACAGATTTTACTTGACGGCGTTTGGCCAAGATGATACTCATAATAAGAGCTGATGTTTTGTATCGAATTGTTATGTATCGAACGGAGGATGACCGACATGAAAGCCTATCTTCTCTCCGACGGAGAGTTTTTGAGTAAGCGCCATGCGGAACTGGACGAGCTGGTCACCGGTTTTTTGGCGGGGCGCGGGTTCGACGTGCAGAAAAAGACGATCGAGCGCGGCGAGCTTGCGTTCTGCCGCGGGTGCTTCGACTGCTGGACCAAGACGCCGGGCGAGTGCATCATGAAGGACGGCGTTTCAGAGATTAACCGCGCCTGTATGGAAAGCGACGCGGTCGTCTATCTCTGCCCCGTCGTGTTCGGACAGTTTTCCGCAAACATCAAGAGCTCAATCGACCGATGGCTGCCGAACATGCTGCCGTTTTTCATGACGCGCAGCGACGGCTCCACGATGCATCCGCCGCGCTACGAGGATTATCCCGCGCAGGTCTTCCTTGGCTATGGCGAGGGGCTGACGGACGACGAGGCGGAACTGTTTGTCGACATCTCGAAAAAGCACCGCAGCAGCGTCGAGGCGCTCGTCGACCGCGGGGACGACGAGGCGGTTTGCGCCGCGCTGATGCGCATGAATCTCAACCGCGTAGGAGGGCCGCTGTAATGCCGGACGTCAAGAAAATTGCGCTTGTCAGCGCCAGCCCGAAGGTCAACCAGAATCTCGCGGTCTCCGAGTTTCTCGCAAAAAAGGGAGAATCGCTGTTAAAAGACGAACGCATCGAGCCAATCGTCGTCAACGTGCGCCGCGCGCTTGTGCACAAGGAAACGCAGGACGCATTCCGGTCGATGGCGCAGGCGGATGCGATCGTGCTCATCTTTCCCCTCTACTTCTTCTGCATGCCGGCGATGCTGACGCGCTTTTTGCAGGACTTCGCGGCGGAATCTCCAAAGACCGATCATGCGGCAAGCGTTTACGCAATCGTCAACTGCGGCTTTCCCGAGCCGGAGATCAACCGCGAGGCGATGCGCGTCGTGGAGCGCTTCGCCATCCGGACCGGGCGGACATTCCTCGGCGGCGTGATGACCGGCTGCGGCGGGATGGTGCTCGGCGCGCAGGGCGCGCCGTTCATGCGGTCTGTGATGGAGCCGGTCGAGCGGCTGTTTCAGCGCGCCGGACGCGATGCGCTGGCAGACACGCCGGAGCCGGTTCAAGTCGACTCCGTTACGGTCAGGTTTCCGAGAAAGCTTTACTTCATCGCAGGAAATGCGGGATGGCGCGGCATGGCGCGAAAGAATAAACTGAAGAAACCCGACTTGTATCGTAAGCCATATGAACGCTGAACGACACTGCAAATGATAAAACGAACCGCCGGATACCCGGCGGTTCGTGTGTTTTGGGGTGAATGGACGTGTGCTTATCGATCGATCTGTTTCGTTTTGCCAAAGAACGCGCCGGCGATCATGACGACCGCAAACACGACGAGATACCAGACCACCGCCATCTTATGCGAAACGATCGCCGCATAGACCATAAACAGGCAGCCGATTACGCCGAGGGACGGCATCAGGAACCGTTTGCCGAAGCCGAGGTCCTTTTCCTTGACCAGAAACGCGATGAACATCGGGATATACATGGCGTATACCGTGATGATCGGAAGCTCCGAGGAGTCGAACGAAACAACGCCGAACCAGGACGTCTCCACCAGGTTTGCGCCGTAGAAATAGGCCAGCCAGACCGCGCAGAGCAGCAGGCCGAGCACGGAAGAGTTCGTCGCCATGTTGGTCTTCGGGCTGACTTCCTGATAGACCTCCGGCTTGGGCCCGACGTTGCGCGCCGCAAGCGAATAGAACCCGCGCGTGCAGCCCATCATGAGGCCGTTGAGCGTGCCAAGGCAGGAGATGATGACAAACACGAACAGCAGCGTGCCCGCGACGCTCGAAAACAGCGATGCGAAAGCGAGTCTTGCGCCTTCCTGTCCGTTTTCCATGAGCGTTGCATTCGGCACCACGCCCGCGAGGCCGACGTAGTAGAGAATGTAGACCACGATGACGATTGCGCCGCCGGCGACCAGCGCGATGGGCAGGTTTTTCTTTGCGTCGCGCAGCTCGGCGTTGATGCTGGTCGCGATGACCCAGCCTTCGTAGGCAAAGGCGGTTGCGCACACGGCGGTGAGCAGCGCGCCGCTCTTGGAGGTGACCTCCCCCACGGCATGGGAGAAATTCTCCATCGTCATGCCGCTGGTCAGGCCGACGACCACGCCGACGACGCCCATGAGTACCAGCGGGATCAGCTTGATGACCGTCGTGGTTACCTGAAATTTACCCGCGATCTTTGGCGAGAGCGCGTTGATGGCATAGCTTGCGATCAGGAAAAACGCCGAAAGCACCATGCACTCCGGGCCGACGATCGACCAGCCAAACAACACCGCGGTGTAGCGCGCGGAGACCCACGCAAGCACGCTGGTCAGCGTCGGATAATAGATGGTTGCAAAAAACCAGCCCATCATATAACCGTATTTTTTGCCGACCGTGACTTCGGAATAGTCCACCACGCCGTTGACGTACTCGTATTTCGTCGCCATCACGGCGAACACATACGAGCAAACCATCATGATTACGCCGCCGATGACCCAGGCGAGGATGCCAAGCGGCAGGTTGCCCTTGGTCACGCCAAGGATCTTTTCGGCCTTGAAAAACACGCCGCTTCCGATGACAATCCCCACGACCATCGAAATGGCGGTAAACAGGCCATACTTCTTTTTCAGTTGTGTATCCATTTCCCAAACCCCTTAAATTATTTAGATGTGTCACTCAACCCCAAACATTTATACTGCAAGAACGGCGGGTTGTCAACAAACTTTTAGCTCGTCTGCCGGAAATCGTTGAAGCGTTTTCCGCCCTGCGCATTGACGCGGTTTTTTTGTAAAGCTACAATTGACACAGAGCATCAAAATGGAATGAAACCGATAGAAACAGCAATACGAAAGGACCGCCGTATGATCGCATTTTTAGATCGGATTTTCACACTGGAAACAAACTCAACCAGCTACCTCTTTCGCGTCACGGAGCATGGCCATCTCGATCACGTCTATTATGGCGCGCGGGTGCCCGGCGGGGAGATCGAGCCGCTTCTGACCAAGCGAACCATCGCGCAGGGCAGCTCAGTGATGTACGACACGGAGCAGGACTCCGCCTACGCGCTCGACAACATTCCGCTCGAATGGTCGGGCGTCGGCTGCGGGGACTACCGGCAGACGCCGGTCGAGGTAAAGCTCGCGGACGGCTCCTATCGAACCGACTTCCTCTACGATTCGCACGAAATCGTCTCGGGGTGCGTGCCGATGGAAACGCTGCCCTCGGCATACGACGACACCGGCGCGGCGCAGACGCTCTGCGTCACGCTGCTCGACCTGCCGGCAAAGCTCAAGCTGCTGCTGTATTACAGCGTGTTTCCGGCGGCGGACGTCATTACGCGGCGCGCGGTGCTCGTCAACATGGGCGAGCAGGCGGTTTCGATCCGCCGACTGATGAGCATGCAGCTGGACATGGAAAACGAAGGCTTCTCCCTCGTCACCTTCGACGGCGCATGGATCAAGGAGACGCACCGGCACGACCGCAGGCTGCAGTATGGCCAGTATGTCAACTCCTCCGTCACCGGCGCGTCGAGTAATCGCCACAACCCCGGCTTTCTGCTCTATGCCGACGGCGCGACGGAGTCGCACGGACGCGTATACGGCTTTAATCTCGTCTACAGCGGAAATCATTTCGGGCTTGCGGAACTGTGTCCTTTCGATCTCGTCCGCGTGCAGCTCGGCATCAATCCGCACTGCTTTGACTGGACGCTTTCCGCAGGCGAGCGGTTTGAAACGCCGGAGGCCGTCATGACCTTCTCGCCCGACGGGTTCAACGGCATGAGCGCGCACTTCCACGACTTTGTCAACGCGCATATCGTGCGCGGGGATTGGAAGGGCAAAGAGCGGCCGGTGCTCATCAACAACTGGGAGGCCTGTTTTTTTCGGTTTACCCGGCGTAAGCTTCTCCGCCTTGCACGGCAGGCAAGGCGGCTCGGCGTAGAGCTGTTCGTTCTGGACGACGGCTGGTTCGGCAAACGAAACGACGACCATGCCGGCCTTGGCGACTACGCGGTCAACACCAAGAAGCTGCCCCGGGGAATGCGTTCCTTTGCCGACGAGATCCGCGCGCAGGGCATGCGCTTTGGCCTCTGGTTCGAGCCGGAGATGGTCAATCCGGACAGCGACCTGTTTCGTGCGCACCCGGAATACGCGGTGACGACGCCGAAAAGAGAGCCGCTGCTCGGGCGAAACCAGCTGGTGCTCGATCTATGCAATCCCGCCGTACGGGATTACATTGTCGAGCAGGTTTCCCATGTTCTCGACGACGCGAAGATCGACTATGTCAAATGGGACATGAACCGCCACATCAGCGACGCGTATTCTCCCCTGCTAATGAATCAGGGCGAGTTTCACCACCGGTATATCATGGGGCTCTACGACGTGCTTAGGCGCATATTCCGTCCGCGCCCGCAGGTGCTGCTCGAGTCCTGCTCCAGCGGCGGTAACCGCTTTGATCTCGGCATGCTCTGCTACTCGCCGCAGGTATGGTCGAGCGACGACACGGACGCGATGGAGCGGCTGAAGATTCAGGCGGGCCTGAGCTACCTCTATCCCCTTTCGTCCATGGGCGCGCACGTCTCCGCCGCGCCGAACCAGCAGACGCTTCGCATGACGCAGATCTCCACGCGTTTCAACGCCGCGAGCTTCGGCTGCCTTGGGTACGAGCTGGATTTAAAGCACATCACACGCCTGGAGCGAAAGGAAGTCCGCGAGCAGATCGCCTACTATAAAGCGCACCGCAAAACGCTGCAATACGGCCGGTTTTACAGAAACGCATCGCCAAAGACAAACAAGGTCTACTGGCAGAGCGTTTCAACCGACAAGTCGCAGTCGGTCGCGGGCGCGTTTCAGACTATGGGCGAGGCCGCGGAGGGCAACGACGTGCTTCCGCTGGCGGGGCTGGACGAGCGCGCGCGTTACCGGATGGAGACGAAGGGCCAGCGCGTGCTGATCCGCCGATTCGGCGGACTCGTCAATCATCTGCTGCCGTTTTCCATCAATCCCAACGGCTTGCTGTTCCATATCATCGACCGGGTCTATTCGCTCCATGACGGTGTGGAAACCTATGAGGCAAGCGGCAGGACGCTGATGCAGGGCGTGCACCTGAACAATCAGTTCGTCGGCACGGGATACAATGGCAGCATACGCATGCTCGGCGACTTCGGGTCCAATCTATACGCCATCGATCGAATGCCGGAAGAGTAACGCATGCGTCGCGCCAATAGCGCGATGCCTGGCGGGAAAGGCCAAAACACCATATAATAAACAATTTTACAAAGATTTGTCTGATATTCGCCTGTATTGATGGGGATTGCGGGCTTTTGCGAGTTGACGATTTGTTGAAGTTTCTGCTAGAATAAGAAAACCATTGCTGCAAGGGAGATGATTGCATGTCCGAACAAAAAATCCTGCTCAGCGCGGATACGCCCTGCGACATCGGCGACGAACTGAAAGCCCGCTATCATGTTTCACTCTACCCGCTGCACATCATTCTGGACGGAAAGCAGTATACGGACGGCGTGGACATCACCTCCGCCGAACTCTACGAGGCCTGGTGGAAGCACAAGCTGCTGCCGAGCACGGCGGCGATCAATCCCGAAGAGTACGAGAGCTATTTCTGCCCGTTTCTCAAAGAGGGATTCGAAATCATCCATATTTCGCTTGGCTCCGGGCTGTCCAGCTCCTGCCAGAATGCGCAGATTGCGGCCGAAACGCTGAAAACGGCAGGCAATGTCTATGTCATCGACTCCTGCTCGCTGTCCACCGGGTTTGGCCTGCTCGTCTGCGAGGCGGGCGAGCGGATCAAGGCGGGCATGCCGGCAAAGAAGATCGTGGAGGAGGTAACCGCGCTGTCTTTTGATACGCGCGCGAGCTTCATCCTCGACACGCTGGAATTCATGCGCGCGGGCGGACGCTGCAACAGCATTACGCAGATCGGCGCCGCGCTGATGAACCTCAAGCCGACCATCCTTGTAAAGAACGACCGACAGGGCAGCATGGTCGTCGGGAAAAAATACATGGGAAAGCTCGCGCCGTCCCTGATGAAATATGTGGACGACCAGCTCAAGGACAGGACGGATCTGGTGCTCGAGCGCGTGTTTGTGACGCACTCCGGCATGGACGATCCGTCGATCATCGACCGGGTCGTCGCCCGCATCCGCGAGCTGCAGCCGTTTCGGGAAATTTTCGTGACGCAGGCGAGCTGCACAATCAGCGCGCACAGCGGCCCGAACACCCTCGGCGTGCTGTTTCTGACCAAGCCCGGTTCCGCGGCAAACTGAAAACGACAGCGCAAAAAAAGACGGCGAGCGATCGCCGTCTTTTGATATGCGCTGAGGCTACTTTACCAGCAGAAACAACCGGTTTGTCTGCTCGTGCTCCGGTTAGTAGACCTCCCCTTCCCGCTCGATCGTAAACTGCCCGCTTAAGATATCCCGCCATTGCCGGGTCGTGTTGTTCCAGAGCAGCAGCCCGTCGTCGAGCAGATTGCCGGAGATTACACGGACGTTCCAGTCTTGGATCTGCTCCGGCGTAAGATACGGGTTGAGCTTCAGTAAAATTTTCCCGCCGGGGCGAAGCAGACGCGCGCATTCGCTGAGAAGCTTTTGCGCGTCCTCGGGATAGAGATTGTCTAGGATATTGGAGAGAATGATGCCGTCTATCGATCGGTCGGGGATGGATTCGAGCTGCTCGACGCCGCCCAGGTAAAAGCCATACGAGCCGACGCTCATGCGTTCCGCCCTGCGGCGAGCGCCATCGATTGCGCTTGTCGACAGATCGACGCCGACATGCTCCTTTGTTCCGAGCAGCGCGCAGAGAAAGAGCAGCGAACCGTTGCCGCAGCCGAAATCGAGCACGCGGCTTGCCCCCGTCGTAAGCCAGCGAAGCGCTTCGTCCAGCGTGTCGTTTTCCGTCTCCGGCAATGCGGGAATGCGATCCGGTTCATCTGAAAACACGCGGTCCCAATACTCGATGCAGCGCCGATAATCGTTCAAACAGCTTCTCCTTAAATAAAACAGCCGCCCGGTCCGTTCGGCGGCACATGCGGCGTCCGCTGGCGGCGGGCTAGATATCGGTCTCCGGCAGAACGTCAAGGAACACCTGCGCGATCTGCGGATCGAACTGCGTTCCGGCATTACGACGGATTTCCTCCATCGCGACTTCGCGCGAGAGCGCCTTTCGATAGACGCGGTCTTTTGTCATCGCGTCATAGGCGTCCGCAACGGCGAGGATGCGCGAAAGCAGCGGAATCTTTTCCCCCGAGAGATGGTTTGGGTACCCCGTCCCGTCCCAGCGTTCGTGGTGCGTCAAAATCAGCTCCGCAACCGAAGCAAAGTCCGGCGACGCCATTGCGATGCGATACCCGATTTCAGGGTGCGTCCGCATGATCGCCAGTTCGGCTTCGTCGAGTCCGGACGGTTTATTCAAAATCTGATCGCTGATGCCGATCTTTCCGATGTCGTGCAGAATAGCGAACAGCTGCAGCTTGTCGATGTCGCTGTGCGATAGCCCCATGCGCGCGCCCACGATTGCGCAGAGTTTCCCGATGCGCTCGGCGTGCTCCTCGGTTTCAAAGCTGCGCTCGAACAGCGTCGCCATGATCGATGTGAGCACCGCGTTATGATGGCTCTTCTGATCAAACAGCTTCTTGCGGGCCATATTTGCTTCCGCGTCTTTTTCCACCTGATCGATCTCGGTTTCCCTGCCGGTTTTCGTACCGCAGCCGATCGAGAGCGTGATGACCATGGCGCGATCCTTGACAACGGAATTGTGCGCGGTAAACGCGTTTTTGAGCGTTTGCATGCGTTCCGCGCAGGCCAGCGCATCCGTATTCGGCATCAGAATGCCGAATTCGTCGCCGCCAAGACGCGCCAGAATTTCCTTGGGCAGGATGTTTGCCTTGAGTACCGAAGCGGTCGTTTGAATCATCCGATCGCCCGTGTCGTATCCGAAGGCGTCGTTGATGAGCTTCAGTCCGTTGATGTCCAGAAGGAATACGGAGAGCGGATAATACGCGTCATGATCCAGCTTCTTTTTCGCATTGTCATAGTACTGGCGGTTGTGAAGGCCCGTGAGTTGATCGTGATTGCTCAGATACTGAATCTGTAAAAACTGGAGCTTGGACTGCGTGATGTCGATGATGATGCCTTCGAGCGCGATCAGCGTTTCGGACTCGTCCCATACGCCCTGATTGATATCGAGCACCCATTTTCGCTCTCCGGATGCGGTCAGAATTTCGTATTCGTAGCGGTTGCTTTCGCGCTTTGCGAGATTGTCGAAGCTCTCTTCCCAGATCGGTTCCCGATATTCCGGACAGATGATGTCGTTAAAGGAGATGCAGGCGTTGTCGATCAGTTCCTCCGGCAGATAGCCGGTGAGCTCAAAGCATCCGCTGGAGACGAACTGCATCGTCCAGTTCTGGTCGTATGCGCAGCGGTATGCCATGCCCGGCAGGTTGGAGAGCAGCACGCTCTTGCTGCGCTCGCTTTCGCTGAGCGCCTGCATCGCATGCCGAAGGTCGGTGATGTCCACGCCGGCGGCGAGCAGCCCTGTCGCCTGGCCGCGGGCATCGCGCAGAATGGTATTCCGCCATTCGAAAATGCGGATTTCTCCCTGCGCGTTGATGATCCTGTTTTCGTGAACTGCGGTTTTTTGAATCGTGCCGTCGTATATCTGATCGATCAAATCGTACAATTCCTTGCGATCATCTTCCGGAACGAAGTGCTCGATCCAGGCTTTTCCGATGATTTCGCTCTTCTCGAGCCCGAGCTTTTCGCAGCCTGTCTGGTTGATCAACGTCACGTGGGCGTCCATGTCGAACGCAACGATGATGATGGAAGCGATGTCAAAATAAGTTTGCGCGCGGTCGCGCTCCAGCGCTACGGCCGCTTCGATTTGTTTTCGCTGCGTGATATCGCGCGAAATCCCGCCGACGCCGTGTTTGTCGCCCGTCATATCGACCGGGAAGATGATGGTTTCAAACACGCGTCCATCGCTGGAGTCTTCGATATACAGCGGGCTGCCGCTGTTGAGCACGCTGCGGTCCCTCGCCTCCCAGAGGCGCGACTCCGGACCGGGTTTGATCGCGTCGATCGTTTTGCCGATCAGCTCATCTTCCGAACAGCCGTAATAACGCTGCATATTGGTATTCACGGAGATGTATCGAAGCGAACTGTCCTTGAGATAGACCAGATCGTAGCTGGAATTGATCAGGGCTTTATAGATCGCCTCGTTCTCGCGGGCGGCGGCTTCCGCCTGCATTCGATCCGTCACATCCTGTATGGCGCCGACCACGTGCGGATAGGTGCTGTCCGACAGCGGAATGGACTGCAATTTAGTATAGACCGTTCGATCCGAACCGTCCGATTGAACAACGCTGCAGCTGAACGAGGCGTCTTCTGCGGCAAGCACCGCCTTTTGCACCAGTGAACCGACGCGCTCGCGGTCGCCGCTTTTGATATGGCTCAGAATCGTATCGAATGCAAACGGAAACCTGTTTTCTTCCAGGCCTAGGATGTGCCTTGCTTCGTCCGAACACTCGAACAGCTTCGTTTTTGCGTCATAGGAAAAACTGCCGACATGCGCCAGCTGCTGCGCTTCTTTGAGCGCGGTCTCGCTCTTTTCGCGGGATTCGCTTTCGCGAATGATCTTACGGATATTGGTAAAGACGAGAAGAAAGAGCAGAATTGCAGTGACGGTGACAAACCCCAGACCTTTCAGAATGCTGATCTCAAACAACCGCCGGCTTTCCGAAAGGGCACTGGCCATGACGTACTCCGAGGCGAAGATCCAGATATAGCCGGCCAATGCATAGACCGCCGTGATATACAGCGATCTGCCGAGCGCGTTTCTTTTTTTTGCATGGCGTGCAGGCTGGATGTCTTTCATAGGCAGTCACGGCTGCGGCGAGACGCCGCTGTTTCAAAGTCTGTCGCGCAATTATCAAATCTTAAACAACGTCAATATCATCATACTGTTTTGCTCAGTGCATAGCAAGCGAAAAATGAATATTACAAGAACTGCAATTTACTGTATAAAAAGGCGATTTGGTTCGTTTTATTCCCCATCAAGGCGGGTAAACCGGCGCGTTCGTTCGCCGTTATGTTCGACAATTTCGTTCCACATGGCGGCGGGACGCACCCAGATGCCGCGCTTGCCATAGAGCTGGCGATAGACGACCATCTCTTCGAGTGTTTCCGAGTGCTTTGCGAGGAACAGCACCTCGTATTCCTTTCCCTTAAAGTGCCGGTATCGTCCCGGTTTTATTTCCTCCATAACGCTCCTTCCCCGCGCTCGGTGCCGCTATGCGCCGAACACTTTCTGTACGAGCAGCATGTAAAGAATCGTGCCGCTGCCGATGCTGAGCAGCACGTTGTTGCGCCAGAGGTGAATTCCCACGACGAAGACGATCGCGATCAGTTCCGGCAACCCATGCGGGGCAGCGAGAACCGGCACGTCCTTGAGGCAATACACGACGAGCAGACCCATCATGACCGGGGGGAGCACATTTCCGAGATAGGCGACGATCTGCGGCGGCTTTTTCCCCTCGGGAAAGAGCACAA
The DNA here is from genome assembly GCA_012517905.1 of Clostridiales bacterium. Lineage (GTDB taxonomy): Bacteria > Bacillota > Clostridia > Christensenellales > CAG-138 > UBA7703. The sequence continues at coordinate 139,840 of JAAYUE010000013.1, read as the reverse complement.
ACGGCGCAAATCGCGTCGCCATAGCGCCGAGCGCGACGGCGAATACGATGATGATATACTCCGTCGGCGTCAGCGGCATAGCTTTGTCCTCCCTGCAATCAGGATCACCAGAATCGCGGCAAGCGCCGGAAGGACCATGTTTTCCGCGCCGAAGACCAGCCGCGCCGCCAGCGCCGCGCCGATGCCGATGAAGCCGAAGATTCGATTTCCGCTCTTCTTCATCTGCTCGATAAACAGCACGACAAACAGCGCCGTCAGCGCGAAATCCAGCCCCAGCATGTTGAATGTGACCAGGTTTCCCAGCACGCCGCCGAGAAACGTGCCGACGATCCAGTAACAGTAATGCAGCAGCGAGATCGACAGATAGAATCCCTTTGGTTCGACGCCCTCCGGCGGCGTTACGCATGAAACGATGGAAAACGTCTCGTCGCAGAGCGTATAGATTAAGAACGCTTTGACTTTGCCGAATCCCTTATACTTTTCCAGCATCGACAGCCCGTAAAACAGATGGCGCGCGTTGACGAGAAAGCTCAAAAGCAGCGCCTCCACCGGACGGAACGCCGTCGTCAGCAGCGTGATGGCGACGAACTGCATGCTGCCGCAGAAGGCGATCGCGCTCATGGGAACCGACCAGAGCGGGCCGTATCCGTTTTTGAGCATGAGCATGCCGTACGCCATGCCTAGCACCAAAAAACCTGCGAGAACGGGAATCGTATGCGGGAACGCCGCCGTGAGCGTGCGGACAAAGTTGTTGCGCTTGCTTGTTTCCAAAGGAAATAAATCTCCTTAAACTCTCGTCTGGTGGGAATTGGCCCGTCTTTTCAAAAAACAGCCGGCGTGTCAGGATCGCCGGTTGTTTTGCGCAGAAGACCGAGCTGCGCGGCAAGCTGAACGATTGCCGGGTCAATCCAGTATCGCTTCGCCTTTTTGCAGCCGTGAAGCCGCCCACTCCACATATTGCTTCGCCGTGCGCGGCGACCTTCCGCCCGCGCGGATAGCCCACTGCACCGCGCCGCGCTCCAGCGCGTCCTGCGTCGCCATGAGCTTGCATTCTTCGGCCAGCGCGCGGACAATGGCGAGATATCTTGCCTGATCCGGCGCAAAGAAGTTCACCGTCTGGTCGAATCGGTCGTAGAGCGCGAGCTTTTCCTGCATCGTGTCCCCGGCGTGCACGTCGTCCACATCGCGCTCGGAGAAGGACTCTTTCACCAAATGCCTCCGGTTGGAGGTCGCGTATACGCGGCAGTTCTCCGGCCGCGCGATGACGCCGCCCTCGAGGATAGACTTGAGCGCGGAAAACGCCGCATCGTCCGAGGAAAAGGTCAGATCGTCGAGAAAGAGGATAAACCGCTGCGGCGCGTTGCGAAGGAGTTCAAGAATGTCCGGCAGGTCCGTAATGTGCTCCTTCGGGACCTCCACGATGCGCAGCCCCCGCGCGCGGTATTCGTTGCCAAGCGCTTTGATCGTGCTGCTTTTGCCCGTGCCGCGGTCGCCGTAGAGCAGCAGGTTGCCGCCGCCGCGGCCTTCGACGAAGTCCAGCGTGTTGGATGCGACAACCCCGCGCTCATACTCGTATTCCTTGAGGGCGGATAGCCGAACAGGGTCGGGATGCGGCACGCCGACGAGGCTGCCCAGCCAGCGGAACGCGCCGAACGCGGCGAATATGCCGTATCCGTTTTTCTGATAAAACGCCTCAAGCTCTGCGACGGTCGACGCGGCGTCCTGCCGGAACAGCGCGCGCTCGCTCAAAAATGTCGGCAGAGGGTCGATCAGCTCCGCGGCTGCGGCGTCTGCGCGCAGACGCGCGTCCGACTTGAGCGCCGACGCGGTGATTCCGGCGGCGAGGCTGAGCGCTTCGAGATCGAACTGCGCCGCCTGCTTCAGCAGGCGGTAGGCCGCCCCGTCCACTCCGCGCGCCGCCGCGCGCGAAAACGCGTTGTCATCGTACCGCACGAGTGTTTCGAGATGCGCGGCGAAGTCCAGCGCCGCACTTTGCTCGGAGAGACACTTGAAAAACGCGGCATACGCTTGGCAGAACGAAGCGGCGTCTCCGCCCTCAGCGTCCGATAGAAGGCCGAGAAAGCGGGACACCGTTTCGTCCGACAGCAAAGACCGATATACCGTCAGCGAGCCGAGAAGCAGCTTCGCCTTGGAAAGATCGCTCAATCGAATACTCCTTTGTCGCTTCTTCGGAAATAACGTCGGCGGCAGAACTGCCGGACGTCATCTCCGCTTCATTACTTTTTCAGGAAGGTCATCTGGCTTCTGAGCTGCTGGCCGACCTTGACAAGTTCGGTCTCAGCCTGCTGGCGCTTCATGGCGTTGAAGTGCGGACGGCCGACGCGGTTTTCGAGAATCCAGTTGCGGGCGAACGTGCCGTCCTGAATCTCGGTGAGCACGCGCTTCATCTCCTTGCGCGTTTCCTCGGTGATGATGCGCTTGCCGGTGACGTAGTCGCCGTATTCCGCCGTGTCGCTGATGGAGTAGCGCATGCGCTCGAAGCCGCCCGCATAGATGAGGTCTACGATGAGCTTCATCTCGTGGATGCACTCGAAATACGCGTTTTCCGGCGCATAACCCGCCTCGACCAGCGTTTCAAACCCCGCCAGCATGAGCTCCGTAACGCCGCCGCAGAGCACGGCCTGCTCGCCGAAGAGGTCGGTCTCCGTCTCCTGACGGAATGTGGTTTCGAGGATGCCCGCGCGCGCCGCGCCGATGCCGGCTGCGTAAGCAAGCGCGGTTTCCTTGGCTTTGCCGGTGTAGTCCTGATGCACCGCGATGAGGGACGGCACGCCCGCGCCGCGCTGATATTCGCTGCGAACGGTGTGGCCCGGGCCCTTCGGGGCGACCATGATGACGTCCACGTATGCGGGCGGCACGATCTGGCCGTAATGGATGTTGAAGCCGTGCGCAAACACCAGCGTGTTGCCTTCGGTCAGGCCGTCTGCGATGCTTTCGGCATAGAGCGTGGCCTGCTTTTCGTCGTTGACGAGGATCATGACCACGTCCGCTTCCTTCGCCGCGTCCTTCGCGGTTGCGACCCGGAGTCCCGCTTCCTCGGCGATCTTCCAGGATTTGCTGCCTTCGTAGAGACCGACGATGACGTTGACGCCGCTCTCTTTGAGGTTGAGCGCGTGCGCATGGCCCTGGCTGCCGTAGCCGATGACCGCGACGGTCTTGTTCTTGAGGTGCGCGAGATTGCAGTCGCTTTCGTAATACATTTTAGCCATGGGATTTGTCCTCCAACTTTCTGAATGCTCGGCTTTCGCCTGCATGATTTATTTCGCGTCATCACATGCCTTGTTGGCATGAAACGGCGTTTAGTCCTGCTTGCCCGTCATCACGTGGGCGTTTTCGATGGCGATGGTGCCTGTGCGCACCGTTTCACGGATGCCGTAGCGTTCCAGCATGCCTTCGAGTCGCTTGACCTGATCGGAGGTGTCGGCGTATTCCACGATGAGCATCTCGTGGGACACGTCGATGACCTTCGCGCCGAAGATCTTCGTGATCTGGAGAAGATCCGAGCGATTTTCCGAGGTCGCGTTCACCTTGAGAAGGATCAGCTCCCGGTTGATGAACTCGCCTTCGGTCAGGATTTTGACCTCGATGACGTCGATGAGCTTACAGAGCTGTTTTTCCACCTGCTCGAAGATATCCTCGTCCCCGTCCACCACGATGGTCATGCGCGAAACCGCGGGATCGCTCGTCGTGCCGACCGCGAGGCTGTGGATATTGTATGCGCGCCTTGAAAACAGGCCGACGACTTTATACAGGATGCCCGCATGGTTTTTCACGAGAACGGACATCGTCAGTTTCATGGGTCTTCCTTCCATTGTAACACACCTTCCTTATGCCGTTTCGATCATCCGGCAGACGATGTCCCCCATCTGCCGCGTGCCGATGTGTTCTTTGCCCGCCGCGATGTCCGCGGTGCGCCAGCCCTCTTCCAGCGTCTTCTGTACGGCGCGCTCGATCGCGTCAGCAGCCACAGGCTGGTTCAGCGAATAGCGCAGCATCATCGCGGTCGAGAGAATGGTCGCCAGCGGGTTCGCCGCGTCCGTCCCCGCGATGTCCGGCGCGGAGCCGTGGATCGGCTCGTAAAGCCCCAGTGTACCGTCGCCGAGCGAGGCCGAGGGCAGCATGCCGATGGAGCCGGTGATCATGCTCGCCTCGTCCGAAAGAATGTCCCCGAACATATTGCTTGTGACCACCACGTCGAAACGCGCGGGATTACGAACGAGCTGCATGGCGCAGTTATCCACGAGCATGTCGTCATACGCCACGTCCGGATACTCCTTGGCAAGGCGGTGCATCGTCTCGCGCCAGAGGCGGGAGCTTTCGAGCACGTTCGCCTTATCGATGCTGGTTAGCTTGCTGCCGCGCTTTTTCGCGGCCTCGAAGCCGATGCGCCCGATGCGCTCCACCTCCATGACGGAGTAGCGCTCGGTGTCGTAGGCTTCTTCGCCGTTTGCGCCTGTGGTTCTGCCGCGCTCGCCGAAATAGATGCCGCCGGTGAGCTCGCGTACCATCAGGATGTCCAGACCGCCCGCTACGATCTCCGCTTTCAGCGGGCAGGCGTCCTTGAGCGGCGCAAACAGCACCGCCGGGCGAAGGTTTGCATAGAGCCCCAGCGCCGCGCGGATGCCGAGCAGCCCCGCTTCGGGACGCAGATGCCCCGGCAGCGTGTCCCATTTCGGGCCGCCGACCGCGCCGAGCAGAACGGCGTCGCTGCTCTTGCAGACGGTTATCGTTTCTTCGGGAAGCGGCACGCCGGTCTTGTCGATGGCGCAGCCGCCCATCAAAACGTCCTGATAGTTCAGCGTGAAGCCAAATCGTTTGGCCGCCGCGTCGAGCGCGCGGATCGCCTCGCCGACGATTTCGGGGCCGATGCCGTCGCCGCGGATGACCGCAATGTTGTAATGCATGGCAGTCTTCCCCCTTACAGCGCGCCGGCCTTGATTGCGTTCATGAGCCCGCCCGCGGCGATGATGCCCTGAATGAACGACGGGAACGGTTCGCCCTGATAGGTTTCGCCGCGGGTGACGTTTGTGATAACGCCCGTGTCGAAGTCCACGCTGACCTTGTCCCCCGCCTGAATCTTCTCGCTCGCCTCGGGACATTCCACGATCGGCAGCCCGATGTTGATGGCGTTGCGGTAGAAGATGCGCGCAAACGTCGACGCGATGACGCAGCTGATGCCGGATTCCTTGATGGCGATCGGCGCGTGCTCGCGCGAGGAGCCGCAGCCGAAGTTTTTGCCGCCGACCATGATGTCACCGGGCTGCACGCGCGAAAGGAACCCCTTGTCGATGTCCTCCATGCAGTGGCTTGCGAGCTCTTTGGGGTCGCTCGTGTTGAGATAGCGCGCGGGGATGATCACGTCCGTATCGATATTGTCGCCATATTTGATGGCGGTTCCTGTTGCGTTCATGCTTTGCCTCCTAACACGGATTCGGGTGTGACGAGTTTGCCGGCGATGGCGGACGCCGCGGCGACCGCCGGGGACGCGAGGTATACCTCGGAGCCGGTGCTGCCCATGCGGCCTACAAAGTTGCGGTTCGTGGTCGCAACGGCGCGCTCGCCTTTGGCGAGGATGCCCATGTGTCCGCCGAGGCATGGCCCGCAGGTAGGAGTGCTCACCGCGCAGCCGGCCTCGATAAACGTCTTGACCAGGCCTTCGTCCATCGCCTGCAGCATGATCTTCTGCGTGGCGGGGATGACGATGCAGCGCACGTTTTCGTGTACGTGCTTGCCCTCGAATATCTTCGCCGCCGCGCGGAGGTCTTCGATTCTGCCGTTGGTGCAGCTGCCGATGACCGCCTGGTCGATGGTGATCTCGCCCACGTCGGAGACCGGCTTTGCGTTTTCCGGCAGATGCGGCAGGGATACCGTCGGTTCGATGGCGCTAAGGTCGATTTCGTAGGTTTGGGTATATTCCGCATCCGCGTCGGCCTTGTATACCGTCCAGTCCGCGCAGCCGTGCTCTTTTGCATACTGAGCGGTCTTTTCGTCGTAGTCGAAAATGCCGTTTTTCGCGCCCGCTTCGATGGCCATATTCGCCATGCAGAGGCGGTCCTCCATGGTCAGGCTGCCAAGTCCCTCGCCCGTGAACTCCATGGACTGATACAGCGCGCCGTCCACGCCGGTCATGCCGATGATGTGGAGGATGACGTCCTTGCCGGATACCCAGGGCTTGAGCTTGCCGGTGAGCACAAAGCGCATCGCGGTCGGCACCTTCAGCCAGCACATGCCGGTCGCCATGCCGGCGGCCATGTCGGTGCTGCCTACGCCGGTGGAAAACGCGGCGAGCGCGCCGTAGGTGCAGGTGTGCGAGTCCGCGCCGATGACCAGGTCGCCGGGCTTGACGAGGCCCATCTCCGGCAGCAGCGCGTGCTCTACGCCGACCTTGCCGACGTCGAAGAAGTTCGTGATCTTGTACTTCTTTGCAAAATCGCGCACAACCTTGACCTGCTCTGCGGCCTTGATGTCCTTGTTCGGGGTGAAGTGGTCCATGACCAGCGCGATTTTGTCGCGGTCAAATACCGTTTCGATCCCCGCTTTTTCGAATTCGTTGACGGCGACGGGCGCCGTGATGTCGTTGCCGAGCACCAGATCGACCTTCGCCTTGATCAGCTGCCCCGCGCTGACATGATCGAGCCCCGCGTGCGCCGCGAGAATCTTCTGCGTCATTGTCATTCCCATACTGTTACTGCTCCTCCCGGGTGGTTTCATAGATTAAATTATTGATTGCGTTGATGTAGGCAAGGATGCTCGCCTCGATGACGTCCGTACTCAGGCCGTAGCCCTTTGCCACCGCGCCTTCGCTGCTGATCTTGACGCTGACCTCCCCCTGTGCGTCGCGGCCTTCCGTGACCGCGCCGATGGAGTACTCCTCCAGCTTGACCTGCTTTCCTACGATCTTGTTGATCGCGTTGAACGAAGCGTCCACGGGACCGAATCCGATCGCCACCTTTTCCACCCTCGCGCCGTCCGCGCCGGTAAGCGAGATGCTGGAGGTCGGCGTAATCGTGTTGCCGGAGTTGATGACGTAGCGCTCCAGCGCGTAGCTCTTGGGAATCTCCTGCGCGAGGATGCTGCGCACCAGCGCCTCGATGTCCCGATCCGACACGGTCTTTTTCTTGTCCGCCAGATCCTTGAACTGCTTGAACAGCGTGTTCGAGATGTCGAGGGTTACGCTGTACCCCAGCTCCCGCACGCGGTCGTTGAACGCGTGTCTGCCGGAATGCTTGCCGAGCACGATGTGATTCGTGGTCAACCCAATCGCTTCGGGCCGCATGGCCTCGTAGGATAGATTGACAGAAAGCGTTCCGACCGGCAAAATGCCGCTCTCCTGCGCAAAGGCGTTTTCGCCGACGATGGCTTTATTCGGCTGCACCTTGACGCCGGTGATCGTACTGAGCAGTCTGCTCGTCTTATAGATCTGCGCAGTGTCGATGTCCGTGTCCGCGCCGTAGTAGGACGAGCGAACTTTCAGCGCCATGACGATCTCTTCCAGCGCGGCGTTTCCCGCGCGCTCGCCGATGCCGTTCATCGTGCACTGCACCTCGGTTGCGCCCGCCAGAATCGCCAAGAGCGAGTTGGCTACCGCCAGTCCCAGATCGTTGTGGCAGTGGCTGGAGAATGCGACGTGTTCGGCGCCCTTGACGGAGCCGCGCAAAAACCGGATCAGGTTTCCGTATTCCTCCGGCGTCGTATATCCGATGGAATCGGGTATGTTGACCACCGTCGCGCCGGCAGCGATTGCCGTTTCAAACACCTTTGCGAGAAACGCCGGATCGCTTCTGGTCGCGTCCTCCGCGGAGAGCTCCACATCCTCGCAGAGCTTTTTCGCGTAGCGAACCATCTCCGCCGTCTGCTCCAGCACCTCTTGACGAGATTTTTTGAGCCTGCTCTCCAACAGGATGTCCGACGTCGGCAGCAGCAGATGGATGCGCGGGCATTTCGCGTGGCGGAGCGCTTCCCAGGTGCTGTCGATGTCCTTTGCCAGCGCGCGGGACATGCTTGTCACCCGTGCGCTTCGAAGTTCCTTTGCGACCGCGCGGACTGAGTTGAAATCTCCCTGCGACGCGGAGGCGACGCCCGCTTCGATGACGTGTACGCCGAGGGATTCGAGCTGGCGCGCCATGTCGAGCTTTTCCTTGAGATTCATGCTGCACCCGGGAGACTGCTCGCCGTCCCGCAGGGTGGTGTCGAATATCCGGATCTCTCTCATCTGCGCTCCCCTTTCCCGGCGGTCGTTTTTACTTGACGACCGCTCCTTCCGAGGCAGAGGAGACCATGCGCTCATAGCGCGCGAGATATCCTTTTTTGATCTTCGGTTCGGGCGCTTTCCAGCTCTTTCTGCGCTCGGCAAACGTTTCCTCGCTCACCTGCGCGCTGAGCTTGCCGGCCGGGATATCGATGTCGATGATGTCGCCGGTGATCAGCAGCCCGATATTGCCTCCGCTCGCCGCCTCGGGCGAAACGTGCCCGATGGCCGCGCCGCGCGACGCGCCGGAGAAGCGTCCGTCCGTAATCAGCGCCACCGTGCTGTCGAGGCCCATGCCCGCGATGGCGGACGTCGGCCCGAGCATTTCGCGCATGCCGGGGCCGCCCTTGGGACCCTCGTAGCGGATGACGACCACGTCGCCCGGCTGAATCTGCATGCCGTAGATGGCCTTGATCGCTTCTTCTTCCGAGTTGAACACCTTCGCGGGACCGCTATGTTGCATCATGTTTTCCAGTACGGCCGCGCGCTTGACCACCGCTCCGTCGGGCGCGATGTTGCCTTTGAGAATCGCGATGCCGCCGGTCTTGGAATACGGCGCGTCACAGGTGTGAATCACGGCTTTGTTGCGGATGGCCGCATGCTCCACCGCCTCTGCCATCGAAACGCCGAGCACGGTCATGTTTGACCCCTCGTAGTAGCCGCACTTGATCAGCTCATTGATGACGGCCGATACGCCGCCCGCATGATAGAGGTCCTCGATGTGGTGCGGACCGGAAGGCGCGAGGCGGCAGAGATTCGGCACGCGCGCGCTGATTTCGTTGATCAGATCGATGTTGAGCTTTACGCCCGCTTCGCGCGCGATGGCGGTGAGATGCAGCACGGAGTTTGTGGAGCAGCCGAGCGCCATATCCACCGTCAGCGCATTGGTAAACGCCTGCTCGGTGAGGATCTGCGAAGGGCGGATGTCCTTTTTGACAAGCTCTACAATCTGCATGCCGGCGTGCTTGGCCAAGCGCAACCGCTCGGCGTAGACCGCCGGAATCGTGCCGTTGCCGGGCAGCGCCATGCCGATGGCCTCGCTCAGGCAGGCCATGGAGTTGGCCGTGAACATGCCGGAGCAGGAGCCGCAGCTCGGGCAGGCGTTGTTTTCGCAAAACGCGAGTTCTTCGTCCGTCGCCTTGCCCGCCTTATAGGCGCCGACCGCCTCGAATACGCTGTTGAGGTCGAGGTTTTTGCCGTTGCTCTGATAGGAGAGCATCGCGCCGGCCGTAACCACGATGGCTGGCAGATCGATCCGCGCCGCCGCCATGAGCATGCCGGGGATGATCTTGTCGCAGCCGGGCATGAACACCATGCCGTCGAAGCGATGCGCCTCGGCCATGATCTCGCACTCGTCCGCGATGATCTCGCGGCTGGCGAGCGAATAGTGCATGCCCTTGTGCCCCATGGCGATGCCGTCGCAAACGCCGATGGTGCCGAACTCGACGGGCGTGCCGCCTGCCATGCGGATGCCGGCTTTTACCGCGTCCGCAATCTGGTTGAGGTGAAAGTGCCCGGGGACGATTTCGCTCTTGGGGTTGGCAATGCCGATCAGCGGGCGGCTGAGCTCCTCGTCCGTATACCCCATCGCCTTAAACAGCGAGCGGTGCGGAGCGCGCTCCGCATTCAGTTTGACTTCATCGCTGCGCATAGGATTTAATTGCCCCCTTCTTCTTTGCTGTCGTCGTTTTCGTGCAGAACAAATTCCGTAATCGGTTTGCCGGGCGCGACCATCGGGGTCACCGACTCGTCGCAGCCGATGCGGCAGTCGATCAGCGCGGGTTTGCCGGAGGCGAGCGCCTCGGCAAACGCCTGCTCAAACTGGTCGAGCGTGCAGACGGAGCAGCCGTGGATGCCGTATGCCTCCGCAAGTTTCGGAAAATCCGGTCCGCGGTCGAGGTTCGTCTGCGAATAGCGTTTCTGGTAAAACACGGTCTGCCATTGGCGAACCATGCCGAGCACGCCGTTGTTCATCACGAGAATGATCACCGGGATGCCGTAGTGCTCCATCGTCGCCATCTCGTTGCTGTTCATGCGGAAGCTGCCGTCGCCGGTGATGAGCACAACCCTTCGGTCCGGCCTTGCCAGCGCCGCGCCCATGGACGCGCCCGCGCCGTAGCCCATCGTGCCGAATCCGCCGGAGGAGATGTAGGTGTCCGGCTGATCATAGTTATAGTAGCGGGCCGCCCAGAGCTGATGCTGGCCGACGTCGGTGACGACGATCGTGTCCTTCGGAGACTGCGCATACACGGCGTTTAACACCGCCTTTGGCGAAAAGCCCGCGTGTCGGGCCGCGCGCACAGGCAGCTTCAGCGCCTGAATGGAGCCGAGCCACGTCTCGCGCTCTTCCGTATCCACCGGATCGGCCTCGAGCAACTTCAGCAGTCTGGCGAGCACGCTCTTCACGTTTCCGAGGATGTGGTGCGCCGTGCGAACGTTTTTGTTGATCTCCGCCGCGTCTATGTCGATCTGGACGATCTTCGCTTTTCTGCTGAACTTCTGCACATCCCCCGTCACGCGGTCGTTGAAGCGGCTGCCGAGCGCGATGAACAGATCGCTCTCGGAAACGGCGACGTTGGTCGCCCGCGTTCCGTGCATGCCGATGAGCCCCGTGAAGTTCGGGTGCGAGGACGGAAACGCGCCGACGCCCATCAACGTCGTGCCGACCGGGGATTTGATCAGGTCGGCAAGCCGCCGGATCTCTTCCGAAGCGCCGGATTTGAGCGCGCCGCCGCCGCAGAGCACGAATACTTTTTCGCTCTCGCGAATCATATCGGCCAGCGTCTCCACGCCCGCCTCCGCCTCCGCGCTCAGCACGTCGGCTTCACAGGCCTTGCCGCAGGGAACAAACGTATAGTCCGCTTTTTCCGCGGTCACGTTTTTCGGAATGTCCACCAGCACCGGACCCGGCCTGCCGGAGCGTGCGATCTGAAACGCTTCCCGCACGATATCGGCAAGTTCGCGAACGTCCTTTACAATGTAGTTGTGCTTGGTAATCGGCGTGGTGATGCCGGTGATGTCCGCCTCCTGAAAGCTGTCTTTGCCGATCAGGTTTACGTTGACGTTGCCGGTGATGAAGACGACCGGCACGCTGTCGAGATACGCCGTCGCGATGCCGGTGACGAGGTTCGTCGCGCCCGGGCCGGACGTTGCGATGCAGACGCCGACCTTGCCGCTTGCGCGCGCATAACCGTCTGCGGCGTGCGCCGCGCCCTGCTCGTGCGAGGTCAGGATATGGCGGATTCTGTCGCTGCTTTTATAGAGTTCGTCGTAGATGTTGAGGACGGAGCCGCCCGGGTAGCCGAACACGGTGTCGACCCCCTGCTCCACCAGACATTCGATCAGGATTTGCGCTCCTGTGAGTTTCATAAACTGGGTACCCCTTTCCATATCGGCGAGACGATTCCGTATCCGAAAGAACCTTGTCAGCAAGTCTTTTTTGATGCGGGCGTCCCGGTAAAAAGTCTTTTATTACGCCGTCTCCGTCCGGCTGCTTACGATCTCGGCCTTTGCCTGCGATTTGAGCAGCTTGTATTCGATGGAGTCCATCAGCGCGTGCGTGCTTGCCTGCATGATGTCTACGGCGACGCCTACGGTGGTCCAGTATTCGTGCCCGTCGGTCGATTCGATGAGCACCCTTACCTTCGCGGCCGTTGCGCTCTCGCTGTCGAGCACGCGTACCTTGTAATCCGTCAACCGGATTTCTCCGATTTCTGGATAAAATACCTCCAAGGCTTTTCGTAAGGCTGCGTCTATGGCGTTGACCGGACCGATGCCCTCCGCCGCGGTGATCTCCAATTGATCGCAGACGAGGACTTTGATGGTCGCAAACGACGGCTTTTTATGGGTTTCGGGCTGTTGTTCGTCCACAACGCTGAGCATTTGCAGTTCAAAGAACTTCGGGCGCGTACCGAGGAGCTTTCGCACCTCCAGTTCGAAGGACGACTCCGCGCCCTCAAACTGATAGCCCTGGTGTTCCATGTGCTTGACCATGTCGATGATCTTCGTGGCCTCCTCGGAGTCCTTTTTGATCTCGGGATAGAATCCCTTGACCTTTTCGAGGATTGCGCTCCGGCCCGCCACTTCGGACATCATCACGCGGCGGCTGTTTCCGACCGCGGACGGGGAGACATGCTCAAACGTAAGCGAATTCTTCATCACGCCGTCGACATGCATGCCGCCCTTGTGCGCAAACGCGTTCGCGCCTACATACGGCATGTTTTTGCCGACGCTGATGTTGGAGATATCGGCCACCTCATGGACCGTACTCGTAAGTCGCTCCAGCGCCTCGGCCGGCACGCAGTCGTATTTGAGCTTGAGCTGCAGGTTTGCCAGCACCGTGGAAAGGTTTGCGTTGCCGCAGCGCTCGCCGAATCCCGCGAGCGTGCCCTGCACGTGCGTGGCGCCCGCCTCGACGGCAAGCACGCTGTTTGCCGCGGCCATGCCCGCGTCGTCGTGCGCGTGGATGCCGATTGCGACCGGAAAGCGCTCTTTGACCAGCGCGGTCACGCTCTGCACAAAGTCCGGAAAGCTTCCGCCGTTTGTGTCGCAGAGGCAGAGGCAGTCCGCGCCGCTGTCATACGCCGCCTGCAGCGTGGCGAGCGCATAGTCGGGGTTCGCGCGGTAGCCGTCAAAAAAGTGCTCCGCGTCGTAGACGACTTCCTTGCCTTTTTCCTTCATATAGCGCACCGTGTCGCGAATCATCGAGAGATTTTCCGAAAGCTCCGCGCGCAGGATGTCCGTCACATGGACGTCCCAGGACTTGCCGAAGATGCAGACGCAGTCCGTCCCGGCGGCAAGCAGAGAGCGCAGGTTTGCGTCCTGTTCGACCGGCGTGTTTTTCTTGCGCGTCGCGCCGAATGCGGTCACCCTGGAATGCCTGAGCGGATGCTCGCGCAGGCGCTCGAAAAACTCCATGTCCTTCGGGTTGGAGCCGGGGTTGCCCGCCTCGATATAGTCCACCTGAAGCTCGTCGAGAATGCGGGCGATCTTGAGTTTATCCTGTACGGAAAAAGAGATGCCGACGCTCTGCGCGCCGTCGCGCAGCGTCGAATCCAGTAAATATACTTTGCTCATGCCTGTGCCTCCTGCCTTGCGGGCGAAGCCGATCGCCCTGTTTTCGGTTACAAAAAATCCCCGTCTCATTTTGAGACGGGGACGGATTCATCCTCGCGGTACCACTCAATTTGATCTCGTGTTCTCTGACGCATCGCCGGGAACGCACTGATCCTCTTTATCCGGGTTCTATCAAACCCTGGCATATAACGGTGCCTGCCGTAATACGCTTACTATGCTTCAGCGTCTCTGCTCGGGAGGGATCCGCTGCCCGCTTCGCCGTCGGTTTACACCAGCCACCGACTCTCTGAAGACGAACCTGCAAACAGCATGTCTCTTTCATTGCATGTTTATATCAGAATTTCGAACAATATAACATATATTTTCCGGGGGTGTCAAGACCTATTTCTTAATATATAAGCGATTTGGCGGATTTTTTACGAAGCCTTAATCTCTATGCACCCGTTTGATGCGAATTTTCATGCAGTCCATTCGGGCGCGAACCCCTGCCTGACCGAATCGAATTGCGCAGGCTTTGACCGGGGTTGCCTTGCCGGCGCCGCTGCCGCAGGCGGCGTCAGATCGTCTCCACCTTGATCAGGCTCGTATTGCCGGAGGCCCCGCTTACGTTTCCGCCGGTGATGATGATGTGATCGCCGGTCTTCAGGTCGAAGACGCGCTTTGCCGTCTCTGTTGCGTGATAAAACAGCACGTCCGTCGAGGTGAAGGTTCCGCTCATCACGGGTGTGACGCCCCAGCTCAGCGCGAGCTTGTACCAGACCTTCCGGTTCGTGGTCAGGCCGATGATATCCACCGGCGGGCGAAAGCGCGAGATCATGCGCGCCGTGATACCGGTCAGCGTACAGGCGACGATCGCGTCCGCACTCAGATCGATGGACATGCCGCAGGTGGCGTGCGAAATCGCGTCCACCGTGTTTTTGATGATGAACTCCGTGCTGCGAAACCGTTTGTCGTAGTGGATGTGCCGCTCCGTCTCCTCGGCGATCTTCGCCATGGTTGCGACGGATTCCACGGGATACTTGCCCGCGGCGGTCTCGCCGGAGAGCATGACGGCGCTCGTGCCGTCGTAGACGGCGTTGGCCACGTCCGAAATCTCCGCGCGCGTCGGGCGCGGGTTGTAGATCATGCTCTCGAGCATCTCGGTTGCGGTGATGACGCGCTTGCCGAGCAGGCGGCATTCGGTCACGAGATATTTCTGGATGTACGGCAGCTCTTCAAACGGGACCTCCACGCCGAGGTCGCCACGGCCAATCATGATGCCTTCGCATTCCTCGCAGATCTCTTTGATGTTGTTGATGCCGGTGCGGTTTTCGATCTTGGCGATCAGCGCGATGTCCTCCCCGCCGTTTTCCGCGAGAAAGGCTTTGAGGTCGAGCAGATCCTGCTTGGTGGAGACGAACGACGCGGCGATGTAGTCCACGCCGTTTTCAATGCCGAACAACAGGTCGGCCTTGTCCTGCTTGCTGAGAAACGCCTGACGGATGCACTTATTCGGAAAACTCATGCTCTTTCTGTCGGAGAGTTCGCCGCCCGCGATGACGGTGCAAACCGTGTCGGTATCGGTCAGTTCCTTTACCTCGAAGATGAGCAGGCCGTTGTTGACGAGGATGCGGTCCCCGATCTCGAGCGAACAGCTCAGGTTTGGAAAGCTGATCGCGACGCGTTCTTTCGTGCCCTGCACGTTTTTGGTGGTGAATGTAAACGTATCCCCTTCGCTGAGCGTGATCTTGCCGTCTTTAAAGGTTTTGATGCGGTACTCCGGCCCCTTTGTATCGAGCATGATGGCGATGGGCATGTCGAGCGTTTCGCGAATGCTCTTGATTTTTTCGATGCGGAGGCGATGCTCCTCGTGCGAGCCGTGGGAAAAGTTCAGACGCGCCGTGTTCATGCCGGCGCGGCACATTGCGACGAGGGTTTCTTCGCTCTCGCTCGCCGGTCCGATGGTGCAGACGATTTTCGTTTTTCTCATAGCGAACCTCCCGCGATGTTCGTCTTTCCGGATGTCAAACATACCATGTCAGCTGTTTCGTGTATCAGCTAGGGTTGACGCCTGTCCGCTGCGCTCCGCCGCCGGATGCGGAAAAGAACCCGGGAAGCGTTTTCAGCGGTCCGTTTCCTCCGAAACATCAGAGGCGGAAACCGCCTTTGCGGTCTCGTAGCCCAGCTCGTAATAGTGATTGCCGTTGAAGGAAAATGTCTTGATGACGTCCAGCCCTACCTTCCTCGTATGCGCGGCAAACGAGCGCGGGTTAGCCTGATTGATAAACGTAATCAAAATCGGATAGCGCTTGTGCATCTGCCGCGCGGAAAACAGAAACAGCTCCTGCAGCACGCCCTGCCCCCGATATGCCTTATCGATACACACCGGTCCGTATTGATACGAATTTTCCGTCGTAAGCTGTTGACCGAGATAGGTTACATGCTCCAGGTCCGCGATCATATGCTGAAACAGAGGCCACTTGCTCCAGTATTGCCAGGAGGCCGCCATGGCGTAGGCGACGACCTGTTCCCCGTCGCAGGCAAGCGCAATTCCGTCCTCCGTCCCGATGATCTCGCCGAGCAGCGCGTCGTCAAACAGCGTGGTGACAAAGCCGTCTTTTTTGTCTTCTTCGCTGATGAACGAAACATGGTATTTCTTTTGCAGTTCTTCGATTTGCGGAATGTCCGCGAGGGTCGCATTTCGATAGATCATTTGCCTGTTTCCTTTGTAATGAACGATTTCCATTCGCAATTCGTGCGAATCGGGTGCGTCGATGCAAGTCCGTAAAGATACGGTATCATCCGCGAACAACGCTGTCAAACAAACTCTTGCGGCACAGGCGCTATGCGTCCATCAAAAGGCGCAGCTGCCGCACCGCGGGTCCGATTCGCTCCGGTTCGAGATGACCGTAACCGAGCACAAGCGTGTCTTCGTGCAGCCCTTTTACGAGGCAGTGCGTCTCCAGAGGAACCGCAAGCACGCCGTTTTCCCGACAGCGCGACTGAAACGCATCGTCGAATCGCCTGCCCAAAAACCGAATGGCGACATGCAGCCCCGCCGCGTCTCCGCAGGCGACCCAGGTGTTGCCGAATTCACGGGTCAGTTCGTCCAGCAGCGTCTGCCTGCGCCTGCCGTAACGGCTGCGCATGGCGCGGATATGCCGGTCGAATCTGCGCGTTTGCAGCATCTCGGCAAGCGCCGCCTGCTCAAACGGCGGATTTTGCACGTCGTAGTGCGTGCGCAACTCCCGCCAGCGCGCCTGCAAGCATTTCGGCAGGATTGCAAAGCCGATGCGCAGCGCCGGAAAGAGCGTCTTGCTGAAGGTGCCGACGTATATCACGCGCTGCGGGTCCATCGAATACAACGGAGCGACCGGCGCGCCCTCATACCGAAACTCGCTGTCATAGTCGTCCTCGACGATAAAAGCGCCGCGTTCCCGCGCAAAGCGAACCAGCGCCGCGCGCCGGGACGCAGGCAGGATGCCGCCCAGCGGAAACTGATGCGACGGCGTGACATATATCATGCTGACCTGCCCTGCGCTGCCCAGCAGGTCCGCTTGCATGCCGTGATCGTCCACCGATATGGGAACGATTTCCCGATTGCTGCCGGAGAGTATATCGAATAGTCCGCTGTGGCACGGGTCTTCCATCAGCACGCGCCCGCCGGCCGGGCAGAGCAGTTCCGCGAGGATGTGCAGCGCATGCGTGGCGCCCGCGGTGATGAAGACGTCGGCGGCGTTTACCGCCAGTCCCCTGCTGCGCGAAAGCCAGGCGACGATTTCCTGTCGAAGCGGCGCGTATCCCTGAGGGCCGGTGTAGCCATATTGCTCCGGCGGCAGGCCAAGCGCGGCGTTGGCAAGCAGTCTGCCCCACAGCGCACGCGGGAACTGTTCGAGGTCCGGCCTGCCGGTCGAAAAATCCGCCAGAACGGGAGTGCGTTTTCTCGGCGGATCGGGTTCGGACGGTAAGGACGGCGCGTCCAGAACGAGGCCGTCCGCAACGACCGTCTGCGCGCCCTGCCGACTGGAGAGATATCCTTCCGAAAGCAGCATATCATACGCCTCTACGACGGTGCTGCGAGAAACCGAAAGTTCACCGGCAAGCTGGCGCGTGGAAGGCAGCGCCTCCCCTGCCGGCATGGCGCCGCTGGCGATCTGCACTTTGAACTGCGTATAGATTTGGCGCCGGATCGGCTCCTGCGCCGCACGGTCGATGGATGGTAACTGCATAGAATCGAACTGGTATGCTCATATTTGCCATTATCTGGTCATTCAGAAATACCAGCTATCCGGTTAGGATTGTATCAAATCATACGAAAATTGCAATGGGGGCTTTATGAAATCCGTTCAGTTACAGGGAAAACTCTTCTTTGTCGGCGCGTTTTCGCTGGCGGGTACCAGCGTGATCGCCGCGCGGGTTATCTCCGACCGACTCGGCGTGTTTACCATCGCGTCCGTGAGCCTGTTTTTTGCGCTGATGCTTCTCGTGCCGATTTGCCTCAACAGGCTCAGAAATGCGCTTCGCATCCTTACTCCCCGAACGATCGGGGCGGTGCTGACGCAGGCGCTGTTTGGAATGTTTCTCTTTCGTTGTTTGCTGCTCAACGGCGTCAGCCGGACGAGCGCGCTCGAGGCGGGCGTTCTGACCGGAGCGACGCCCGCGATCACCGCGTTTCTCGCCTGGGCGCTGCTGCGCGAAAAGGTCGGCGGCAAGGCGCTCACCGGAATGGCCGCAACGGTCGCCGGCGTGCTGCTCGTGCAGGGACTGTCCGGCATTGTCGGCGGGCTGAATGCCGCGCATTTGGTCGGAAATCTGCTGGCGCTCGGCGCCGCGGCAAGCGAATCCATCTTCAACATCACCTGCCGCCTCTCGGTTTTGCAAAAGGAAGCGGACGGCGCGCCGCTCGATCCGCTCGTGCAGACGACGCTGGTCACCTTTGCCGCGCTGTTGTTTTGCGCCGTGCCGGCGGCGTTTGAGCGACCCGTTACGCGGCTTGCGTCCATTGGGGCTGCCGAATGGCTCGCGCTGCTCTGGTATGGCTTTTTCGTCACCGCGCTGGCATACATCTGCTGGTACTCGGGCATCAAGCGCTGCGGCGCGTTCACCGCGGCGGCGTTTTCGGGGCTGATGCCGCTGACATCCATGCTGCTCTCGGCCATACTGCTCCGCGAAAACACGGATCTGGTTCAGTGGCTGGGCGGCGGGCTGGTGATCGCCGGTATGATGCTGATTGGCTCGAAGACGCGCGAAGAGCCGGCGTAACTGCGCGCGATTTTACGGTTTAATGTATGCATAGCCGTCCATCTGCCGGTCGGTCAGTTCGCGTACGCCTGCCGGGACGACGATGACAAACGCAAAAAGCTGTTCCCGGGGAATGTTCTGCCCCTGCAGGGCGTTGTTGCAGGCCGTGAAAACAACGCCTTTTTGATGCAGCGTTTCCATACTTTCCAGCAGACCCGCTTCCTCGTCGCGCACGTAGCCCTTGACGGCCTCCGCATTGGCAAGCACCTCGATCGTAACTTCCGAAGCGGTTTCACCGTATGACGACAGCAGGTTTCGGACATTGTGCAAGAGAAGACGCCACTTTTGCATTTCGTCTATGTGGAAGATGACGCGTGGGTTCATGAGCGAACACCCCTTTCACAGTATACTGTTGGTATCATTATATTCTTGATTCCGATTTCGTGCACACTGTATCTTCTTAATAGTACAATGTATACTGTAATTGCAAATCGAAAGCAAAGATCGATCGACTGCGAATCGATATAAAACCGGGAGGCAAACACATGGATAAAGTCAACATTGCGCAAAAAATGGACCTGATTCACGAGTGCTGGAGCCCCAAAATTCTCGGCGAACTTAACGACTCCTACATCAAAGCCGCCAAGCTCAAGGGAGAATTTATCTGGCACAAGCACGAAACGGAAGACGAACTGTTTCTCGTCGTGAAAGGGCGGCTCATCCTGAAATTCAGGGATCGGGACGTCGTATTAAACGACGGAGAATTCATCGTCGTCCCCCGCGGCGCGGAGCATATGCCCGTGGCCGAGGATGAGGTGCAGGTGCTCCTGATCGAGTCCAAAACCACGCTGAACACCGGCGACGTCGTCAGCGACCGGACGGTGGAAACCCTGGATTGGATTTGAGGAAACGATCGTGTCAATCAAAAGCAAGAGCGGCCAGCAACGGCCGCTCTTGTTTTTGTCGTGACGAACTGAAACGGCACATGGCTGGAGAGACAGCGCGATTTGCTCCCCCGAAGAGTTTACTTTTATATAGTAATCAGTTTGCCGTCGGTCTTCAGGATATCCGTCAGGCCGGTGCCCCAATAGATGACCTCGACGCCGAGTTCAGTCAGCTTGTCCGCGGTTCCGAGCTGATCCGCGCAGGCTTTGCACGCGGAAAACTTCACGCCCGCCTGCTGCGCCAGCTGGATTCTGGTTTGAATCTGCTCGTTTTCGGCGGCCAGCTTCGCTGTGGCGCCCCAGATGATCACGGTGACTGCCTCCCACCATTTGTGCAGCATGCTGTTGGTCGCATACATCATGACCATCTTGTCCGAAGTCAGAATGTCCGCGTTGGTCCAGAGAATGTAAAGATGATTTGCGTTTTCCATAGGTTCCTCCGATCTTTGCTGAAAAAGAATACGGTTACAGTATAGTCCTATTATATTGCGCAGTCCAATCAAAAGAGCGCCTTTTCAAGCGCTCTCATCATATTGAAAAAAATGCCGATCACTTCGGCCGATATCAACCGAATGTGCTATAATCGACTTTAAACGTTATTTCGGATAACATTTGAAATTCTGAGTGTATTTGAAAGAAGTATAAAATAATGACGAAACTACTGGTGATCAACCCCGGTTCGACCTCTACGAAACTCAGCTTGTTTGACGAGGACACTTTGCTGTTTGAGGAAAGCGAGTTTCACGACGCCTCTGTCCTGCTGCAGTACCCGTCGGTGAACGATCAGCTTCCCTTTCGCAAACAGGTTGTCTTAAGCATGCTGCAAAAAAACGGATATACGCCCAAAGATGTGGATGTATTTGTCGGTCGCGGAGGAAGCGCTTTTTCACAGCGCGCGGGCGTCATGCCGATTGACGAGCGGCTCTATCGCGACACGCTGAACGAGGTTGGCGGCAGCGAGCACGCGGCAAAGCTGGGCGTGCTGCTGGCCTATGTGCTTTGCAAGGAGTACGGCGGAAAGATGTACACGCTCAACCACACCAATGTCGACGAACTCTGCGATTATGCCCGCTTGACCGGCATCGCCGGAGTATATCGCAGCGCACAGTCCCATGTTCTGAATCAAAAAGCCGTGGCCTCTTATCACGCAAAAACTATGGACAGGCGATACGAAGACTGCCGCTTCGTGGTCGCGCATATCGACGGCGGCGTGACGATCAACGCGCACGATTGCGGCAGAATGGTGGACGGAAACGTCGGTTCCGGCGGAGACGGCCCCTACTCCCCAACCCGCATCGGCAGTATTCCGGTGCTCGGCCTGCTGGACTATATTGAAGAGCATTCTCTTGACGAAGTGCGGCTCATGTGCTCCCGCGCCGGAGGTTTCGTCAGCCATTTTGGCACTTCCAATTCAAAGAAGGTGCACCGCATGGTGGAAACGGGAGATAAAAAAGCGGTCTTGGTTTGGAACGCGATGATCTATCAAATCTGCAAGGAAATCGGAGCGATGAGCGCCGTGCTCTCCGGCAAAGTGGACGGCATCCTGCTGACCGGCGGGCTCGTCCGCTTCGACGATATCGTGGAGGGGATCCGCGCCCGCTGCGGGTGGATTGCGCCAATCACAGTATACCCCGGAGAAATGGAGCAGGAGGAGCTGGCAGGCGCCGTGATGCGCGTTCTGCACGGAGAAGAACCCGCGCACCCTTATACCGGCGAGCCGGTGTGGAAAGGGTTCGAGTTTTAAGTTTTAACTTTTACACACTTCCAATTTTATCTAAATCAAAAGAGCATCTTTTCAGATGCTCTTTTGTGGCGGAGAAGGTGGAATTTTCCGCTTTGCCTCCCGCCGCTTGTGCTCCGCGCTGCGCGGATTGTCGGCAATTATCTGTTTTCGCCGAACCAGTATCATGTAGATAACGATTGTAAGTAAGATTTCCGCTGAAAAAGCGATGATGATGCTTGTGCTTGGCTGAATTGCAAAGATGGCAAAGGATACGTTCGCCCAGCCATGGAATAATGCACAGGCAAAGACGTTCTTTGTCAACCGGAAGATGATGGCAAGCGTAAAGCTTGTGACAACGATGAAAAATACAAAAAACATAAAGTTTATGGCGGACTGCGAAGAACCTTTAATGAAGAAAAGCGGGATATGCCAACACGACCATATGATTCCTGTGAGAAGGGTTGCTATCGGAAACGGCAGCTTCTTTTCCAGCTCCGGTTGCAAAAAGCCTCTCCATCCGAGCTCTTCAAAGCCGCCTGAAAATGTTGCGGCATAGGGAAGGGAAACGAATAAACTATATAAAGGAACAATATTGCCGTGTGGTGAAAACAGGAACACGATTGCAAAGCGCCATAGAAATGCCAAAGCAACCACGACGAAAGCAAACGGCAGTTTTTCAGACCAGAAAACATATTTCAGCATATCTCTGAAATTACGGAACTCTTTCCATTTGAACTTTAATATGATAATTGAAACGGCCGTTCCGGCCCCGCCAATCGCTACAAAAACATCATACAACACGGACCCGGCGGCCATATATCCGAACCGATTTGAAAGGATAATAATCCCCCATGAGATCCAGGAGATAAGAAATGTAGTGATCAGGTAACTCCATATTCTTTTATGGTTTGTTCCCAATGACTTATCCTCCAATATGATATTTAAATAACGTTTAGGAGGGGGAAATGAAACAATATGTTTTAACTGTAATACTGTTCAAAAGGCTGCGCTCAAACGTTTTCTTTTCCAACGGATTAACTATCATCACTTTACGCCTTGCAGCCCTATATTTCTATAAAAACTTTCGCGAAATGCGCATGAATAATCCAATCAAAAAGCACCGCAAAATGGGATTTCCCGTTTCACCTCGCGTCTCTTGCGCTCGGCGTGGGGCGGTGTTCCCCGGGGCAGGAAAGCCGTCCGCGGGACGCTTTGCCAATTCGCCCTTCAAATCCCCTTTATCAAAATCAAAAGAGCATCTTTTCAGATGCTCTTTTGTGGCGGAGAAGGTGGGATTTGAACCCACGCACCGGTTACCCCAGTCTACTCCCTTAGCAGGGGAGCCCCTTACAGCCACTTGGGTACTTCTCCATATTCAGTTTCGGTTTGTGTGATGCTGGCGGAGAGAGAGGGATTCGAACCCCCGGTGCCTTTCAGCATCACTGGTTTTCAAAACCAGCTCCATAAACCACTCGGACATCTCTCCAAGACTGCACCTAGAGAAGTATAGCAAATGAATCGCGCCATTGTCAACGCTTGAATCTCGCGCGTTTGACACGCGCATTTGTCGCAAATGTGAAAGTCCGCTGAAAGAGGGCGCATATCGTTGCAGTTGCCCGCGCGATTCCATATAATGAAGGCATCAGGCGCGATTTGGTTCGCGCAAAAACCGGAGGGATACCCGTGTCAATGCGAAAACGCTTAGCCGCGCCGCTGGCCATGCTGGCGCTGTTGTTTTTTGTCTCAGGCTGCAAGACCACCTCGACGACCATACTCAACACCGAATCGAAGATTTTCTACGGCGGAAGCCAGATTGAAACCACCGTCCGCGAGCTGAAGGTAGACGGCGGCAAGACCACCGCGCGCATCCGCTTTCTCAACATGGGCACGGAGGAGCTTGGCTCCATCGAAGCGCTTGTCGAGTTCATCGACGCGGAGGGTAACACCATCGCAAGCGACGTCATCAGCGACACGTTCAGCGAACCGGTCCCTGTCGGCGCGAGCTTCAGCGAAACCGCCGAATGCGACAGCGACTCCGCCATCAAGGGCGTTTACGTGTCCGAGTACAACCCCTGATGCGGTCGGCGGATGTCGGCTTTACGTGTCGATGTTCGCCTTTCGCGCCTGCGCATGCTGCAACGCGCGTTTGATTCGATAGCGTTTTCCGTCCTTGACGAAATTCGCGCCCGTCTGCTTGAAGTAAAACGGTACGCCCGCCCTGATGCACTGACTGCGGATGTCCAGCACCCAGTCGAAATCGCAGGTGCGGGCCTGCTCGCCGGATTCTCCCCCGACGGTGACGCTTCCGACCCACGCGCCGAGATACGGCGAAAGGTCGATGCGCTCCAGCAGCGGTTCGCAGACGATCGCCTTGTGCCGGATCGGCGCGTCCTGAAACACGGGCAGCCGCTCGTCCGCCTTCGCCTGGTTTTCCACCGTGCAGCAGACGGAGACGTTGGCATACCCCGCCCCCCAGTCCTCCGGCAGGCACTGGGAAAACCGCGTGATCCGTTTCGTAATGAACAGGAATGCGCAGTCCGACCGCTCGCGGATCATCCGCCAGGCTTCGCCGCGCCAGACGTCCGCGTCCTCCAGCAGAAAGTCGCTGGTAAAGCATGTCCAGAAAAAACTCCCGGACGGCACCTTATAACCGCCGCCGCGCGCGTGCGTAACCGGCAGATAGAACCCGCTCGTCTTTTGAACGACGCTCGCGTCCTTGTCGTGCCGGCCGTCCATGCGGTAGACATAGCAGTTCAGGCATCCCGCCGAAACCTTGTGGCAGCCGTGCCAGGGATTCCAGCTGACGCTCCCGCCGTATCGGCTTTTTGAGTTCGTTGCGTTGGCCATGCGTGTATTACCGTTTGCTTTTGCGTCAATTTGTTTCACAGTTGGTTCATTTGACAATCGTACACCCGTACAGTATAATCGGCAAGCTGAAAGGAGGTTGAACCATGAATCAGTTTTTACAGGCGGTCGAAGCGTTCGCCAAAGGTTCAACAGTCTGGGTTTATCTGTTTATTTTCTTCGGGAAAATTCTCGAGGTATCATTTGGTACGCTGCGAATCGTATTGATCAACCGCGGCGAGCGTACGATCGGCTCCATGATCGCCATCATCGAGATCACACTTTGGCTCATCATTGCCAGCAGCGTGCTCGCGGGCTTTAAGGAAGATTTTCTCAAAGGCATCGTCTATGCGCTTGCCTTTGCCTGCGGCAACTACATCGGCAGCTGGCTCGACGAGCTGCTGGCGTTCGGGTTGAGCTCCATGCAGGTCGTTCTGCCGGATATGGAGTCCGCAAAAGAGGCCGAGGCGTGCCTGCGTGAAAAAGGGTTCGGCATGACGACGATGGACGTCCATGGCCGCGACGACGATCGCAGCATGCTGATCATGACCATGCAGAGAAAGCGTCTGCCTGAGGCGCTCGCTATTTTGAAGGAGCACTGCAACGGCGCGGTCGTCACCGTGACGGACATCAAAACCCAAAGCGGCGGCTATCTCGAGCGCGCCGTGCGGGGCGGACAGCTTCGCAACGGGAAATAAAAAACGTCCTTCAAATGTATGGACACAAGCCGCCTTCTGGCGGTTTTTTTATATGCGGTTTTGGATAGATTCCCCGCGCACGAGACGCAGCGAGAGCAGCAGATGCAGCAAAGAGACGCTTTCATCCTCGAAATCCAGCCCGAACTGCGTTCGGATGCGCTCCAGCCGGTAGAGAAACGTGCTTCTGTGGATGAATAGTTCCCCTGCCGTCCTTACCGCGTTGAAGCGGTTTTGAACGTATCGTTCGGTCGTTTTGACATAGTTGGTCTCGTGCTCGCGGTCGTATGCCGCCATGGCAAGCACCGGACGCAGGCAGATGAGCTCCGCCGGAAATTCCGCTGTGGAGCGTCCGGCGACGTAGGCTTCCGCCGCGTCGGAAAACGCTGCCACGCCGCTAAGCCGCTCCGCCCGGTCAAGCGCCAGCTTTGCCAGCGCCAGCCGCTGCGGCAGCAGCGCAAATCCCCGAACCGCTTCGCAGACGCCAAAGCGCGCGCCGGACTGTTCGGATAGTCCGAGCAGCGTCTTAAGAAGCTGAGGCGTTTCCGGCTGGTCGATCCGAACGAGCGCGGCGACGACGGACGAAATGGCAAAAGCGCAGCAGTTTTGCATGCTTGTCTCCAGCAGTTCGCAAAGCGCGCCCGCCTGAGCCGGGCGCAAGTCCCGGTCCGCCGGTTCCGCCGCCAGACCGCAATACTCCCCCGACTCTGGCCAGCCAATCCGGCTCAGCGCATCGACCGCGGGCTGCTCCGGCGCATCCTGTGAAAAAAGCGAGCGAAATGCCTGCTCCGCCGCATCGTTCATCTGGTTCAGCCGCGGCGCGCGCGCGCCGAGCTTGCGTTCGGAGAGCATCAGCCGCACATAACCCGCGAGAGATTCAAAGACGACTTCGTCGCTTCCGTACAGCGCCCGCTCGCTCGCTTTGCATAGCAGCGAATAGCAGACGCCTCCGACGATCAGCGTGGAGGCGAGCGCACCCACTCCGCCCTTGCCGGCCGGACGCAGCATGGCGGAGCGTTCCGTTTTGGTTTGATCCGCGTCACACTCCGGCAAAATGTATGAATCGATATCAACAGCGTCGAATTGCTCCGATTGTGCGACGACATGCCTGCGCTCGTCGAGCAGGCAAACGGGGTTTTGCAGCATTTCGGCGGCGCGCTCGAGCAGCTCGCCAATATCCATGGCGGTCTCGGCGGTCTGCTTGAGCTGGAGCGTCCACTCGTCGAGACGGTCAAAGAGACGCTGCACAAAGTTCATGACGGACGGCGCATCCTCGTTTTGCGGCAAAACACAGATATCTAGCGCGCTTAACGCCTGCTCGCTCGGCATCCCGAGGCAGAGAAACAGCGGTTCGCGCTGGCGGATTGCGATCAGACCGTCAAGCCGATTTGGAGCGCATACGATGATCCGCGCGCCGACGGACTTTCCCGCTCCTTCGAAGAACAGCGGGCGCCCGACCTGCTGGCGCGGCTCGCGAATGGAGCTGGTCACCTCCGGATAGCGATATTTCAATTCGCTGAGAATAAACTCTTTTCGTATCATGCTGCACGCTCCTGCTACATAGTGTAGGAGTATCGGGTGATTTTGTCAATGCTCTGTCGGATTTCCTGCGGCGATTCGATTTGATATGATGGGTTTTATCATATATAATCTGACCAGAGGTGCTATCCATGCTGCTAATCGGCGAAAAACTCAACGGCTTTATCCCTTCCGTCGGAAAGGCGATCCTCGCGCGGGATGAAACGCTTCTGCGCGACCTTGCCGTGCGCCAGGAGGAAGCGGGCGCAGATTATCTGGACGTCTGCGCCGGCGGAGACAGCGAAGCCGAGGCGGAGTCGCTGCTCTGGCTGGCGCGGTTGGCGGAGGACGCAACGAGCCTTCCGCTTTGCGTCGATTCCCCGAATCCTTCGGTGCTCGCTTACGTTTTACCGCAGCTCAAACGCGAAGGAATCGTTAACTCCGTTTCGATGGAGAGCGGCAAAATTGAGACGCTGTTTCCGCTGATTGCCGAAACCGGCTGGAAAGTCGTTGCGCTGCTCTGCTCCAACGCGGGCGTTCCGCAGAGCGCAAAAGGCCGACTGGACCTGTTCGAGCAGATTTTCAATGCGGCGAAGCAGTACGGCATTGCCGAAAGCAGGCTGTTGATCGACCCGGTCGTGCACACGCTTTCGACGGACGAAGACGCGCTGAAGACGTTTGCCGCCTGCGCCCGCGAGATCCGCGCCCGAAGCGCATCCATCCATGTGGTCAGCGGGCTTTCCAATATTTCGTTCGGCCTGCCCGCGCGGCCGCTCGTCAACCATGCGTTTCTGGTGCTTGCCATGCAGGCGGGCATGAACGCGGCGATCATGGATGTGCTGGACCGCGAGATGGTCGGTCTGGTTCATGCGACGAACGCGCTGCTCGGCGAGGACGAATACTGCATGGACTACATCACCGCGTTTCGCGAAAACCGGATCGGCCCCTCAAAACACGGGGATTGATCGTTTGCTGTAGCGCATGACGGCAGAATAAGACTCAAAAATAAGTACTCTGATTTGGAGAACATGATGACGAAAATAGAAGAGATTGCCGCCGCCGTTGGGGCGGGCAAGATCAAGATCATCGACGAACTGGTGCAGAGCGCCATCGACGCGGGCGAAGATCCGATGGAGATTCTCAACAGCGGCATGGTGCAGGCGATGTCCGCCATCGGCGAGCGCTTCAGCCGCGGCGAAGCCTTCGTGCCGGAGATGCTCATCTCCGCGCGGACGATGAAGAAAGGCGTTGAGGTGCTCAAGCCGCATCTTGCCAAAGACGCGACGGTGGCCTGCGGCACATGCGTGATTGGCACGGTACACGGGGACATGCACGACATCGGGAAAAACCTCGTCGCCATGATGATGGAGAGCGCCGGGGTTGAAATTGTCGATCTCGAAATCGACGTTCCGCTCGAGCGGTTTGTCGAGGCGATTCAGACGCACGACCATGTGCGTATCGTGGCGCTTTCCACGCTTCTGACCACCACCATGCCCGCGATGAAACGGATCGTTGGCGAGCTCAACAAGCTGGAAAACCGCAGTTCGTTCAAAATCCTTGTCGGCGGTTCGCCGGTTACGGAAGAGTTCGCCCGCTCGATCGGGGCGGACGGGTATTCCGCGGACGCGGCGGCGGCCGCCGCGCTTGCAAAATCGTTTGTCTGCTGAGGAAGCGCACATGAACCGTAACATCCTGTTTCTGCCGGATCGGGTCAGCATCGATGTTCCGGAAGGCACGCTGCTGAGCGATGCGGCAAAGCGCGCGGGCGTGTTTCTGGATCTGCCCTGCGGCGGAAACGGCACCTGCGGAAAATGCGCGGTGCTGCTCGCCCGAAACGGCGAAACGCAAAGCGTGTCCGCCTGTCAAACGAAAGTTGAGACGGACTGCACCGTCACGCTGCCGGAACGCGCCGGGCTATCCGCCCTGTCCGAGGGCGCGGAGCGCGCGGTTGCGTTTGCGCCTTGCCCCGGGGCGGATACGGCGTTCGAGGGCGCGTGTTTCGCCGCGATAGACCTTGGCACGACGACGATCGTCTGCTACCTGCTGGATGCTGAAACCGGCGTGCAGATCGCCGCCGTGGGCATGCAAAATCCACAGTCCGTCTATGGCGCGGACGTGATAGCGCGCGCAAACCATGCGCTGACGGGCGAACATCCCGGCGCGCTCAAGGACTGCGCGGTATCCGCAATCAACGAACTTATCGCATCAACCACCGCCTCCGCCGCACGCAGGCCGGAGCAGGTCGCGCTGGTGTCGATCGTCGGCAATACGGTGATGCACCATCTGCTGCTTTCCTATCCTGTCGGGCAACTTGTCCGCGCGCCCTATGAACCGCATATGAAACAGCGGCGTATCCTCTCCGCGCGTTCGCTCGGCATCGTCGCGCACCCGCAGGCAAGCGTATTGGTCGCTCCGGTCGTCGGCGGATTCGTCGGGGCGGATACCGTCGCGTGTATGACGGCGACCGCATTCGACGGGATCGCGGAGCCCACGCTGCTGCTCGACATCGGCACAAACGGCGAACTGGTCCTGACCGACGGTAAGCGGCGGGTCTGCTGCTCCACGGCGGCGGGCCCCGCGTTTGAGGGCGCGACCATCTCCTGCGGCATGCGCGCGGAGAGCGGCGCGGTGGATCACGTATGGCTCGACCATGGCGAACTGATGGTTTCGACGATTCAAAACGCGCCCGCAAAGGGGCTTTGCGGCAGCGGGCTTGTCGAGCTCTGCGCGCTGCTTGTTCGGCGCGGCGTGATTTCCGAAAGCGGCCGGTTCGACGAGAGCGCATCGCTTGGCGGGCGCATCATCACTCTCGAAGACGGCGTGCGGGCTTTCGTGGTTGCGGATGGCGAACGGCGTGTCACGCTGTCGCAAAAGGACGTGCGCGAGCTGCAGCTTGGAAAGGCCGCCATCCGCGCTGGAATTGAGACGCTGCTTGGCGTGCTGTCCCTGCGGGCGGAGGATATTGCGCGCGTATTACTCGCGGGCGCGTTTGGCAGTCACCTTTCCGCGGAGGCGCTGTGCGACATCGGCCTGCTGCCGGAAGCGGTTCGCGCGCGCGTGGAAAGCGTCGGCAACGCCGCGGGCGAGGGCGCGAAGCTCTATGCGAGAAACTTTTCGCTGTTTGAAGAAAGCGAGCTGCTTGCGCGGCAAACGGAATATATCGAACTGACCGTCTCCCCTGTGTTTGCGGAATATTATGTGGACGCGATGGCGTTTCCCGAACCGACCGGACAGCGAGGCTGAGCATATGAAGATCATCGACCGAATTCGAAAAGGCACGACGCTCTCTTTCGAGGTGTTTCCGCCAAAGGCGGACAAACCGCTGGAGCCGTTGATGGAGACGCTGGACCGGCTCTACTCGCTTTCCCCCGACTTCATCAGCTGCACCTACGGCGCGATGGGGTCCAACAAAGGGCGGAATCTGGAGGTCGTCTCCGCCATTCAGCAGCGCGGGGCCTGCGAGGCGCTCTCGCACTACACCTGCGTCGGCAACAGCCGGGCGGACGTATCGGCCGCGCTGGAGGAATATGAACGCGCGGGCGTGGAAAACCTGCTTGCGCTGCGCGGAGATTTTCCGGTGGGCGTCGAAAAGAAGAACGGTGATTTTCTGTATGCCAACGAACTGATCTCGTTCATCCGACAACGGACGGACCGCTTCTGCCTCGCCGCCGCGTGTTATCCGGAAAAGCATCTGCTCGCCGACACGATGGAAAAGGACATCGACGCGCTCCTGAAAAAACAGGATGCGGGCGCGTCGTATTTCATGACGCAGCTTTGCTACAACGTGGAGGGCTATCTGCGCTTTGTCGAGCATGCGCGCCGACGCGGCGTCACGCTGCCGATCGTTGCGGGCATACTTCCGCTGCTGAAAAAGGACGGCCTGGTGCGCATGACGCTGAGCAACGGCTGTTCCATTCCGGCGGACGTTTCCTCGCTGGTCGGACGGTATGGCGAAGATGAAGAGAGCTTTCGTGCTGCGGGCCATGCGTTTACGGTGGAACTCGTTCGGCGCTTCCTCTCCGAGGGGGTGGACGGAATCCACCTCTACACGCTCAACCGCTATGAAGACGTGGCGAGCCTCGTATTTGACGCCGACCTTCGTAAAAAGCCGGCCGGCGCATAGATAACGCTTTGCGTTTCAGCCGGAATACGGTATAATCAATCCATTCTCCGCCGGTTGCGGAGAGTGAATCAGAATGGAAGTAGAGTAGATATTGCGCGTCAAGTGGCAGCAGGATGGGAAGTCGCCGCTGCACGAAAAGCGCCCCGCGCTTGCGGTGCAATATCGCGTCCGCTACTGCACCAAACGGGAACACCTCCTAATTTGAGGCGGTTCTGCATTTTGTGCAGCGCATGCAAAAAAGGAGGAATGAAAATTGAAATCCGTTACGACAAAGCGTCTCTCCCTGCTGGCGATGTTCATCGCGCTGCAGATCGTATTATCCAAGTTTCTCATGCTCCAGCTGTCGGGCTCCATTCGGTTGAGCATCGACGGCGTGCCGATTTTGCTCGCGGGCATTTGGTTTGGGCCGATTGCGGGCGGCGTGGTCGGCGCGCTGGCCGATTTGCTCGGCACGGTGCTCTTCCCCACCGCCGGCGCATACTATCCGCCGCTGACCGTCGCATTTTTCCTGATCGGCTTTTCCGCCGGCATTTTTGCAAAGATCGTCAAAATCAAACAGCCGATGCTTCGCGCGGCGCTGATCGTTGTCCCTTCGGAGCTGATCGGCTCCATGCTGTTTAAGAGCTTTGCGCTCTCGCTGCTCGTCGGCATTCCGTTTCCGGATATGGTCGCCGGCCGCGCGCTGCCTGTGTGCGCCGTGATGGTCGTCGACACGCTTCTGGTCATGCTGCTGGATCGCATGCTGGGCGAAAAAGCCTTGCGCGAACCGCTGCAGCGGCACAAAGCGGCTTCGGTCGGCAAACGCACGACGGCGATGTCCTATGACGACGCGCTGGAGTATATCCACAACGTGACCTGGCGCGGCAGCCGCCTCGGGCTGGAGCGCACGAACGAACTGCTTTCGCGCATCGGCGATCCGCAAAAGAAGCTGAAATTCGTGCACGTCGCCGGAACGAACGGCAAAGGCTCCACCGCCGCCATGCTCGCCAAAGTCCTTTTCCTTGCCGGATATCGTACGGGGCTTTACATCTCTCCGTTCATCAATCGCTTCAACGAGCGCATGCAGATTAACGGAACATCGATTTCGGACGACGAGCTGGCTGAAATTACGGCGTATCTGCGTCCGCACGCGGAAGCGATGGCGGATCATCCGACGGAATTCGAACTGATCACGGTGATTGCATTTGAGTATTTCCACCGTCATGCCGCGGACATCGTCATGCTGGAGGTCGGCCTCGGCGGCGAGCTGGACTCCACAAACGTCATCGATACGCCGGAACTGGCGGTCATCACGAACATCGGCTTGGATCACACGCGCGAGCTGGGGCCGACGATATCGGATATTGCGCGCGCCAAGGCGGGCATCATCAAGCCCGGCGGTGACGTTGTAATCTACGACCGGAACCCGGAAGCGGACGCCGTGTTTGCCGCCGTGTGTCTGGAGCGCGGCGCCCGGCTGCACATCGCCGACCACAGCCGCATTTCAAATGTATCCGCTTCGCTCGACGAGCTGCGCTTCCGGTTTTCGCTGTATGGCGAGCTTGTTTGCGGGCTTGTCGGCGTCTATCAGGCGAACAATGCGGCGGTTGCGATCACGGCGGTCGAACTGCTGCGACAGAAAAACTGGGCGATTACCGACCAGCACCTGCGCGACGGACTTCGGCTCGTACGCTGGCCCGCGCGGTTTGAGCTGCTGCGGCGCAGTCCCATATTCATTGCGGACGGCGGGCATAACCCGCAGGGCGTTTCTGCCGTTGTCGTGAGTCTGAACGCGCACTTTCCAAACCGTAAAATTACGTTTTTACTCGGGGTTATGGCGGATAAGGATGTTCCGCACATGATCGACCAGCTTGCGCCGCTTGCGCAGGAGTTCATCACTGTTACGCCGGACAACCCGCGCGCGATGAACGCCGCCGATCTTGCCGCGCTGCTGACAGAGAGCGGGATGACCGCGACCCCCGCGGACAGCGTGCCGGACGGCGTTCGGCTCGCCATCGGGCGCGCGGGCGAGGACGGCGTCGTATGCGCGCTCGGCTCGCTGTATCTGCTCGGCGCGGTTCGGGCGGAACTCGGCGCAAACTGAACGGACAGAGAGATTTCAGGAGGTTTGCATGGCTTTTCGCGATCGAACCATAGAGACGTTTCTTGGCGAACTTTCATCCAAAGCGCCCGTTCCGGGCGGCGGCGGCGCAAGCGCGCTCGTCGGGGCGCTCTGCGCGGCGCTGACGCACATGGTCGCCGCTTTAACGGTCGGCAAGCCGAAATATGCGGCGGCGGAACCGGAGATGAACGAGCTTCTCGCCCAAACGGAGGCGTTGACCGAACAGTTCCTCTCGTTGATGGACGAAGACGCGGCCGCGTTCGAACCGCTGGCTGACGCATATCGCATGCCAAAGGAAACCGAAGAGCAGCAAGCCGAGAAAGCGCGCGTGATGGAAGCCGCGCTGAAACAGGCCGTTCAGCCGCCGATGCGGATCATGGAAGCCTGCGCCGAGGCGGTTCCGCTCATCTCGCTCTGCGCAGAGAAAGGCAGCGTGATCGCCGTCAGCGACGCAGGCGTCGCTGCGACGTTCTGCCGCGCGGCGCTCGAGGGGGCGAGCCTGAACGTGTTTATCAACACGCAGGCGATGCAGGACCGCGCCTATGCCGAAACGCTGAACGAACGCGCGCAGCTGATTCTCGAGGAATACGTGCCGCTTGCGGACGAGCTCTACCGCTCGGTTTTTGCGCGGCTTCGCGCGAAATGACGACTCAAAACTGAAAACGGAAGGAACGCTTGTATGCAGATCTGCATTCTCAACGGCAGTCCCCGTAAACATGGAAACACCGCCGAACTCTCAAAACCTTTTGTCGAAGCGCTGACGGACGGCGGCGCGCAGGTGACTTTGCATCCTCTGGCGGAGATGGATATCGCCTCCTGCAAGGGGTGCTACCATTGTCAGGACGTACCGGGCGAATACGGCTGCTTTCAGCAGGACGACATGCATGCCGTCGCGGCGTCGATCATAAGCAGCGATATCGTCGTTCTCCTTACGCCGATCTATACCTGGTTTTGCACGGCGGAGCTCAAGGCCGTGCTCGACCGCTTCTTCGGGCTGGCAAAGTTCTACCGCTCCGCCGAGGGAAATCTCTTGGAGGGCAAGCGGATCGCCATTCTCGCGACGCACGGCTACGACGCGGCCTATGCCGCCGACCCGTTCGTCATCGGCATTCAGCGCATGTGCGAACACTATCATATGCGCTACGAGGGCATGTTTTCCGTGCGCGACACGGACGACATCGCTTCGTTTCAAACGAAACAGGCGATCGGCGGGGCGCGGGAGTTCGCGCGCTATCTGCTCAGAGAAAAGGTGTAGAACAACCGGCCGCGCCGAAAATGGCTAGCGCAGCGTGAGCCGGCAAAAATGCCGGTCGACAAAGAAAGCGTATATCAGATGGCGGCACCCAAAAACGATAATGTAAAACAGCAGATTCTGGACGCGGCGACCGCGCTCTTTCAGGAGCGGCACGACGTTTCGCTTGCCGAAATTGCGAAAGCCGCGCATGTAAGCAAAGGCACGCTCTTTTACCACTACCGCAGCAAGGCGGAGATCTATCTCGACCTGGGCGAACGCTACTGGAGCCGCCTTTCGGACGATTTGCTCAGTTGGGTGGACAATCGCGAAAAGGACACGTCTCTGCCCCGCCTCGTTCGCTATACGTTCATTCGCGGCGCGTTCGACGAGAGCGGCCAGCTGCGGCTGCGGCTGTTTGTGGAGTCCATCTCCGGCGAGGAGGAGAGCCTGATTCGCGAGCGGCTCAACGAACAGTATTCGCACTTCAAAAACATCCTCAAGTCCCGTATCCTCGAACGCGCGCCCGGCGCCGACGGCGAGCAGCTCGCGTGGCTGCTGCTTACGCTGGTGGACGGGCTCATGGTGCAGAGCACGATGCAAAACGAAGGCATGGACATGGACGCTTTCATCGAATGGATGGCGAGAAATTTCAAAAAGTTGACGGACTGATCCTCCGCCTGCCGCGCCCGAAAGGGCGCTTTTTATTTGCTGCTATTTCCCGTATTTTATCGTCGCTATTGCATCCGGCACCGGCGCAGACAAATTGAACGCTGTTTCATTGCCGATGCGCCGATTCCGGCATTTTACGTGCGCCGATCTTGACAAAACAGCAAAGAAATGATACGCTCATCGTGCGAGTCGGTCACGCGACCGACTATGTAAAACTTTCTTTACCGTGTCTGTTTGGAGCGAACAAACATGTCCTGTTTATCAAAAATCAATCAAAGATTGAACGTCCGTTTCGGCGGGCGCGTCACCGCGCGCGAGCACGACGGCTGTCTTGTGCTCGAAGGCGCGCTGGAGAGCTGGGACGACATCGTTGAAGCGGGGCTTATGGCGATCAATCGCCGCCGGTACGATGGCCTCGTCAACGACATCGCGTTGATCGGCGGTGAAATCCCGCCCATGCGCCTACCGAAACTGCAGGACGACGTGCTAGACGGCGCAACGCCGGATGTACTCGTCATCGGCGGCGGCATCGTCGGCTGCGCCGTCGCGCGGGAATGCGCGCGCTACGACATGAGCGTGCTGCTCGTGGACAAGGAACACGATATCGCCATGCAGACCACCAGCCGAAACGACGGCATGGTGCACCCCGGCGTCGATCTCATCCCCGGGCAGATCAAGCGCCACTACAACATGCGCGGCAACCGGATGTACGACGCCGTCTGCAAGGAGCTGGACGTCCCCTTCCGCCGCTCCGGCCAGTATATCTGCTTTCATGGGACGAAGCTCGCTCTTGCCGCGTTTTTCGGGCAGTTTTACTATCGATTGATCGGACCCTACGGCCGCTATCTGGGAAAAAGAGCGTTTGCCAAACGGGAACCCAACATGAGCAAGACGATCAGCGCCGCGCTGTATTTTCCCTCCGCCGGCGTGGTCTCCCCTTACGGCCTTGCGATTGCCTATGCGGAAAACGCGGTTGACAACGGCGTCCGGCTGTCGCTGGACACCGCGGTGCTCGGCATGACGGTGAAAGACGGCGCGATTCAATCCGTGCAAACCAACCGTGGCACGATCTGTCCCAAGGTCGTCGTTAACGCGGCGGGCGTGTTTGCCGAGGAAATCGCGCGCATGGCACAGGATCGCTTCTTCTCGATCCACCCGCGCAAGGGCACAAACACCATTCTCGACCACAAAGCGGCGGAGCGTATGATGACCATCGTCTCCTCCTTTGGCACCGCGTCGCCGAAAAAACGGCATACCAAGGGCGGCGGCCTTGTAAAGACCATAGACGACAACACGCTGGTCGGTCCCGACGCGGTCGAGACCTATATGAAAGAAGATTTTACGACCAACGCGCAGAATATAGCGGACGTATTCGAAAAGCAGAGCAGGACCGATCCCGCGCTGCACATGCGGGACGCGATCACGTACTTTTCCGGCGTTCGCGCGGCGACATACGAGGAGGACTTCGTCATCCGCAAAGGCAAATGGACGCGCAACATCGTCCATGCGGCGGGCATCCAGTCCCCCGGCCTCACCGCCGCGCCCGCCATCGCCGTGGACGTCAGCCGCATGGCGGCGGAGCTTTTGGGACAAACGCGCGAGGTGAAGCAAAACCCCGCGTTTCACCCGATTCGCAAGGGCATCGTCCGCGCAAACGAGCTGACAAGCGAACAGCGGGACGCGCTGATCCGGCGCGATCCCGACTATGGCGAAATCGTCTGCCGCTGTGAACAGATCAGCAAAGGCGAGGTGAAAGCCGCGCTGCACCGCAGTGTGCCGTGCGATACGCTCGACGGCGTCAAGCGCCGCGTGCGTCCCGGCATGGGCCGCTGCCAGGGCGGCTTTTGCGGACCGCTGGTGCTGCAGATCATCGCCGCTGAAACGGGCAGGCCGCTCGAGCAGATCGACAAAAGCGCCCCGGGCGGCGAGGTGCTCTACGGAACGATCAAGGAGGTGCGCCCGTGAATACGGATTTGCAGACCTTTGACGTGACCGTGATCGGCGCGGGTCCCGCGGGGCTTGCCGCCGCGCTGGAGGCGGACAGACAGGGCGCGAAAACGCTGCTGATCGAGCGCGAGGCGCGCCTCGGCGGCATCCTCAAGCAATGCATTCACGACGGCTTTGGCATCGTGCGCTACGGCGAGAAGCTCTCCGGTCCCGAATACGCGGAGCGGTTCATCGAACGACTGCCCGACAGCGGCGTAACGGTCTGGACGCTCTCGTTTGTCAGCGGCATCGAGCGCGTCGGTACCGACAGCTTTTTGACCGTCATCACGCGCGAAGGCATGAAGCGCGTGCGTACGCGCTCGCTCGTGCTCGCGACCGGCTGCCGGGAGCGTACCTCACGCCAGATCGGCGTGCATGGGCGGCACTGCGCCGGGGTGTTCACCGCCGGAACCGCGCAGTACTACACCAACATTCTCGGCAAACTGCCGACGAAGCGCTGCGTTATCCTCGGCAGCGGGGATATCGGGCTCATCATGGCAAGAAGGCTCACGATCGAAGGAGCCGAGGTCGTCGGCGTTTATGAAGCGAAGCCCACGCCGAGCGGACTGACGCGAAACGTCAGCCAGTGCCTCTGGGATTTCGACATCCCGCTGCATACGGGAAAGACCGTCTCGCGCGTATTTGGCGACGCGCGGCTGACCGCCGTGGAGATTGCGAGCGTGGACGGGTGCATGTGCCCGATTGCAGGCACGGAGGAGATCATCCCCTGCGACGCGCTGATTCTCTCCGTCGGGTTGATTCCCGAAAACGAACTGGCGCAGTCCATCGGCGTCCCGCTCGATCCCAAGACGAAGGGCGCAATTGTGGACGAGCGGAACGAAACGCTGCTGCAGGGCGTGTTTGCCTGCGGAAACGCGCTGCATGTCAACGACCTGGTGGACTACGTTTCCGAAAGCGGCGAGACGGCGGGAAAAGCCGCCGCGGGATCGGACCGTCCGGAGCGGGAGTTGCTGCCGGTCGAGTGCGACCAAAGCCTGCTCTATGTCGTGCCGCAGCGGCTCGACAAAGCCGCGGCCGAGAGTGAGCGCGTGTTTTTCTTCCGCTCGTCGGCGGACATGGACAACGCCCTATTGACGGTGTCGCGCGGGGAAACCAGGCTGCTGAGCAAACGCTATGCGCACCTGCGTCCGCCGGAGATGGAGCGTCTCCCCCTCGCCCTCTCGTCCGAACAGCTGGCGGGCGAAGAACCCCTGTTGTTTCATCTGGAGGAAGCGACCCATGCGTGATACAATCAAGCTGACCCAACCCAAAGAGATCGTCTGCATCGTCTGCCCAAATGGCTGTCGCGTCCTTTGCGAGCCGTCCGACGGCGGTGTTCGCTATTCGGGCTATCAATGCAAGCGCGGCCTGGCGTATGCCGAGGCGGAACTCATCCGACCCATGCGCACGCTGACCACGAGCGTGAAGACCGCGTTTGCCGACGCACCGGTCGTCAGCGTCCGCACCGCCGGCGAAATCGAAAAATCGAAGCTGCGCGAGGTCGCCGGCGAACTCGGCAAACTGACGCTGTCGAAGCGCGTCAAGATCGGCGACGTCGTGGCACAGAACGTCTGCGGCACAGGCGTCGACGTCGTCTGCACGAGCGACCGGCTCGTGCAATCACTGTGACTGACAACTTCCACTTCCGAAAGGAGCGAAACGAACATGTCCCATCCCTATAAAGGCTTTGAACCGCATTGGGTGCAGGGCGAATTTCCCAAGGACAGCTACCGCTCTGTCTTCAAGTGGGGCGATCCGCTGGAAATCAAGGCGCCGCGCGAGTCGCTCTACCGGCTGATGAAAGAAAAGTTTCATCTGACGGACGCGGACTTTGCGGCGTATGCAGAGGACATCGGCTTCGACAAGGTCGCGTTTGATCTGCCGATTTCGCTCGGCCGGGACGACATTGCGGCGTTTTGTGCTATCGTCGGTGCGGATTTTGTTCGGACGGACGAGTATGCGCGCCTTTCGGTCGCCTACGGCAAAACCATGTACGACGTGCTGCGCCTGCGCAACAAGATCGTCGAAAACGTGCCGGACGCGGTGCTCTACCCCGACACGAAAGAGCAGATTGAACAGATCGTCGCCTACTGCGCGAAACACAAGATTCCCGTCTACGTCTACGGCGGCGGCTCGTCCGTGACGCGCGGCGTGGAGTGCATCAAGGGCGGCATCTCCCTCGACCTGCGCCTTCGCTTCAACAAGGTCGTATCGTTCAACGAGATCGACCAGACCATCACGGTTGAGGCGGGCATGAGCGGCCCAAAACTAGAAGAGACGCTGAACAGCGCAGAACCCCTCTTCGGCGCAAAGCACGCCTATACCTGCGGACATTTTCCGCAGAGCTTCGAGTATTCCTCCGTCGGCGGCTGGGTGGTCACCCGCGGCGCGGGACAGAACTCCACCTATTACGGCTGCATTTCGGACATCGTGCTCGCGCAGGAGTATGCCACGCCCATCGGCGTGATCAAGACCGACCGTTATCCGCGCAAAGCGACGGGCAGCGATCTCGGCCAGATCCTGATGGGTGGCGAGGGCGCCTACGGCGTGCTGACGCACGTCACGCTCAAGGTGTTTCGCCATATGCCGCAGACGATCCGCCGGTTTTCCTATATGTTTCGGGACTGGGAGACCGCGCAGAAAGCCGCGCGCGAGATCATGCAGAGCGAGGCGGGCTATCCCTCGGTTTTTCGGCTGTCCGACCCCGAGGAGACGAGCGTCATGCTGCATCTCTACGGCGTGATGGACTCGCCGCTGAAGCATCTCTTTCAGCTGAGAAACTTCAAGGAAAACGAGATGTGCCTCTTTTTGGGCTTTACAAACGGCGAAAACGGCTTCTCCAAAAACGTCGCCAGAAACGTGCGCCAGGTGGCAAAGCGTTTTGGCGGCATGAGCCTGACGGGATATGTCACGCGCGGCTGGGAAAAAGGGCGCTTCAACGACCCGTATATGCGGGACACTATGCAGGATTTCGGGATTGTGACGGACACCATGGAATGCTCCGTCAACTGGAGCAACATGGCGAAGGTGCACAAGGAGGTGCGCGCGTTCTGCAAGTCCCGTCCGGACACGATCTGCATGACGCATATGTCGCACGTCTATCCGCAGGGGGCAAACCTCTACTTTATCTTCATCATCAAAGAGAGCGACCCGGAGGCCTTCCGACAATATCACGCGGGCATCCTCTCGGCGATCCAGAAATCCGGCGCGGCGATGAGCCACCACCACGGCATCGGCAAGATGTTCGCGCCGTGGCTTGAAGGATCGCTTGGCAAAAACGAATACGACGTGCTGCGTGCGCTGAAGAACCATTTCGACCCGGACAACATCATGAACCCCGGCGGCACGCTGGGATTCGATTTGAAAGAGAGCGAAAAGCACTATCCAAACGATTGACGCGATCCCCGCCGCAAGGCGGGGTTTTTTCCGCCTGACAGCGTGGACGCATTGCGGGAGACGCCCGTTTGTGGTACAGTCAGGATAATAAATCGAAGAGTTCAGCGAAACGAAGGAGAACGGATTTTATGCCGTATTTCATCACGGAGGACTGCATCGGCTGCACGGCCTGCGCCAAGACGTGTCCCGTGCTCGCCATCACCGGCGCGGCGAAGGAGCGGCATGTTGTCAACATCCGCCGCTGCGTTTCCTGCGGCGTTTGCGGCCGCGTCTGCCCGAAAAACGCAGTGCTGGACGGGCACGGCAACCCCTGCCAAAGCGTGCCTCGGCCCAAATGGAAAAAGCCCGTGGTCGATACCGCGCGCTGCAGCGCCTGCGGCATCTGCGTCACCTGGTGTCGCGCGGAGGCGCTGCGCATCTCCTTTCCGACGTTTCGCGGAGACATCCATGTGTTTGCCGAGCTCTATCAGCCGAACAAATGCGTCGGCTGCTCGCTCTGCGAGGAAAACTGTCCGCTCGGCGCCATCCGTATGGCGGAGGTGATCGCATGAAGACGCCGACCTACGCGCTCATCGATCTGAACACGCGCGCCAGCTCGCGATATGAAATTCCGGAATCGCTTTATCGCCGCTATATCGGCGGCAAGACGCTCGGCGCTCGCTTGCTCTACGACCTGACCCCCGCGGGCGTAGACCCGCTCGGGCAGGACGCGGTGGTGATCGTCAACACCAGCCCTGCGACCGGCACCGGCGCGCCCTGCTCCAGCCGCTTTAACATGACGTTTAAAAACGTGCTCACCGGCGGCATCGCCAGCAGCAACTGCGGCGGGCAGTTCGGCGTGCTGATGAAACGCGCGGGCTACGACGGCATCATTCTGAAAGGCCAGAGCGAAACGCCCTGCGTGATCTCAATCGTCGACGGACGGATCGAAATCACCGACGCGGACGAGCTCTGGGGCAAGGACACGGAGGAAACGCAGCACGCGTTTCCGAAGATTTACGGCAAGCTCGTCATCGGCCCCGCCGGCGAACACCTCGTTCGCTACGCCGCCGCCGTCTCCGGCGAGCGCGTCGCGGGGCGCTGCGGCGCGGGCGCGGTGCTCGGCGCAAAGAAGATCAAGGCCATCGTCGCCTACGGTACGAAGCGGCCGGAGATTCACGACCGCGAAAAATTCGCAAAATACGTCGATAAGTGGGTCAGGTTTTTGAGAGGCCATCCGATGACCGGCGAATCGCTGCCGACCTATGGCAGCGCGGGGCTTGTCAGCAAGGCGAACGCGACCAACGCCCTGCCCACGCATAACTTCAAATACGGGCACTTCAAGGACGCGCACGCGGTCAGCGGCGAAACGCTTGCGGACAAGTATCTGCTTCGCAACAGCTCCTGCATCTCCTGCCCCATCCGCTGCGAACGGCGCGTGGAGGTGGACGGCAAGGATGTGAAAGGGCCGGAATACGAAACCTGCGGCTTTTTCGGTCCCAACATCGACGCGGTGAGCATGGAAAACATGATCCGCCTCAATTACCTCTGCGATAGTTACGGCATGGACACGATCTCGCTTGCGTCCACGCTTGCGTTTGCCATGGAGCTCAAGGAAAACGGCGTGGCGGATTTTGGCGTGTCGTTCGGCAATTCGGATAACCTTGCGGACATCGTCGGCAAGATCGCGCGGCGCGAGGGCGTCTATTCCGACCTTGCCAACGGCTCAAAGTGGATGAGCGAACGATACGGCGGCAAGGAATACGCCATGCATTCCAAGGGGCTTGAGATGGCGAGCTACGAACCGCGCCGCTCGGTCGGCATGGGGCTCGGGTATGCGACGAGCAACCGCGGCGGCTGCCACCTCAACGGCGGGTACTTAGCTTTGCTGGAATCCGTCGGCGTGCTGTCGATGGACGCGCTGTCGACCTCCGCAAAGCCCGCGTTTACGGCGTTTTTCCAAAATGCGCTCGAGGCGATCTCCGCCGCCGGCTTTTGTCTCTTTTCCGCGCAGTCGTTTGTGCCCGCCGTGCTGTTCAAAATTGGGCCGCATCATCCCGTGACCCGCGCAATCGGAAAAATTGCGACGCACCTCGGCTTCGGCGTGCGCGCGCTGCTCTGGATGATGCCGGTACTGCGCTTCAACTCCGTTTTCCTCTTTCCGCACGCGGAGGCGCTGCGGCTCGTCACCGGTCTACCGTTTTACACGGGTTCGTTCGTGCGCCTCGGCGAGCGCGGCTATAACATGGAGCGATTCTATAATTATCGCGAGGGGCTGACGAAGGCGGACGACTCCCTGCCGGACCGCCTGACCCAAACGCCGCAGGACCCGAACAACCCGAAGACCGTCGTGCGGCTCGACAAGATGCTGCCGGTTTACTACAGAATCCGCGGCTGGGACAAAGACGGAACGCCCGAGAAACGGACGCTCAGAAAGCTGGGGGTCCAAGCATGAAGACGATCCGCTACTATGCGCCGATCCGCGGCATTGTGAAGAAGGAATCGGAAGAAACGGAGCTCGGCTCCGTCAAAGATGTGCTCGATTATATCAAACAGGCTTATGGCAAAGACGCTTTTGCCGCGGCAAAGAGCGCGCTGATCGTGGTCAACGACGTGAGCATCGGCCTGTATCAGGGCAAAAAAACACCGCTGGCAGACGGGGACACGATTGGATTTCTGCCCGTCAGCGGCGGCGGCTGATCCGATTTATATTTCCAAACGGCTCTTTTGAATAAGGGCCGTTTTTTGTTACGGCTCCGGCGTGCTCTCGGGCGCGTCGCCCGATTCCGGCGTCGGCGGCGGGGTAAAAAGCACCCACTCGGACGTATCGCACTGCTTCATGTCGCTCGCCCCGCGCGCGAGCACGCGGCCGTTAGACGTTACGCCGACGATGTGCGTCGCGCTGGCGGAGATGGCGACGACGTCCGTCCAGTCCGAAACGTCCGGCAGGTGCGCGTAGGAAAACGCGATTGCGTGTACCCGCCCGCCGTCGTCCAGCGCATAGACGCCGTTGGCGGTGCAGTCGATCATAAGAATGTTCGAAAGCGAAGACACGTCCAGTCCGTTTGACACGACGGTTCCGTCCGCCTTCAGCCCCGCGCTGTTCGCGGTTGCCGCGTCGAAGGCGACGAGGTCGTAGTAGTCGTTTGTAACGAGCTCCGGATGCGACGAGAGCGGCTGTCCGTTCTCCATCACGCCGCAGAGCGCATAGTCTCCGACCGAGAGCCCGACGACTTCGCGCCACTTGAGCGTGACCCAGCTTCGATATCCCGTCGTCAGGATGCGCCCGTCGCTCGTCAGCGCGGCGGTGTTGTACGCGCCTGCGTAGATCGCCGTTACGTTTGTCCAATTGGACACGTCGCACTGACCGTAGGTGTTCATTCCGGTTGCGACGACGGTGCCGTCCGCTTTCAGCCCGACCGTATGGTACGCGCCTGCCGCGACGGCGGTGATCTCCGTCCATTTGGATACGTTGCACTGGTCCGAGAGGTTGGAGCCGGTCGCGAGCACCGTTCCGTCCTCTCTGCGCGCGACGGTGTGTTTGTAGCCCGTCGCTATGATTCCCTGCGGCAGCGCTTCGCGCTCGGCCTTGAGTTGCGCGCGCTGTGCAAGCTGCTCGTCGCTCAGGCCGACGAGCAGGGAGACGAGATCTCCCGCGCCTTCGTTTTCGGAGAGCGATACGGCCGCCTCCCTGGCGTATTCCTCCGCATTTTGATAGCTGCCGAGCGCGTAGAAGAGCCGCATTGCCTCTTCGTAATAGCCGTATTCCAGCCGCTCCTGCGCGTAGGCGTAGCTGCAGGCCTCGCTTCGTTCCACCGCGTCGAGATAGTCTCCCAATGCGGCGTAAGCTTCGCTTGCCTCCGGATAATCCCCGTCCGCTTCATACATCTTCGCCAGCGCATAGTTAGTCCTCTGCAGCGCTTCGCTTGCGCCGGGATAGTCCCCCGCCGCCTCGTAAAGCGGCGCGGCCTCGGCCAGCCGGTTTTGCTGGACATCGGATTCCGCGCAGGCGAAATAGAACCGCCTCAGCAGCGCCTGCTTGACGTCGCCGTCCTCCATGGAGAGGATCACGCGCTCCGCGGATTCGAATTTGGCTTCGTCGATCAGCACGGCGGCGTACGTCTGCCGCAGCGTCGAGACGTTGCGATAGGCATACACGCCCAGCAACGTAAGCGCGATCAGCGCCACGGCGGACCAAAGCAGCGCGCGCCGGAGAAACCGCCGGTCTCCCGCGCCGGCGGACGAACCGACCGGCTCGCCCTGCGCGCGCCAGATCAGCGTGGTGTTGCCGCGCTCCTCGCTCTGACGAATCACTTCGTGTTTGTTCGTGCTTTGCTCGCTCATATGATCAATCGATGTTGGTCGGCATCAGCCGGGTCAGGTACTGCGAGCCGATGCCGTTCGGCTCGGAGAGCACGACGTAGATGTCGTCGATGCCGCAGCGGCGGACATAGTCCTTCACGCCGCCGCGCGC
Organism: Clostridiales bacterium; assembly: GCA_012517905.1. Classification (GTDB taxonomy): domain Bacteria; phylum Bacillota; class Clostridia; order Christensenellales; family CAG-138; genus UBA7703. Next base: position 95,589 of record JAAYUE010000013.1, on the reverse strand, counting down.
TTCATCGCGCGAATAGTATTCGTCGCGAAAGTCCACCAGATATACCTCGTCGTAATACGGCAGGAAAAACGGCGCGATGCTGTTGCCGAACGAGTCGCAGACCAGCAGCATGTTTCTGCCCGTGTGATAGCCGCCCTCGAGCACGCGATACGGCCCGGATGTACCGCCGAGAAAGACGAGATAGTTCGTCTGCGATTCGTCGATCACTGGCAGTTCGTTTTTCTTATATGCGTTGGACACGCGAAACGAGTCCGCAGGCAGCAGCGGATGGAATACCTCGATCTCGTCCGCCAGTTCTTTGAGCTTTGCGTTGCGTCCATGCAGGTAGATGGAGCCGAGATACCCCTCAATCGTCGTCTCGCCGTAATCGCTCAGCGGAATCGTTTGATATCCCGCGCTTTTGAGCATTGCATCCGCCGCGAGATAAGCCCCGCGCGCCGTCCAATGGTGGTCCGTGCGAAAATAGACGTATTCGCCGCTCAGAATGGGGCCACGGAAGATATCGTATGCCGAATGTACCGCAACGTTGCTGGAGACGAGAGACTGGAGCGCGGGCTCCACATCGCTGGACCAGCCGGACTCCGTATCCGTATGCAGCGCGAGCTTGTTCACGGTCTGCGCGCGCGGCGCAAGCAGCACATGGAGCTTTCCGCCGACCGGCAGCAGCGCGGCGTAGGCGTTCAGCACATCCGCGGTCGTTTGAAGATCCTCTTTGGAATAAGTAAACAGCGTATCTTCCGTGCCGTCCGCATGCGTCAGCACGACGTCGACGCTCTCACCTGCCGGCAGCGCGGTCTGCTGTTCGTCGGGCTGCTCCGGCGCTTCGTCAATATCGGCCGGCTCTTCCGGCTGGGTCTGGATTGCTTCCGTCTTGCCTTCCTGTTCGGGCAAGACGAGCGTCGGCACAAACGTTTCCTCGCCTTCTTCCCCCAATAACTCGTCCAGCGTCAACACGGAAAAGAGATGTTTCAGCGACGTCGTCTCGTCCACAATATCGGAGCGAAGGAAGAACTTGTCCGTCAAAAAGCTTTCAAACGATTCGCCGACGCCGCCGGCGCGCAGCGAGTCGAGCGTCAGCGCAGGCATGCCGGCGAGCGTGCGGTTCTCCTGCTCGGATACCACGGGTTCGGGGTTTGCAAAGAGCAGCAGGCAGGCGCCGAGCGCGCCGCAGAGGATGACCCACCACAGCGTGACGAGGAACGTAAACTTTCTGCGCACTTGCCCGCGCCCCCTTTCTATGAACGGTTAAAAGCGGAACGGCTAAAAGCGGAAATATAAAAACGGATTGTAGCTCTCCGAGACGAGGTTCATGACGCTCAGCACGACGCCCAGTGTGAGCACGAGTGTGGAAAACAGGTGCGCCGTGCGCTGAAGACGCAGGCGGTGCTGCATCTTTCGCTCGACGGCGGGCAGAATCGGCAGACTGAGCACGCACGCGATCAGCGGAAACGCCGTATAGGTGCGCAGCGCATGGAGCGTGGTTTCGTCCATCAGCGCGGCAAAGGCGGGCGCGCCGCCCTGCATCGTTACCCCGACCATGGCGAGGGCCTGACGCGCGCAGGACGCAAGGTCCGGCTGATAGAACAGCGCCCAGCCGAACAGCACGGCAATCAGCGTCAAAAATATGCCGATCGCTTTCGGGGTGCGCTTCATCGCATATTTCAGCGCGCCGTGTTCCAGCGCGATCAGCACGCCGTAATACAGCCCCCAGAGCACGAAATTCCAGCTCGCGCCGTGCCACAGACCCGTCAGCGTCCAGACGAACAGCAGGTTCAGCGTCGTCCTGTGACGGCTCTTGCGGCTGCCGCCGAGCGGAAAATAGACGTATTCGCGAAAGAATTTCCCGAGTGAGATATGCCAGCGCCGCCAGAACTCCGAGACCGAACGCGAGATATACGGATAGTTGAAGTTTTCCAGATATCGAAAGCCCAGCACGCGCCCGAGTCCGATCGCCATATCCGAATACGCGGAAAAGTCAAAGTAAATCTGCAGCGCGAACACGCCGCTGGTGAGCCACGCGGCGGCGACGGACGCGCCGGCGTCCGGCAGTTCGGCAAGCATTTCGCCGAGGATGTTTGCCAAAAGCACCTTTTTGCATAAGCCTGTCGCGAAGCGACGCATGCCGGCGGAGAAGTCGTCCAGCGTGGTCTGCCGCTCGGTCAGCTCATATTCGATGTCCGCATACTGCACGATCGGCCCCGCGATGAGCTGCGGAAAACAGGAGACGTATAGCAACAGCAGCGCGAAATTTCTCTGAACACGCACCCTGCCGCGATAGGCGTCCGCCGCATAGGAGACCGCCTGAAACGTAAAAAACGAAATGCCGATCGGCAGCCGCGGCGTTTTCATGACGGCGGTCGCGCCAAACAGGGGCGACAGTTGGTTTACGAAGAACGCCGCATACTTGAAATAGACCAGCGCGCCGAGCGAAAGGACGAGCGTCAGCACAAACAGCGCCTTTTTCGCAGCGGTCTGCTTTGCGGCGGAAAACGCCAGCGTGCCGAGATAGACAAACAGCGAGACCAGCGCCATGACGAGCACAAACACCGGCTCGCCCCATGCGTAGAACAGCAGAGAGCCGATGAGCAGCACCGCGTTTCGCCACCAGAGCTTGCGGCACACAAAATAAGCCGCGAGCAAGGCGGGCAAAAACAGCAGTAAAAATGTCAGGCTCGAGAACACCATGTGGGTATTATAGCACAATACGGGCGGGTTTCAACGCGCGAAGCGAGCAGCAAAGAGGCGCGGCGGAATCGCCGCGCCGCCAGTTGCCGCATCAGAAATTTGCGGGTTCGTTTGACCGTTGGTTACTGTTCCAGCGCGACAGCCTGCCGGCAGGTTTCCGTAATCGTCGCAATCAACGCTTCCCGTTGTTTGCTTGTCCAGTTTGCCACGCCGAGGCTCTTTGCTGTCAGCCCCTTGTCGGAAAGGAGCTGCATCATCTGCCGCGTGGCCTGCTTGCCGCCCATCCAGGGTTTCGGGAAATGCTGCGTCACAAAACAGAGCGTCGGCCGTTGCTTCTGCTTCGCCAGACCGCTCAGATAGAGCTTCATCGCCGGGTCCAGCGAAAACGCCTGCACCGGCGCGCCGAAGATGAGCAAGTCATATCCGCTCGGGTCGGGGTTTGCGGTCAGGCGGACTACCTTATTCGACTGCGGCCCTTCCGTCTCCGCGGAAAACCGCTCCACCTGTACGGAACAGCCCTCCTGCTCCAGCGATTCGCGAAGCCGCTCCGCGACGGACAGCGTGTTCCCGGTCTTTGAATATACGATGATGCCGACGTTCATGTGTACCTCCCCCAGTCTTTCAATCAATCTGTTTATTTTATCTTTAGCAATATCAGGCTATCAGGAAATCGGGACATCGTCAACGCTTTCGCAAAAACGCAGCCCGAAAACTGATGCGTCCGGGCTGTGTGGTCGGTGCGGTTTTCAGTTGGTAGGCTAGTTCAGGTCGATCATCTTGGCTTTGATGCCCTCGAGGGCGTTGAGATCTTTCACGAGCTGCTCGATCTCCTCTTTTTCGCCGTACGGCTGGAGGATGATCAGCCCGTCCGTCGCGCAGAGCTCCGCGCTGGTTTCGTGCAGGCCAAGGCGCGCTTTGATCTTGCAGCCGTTCTCCGTCAGCACCTTTTGAAACTGTGCCGCGTTGCCGATTCTGTTGTCCATCCGGACGCCGATGACGTAATAGTAAGACATTGCTTTCCCTCCATATAATGTCGTTATGGTTTGGTTATCATTCCCATTCGATCACTGTCAGTTTATTATAACGAATTTTGATCGCTAATGGTTATCTTAATTGTATTTTTTGTCTAAAACACCCTGTTGCTTTTTTTGAAATTCTGATATCAAAAGTTAACCAAAGATATCCCGCTGAATCTCAAGACGGAGAAACGATCTCCCTTCACACAGCCTGCTTGTCTTATTATTTGGCTTATTGCGCATGCAGAATTTTGACAATCCGATTATAAACGATATTAGAAAGCCAGATCGTGTTTCCGCCGGTCGTATTCACAAACTGAACCACGACCGTATCAATGTCCTCGTGGTAGCGCGCGATGCTGTAGTATCCCGGCAACCAGCCGGTATGTCCATATTCATAAATGGAGGAGTAGATAGCCTGCTCCTCATGATTCAGCAATGAGCCATCATTCAACGCTCTCAAAAATATACCGACGTCCTGCGCCGTTGCGATCATCGATCCGCCTGGGACTACAAAATCAAGCTGCCTGCTGTCAAAATCGTACTGAACCCAATACCCGCTGGCGACATCTTCGAAATCCGTCTGGTCGAGTGAAGAGTATGTATCGGTCAGCCCGAGAGGAGCCAGGATTTCCCTGCCTATATATTGCTGGTGACTGTATCCCAGCACTTTGTCAAGGATACGGCCAATCAGCAGATAATTTGTATTGGAATAACTGTAGCGAGCATCCGGCTTGAAATCCGCAGGTTGATCCAATACCAGTTCCAGAACCTTGTCGACGTCTGTCTGCGGCGTGAACCAGTCGAATCCATCCTGGTCAATGAAATCGGGGATGCCGCTGCGATGTTGCAGCATCATTCTCAGGGTAATCTGATCCGCATATTCAATCCTTCCCGCAAGGTCAGGCAAATAATCAGCGAGAGTTTCATCCAGCGATAAGCTACCGCTATTGACCAGTTTTGCGGCAGCGCTGGCGATATATAGCTTGCTGATGCTGGCAATTTTGAACAAAGCATGCGGATCGGCCGGCACTTGTGCGGCTTTATTTTTCCAGCCAGCAGAATAGAATGCCGGGGCCTTACCGGCCTGATCAACATAGACGATCACACCATCCAGCCCATGCTTCACCGCGCCGTCAATTTGCTCTTGCACGGTATCCGGCAACGGCGCTGCCCAAATAGACACGATGTCCAAGGACATGGGCGTGAATATCATGATGCAGGCTATCGCTACGAAGGGTGTGATGATTCTGAGAATTCGAACCAGACGTTTCTTTTTGCTCATTCGTGATTACCTTTCTATAACTGAAAACGAAACAAAACCGAGTATGCCGAGAATGCATATACTGTTAGTGATCTTCATGCATTTTATCTTCCCTTCCAACCATACCATATATTTGATTTATGAAACACCTTCATCACCGAAAGAAACAGTAAGCATCATTCAATACTATACCATAGTCTGCTGTCGCGCCACGATTACCCCTTATCCCGAAGTACATAAAAGGCGCGAATGATCGCGCCTTTTATGATTTGAATGATCTGTATTATTCGAATGATCGATATTGTTTATTCCCACTCGATTGTTCCCGGGGGCTTACTGGTGATGTCGTAGACGACACGGTTGACATGCGGCACCTCGCCGATGATGCGCTCGCTGATGCGGCGCAGAACGGGATACGGAATCTCCGCCCACTCGACCGTCATGGCGTCCGTAGAGGTGACCGCGCGCACGCCGATGACATAATCGTAGGTGCGAAGGTCACCCATCACGCCGACGGAGCGCATGCCGGTAAACACCGTGAAATACTGCCAGATCGCCTCGGCAAGCCCCGCGTTTTTAACTTCCTCGCGGAAGATCGCGTCGCTGCGGCGCAAGATGGCGAGTTTTTCCTCCGTCACATCGCCGAGCACACGGATGGCAAGCCCCGGCCCGGGGAACGGCTGACGCCAGACGAGCTCGTGCGGAATGCCGAGCGACTCGCCCAGCGCGCGCACCTCGTCCTTAAACAGCATGCGAAGCGGCTCGACAAGCCCTTTGAACCCGATATCCTTTGGCAGTCCGCCGACGTTGTGATGGCTCTTAATTGTACTCGCGCTGCTCGTGCCGCTCTCGATCACGTCCGGATAGATCGTGCCCTGCAGCAGAAACTCCGCGCCGCCGAGCTTTTTCGATTCCTCCTCGAATACGCGAATGAACTCCTCGCCGATGATCTTTCGCTTCTTCTCCGGCTCGGTTACGCCCGCGAGTTTATTCAGGAAGCGCTCGCGCGCGTCCACCATGATGATGTTGAGCGAGAGCGTGTCGCGGTAGACCTGCATGACCTGCTGCGCTTCGTTTTCGCGGAGCAGGCCGTGGTCGACGAAGATGCACGTCATCTGATCGCCTACGGCCTCATGCACCAACACGCTGGCGACCGAGGAATCCACCCCGCCGGAGAGCGCGCCGATGACCCGCCCGCCGCCGACCTGCGCGCGCACCCTGGCGATCAGTTCGTCCTTGAGATTTGCCGCGCTGTAATCGCAGCGAAGGCCACAGACGCGCCTGAGGAAGTTTTCAAAGAGCTTTTGACCGTTTTCGGTGTGCGTCACTTCGGCGTGAAACTGAATGCCGTAGATCTTTCGCGCTTCATCCGCAAATGCGGCGACGGGGCAGGCGTCCGTGGAAGCGATGGCAGTAAACCCTTCCGGCGCGCGCGTCACGGAGTCGTTGTGGTTCATCCAGACGACGCCGCCGAGGCCGGCAAACAGCGGATGATCGGCAAAACGGATCTTCGTGTGTCCATACTCGCGAATGGGCGCGGAGGCGATTTCGCCGCCGAACACCTTGGCGATATACTGCATGCCATAGCAGATGCCGAGCACCGGCACGCCGAGCGAGAACACCACGTTGTCGCAGGCCTTCGCGCCCTCTTCGTAGGCGCTGTCCGGGCCGCCGGTGAGGATGACCGCGCTCAGCGCGTCTCCCTTGATGCGCTCGATCGGCGCGTCGTGCGGAATCAGCTCGCTGTAGACGCCCGCCTCGCGCACGCGGCGCGCGATGAGCTGGTTGTACTGTCCGCCGAAGTCGAGGACGACGACACGTTCCTGCATGACTTACTCCCCCCGAAAGACGATGCCGGACTCGTCCGCGCTCTCGATGATGGCAAGCGATTCGAGGTGCACGCCCGCGTCGCGCAGGCGCTGTCCGCCGGGCTGGAACCCTTTTTCGATGGCGACGCCGATGCCGAGCAGCTTCGCGCCGGATTCCTCCACGATTTCGACCAGCCCGCGCAACGCTTCGCCGTTGGCGAGAAAGTCGTCCACGATCAGCACTTTGTCCTGCGGCCCGAGCCACTGGCTCGCGACGATCAGCGTAAATTTCTTTTTATAGGTGTAGGAGTAGATTTCGCTCTTATAGAGCCCGCCCTCGATGTTGTCCGACTTCGCTTTTTTGGCGAATACCATCGGCACGCCGAACTCCTCCGCGCAGATGGTCGCCAGCGCGATGCCGGAGGCTTCCACCGTCAAAACGGCCGTCAGTCCCGTTAAATCAAAACGGCTCTTGAATTCCTTCGCCATGTCGCGCATCAGCGCCGTATCCACGCGGTGATTCAAAAAGCCGTCCACCTTTATGATGTTACCCGGAAGCACGCGCCCCTCGGCGCGGATTCGATCATGAAACTGTTTCATGCTGCATCATCCCCCGTCCATGCCAAATAATGCGTCTATTATCGCTCAAAACGCCGACGGAATCAAGTTCTTGTCGAAAATTCATAATTCGACACGGCAGATGCGATTTTTGCACCGGTGTTCGACGGCAGCTTTTTGCGCAAAAAGAAACGCCGCAGGGAAGCTTCCCTGCGGCGAAAGAAACGCGATTCTTTTTAGTTGAGCGAATCCTTAAGCGCTTTGCCGGCCTTGAAGGTGGGCAGTTTGGACGCGGGGATGTCGATCTCCTTACGGGTCTGCGGGTTGTGCCCTTTGCGGGCGGGACGGACTTTCGCCTCGAAGGTGCCAAAACCAACGATGGAAACCTTCTCACCGGCTTTCAGGGACTCTTCGATGGCGCCCAGAAAAGCGACAACGGCCTTTTCGGCATCCTTCTTTGAGAGTTCGCTCTTCTCCGCGACAGCCGCGATCAAATCGGTTTTATTCATTGTGAAATAACCTCCATGTATTTTTGGTTGCTGGAACATTGTATCAATCTTGACGCGGATTGGCAAGCCTTAAATTGTGAATTTATTCCGTAATTCGGCACTTTTTGGCCTCTTCCCACAGTTTGTCCTGTTCCTCAAAGGACAGCTCCTTCAGCGCGCGGCCCTGCATAAGCGCGAGGAATTCCATCGTTTCAAAACGCGAAATGAACTTGTCCGCCGCGCGCTGGAGCAGAAACTCCGGCTCCAGCTTGAGCAGGCGCGCCACATTGACCACGGCAAACAGCAAGTCGCCCATCTCTTCCTCGACGTTGCCGCTCTGCTCCATCGCCTGCCGCAGTTCCTCCGTCTCCTCGGCGATTTTATAAAACGCCTCTTGCGCGCTGCTCCAGTCAAACCCGACGTCCGCCGCTTTTTTCTGCACCTTGCGGCTTCTGAGCAGCGCCGGGAAACTCTTCGGAACGCTTTTAAGCACTTCCGTCTGCGTATTCTGGTTCCGCTGCGCCATCTTGAGCGCATCCCAGTTTTTCAGCACTTCGTCCGAACCGCTCACGCGGATGCCGCCGAATACGTGTGGGTGGCGGTAGATGAGCTTTTCGACGAGCTCCGTGCAGGCGTCCCGCGCGGTGAACGCGCTCTGCTCCTCGGCGATCGCCGCGTGCAGCGCGAACTGGAGCAGGACATCCCCCATCTCCTCGCAGATGTGCGCGTCGTCGTCCTCGTCGATCGCGTCGATGAGCTCATAGCTCTCTTCCAGCAGCGCGTTTTTGAGCGAAACATGCGTCTGCTCGCGGTCCCAGGGACAGCCGTTCGGCGCGCGCAGGCGGCGCACCACGCGCATCACGTCGTCAAACCCGTGGCGGACACGCGCTTCGTAGTCGCAATGCGGAACGTACAGGATCGTCGTCGCGTCGTATGCGTTTTGCCGGTCGAGATCGCAGAGGCTGATATCGGAGACGGCGTATGCGCCGTTCGTTTGAATCGACGCAAGAGACACCGGATATTCATCGGGAAAGAATTCGCTCAAAAACAGCTTCGCATCCCCCGCCGCAATCCGCGAGTCGATCTCTTCGACGACGCAATCCCGCTCCGGATCGATCTGCTGGGGCAGGTCGTGCGCGCTGATGGAAACGGCGCGCGGCCGCTCCGGAAACGCAACGTCTCCGGCCGACAGGTGCGGCAGAATGGAGACGGCGATCCCACGCGCATTCGCTTCCCTTTCGATTGCGGGGAGCTGGCTGTTTTCCACGCTGCCGGTGGCGACATAGACGCACTCGCCCGCCTCACAGAGCCGCTCGGCGATGGCGGCGTTGAGCGCGTCGAAATCCTCCGCCGTGTCAAACAGGTCGTCCATGGACGTGCTGACGCGTTTCAGCGAGACAAGCGCTTCCGCGGACGGATGCCTGTCCGTCTGCAAAAACAGGGGCGCGCCGCTTTCGAGCGCCGCTTTCTGGGCACAGGTGAGCGCGCCAGGCGCGGGCAGTATGACGATGGTGATGGTTTGCATGGGTCGCCTTTCCGGTGTTTGGTCAGCGGCGTCCGAACTGCGCTCTGGCAAGGATCGAACCGCCGGGGATGAATGCGAGGTCCTCCTCCGTAAACATGCGCGTCCACAGCACGACGACGAGGTACAGCGCGACGCCGACGAGGATTGCGCCAGCCGTGGCGATGGTATTGGAGGAGAGTTTTTGATAGAGTAATTCATAACTGAAATACGCCGCGCCGCCCATGATCAGCGAGGCGACGAGCGGCTTGATAAACGTATCCAGAACGTTGAGCTTCAGCTTCGTATAGCGGATGAGATAGATCGCGTCGAGCACGCCTGCGACGGTATAGCAGGCTGTCGTGGAGATCGCCGCGCCCTGAATCTCGATGTGCGGATTTCGCATGAGCGTGAGCATGAGCACGACCTTGACCACGCCGCCGATGAAGAGGTTGACCACCGGGATGTGCTGCTTGCCCGCGCCTTGCAGAATGCCCGTGAGCGTCTGCACCAGCGAAAGGAAGATTACGCCGACGGCGGAGGTGCGCATCAGCGCGCTTGCGATCGAAAGCCGCTCGGCGTCGATCGCATACAGCAGGTCGATCACGGGTGCGGAGAGCGCGAACAGGCCGACCGCGCAAGGGATGCCGATAAACATGGCGAGCTTGATGCCCATGGCGGACACGGTGTGGATGGTCTTTTGATCCTTTGCCGTGCGCGCCGCAGAGATCGCGGGCACGAGGCTCATCGCCAGCGCGATGGTGAGCACCGCGGGCATGTTGATGATGTTGGTCACATTGCTGCGCAGCGCGACATAGCGCATCGACGCCTCCGCTTCGTTGAAGCCGATGGAAAGCAGCGTGCTCTTGATCAGTGAAGCGTCCGCAATGCCGGTGATGGGCATGATGGAAGCGCCGATCGTGACGGGAATCGCGATTGCGAGAAGACCGCGGATGATGCCCCTTTCGCTCGAGGGCTCGTCTGCAGCCGTCGCGGAAAGCTCGAGGTCGCGTTTGCGGAAGAGATAGAACGCACCGACGACGATCAGCGCGAGCAGCTCCGACAGCGTGACGCCGGCGACTGCGCCCATCGCGCCATATTCCAGCCCGCGGCCCATCCAGCGGGACGCGAGATACAGCCCGATGGCCAGCTTTCCTGCCTGCTCCGCAAGCTGGGACATGGCCGTGCCCGTCATCTGCTGAAGCCCCTGCAGATAACCGCGATAGGAGCACATGAGCGAAACGATCAGAAGCGCCGGCGACATCACGCGAAACGATGGCGCGGCCAGCGGGCCGACGGTCGTGCGCGCGAGAAAATCCGCGCCGAAATACATGAGGGCCGTGGTGACGAGCCCGATGGCGAGCAGCAGCACCTGGGACTTTCGAAACACGCGCTTTGCGCCCGCGATATCGCCCAGAGCGGTACGCTCGGCGACCATGCGCGAAATCGCCGTCGGCAGTCCCGCGGAACTGATGACGAGCAGCGTGGAATAATACGGGTACACCGCCTCGTAATACTGCATGCCGTCGCCGAGCATGTTGTAGAGCGGAATGCGGAAAAACGCGCCGATGACTTTGCAGATCAGCCCCGCCGCGCCGAGGATAAAAGCGCCCTTGACAAACGATTTCTTTTCGTTTTTTGCCATAGTAAAACAATACCTTTTCGCCGGAGCAGGCGCTGCGGCGCATCAGATTTTCGTTCGATCTGCGTGCGCATGGACGCCCGCGATGGCGGTATTATACCACCTTTTGCGCTGGCGTGTCACCCTCTCATAACGACCGCTTCTGTGAAACGATTGTTACGGCGCTATCATCTCGACAAATAAAACCGCCGTTGGTATAATGAAAGCATCAAATATGGAGGTTAGAGCGATGGGTTTATTATCCGCAGCCGGCGGCGCGATCAGCGGCGTACTGGCCGATCAATGGAGAGAGTATTTTTACTGTGAGGCCATGGGTGCAGACGTCCTCGTCAGCAAGGGCTTGAAGCGCGTCAACGAAAAGCGCAGCTCCAACACCAAGGCTTCCGACAACATCATCACAAACGGGTCCATCGTCGCCGTCAACGACGGACAGTTCATGATGATCGTCGAACAAGGCAAGGTCGTGGACTTTACCGCGGAATCCGGCGAATACGTATACGATAAATCTACGGAACCTTCGCTCTTTTACGGCGGATTCGGCAAAGGCCTTCTCGAGTCGCTCAAGATCATCGGCCGCCGTTTCACGTTTGGCGGAGACACGGCGAAGGATCAGCGCGTATACTTTTTCAACACGAAAGAGATCATCGGCAATAAATACGGCACGCCCAACCCCGTTCCCTTCCGTGTGGTGGACAAAAATGTCGGCCTCGACATCGACATCGCGATTCGCTGCTACGGCGAGTATTCCTACCGCTTCTGCGATCCGATCCTGTTTTATAAAAACATCTGCGGCAATGTGGAGAGCGACTACCGTCGGGACGAGATCGACAGCCAGCTCAAGAGCGAGCTCTTGACCGCGCTGCAGCCCGCGTTTGCGACCATCAGCGAGCTCGGCCTTCGCTACAGCGCGCTGCCGGGACACACGAAGGAGATCGCCAACGCGCTTAACGACGTGCTCACCGCCGAGTGGAAAGAGCTCCGCGGCATCGAGATTGCGTCCTTTGGCGTCAGCTCCGTTACGGCCTCGCCGGAAGACGAGGAGCGCATCAAGCAGCTCCAGCAGGCGGGCGCGCTGAAAGACCCGACCATGGCGGCGGCGGTGCTCGCCAACGCGCAGGCGCAGGCCATGCAGGACGCGGCCAAGAACGAAAACGGCGCCTTCATGGCGTTTGCGGGCATGAACGCGGCCGCCAACGCGGGCGGCGCGAATACCGCAACGCTGTACAGCATGGGCCAGCAGCAACAGCAGCAGGCCGCCGCGGCATCGGGCTGGACCTGCCCGAAGTGCGGACAGACCGGCAACACCGGCAAGTTCTGCTCGAACTGCGGCGCGGCGAGGCCCGAAGCGGGCTGGACCTGCCCCAAATGCGGGCAGACCGGTAACACCGGAAAATTCTGCTCGAACTGCGGCGCGCCGAAGCCGGAATAAGCATAACAGACAGCAAAGGACCGCTCTCAGACGAGGGCGGTTCTTTTCATGCAAGCAATTTGAAATCATCCGCAGAAGTCAGGCGATGCGGATTCGCCCGAGCAGCGCGAAGAACGCGACCGCGGCAAGCACAAGAGCGGTGACGAGCAGGCAGGCGATCAGCGTCGCTATGCTTTTTTTGCCGGGAAATAGTTTTGCCAATGCAAAATACGCTGCGATTCCGACGATGCCGCCGAGTGTGTTCATGACGACATCGGTCACGTCGCTGTGCCCGATTCCAAGTACATATTGAATCGCTTCCAATGCGGTGCTGGCAAGAAACGCGAAAAGAACTTTTCTGAAAAACGTGTGCTCCGGTAACAGCGCGGAGCAGAAAAAGCCGAACGGAATGAAGATCAGCACATTGAACCGCATCTCGGAAAACGAGTTGCCGTTGAACGGGATCAGGTTGAGGGAGCGAAACAGATCGTTGCCGACATATGGCGGATTGAATTTCCAGAGGATCGCCCAAATCAGAAAAAGCAGATAGACCAAAAACAGGACACGAATGACGCCGGAATACTTTTGTCTGTTTGCATCTGTGTGATGGTTTGTCATGTAAGAATCTCCGTCCCTTTGCATGGTATCGCTTATATTGCAGTATATCGAAAAGCAATCAAAAATGACAGCAAAATCAGGACGGATTCAAAGCCGATGCGGACAAATCGTTTCTGCTCGCCGGACGGTTGGAAGCGATTACAAATAAAGACACAACCCAAATAGGCGGTGTCTTTATTTGGCAGGGGGACTCGGACTCTCCGCTTCGCCTGCGGGTGGCTTGCGCTTCGCGCGGCGCGGCCTCTCGGCGGCGCTCCCCTGCCGCTGAAAACGCCGACACCGCGGCGTTTTCTTAACGCGGCTTCTCGTCCTGACTGAACCATTGCAAAGCAAAAGGCCATCCAATGGATGGCCTTTTGCTTTGGCAGGGGCACTAGGACTCGAACCCAGAAGAACGGTTTTGGAGACCGCTATGTTACCATTACATCATGCCCCTATATGCCTGCCGACGACTTTCCAAGCCGCTTGGGAAACGCGAGCCGTCGACCTGCCGGTTGTCGAAATCTTCAAAACCGACGTTTTGTATTATCGCATGATTTTTTGAGAATTGCAAGTTGATATTTATCAAATTACAGGACGCTTCTTAAAAAGCTGATCGCCTTTTCGTTGGTCGGGTGGTCGAACAGAGCTTTCGGCTCCCCTTCCTCGAGAATCATGCCGTCCGCCATGAACACGACGCGGTCGGCAACCTCTCTGGCAAACCCCATTTCGTGCGTGACGCAGAGCATGGTCATGCCCTGCTTTGCCAGCGTCTTCATGACGTTGAGCACCTCGCCGACGAGCTCCGGGTCCAGCGCGCTGGTCGGTTCGTCAAACAGCATGATTTCGGGCTCCATCGCCAGCGCGCGCGCAATGGCGACGCGCTGCTGCTGGCCGCCGGAAAGCTTGCTCGGGTAAACGTCGGTTTTATCGGACAGGCCGACCCTTGCGATGATCTCCTCCGCCAGCTTTTTCGCGTCTTCCTTCGACTTCTTGCGAACCAGCATCTGCGCGATCATCACGTTTTCCAGAACGGTCTTGTGCGGAAACAGATTGAACCGCTGAAAGACCATGCCCATCTCCAGCAGCATGGCTTTCTGCTCTTCCGGATCAACCCTGTGTATGGTCCTGTTGTGCTCTCTGTGCAGAAACAGCTTGTCCTTGATGAAAATCTTCCCGCTCGTGATCTTTTCCAGCTGGTTCAGGGAGCGCAGATAGGTGGATTTTCCCGCGCCGGACGGGCCGATGATGCAGATTACCTCGCCTTTTTTGACGGCAAGGTTGATGTCCTTTAAGACCTCCAGCGATCCAAAGCTCTTATATAGATGTTCGGTTTTGATGATGTACTGATAATCGTTCATTGCCACACCCTACTCGTAAATCGAAAGCCGTTTTTCGATCTTGCCAAATATATACGTGAAAATCGCCGTGATCACCAGATAGATCAGCAGCGCTGGGACGAACACGAGATAATTTCCTTCGCTGGTCATAATGGTCTTCGAGATGGTCGTGATGTCCATCAGAGAAATGGCGAACACCAGGGAAACGTCTTTGATCATCATGACAAACTCGTTGCACAGCGGCGGAATCATGCGCCGGATCGACTGCGGGATGATGACGGTGCGCATCATCTGTCCATAGCTCATGCCGAGCGCCTTGGATGCCTCGTTTTGCCCTTTGTCGATGGACTGGATCGCCGCGCGGACGATCTCCGCGCAGTACGCCGCTGCGTTGAGGGTAAACGCGATCAACGCCGCGAGAAACGCGCCCTTGTAGACCGCCTCCGGATCCGCCGCATTGAACAGGCTCCGCCAGGAGAAACCGAAGATGCCGGGCACCGAAAAATACACCACAAACAGCTGAATCAACAGCGGCGTTCCTCTGAAAAAGAAGATATAGGCGCTGCTGATCTTGCTGATGAACTTGTTTTCCGAAATTTTCCCAAGCGCGAGGAATACGCTGAGGATGGAACCAAACGCCATGGACAGGGTGGTCAGCAAAAGCGTCAGCTTCACGCCGTGCAGCAGGTTTTCGCCGGAACCCAGCATCCGGTAGGTGTAGTTCACCATCTGCCCGACAAACTTCCAGCCACCGCTTTCGGCGCTGTAGATGCTGCCCGCAAATCCAACGTAGGATTCTTTCAGAGCGCTTGCCCCAGAGGTGGAGAACGAAATATAACTGACCACACCCAGGTTGTTATAGGTGATCGTCACATATTTTCGTGCGCTGTCCTTTTCGTCTTCTATCATCTGCTTCATCGTATCGGAAGCGCGATCGATCATCTGCTGCTCCGAAACGTTGAGGATGGAAAGAATCACAAAAAGCGCTGCAGTCGCCATAATAACTATGGCGACTGTCAGCGATGAGCGTTTCCAGTTTTTAAAATCGACGAGCTTTTTTAAATTGCGCATCTGCTACCACTATTCAACTGTATTTCGTACCGTTGGCAAAACGGCTCTTATTTGCCGAACCAGTATGCGATGCTGTCTTCAAAGAACCCTTCCGACGTCAGCTGCGCAATGGCTTCGTTGATTGCAGCCTGCAGCGCCGTGTTGTCGAGGCCCATGGCTACGCCGAACTGCTCCGGCTCGCTCTCATCCTGGAACGCGAGCTTATACAGGTCGGGATTGGCGGCGATGTAGCCGGTCGCGACGGTCGAGTCTACGACAACCGCGTCAACTTCGCCGTTCTGCAGCTGCGTGAAGCACGTTGTAACCTTTTCATTCGCAGAGATCGTGCAGGTGATCGAGCCGGTCGCGACATAGTCGGACATCAGGATGTCGGAAGTCGTTTCCTTCTGAACGGCGATGGCAAAGCCGTCCAAGTCCTGGAAGCTGGCGATGGTGCCGTCATAGTCGGCGCGGACAACGACCGCCTGATAGTTGTTGATATAAGGATCCGAGAAGAGCATGGTCTCCTGACGCTCCGGGGTGATGGTCACGGCGGAGATGACGCAGTCATAGTTGACGCCGATTCCCTGGAAGATGCCGTCCCATGCGGTGTTGATGAAGACGACGCTGAGGCCGAGCTTTTCGCCGAGGGCAGTGGCGAAGTCGACGTCATATCCGACGGGGGTCGTGCCGTCCTCGGCAAAATCCTCGAAAGGAGGATAACCGACTTCCATGCCAACGGTGAGAACGCCGTCCTGCATGAGAATGGGGCCTGCGGGCGCTTCCGGCGCGGCGGTCGCTTCCGCAACGGGTGCTTCCGTCACTTCGGGCGCCTGCGTTGCTTCGGCCGCTTTCGGCGCGGCGCAGGATGCGAACATCGCCAGAACCAAAATCGCCGATACGATTGCTATAATCTTCTTTTTCATCTTTACCGAACCTCCCAAAAAATAAAGTGTTGACCAATCAACACCTTTGTTTGTGATACAAGATAGCATATATATAATATACTGTCAATATTAAATTTATAATTATAAGTATTTATAGCATAATTTATACCGAACGTCCGCGAATTCTACGATTGAAAAACAAACCTCGGACAGATAGACAAAATGAGTTCGAACGCATTTTTACCCGTCAGACAAACTGGACGATGTAGTCCCGCAGGTTCTGATACGCAATTCGATAGACGTCCGCCTCCGAAAACCCGTGCCGGATCAACGCGTCGAACAGCGCGGGAAAATCCCGGCTGGTCTTGAGATCCTTCGGATATTGCTGCATACCGTCCAGATCGGAACCGATGGCGCAGCAGCCGACGCCGCCGATTTCCACCACGCGGCAGATATGCCGCAGAATATCGTCGATGCATGCTTCCGCGTTTTTTGTCAGCTGCTGGTAATAGAAATTGACGCCGACCGTGCCGCCCTGCTTTGCGATGTCGCGAATCAGCGCGTCGCTGAGCGAGCGCGGATGGTCATGCACGCCGCGCGCGTTGGAGTGCGAGGCGAACACCGGCCGCGTTGCGCGCGCGAGCACCTGCTCGATGCCGCGATCGCTCAGATGGGAAACGTCGATCGCCATGCCGAGCGCACACATCTCGTCTATGATGTCCCGTCCGATCGCGCTCAGTCCTTTGTTGCCGCGGCCCATCGCCGCGCCAGCCAGCTCGTTGTTTTCGTTCCACGTCAGCGTCATGGCCCGCACGCCGAGGCGATAGAGCACGCGCAGCACCGACAGGCTGCCGTCCACCGCTTCCCCGCCCTCAACGCTGAGCACCGTTGCGATCTTGCCGCTCTCCGGCGCAAAGTCGCGCGTCAGCGGCGTGAGCTCGTCGTATGTTTCCAGCATGCGATGGTAGGCGTCGATCATGGCGATGCATTGATGCAGCGGCGGGGACTGCAGCGCGGTATCGATCCAGCAGGCGAAAAACTGCAGCGCGACGCCGCCGCGCATGAGGTCCTCCAGCCGGATCGCCTGCGCGCGCTTCGGATTTTTGAGATCGTATCCGGACTGCACCGCGCCGTAGAGATAGTCGCAGTGTCCGTCCGCAACTGGAAACATGGCTTACCTCCGTGCGTCTGCCCCGACGGAGACAGACCGTGTTTTGATTTGAGCGACAAACGGGGCATGGCGAACCATGCCCCGAATCTGTTTGCTTATGTTACTTCGCGTAGTCCACCGTTCGCGTTTCCCGAATGACGCTGACCTTGATCTGGCCAGGGTACTCGAGTTCCGCTTCGATGCGCTTTGCGATGTCCTTTGCCAGGATCACGACGTCGCTGTCGCTGACGCGGTCCGGCTTGACGATGATGCGGATTTCGCGGCCCGCCTGAATGGCGAAGGACGTATCCACGCCGTCGAACGAGTTTGCGATCTCTTCGAGCTTCTCAAGCCGTTTGATGTAGCTTTCCAGCGTCTCGCGCCTTGCGCCGGGACGCGCCGCGGAGATTGCATCCGCCGCCTGCACGAGCACGGCTTCCACCGTCTGCGGTTCCACGTCCCCATGGTGCGCCATGATCGCGTGGATGATGGCGTTGTTTTCGCGGAACTTCTTGGCAAGGTCGGCGCCGATCTGCGCATGCGTGCCCTCGACCTCGTGGTCGATGGACTTGCCGAGGTCGTGCAGCAGGCCCGCGCGCTTGGCAAGGGCCACGTTCGCGCCGAGTTCGGCGGCCATGATGCCTGCCAGATGCGCAACCTCGATGGAGTGCTTGAGCACGTTCTGTCCGTAGCTTGTGCGGTACTTCATGCGCCCGAGATAGCGAACCAGCTCGTGATGCAGGCCGTTGACGCCCACCTCAAGAACGGCGGCTTCGCCAGCCTCGCGGATGGTCGTGTCGACTTCTTTGCGCGCCTTTTCGACCATCTCTTCGATGCGCGCGGGATGGATGCGCCCGTCGAGAATGAGCTTTTCCAGCGCGATGCGCGCCACTTCGCGCCGAACGGGATCAAATCCCGAGAGGATGACCGCCTCGGGTGTGTCGTCGATGATGAGATCTACGCCCGTCGCCGTCTCCAGCGCGCGGATGTTGCGCCCCTCGCGGCCGATGATGCGGCCTTTCATGTCGTCGTTGGGCAGCGCCACGACGGATACCGTCGCCTCCGCGACGTGGTCCGCCGCGCAGCGCTGGATTGCCATCGAAATAATGTTTCTCGCGCGCTTGTCGGCCTCTTCCTTCGTCTTGGACTCAATGTCACGAATCAGCAGCGCCGCTTCGTGTCTCGTCTCCCGCTCCACGTTGGCCAGCAGCATGTTGCGGGCGTCTTCCATGGAGAGTCCCGAAATCTTTTCCAGCTCGTGGATTTCCTGCTCGTGAAGCGCCTTGACGGATGCTTCCGCTTCTTCGATCTCCGCCTCGCGGTTTGCGATTGCGGCCTCGCGCTTGTCGAGCGAATCCGCCTTCTTGTCAAGAATCTCCTCTCTCTGAAAAATGCGCCTTTCGTTTCTTTGAATCTCTCCGCGGCGCTCACGGTTTTCTCTTTCCGCTTCGGAGCGAATTTTAAACACTTCTTCTTTTGCCTCGAGGACCTTTTCCTTCTTGACCTCTTCGGCCTTTCTCTGGGCATCGTCATAGAGCTTTTTTACGGCGTCCTCCGCCTTTGCCACCTTCGCTTCCGCGACGTTCCGGCGATAAGCGTATCCAATGAGGAAACCGGAGAGCAGCGCCAAGATGCCGATGACTGGGTAAAGCCACCACAACATATGATGTTTCTCCGATCTATAAAAAATGTAACCGCACATCTCTGCACGGTCACTTCATAACATCTATCCACATTTGAGCCAATTGCACGTCGCCATTGTTTCAAAATTCCGATCTATTATGAACACACCATAAGAGTGCAGGATTACTCCTAAAATTATATATCGACGATTGTTACGCGTCAAGGAAAAATGACAATATATGGGGGTTTCAGGACATTGCGGACGATTTTTGGCGTTTCTTTCGTTTCGGAATGCCAGAATTCTTGCAAAACTGCAAGACGCTATTCCATACTTTTCTGTTTAATTAAAATAGCGAAATCTGGGCCGTCTTCTCCACGCCCTCAAAATAACCGCACTTTTCTGTTCAACTAAAACAGCGAAATCCGGGCAGTCTTCTCCATGCCCTCAAAGCAGCCGCACTTTTCTGTTCAACTAAAACAACGAAATCTGGGCCGTCTTCTCCATGCCTTCAAAACAACCACACTTCTCCATGGCCGCAACGACGCCGCTGTTTGCCTTGGTGAGCGCCTGAAACTCCTCGATCGTGTGGAAGACCTGCCCCGCGCGGTGCTCGACCAGCGACACCGCCGCGTTGCTGCCCACGCCGGGGATGGAGTTGAACGGCGGGCGCAGCGCGCCGTCCTCCACGAGAAACTTCGTCGCGTCGGACTTGTACAGATCGACCGGCAGCAGCTCGATGCCGCGCAGGTTCATCTCATACACGACCTCGAGGATGGTGACGATGTCCTTCGTGCGTCCCTTTTCGGAGTCCGTCATCTTCGCCGCGGCGCGCTCTAGCTCACGGATGGTCTCAAGCACGCGCTCCGCACCGCCCGCCGCAAGCGAAACGTCGAACAGATCCGCGCGCACGGTGAAATATACGCTGTAAAACTCCAGCGGATAGTGCACCTTGTAGTAGGCGACGCGAAAGCTCATCATGGTATATGCCACGGCGTGTCCGCGCGGGAACATATACTTGATTTTTTTGCAGGAGTCGATGTACCACGCGGGGATTTCGTTGTCCAGCAGCTTCTGCTCCATGTCCGGCTTGAGCCCCTTGCCTTTTCGAACGGACTCCATGATCTTGAACGAGCTGGACGCATCGACGCCGTGCAGAATCAGATAGTTCATGATGTCGTCGCGCGTGCAGATGACCTCGTTGAGCTTGGCGATGTGATTGTTGACGAGCGGCTCCGCGTTGCCGAGCCAGACGTCCGTGCCGTGCGTCAGGCCCGAAATGCGCACGAGCTCCTCCATGGTGGTCGGCTGCGTCGCATCCAGCACGCCGCGCACAAACCCTGTGCCGAACTCCGGCGTGCCGAGCGTGCCGACGCGGCAGTCGATCGCCGAAAGGTCCACCTTCAGCGAATCGCTTGCGATGTAGATGCGCATGGTGTCCGGATCATCCAGCGGGATGGAAACGGGGTCCAGACAGGTCAGGTCCTGCAGCATCCGCAGCGCGGTCGGGTCGTCGTGCCCGAGGATGTCGAGCTTCACGAGTCGGTCGTCCATCGCGTGGAAGTCGAAATGCGTGGTGATCGTATTTTTATCCGCCTTATCCGCGGGATACTGAATCGGCGTGTAGTCGAGGATGTCGTCCTCCTGCGGCACGATGACGATGCCGCCCGGGTGCTGGCCGGTGGTGACCTTTACGTCCTGGCAGCCTTTTGCGATGCGCTCCCGTTCGGCGCGCTTGAGCACTTTTCCCGTCTTTTCCTCGTAAATGCGGACGTATTCAAACGCGGTCCGTTCCGCGACGCCGCTGATCGTGCCCGCGCGGAACGCGTGCCCGCGGCCGAACATCTCCTCGACGTACTTGTGCGCGACGGGCTGATATTCGCCCGAAAAGTTCAGGTCGATATCCGGCGTCTTGTCGCCGTCGAATCCCAGAAACACTTCAAAGGGAATGTCGAAGCCCATCTTGCTGTAGCGCGTGCCGCAGACCGGGCAGTCCTGATTCGGCATGTCGATACCGCAGGCATACACCAGACGGTCCACGTTGAAATCGCTGTGCTTGCATTTGGGGCAGACATAGTGCGGCTGCAGCGGGTTGACTTCGGTGATGCCCGCCATGGTTGCGACAAACGACGAGCCGACCGATCCGCGCGAGCCGACGAGGTATCCGTCCGAATTGCTCTTGTGCACCAGCCGTTGTGCCATGAGATAGAGCGAGGCGAATCCGTTTCCGATGATGGACTTCAGCTCGCGGTCGAGCCGCGCCTGCACGATATCGGGAAGCGGATCGCCATAGAGCTCATGCGCCCGGCCGACGGCCATATCGCGCAGGATGTCGCTCGCGTTTTCGATGGTCGGCGCATGGGTGCCGTCCGGAAACGGTTTGAGCGGCTCGCAGAGGTCGGCAATGCGGTTCGGTTCGTCCACCACGACGCGCCGGGCCGTTTCGGCGCCGAGGTAGGCAAACTCCTCCAGCATTTCCGCGGTCGTCTTGTAGTAGAGCGGGGCCTGAAACGCCGCGTCGTCAAATCCGTTTTTCGTGAGGATGACCTCGCGATAGATCGCGTCCTCCGGGTCGAGAAAATGCACGTCCCCCGTCGCGACCACGGGAATGCCGAGCCGGTCTCCCAGCGCGACGATTTCGCGGTTGATGTCCAGCACGCGCTCCTCGCTCGCCCTGCCTTCGCGCACGAGAAACGCGTTGTTGCAGCGCGGCTGAATCTCGAGAAAATCATAGGTTCCGGCGAGGTATTCGATACGCTCCTGCCCCGCCTCGTTCAGAATCGCCTGATACAACTCCCCCGCTTCGCAGGCGGAGCCAAGGATCAACCCTTCGCGATAGAGCGAGAGCAGGCTGAACGGGATGATCGGCGTATAGTGAAAATGGTCGAGGTGCGCGTAGCTGACGATGCGGTAGAGGTTTTTCATGCCGGCCTGTGTTCTGGCGAGGAGGATGATGTGCGTCGTCGGGGCGCGTTTTTTGCCGCGCTCCTGCTTCGTCTCCTCCGTTCGCACGGGCAGCCTGGTCAGGCCGAGACCGCCAAGCTTTTCGAGCAGTCTGAGAAACACCTCTCCCGTCGCGGCGGCATCGTCCGTCGCGCGGTGGTGGTCTTTGAGCACCACGCCGAGCGCGTCGCAGACCGTATCCAGCTTATGGTTGATCAGGTCGTGCATGAGATAGCGCGAGAGCATGAGCGTGTCCGCATAGGGGTTCGCAAATTCAAGGTTGAAGCGCCTGCCGTGGAAGCGGATGAAGCTCATGTCGAACTCCGCGTTGTGCGCAACAAGGCAGCAGCCCGCGCAGAACGCGTGGAAACCGGTCAGCACGTCCCGCGTGTTCGGCGCGCCTGCGAGCATATCCGTCGTGATGCCGGTGAGCTCGGTGATGTTGGTCGGGACCACGCCGCCGTCGTTGACAAACGTCTGAAACCGGTCGACGATCTCGCCGTTTCGCAGCTTGACCGCGCCGACTTCGATGATTTCGCACTGTTCGGGCTTCAGGCCCGTCGTCTCAAGGTCGAACACCACGAAGGTCTGATCCATGTCGATCAGCTCGCTTTCGCGCAGCAGATACCCCTCCACACCGAAGAGCGCCTTGACGCCGCTCTTTTTCGAGGCCTTCGCCGCCGCGGGAAAAGCCTGCACCACGCCGTGGTCCGTAATGGCGAGGGCTTTGTGCCCGAAGCGCTTGGCGGTATCGAACGCCGCCGCAACGTCCGTGATGCCGTCCTGTGCGCTCATGCGCGTGTGCAGATGCAGCTCCACGCGCTTTTGCTCGCCAATGTCCTGCCTGCCCTCGAACGGGGCAAGGCAGACGTTGTTTGCGTAAAACACCATTTCGCCGGTGATCGGGGATGTGCGGCAAACGCCCTGCGCAAGGATATGGTCGCCGCTTTTTTTCGCAGTCTCCAGCTCCGCCATCATTCTGTTTTTCTGCTCCTCGGTGTCGAGCAGCAGTGAGCAGAAGATCGTGTCCGTCCCGTCCGAAACGGAAACGTCGAGCGGAAAGCTCAGCTCTCCCTTGCGGCGCTTGTTCTTAAAGGAATTTCGCTCGTTGAGCGATACGATCGTACCCTCGATGATATATTTGCCGCCGTCGCTCTTCAGGCTTGCAATCTGCGTATGGTTGCTTGAGGAGACGAACCCGCCGTAGAGAATGCGCTTGCCGGACGGCGCGGCTTTGCCGGGCCTGTCGGCCGGCTTGACCGGAGCGGGCGAATCCGCGTCGCCATTTTCGTCCGGGGGACGATTTTTCGAACTCCACTCGATGCGCACGCGCGTTCCGCCAAGGCGGCTTTCCAGATCGTTGACCAGCACGACGGTCAGGTCGATCGGCGGCTCGCTGTCGCACCGAAAAAAGACCGTCAGCAGGTTTTGCTCACGGTTCAGGGTGACGTTTTCGAGCTGCACGGACTCGTCCGTTATGCCGACGCGTCTGAGCGTGGCAAACAATTCCTCCTGCAAACCTTGCCTTCCCTCCGGTTGAATCTAGCGTTTATTCCGTTCGGCAAGCATGTCCGCCGCGCGCGCGATCAGCCGCTCGACGACCTCTTCCGCCGCGCCGTGATACACCTGCCGGCCTTGTTCAAACAAAATGCCGTTTCCGTTGCCGAACGCGACGCCGATGTCCGCGTCCCCCGCTTCGCCGGGTCCGTTGACCGCGCAGCCCATGACCGCAACTTTCAGATACCCCTGATTGTGCGGCAGGCGGCTGTTGACGACATCCACCATCTTCATCACGTCCACGCGCGTCCTGCCGCAGGTCGGGCAGCTCACGAGCTCGATGTCGTCTTTTCGGAGGCCGACCGCGCGGAGAATCCGAAGCCCCGTCTCCACCTCCCGCACGGGATCGTCCGTCAGCGATACGCGGATGGTGTCGCCGATGCCGTCCAGCAGCAGCGCGCCGATGCCCGCGGCGGATTTCACGATGCCGCTTGCGACGTCGCCCGTCTCGGTGACGCCGACATGCAGCGGATAGTCCACGCGCCGGCTGACGGCGCGATAGGCGTCCACGGTGTCCCGAACGTTGGACGCTTTAAGAGAGAGCACGATGTCCGTAAACCCTTCGCGCTCTAGGATGGCGACGTGCTTCAGCGCGCTTTCGACCATGGCCTCCGTGGTTGCGCCACCGTATTTCTTGCGCATCGCGGGCTCGATGGAGCCGGCGTTGACACCGATTCGAATGGGCGTGCCGTGCGCTTTTGCGCAGCTCACCAGCGCTCGCACGCGAGCTTCGTCGCCGATGTTGCCGGGGTTGAAGCGCAGCTTGTCCGCGCCGTTTTCGATGGCCGCGATGGCGAGGCGGTAGTCGAAGTGGATATCCGCGACGATGGGGATGCTGACGCGGCTTTTGATCTGCTTCAGCGCGCTTGCGCACGCCATATCGTATACGGAGGAACGGACGATCTCGCAGCCCGCCTCGGTGAGTCGCTCGATCTGACCCACGGTGGCTTCCACGTCCCGCGTGTCCGTATTCGTCATGGATTGCACCGTAACCGGCGCGCCGCCGCCGACGGGGACCCCGCCGACGAGGATCTGCTTTGTCATGTTATCCTATCGTCCCCCGAATCAGATTGCCCACGTCGTTAAACGTCAAAAAGATGATCAGCCCAAAGAGCAGAATCAACCCGACAAAGTGGATCATGCCCTCTTTCTCCGGCGCAATCGGTTTGCCGCGGATCGCTTCAACGACCATAAACACGAGCCTGCCGCCGTCCATGGCGGGAATCGGGAGCAGGTTCATGATGCCGAGGCTCGCACTGATGAGCACGAGCAATCGCAGCACGGTTTCGCCGCCCGAACGGACCGCCTCGCTGATCATGGCGACGATGGCAACGGGACCGGCCGCGTCGGAACTGGACACATTGCCCTGCGCCACCCTGCCGAAGAAGCGGAACGTCTCGCCGAGCGTACCCGTCACATAGTTGATCGACCGCAGCGCGGACTCGCCGACGCCGAACATGACCCGCTCCGGCGTGATGGTGACGCCGATGTAGTTGCGGCCCATCTCCTGATTGTAGATATCGCTCAGATGCAGCGTCGTGCTCTCACCGTTTCTGAGCACGGTGAGCGTCAACTCGTCCGAGTCCGCCGCCACGATCATGTCGGTGATCTGATAGTACAGTTTGATCGGTTTTCCGTTGACGTCCTGAATGACGTCGCCAACCTGTACGCCGGCGACCGCAGCAGGCGTGTCGGGTGCCACTTCATAGATGCCCGGCATATAGTCGCCAAAGAAACTGAGCGTGACGAACGAAAGCAGAATGGCGAATACGAGGTTCGTCAGAGGGCCGGAGAGTACGACGATGATGCGTTTCCAGACCTTTTGCGCGTTGAAGGAGCGCTCGTTCTGCACCTGCTGGTCTTCGCCCTCAAAGCGGCACATGCCGCCGATCGGAAATGCGCGAAGCGTGAACTCGGTGCCGTTTTTTGCCTGTTTTTTGAGCAGTTTCGGCCCCATGCCGATGGAGAATTCCAGTATGGAAAACCCGAGCGCGCGTCCCGCCAGATAATGCCCGAGCTCGTGGATCATCACGAGAAACGAGAGCAGGACTAACGCCGCAAGTATGGAAAACGCTGTTGACAACGTCGTTTACCGCCTTTCCTGTTGGAGCGCTTCGATCGCCCGCCGCGCGATATCGCGCGCCTGCCGATCCGCCTCCATGATCTCCCCGAGGCTCGAGAGCGCTCTGGGGATGTGCTGATTCAGAGTATAGTCCACCACGCGCTCGATGTCCAGAAAGCCGATCCGCCCGCTACAAAATGCTTCCACAGCCGCCTCATTTGCGCCATTATACGCCAGCGGGCAGGACATCCCGGCGCGCAGCGCGTCATAGGCAAGACGCAGCGATAAAAACCGATTCAGGTCCGGCTCGTGAAAGGTCAGCGGCTGCTCTGTAAAAAGCTTCAGCGGCGTGCAGGAGGACGGCATGCGTTCGGGATACGTAATCGCATACTGAATCGGCAGGCGCATGTCGGGCCTGCTCATGTTCGCCATGCAGGTTCCGTCTCGATAGGCGACCATGGAATGCACGATGGATTGCGGATGGATGACCACGTCGATCTGCTCCGCCGGAACGTCGAACAGATACGCGGCCTCGATCACCTCGAGCCCTTTGTTGAACAGCGTCGCGGAGTCGATGGTGATCTTGCGCCCCATGTTCCAGGTCGGGTGCGCGAGCGCCTGCTCCAAGGTGATGTGCGTGAGCGCTTCCCGCTTCTCCCGCCAGAACGGTCCGCCGGACGCGGTGAGGATGAGCTTGTCCACCTCTTCCTTTTTTCCGTTTTGCAGGCACTGGAAGATGGCGGACTGCTCGCTGTCCACGGGGATGATCTCGCCGCCGTATGCCAAGACGACGCCGTCGAGCAGGCTCTTGCCGCAGACGACGCTCTCCTTGTTCGCCAGCGCGACGCGTTTGCCAGCCCTGAGCGACGCGACCAGCGGCGCGAGCGCGGCAAAGCCGCTGATCCCGTTGACCACGACGTCCGCGTCCGTGAGCGCGGCGAGGCGCTCCGTGGAACCGGGGCCGAGCAGCGCCTCCGTCCCCGCGGGAAGCAAGCTTGCGTCAAACTCCGTTTCGCAGGCGACGACGCGCGGGCGGTATTCGTTTGCAAGGCGGATGAGCGAATCGACGCCGGTATTCGCGGCAATGCCAAAGAGCGCCATCTCCTCCGGATGCGAGGCGATGACGTCGAGGGACTGCCTGCCGATGGAACCGGTGCATCCGAGCACCGAGATGCGTTTTTTCATTTGCCGATGTGCGCCGCAAAAACGGCGCGTACCTCGTTATCGATTAAAATATGGCCATCTTCTGCATGATCAGAAACACGCAGAGCACGAGAGGCGTGCAGAACATGATGCTGTCGATGCGATCGATGATACCGCCGTGTCCGGGGAACACGCTGGAAAAGTCCTTGACGCCGGCCCAGCGCTTGAGCAGCGACGCGAACAGGTCGCCAAACTGCGACAGCAGCCCGCAGCCGAGCCCGAGCAGGATCAGCACGACCGAATTCACATTGGCGCCCCAGAGCCGCTGCAGATAGATCATGCCAAAGCCGAACGCCGTTCCGCCGATCAGCGCGAACACCGCGCCCTCGACCGTCTTTTTAGGGCTGATGGTCGGGCAGAGCTTGTGCTTGCCCAGAAACGTGCCGCCGAAATAGGCGAAGGTGTCCGAGCACTCCGGCGCGGCATATGCCATGCCTGCCGCAACGAGCGCAATGGGCCTGCCGAAGCTGAAATAGACGAGCAGCATGCACATCAGAAACAGCGTCGGATAATTCAAAATAAACAGGGACGGAATGATGTCGTTCGTCGTGTGGCGCTTCGTAAACAGCGACCAGATCATCGTCGCCATCACGGACGCCATGTAGAGGATGAACATCGAGAGCATGCCGAGATAAAAATACACGAACGGATACGCCAGCGCGAACACATACGCCGGAATCAGAATCGGATCGTAGCTCTTGTTACGAAACGTCTGGCCCATTTCGTGGATGGCGGCGAGCGAAAACAGCGCGAGCACGCAAAGCAGCAGAAACCCGCCGAAAAACAGCACGGCAATCAGCATGAGAACCAGCAGAATGCCTACGATGATGCGCGTCTTCATGCCTCTTCCTCCAGCCCGCCGAAACGGCGCGAGCGCTTCTGATACGTGCGCAGCGCTTCGAGATACGCTTCATCCGTGAAATCCGGCCAGTATTCTTCCGGAAACAGAAACTCGGCATAGGAACACTGGTAGAGCAGGAAATTGGAGATGCGCATTTCGCCGCTCGTGCGGATGAGCAGATCCACCTCCGGCTGTCCGGCCGTATAGAGATAGTTCTCCAGCTCTTGCGCCGTGATCTCGCTTCTGCCGTCCGAGATCGCCTGCCGCATGGCGAGGTTTGCCGCGCGCAGGATTTCGGCGCGGCTGCCGTAGTTGAGCGCGATGTTCAGGTTCAGCCCCGTATTCGCTTGCGTTCGCTTCATGGCGCGCTCGATCACCGAACGCACCGGCGCGGCGAATTCTTCGTACGCGCCGATGATGCGGATGCGCACGTTGTTGGAAAAGAGCTCGTCGATCTCTTTTGTGAAATACTCAATGAGCAGCGCCATGAGCGTGCCGACCTCGTCGGAAGGGCGCTTCCAGTTTTCCGTGGAAAACGCGTAGAGCGTCAGCGAAGCGACGCCCAGGTCGGAGGACAGGCGGATGATGCCGCGAAGCCGGTCTACGCCCGCGCGGTGTC
Source organism: Clostridiales bacterium (assembly GCA_012517905.1). Lineage (GTDB taxonomy): Bacteria > Bacillota > Clostridia > Christensenellales > CAG-138 > UBA7703. The sequence goes on along the minus strand of JAAYUE010000013.1, from coordinate 67,349 downwards.
CCGCGCTGCGCGGCAGATGCCTCTGCTTCGCCCAACGGCCGTTTCCGTCCATGATAACCGCGACATGCTTCGGCAGCAACGCGCTGTTGAGGCCGAGCGAGCGGATTTGTTCTTCGCTGTAATTTGCCATATTCTCCGTTTACAGACCGAGGTGCAGAGCGAAAGCACCCTGCACCTCAAGCATTCGCTTCATTCGGTTCGGTTCGAAAAACCGCATATACGAGAACCGCATGACGCTCGTCCTGCATGTCCTGCCGGATCACGCGCGCGTCGGTTCCGCCTTCCACGCCTTTTTTTGAGCGGGTTTCGAGCACGGACACCGACACGCCCTCGCGCTCAAGAAGTTCTCTGGCGCGCTCGAGCGGGAGGCCAAGTACGCCGGTCAAACCGCGAGGATCTCCTTTTCCTTGGCGGCGAGGATGCCTTCGATCTCCTTGATCTGATCGTCCGTCAGCTTCTGGATTTTGTCGTCCAGCGTCTTTCGGTCGTCCTCGGTGATGATTTTGTCCTTTTCGTCCTTCTTGATCTGCTCGTTTGCGTCGCGGCGGATAGCGCGGATGGCGATTTTACTCTCCTCGCCATATTTTTTGACGACCTTCACGAGTTCTTTTCTGCGCTCTTCGTTGAGCTCCGGGAACATCAGGCGGATCACCTTGCCGTCGTTGGCGGGATTGATGCCGAGATCGCTTTTCTGAATCGCTTTTTCGATGGCGGGAATGGCCTTGTTGTCCCAGACAGAGATGAGCAGCATCCGCGGCTCCGGCGTGGAGATGTTGCCAAGCTGCTGAATCGGCGTCGGCGTTCCGTAATAGTCCGCCTGGATGCGATCGAGCAGCTGCGGGTTTGCGCGTCCCGCGCGAAGGCCGCCAAGCTCCGCCTTGAGCACGGCAATGGTCTTCTGCATGCGTTCTTTCGTGCTGTCAATGATATCGTTTGCCATGTTCCATTCCTCCTGTACGCCTTTTATTCTACTATAGGTGCCGCATGGGATTCAAGCCTGAACTTCTTCGGCTGTCGGCTGAAAACGAAAATGCCGAAGATAAATCGAAGCGGCGCGGCATTCCGGTTGGCCGGAAAGATATGCAAAACCGCCCGCAAATCGGAGCGTCAACTCTGAATTGCGCGGCGGCTTTTTGAGAATATCACTCGTGTTCGACGATGTGCGTGCCGATGCTGTCGTCCGTAAAAATCTGCTCGATCTGATCGAGCGCAAACGCCCGGATCGGGATTTTCTGCTCCTTGCAGAGCGTAATCGCGGTCAGGTCCGTCGCGCGCAGGTTTTCGGCGACCACGCGATCATAGCTGATGCGGCGGTAGCGCACGGCGGACGGGTCCGTTTTGGGATCGGCGGAGTAGACCGCGTCGATGTTCTTCGCCAGCAGCAGCGCGTCCGCGCCGATCTCCGCCGCGCGCAGCGCCGCCGCCGTATCCGTCGAGAAAAACGGACAGCCGCTGCCGCAGGCGAACACGACGACCCTTCCCTCCTCCAGCGCGCGCCTGGCGGCTCTGGCGGAAAAGGGTTCGCAGAAGCGGTCCATGTCCACGGCGGACTGCACCTCGCAGGGAACGCCCGCCTGTTCCAGCGCGTCCTGCAGCGCCAGCGCGTTGATGGCGGTTGCGAGCATGCCCATATGATCCGCGCGGTTTCGTTCCATGCCGGCGGCGCTTCGTCCGCGCATGATGTTGCCGCCGCCGACGACGATGCCGATCTGCACGCCCATATCGCGAACGGCCTTGATTTTCTTCACCGTGTCGAGCACGGTCTCCCGGCAGATGACGGACTGTTCGGAGGAGAGCGCCTCCCCGCTGATCTTGAGCAATACGCGACGATACATGCTGTTTTTCACGCCTTTCGATGAAATTACGGGCAATCGATCCGATTCCTGATGAAATAGTCGATGTTTCAGCCTGAAAAAAAGGAACACGCTGCCGTGTTCCTTTCTGGCTTTACGCTTTGGTCTGGCTCATGACTTCTTCTGCAAAGTTGCATTCGCGCTTTTGCAGGCCTTCGCCCATTTCATAGCGGGTGAAGCGCTTGATGCCGATCTTTGCGCCGAGATCCTTGGACGCTTTCTCCAGTAACTGCGTGATGGTCATGGACGTATCCTTGACAAACAACTGCTCGAGCAGGCAGATCTCCTTGTAGAATTTCTCAATCCGGCCGGAGAGCATCTTTTCGATGACGGCGGCGGGTTTGGGCTTTTCTTCGTTGAGCGCCATGTTGCGGTTGATTTCCTTCTCGTGCTCGACTTCCTCCGCCGGGACTTCTTCGCGGGTGAGGTAGGTCGGGCGCGCCGCCGCGATGTGCATCGCGATATCGTGCGCAACCAAGCGAAGCTCAGCGCTGTCCTTCAGGCTCGCGGGCGCGTCGAGGTCTACGAGAACGCCGATTCTGCCGCCGAGGTGGATGTAGGTATCCACAACGCCTTCATAGCGGGCGAAGCGGCGGATGCTGACTTTTTCGCCGATTTTCGCAGCGATGGTATTGAACATGTCGGAAACGGACGTTGCGGGCTCGGAAATCGACTGCTGCTTGAGCAGTTCGTCCACATCCGCGGGGTCCTTTTGGCCGACCTGCTCGGCCAGGTTCGAAACGAGGCCCTTGAAGTCGTCCGTATTGGCGACGAAGTCGGTTTCGCAGTTGACTTCGATGATGACGCCTACGCCGCACTCGGTGCAGAGATAACCGCCGACAACGCCTTCCGCCGCAATGCGGCCGGCTTTCTTCGCATTCGCCGCGAGACCCTTCTCGCGCAGGTAATCCTTTGCCTTTTCAAAGTCGCCGTCGCATTCGGTCAGCGCCTTTTTGCAGTCCATCATACCGGCCTGCGTCAGTTCGCGCAGTGCCATGACATCCTTTGCCGTAAACATAGTGGTTCCTCCTTCGCTTCGGCGTTATTCGGCTTCTGTTTCTTCGACCGCCGGTTCTTCGACGTCGTTCATCTGTTCGCCCTGGTGGCCTTCGATGACGGCGTCCGCCATCTTGGCCGTGATGAGCTTAACCGCGCGGATGGCGTCGTCGTTGCCCGGGATCGGGTAATCGACTTCGTCGGGATCGCAGTTCGTATCGATGATGGCGATGATCGGAATCTTCAGCGTGCGCGCTTCGGCGACGGCGATGTGCTCCTTGCGCGGATCGACGACGAAGAGCGCGCTGGGCAGCTTCTTCATCTCTTTGATACCGCCGAGGTTCTTTTCGAGCTTTTCCTGCTCGGCGCGAAGCTGGATGACTTCCTTCTTCGGCAGCAGGTCAAAGTCGCCGTTTGCTTCCATCTGCTCGATCTGGCGCAGACGCGCGATGCGGCCCTGGATGGTCTTGAAGTTGGTGAGCATGCCGCCGAGCCAGCGCTGGTTGACAAAGAACATATCGCAGCGCTTCGCTTCGGTCTCGATGGACTCCTGCGCCTGCTTTTTTGTGCCGACAAACAGAATAGACTGATTGCTTTCGGCGATGCTGCGCGCGAAATTATAAGCCTCTTCGATCTTCTTTACGGTTTTCTGCAGGTCGATGATGTAGATGCCGTTGCGCTCCGTAAAGATGTATTCTTTCATCTTCGGGTTCCAGCGGCGGGTCTGATGGCCGAAATGTACGCCGGCCTCCAACAGTTGTTTCATGGAAATCACGGACATGATAAAGCAACCTCCTCGTTCTTTTCTTCCCGATGTTTCTGCTCCCCCGGTAACCCGCGTCATTCGCGGGCACGAGCCGGAAGATCCGCACCGGTGCGTGATACCTCGCGTATTATAGCATAGGCGTTTTTGCCTATGCAAGCAAAATCATGTGAATTTTAGCGGTTTTTTGCGAAACTACGGCTTTTTCATCGCACGAGCGTGGCTATTCTTCCTCGCCTTCGTCGTCGTCCGCCATCTCGTCGAAGAGCTCGATAAACTCGTCGAACACCTCGTCCAGCAGGACGGGGTTATCGATGGTGACGAAGTTTTCGCCGGACTTGTCCTTGACGACTTCCAGCAGGACGACCTCGTCTTCGCCGACGTTTTCCACTTCGTCCACGGGCAGCAGCGCCGCATAGCGCTTGCCCTCGTAGTCAAACGTCATGACCAGGTCGAATTTTACGACGTTGCCGCTTTCGTCGACGAGCTCGACAATGGTGTTCTCTTCTTCCATAATGCCCTCTTCTTTCTGCTTCGGGGGAATCGTATCTTCAGGTGTTGCCGTGCGCGTCCAGATAGCTCTGCAATATCATGACGGCGGCGATCTTGTCGATCACCTGCTTGCGCTTGTCGCGCCGCATGTCCGCCTCGAGCAGAACCCGCCGCGCGCTTGCGGTGGTCAGCCGCTCGTCCTGATAGGCATGATCGCCGTCCCACTTCGCCAGAACGGCCTCGGCGAAGGCGCGCGTGATATCCGCCTGCATGCCGTAGCTGCCGTCCATATTGCGCGGCATGCCGAAGACGAGCTTCACAGGACGGTATCCGTTGGCAAGCGAGATCAGATGGTCTGCGTCCTTGTCCGTATCGTCCGTGCGATGATACGTTTCGATCCCCTGCGCCGTGATGCCCAGAGGATCGCTGACGGCTACGCCAATTCGCTTTTCGCCGATGTCAAACGCGAGAATTCGAAGCATGCGCGTTATTTCCCTTCGATGTATGCGCGAACGAGCTCTTCGAGCAGCTCGTCCCGTTCGATGCGGGAAATCAGGTAGCGCGCGTTGTTATGGCTCGTGATATACGTCGGATCGCCGGAGAGCAGATAGCCCACGATCTGATTGACCGGATCGTATCCCTTCTCCCGCATCGCGTCGTATACGCTCAGCAGCGTGTCTCTCGGGCTGCGCTTTTCGCGCGGAATTTCGAATTGCTGCGTTTCTCTTCTGTCATCTGTCATTTGAGTTCACCTCAAGCCGATTATATCAAAAATGCGCTCAAGAAAACAGCGATTTTGACATTCCCGACCGAGTTTGCCGTTCGTTCACATTATGTTCGCGTGCCGTTCATCCGCGGAATAAAAAAGAACGCCCGTCAATACGGGCGTTCCGGAAATTGCCGTTTTTTATTTGACGACTTCCTGCGTCATTTCGTTTTCGACGCCGGCGTCCTCAACCTGCGAAATCGCGCCGCGGGCAAAGACGAGCTTCACCTTGTCGGGCCCGACCGTCAGGATGACGGTGTCTTCCTTGATGCTGGAGATGGTGCCGTAGATGCCGCCGATGGTGCGGATGCGATCGCCCGCCTTAAGGTTGGCGAGCATGCTCTTCACTTTTTTGTCGCGGCGACGCTGCGGGATGATCATGATGGCGAACATCGCGACCATGAGGACGATGAGGAGGCCGTAGCTGCTGAAAAAGCTGGAAAGCCCTTCGGTAAAACTGCTGCTCATATTTTAAAGTACCTGTACCCTTCCTAAAATCAGATTTAGTCTATCGTATTCTATAAATATCGTCAAGACTTACGAATGTGTCAATTATTCAAATCTTGATCGAATCCGCGGCGAACAGCGAAAATTCCAGTAAAAACACAAAAAGGAGCTTTATCCGCTCCTTTTTGAAGCCAGTAATCGCCGAATATGGGCGTTATTTCGCCGCGTCGCGTTTCTTGATGTAGTCTTCGATCGCCGCCTTGACCGCCTCTTCGGCCAGCACGCTGCAGTGGATTTTCTGCGGCGGCAGACCTTCCAGCGCCTCCACGACGGCGGCGTTGGTGATGCTCAGCGCTTCGTTGACGCTCTTACCCTTGATCATCTCGGTCGCCATGGAGCTGGTTGCAACCGCGGCGCCGCAGCCGAACGTCTTAAACTTAACGTCCCGGATGATCTCGTTTTCGTCGATGTCGAGGAAGATCTGCATGATGTCGCCGCACTTTGCGTTGCCGACGGTGCCGGTGCCGCTTGCGTTTTCGATCTCGCCGACGTTTCTCGGATTCTTAAAGTGATCCATGACTTTTTCCGTATACATGTTATCCCTCTCCTTTTTCTTCTGGCGCAGTCAAAATCCGCTGCGTCGGCCGGTCAATGCTTCGGATACAGCGGGGACATATCCCGCAGGCGCTGCACGATCTGCGGCAGCAGGTCGAGCACATAATCGATCTCTTCTTCGGTCGTAAACTCCGAAAGCGTCAGCCGCAGAGAGCCGTGCGCAATTTCGTGCGGCAAGCCCATGGCGAGCAGCACATGCGAAGGGTCGAGCGAACCGCTCGTGCAGGCGGAGCCGCTGGAGGCGGCGATGCCGTTGATGTCCAGCATCAAAAGGATGCTCTCGCCCTCGATATAGCGGATGCTGTAGTTGACGTTGTTCGGCAGCCGCATGGTCGGATGGCCGTTGAGCTTTACGTCCGGAATGCGCTCGGCAATGCCCTTCATGAGCTTGTCCCGCAGCGCGCCGACGCGCTTTGCGTTCTCCTCCATGTGCTCGCTGGCAATCTTGAGCGCGGTCGCAAGGCCGACGATGCCAGGCACGTTCTCCGTGCCCGCGCGGCGCTTGCGCTCCTGTCCGCCGCCGATGATGAGCGACGGAACGCGCACGCCCTTACGGATATACAGCACGCCGACGCCCTTGGGCCCGTGAAACTTATGCGCCGAGATCGAGAGCAGGTCGATGTTCATGGCGCCGACGTCGATCGGGACATGCCCGGTCGCCTGCACCGCGTCCGTGTGAAACAGCACGCCCTTTTCGCGGCAAATCTTTCCAATCTGAGCGATGGGGTTGATGGAGCCGACCTCGTTGTTGGCGAACATGATGGAGACGAGCACGGTGTCGTCGCGCAGCGCGTTTGCAACGCTCTCGACGCTGACGATGCCATATTCGTCCACGGGCAGGATCGTCAGATCGATCAGACCCTCGCGCTCCATCGCCTGAAGTGTGTAGAGCACCGCGTGGTGTTCCACGGCGGAGGTGATCACATGCTTGCCCTTTTTCTTGTTGGCCGCCACGACGCCGCGCAGCGCCATGTTGTCGCTCTCCGACCCGCCGCCGGTGAACACGATCTCTTCGGGCTTCGCGCCGATGACGGCGGCGACGTCTGCGCGCGCCGCGGAGAGCAGCTGCTCGGCTTCCCGCGCATACTCATGCAGGCTCGAAGGGTTGCCGTAATAGGTGGTAAACGCCGGAATCATCGCGTCCACGACTTCCTGGCGGACCATGGTCGTCGCGGCGTTGTCGAGATAAACTCTCATCATACTGTTTGTCCTTCTCTCATGATCTCTTGTTTTGAAAATCACTCTTCACGGAAACTGTCCGTCTCGCGACACGGATGCGCGGCTATGAGCAAACGTTTTTTGCGGACATCCCGCGCGCCTTCTGCTGCAGGTAGTCGTCCGCCAGTTCGCGGATGGTCGTGCGCTCCAGCACGTCGTTGATGCGCGTCTGCAGCTTGAGAAACAGCGGCCTTGCCGAACAGGTGCAGGCGCTGTCGCAGTTGTGGCGCAGCGTGCCTACGCAGTCCACGATCGCGGTCGAACCTTCCAGCAGCGTCAGCACGCGCTGAACGGTCAACTCCGCGGGATCGGCGGTGAGTTCATAGCCCCCCTGCGCGCCGCGCACGGTGTCCACCACGCCGCCTTTTTTCAACTCCCGCAGCAGCTGCTCGAGATATCCCTCGGAGATCCCCTGCGAACCCGCAAGCACGGGAAGCGAGACGGGACCCGTGCCATAAGAAATGGCAAGATCGATGACCGCCTTCAATCCGTACCTGCTGCGCGTGGATAGCTTCATGTCGTTCCTTTCGCGGTGTTTCCGTAATCCCTAGTAAATTACTTGTCTTCAGTGCATAGAATAGCATTCCACTAGGCTATTGTCAAGGGCGATTGTCACGAAATCTCATCTGACGGCCGTGTCCCGCGCTCGTGGTCGAGCAGCGTTTGCTTCAGGTCCGTGCCGAGGGCGTACCCCGTCAGCGAACCGCTCGCGCCGATTACGCGATGGCACGGCACGGCGATCATGATCGGGTTTTTGTTGCAGGCCATGCCGACGGCGCGCGAGGCGTTCGAATTGCCCGCCGCCGCGGCGATCTGCCCATAACTCTTCGTTTCGCCATAGGGAATCTTCAGCAGTTCGTCCCAGACGCTCTTCTGAAACGGCGTGCCCTCCGGGCGCATGGCAAACGAAAACGTCGTTCGTCCGCCGCTGAAGTATTCGGCCAGCTCGGCCGCCGCGCGGTTCAGAACCGGTTCCGCATCGCTTTTTGCCGGAAGCAGGCGGTCTTCCTCCGCGGCGAGGCCGATTGCCGTCACCGCGCCGCCGCGCGCCGAAATCACCAGCGCGCCGATCGGCGTCTCCATGCGGACCCGCTCCGGTTTTTGCGTTTTTTGATCTGTTTGTTTCATGTAGTTCTCCTCCGCCATACGCGCCGTTTCTTTTTATTATAATCGATGTGTGGTATACTGTGCAAAACGATCGAAAGGAACGATGCCCCATGGAAGAGACGCATACAGACCTCGTGCCGGAGCAAACGCAGGCCACCGCCCCGGAGACGGCGCAGCCCGAGTCGTTTGAAGTGATCGACTATGTGCGGGAGTTGTTTCTCAACTCCGAAGAGCAGAAAAAACTGGAACGCAAGAAGATTCGGCTCATGCGCGTATGCGTCGCGCTGATTTCGGTCGTCGCGCTCGTCGTCGTCGCAAGCGCTGCGATCCTTGTGCCGATGCTGATGAACACGGTTTCGCAGGCGAATCAAACGCTGACCACGGTCCAGCAGATCGACATCAAGGCCATTACGACCAACATCGACGAGCTCGCCGTGCAGGCAAACGACACCTTCAAGTCCGTCGGCGAGGCGGTCACGGTGCTCGACGCACTGGATATGGAGTCTCTCAACGCCACCATCGCCGAGCTCAAGACCGGCGTGGAGTCGTTTTCCCAGCTCGACATCGAGACGCTGAACACGGCGATTGAAAACCTCAACGCGACGGTGGAACCGCTCGCGAGACTGTTCGGCAAAAAATAAACTCTCGTTCTTCAAATATAGGACATTAAGCAACCGGCATCTGGCTGCTGTATAAGGAGAAACCTACCCGTTATGGCGGAACTGTTGTCAATCCTCTGCCTCGCCCTCTTCGCCGCTTCCGGCATCGGGCTCAGCCGTCTGCTACTCTATAAGGAAAAACCGCTCGTTCGCCTCTGGCTCGGCCTCGCTTTCGGCATGGCGATGCTGCTCTGGTTTCCGGCGCTGTTTTCGTTTGCGCTGGGGTTTACGCTTCCGGCGCAACTGCTCGGCCTTGCCGCGGCGTGCCTCTTCGGCGCGGCGGGCTTCTGGTTCGGCCGCAAGAAATCGCCGACCGCCTCGCCCTGGAAATCGGAAATGCCCTTTCTCATCGCGGGCGGCGTGCTGCTTGTCTTCAGTTTTGTGCTGCTCTCGAGCCACACCATCGTGGAGCGGGACGGCGCGCTCTACGTCGGCCAGTCCACCTACGGCGATCTGGCGATGCATCTCGGGTTCATCTCCAGCATCGCGACGCAGGGGACGTTTCCGCCGATGTACTCCATCTGTCCGGATAAGCCTGTCTGTTATCCGTTTCTGAGCGAGAGCGTCGGGGCGACGTTTTATCTCTTCGGCACGAGCCTGCGCTTTGCAACCATGCTCACGGCGGCATACGCGTTTCTGCTGGTCATCCTCGGCGTATACTGCTTCTTCGACGAATGGCTGGGCGAAAAGAGAAAGTCCGTGTTCGCCATGCTGCTCTTTTTTCTCGGCGGCGGATTCGGGTTCTGGTATTTTTTCGATCTGCTCAAGGACAACCCCGAGAACCTCTCGCGTCTGTTTACCGCATTTTATGAGACGCCGACCAACTTCGTTTCAAACGGGCTGAGATGGGTCAATCCGATTGCGGACATGATGATCCCGCAGCGCGCGCTGCTCTTTGGGTGGTCGCTTCTCTTCCCCTGTCTTTTTCTGCTGCACCGCGGGGCGATCAAGCGGGATGCCGCCGCGTTTCTGCCGCTGGCGTTTCTTGCGGGCGCGCTGCCGCTGGTGCATACGCATTCGTTCCTTGCGCTAGGCATCGTCAGCGGGGTTTACTTCGTCCGCTCGCTCGTGCGAAGCGAAGGAAAAGCGCAGCTGCTCGGCTATGCGAAGTATCTCGGCGTCGTGCTGCTGCTCGCGCTGCCGCAGCTCATCCTCTTTACGTTCCGCCAGTCCGGCAGTTTTCTGAAGCTCCATTTCAACTGGGCGAACGAATCGGACAACTATTTCTGGTTTTACATCAAGAATTTCGGGCTGATCGCGCTGCTGACGCCCGTTGCGTTCATCGCCGCGAAAAAAGAGGACCGCGGCGTCGTGGGCGGAGCCGCCGCCGTCTGGCTGATCGCGGAGTTCATCCAGTTCCAGCCGAACGAGTACGACAACAACAAGCTGCTCTTTATCTGCTTTGCTTACGCCTGCGGTCTGGTCGCGGGCTGGCTTTTCGACGCGAAGGACCGGCTCTCCCGCGGACCGGCTAGAAACCGCGCGAGCGTCGCGCTGCTTTCCGCCATCGTCTGCGCCACGCTGTTTCTCTCCGGCACGCTCACGCTCGGGCGCGAATACGTTTCGGAATATCAGCTGATCGACCGCGATCAGGTGCAGGCGGCGGACTATGTGAAGGAAAACGCCGCGCCGGACGCGACATTTTTGACCTACAACAACCACAACAACTGCATCTCCGCGCTCACGGGCCGGAATATCGTCTGCGGCTCGGGGTCGTACCTGTATTTCCACGGCGTTGACTATTCCGACCGCGAAAACGCGCTGCCGCTGCTGTATGAGCAGCCGGAGCGGTACTTTGGTAGCCTCGGCAAAGAGTATGCCATCGATTATGTGTTCATCGGCGCCGCCGAGCGCGCAAACTACGACATCGATTACGACTATTTTGCGCAGCATTTCGAGGTGTTTTACCAGAACGACACGGTGATCATCTACGCCGTCCGCTGACAAATCGCAAGAAAAAACGCTGTCCGAAACAATTCGGACAGCGCTTTTGTTTTGGCGTTCGGCTCAGTCCAGACCCATCATGAACCGGTAGACGGGCTTGAGCAGGTTGAAGCCTTCAATGATCTCGTCCCTGATCTGCGGCGAGAGCGTGTTTTTCAGGTTGGGCGAAGAAAAGCAGAACGAGAGCCCCTTGCGGTTGAGATACGGCAGCACGCCCTCTGGCGCGTCCGTAAACCGCGGCCGCTTGAACTCGTCCCCCATCGCGGTGAACCGTTTTGCAAACGCGGGATCGTTGACCAGCGTAAGAAATTTCTGCGGTCTGGCAAGGATTCGCGGGCGGATTTCGCGCATCAGCGCGGGATTTGAGCCGTACATGCCCATGCCGTAGCCATAGCCCTCGCGCTCGAACTCGGCGTAGACCACAAAGCTCTCGCTGAGCATGCCGCCGGGTCTGCGAAACCCGAGCCAGGCATGGTCGCGATACATGGTCTTGTCATGCGAATAGCGCGTGTCTCGCCGAAGCCGGGAAATGACCGAGGACGGACGGATGTTGAACTCGGGGTCGATCTCCTGCGCGGCGGGCGTGATCTCCATGGTGAGCTGCTTGAGCGGCTCGTAGACGTTTTTTTTGTAGCGATCCTTGTTGGCCTCGTAAAAGGACTGTTCGTTGTTGAACGCAATCTCCCAGAAGAACTGATAGGTGTCCTCGTTCAATCCCTGAAACATATTCAATACTCCTCGTCGTCCGTGTCAAATTTTATGCTTCGCTGCACGCGCGTCACCGTTTTTTTCTGCAACGGCTGGCGCTTCGGCTGCTTTTTATAGTCGAACACGCGCGGCGCGGCGACCTGCGCCGTTTGCTTCGGGTGCGGTTCATAGGGCTTCACCGCGTCGCTTGCGGGACGATACGACGCGCGGCTCTCCGCCTCGGTATAGCGCGAGTGCGCCGTCTGCACAAGCCGGTCCGCGACCTCGTCCGCACGCGGCTTGGGTTCCCGCGGCGGCTCCTGCGGGCGCAGCGGAACCGGTGCGGTCACGGCGCGCGGCCGCTCGGCGGGACTCGCCGGCGGAGGAAGCCGAAACGGTTCGGAATTGACCGTTCCCGCCTGCGCCTCGTCCTTCATGGCAAGCATGCGCTTGGTGTAACTGATCTCCTCGGGGTCGGGCGCGCTCTGATATGGGACATGCTCTTTTTTTTGCGGCGGCTCCTGAAAATACTCCTCGACGTCATCGTCGTCATCGTCGTTCCAGCGGGGCGCGCGCGAGCGCTCCATCGCCGTGAGCACGATGAGGATCACGAACGAAAACACCATCAGCACGCCGAGCGCGATGAGGATCTTCGTAATACCGCTGCTGATGCCGTCGAAAATCGAAAGACCGCCGCCGCTCGGCGGAGGCGTGATCTCCGCCTCTGCGGTCGCTTCCGTTCCGTAGGCGACGGGCATGACGCAGCTGGCAAGCTCCCGGTTCGTTCCGGTCGGATCATAGCCCTTGACCGTGATGGAGAGGTTCCGGGGCGAGCCGAGGACGACGTCCTGATCGAAGCTCGTCTCCCCTGCGGGCAGCGTTTCGTAGTTTTTGATCACGCCGATGGTCGTCTCGATAACGGTGATGTCGGTCAGCTCCACGGAGCTGTGGTTGGTGATGATGATGCGCGCGCTGACCTTGCCGCTCTCCGCCGTCCAGGGCGTGACGGTCTCCGCACGGACGGTGACGCTGATCTGCGAGGCGTCCACATACGGATACACTTCGTAAACGTCGTCTGGTTCGAGCGTATACGCCTCGCCGAAGGGATCGGTGCCGCTGAGCTTGAACTGAACGTTTCTCAGCGGCTCCGTCATGAGCGGAACGACGAGATAGGACAGCGTCGTGTCCTCGCCCGGCGCAAGCGAAAACGGAGTGTCGTTGACCAGGTTTGCGCGTTCGTCCGTCACCGTGATGTCGCCGATCTCCTGCGTGCCGGTGTTTCTCACGTCTATGGCAAATGAAACGCCGGACGGCGTCGGCGTGCCCGCCTGCACCTCAAAGTCCAACTGTACGAGCACCATGGTCAGCTCCAGCGGATCGAGCGCGGAAAACGTCTTCGTCTTTCCGTTGACCGTGTAGGTGACCAGCGGGGTGCTCGTTACGCTTTCATCCCCCATGGTATAGGTGAAATCGTAGGACGTCGTCCTGCTTGCGCGGAGCGTTTCATCCTCGAAGATCGGCAGATCGCTGATGTTTTCGTCGATCAGCATGATATCCGTCATGTCGAATTTGGTCGTGTTTTTGATCGTATAGGTGATGACTACCTGCTCGCCGGGGCGCGCGTTGGTCTTATTTGCGGTGCGCGTGACGGTGATGACGGGGTTTTCCGCCTGCGCAATGGTGATCTGCGCCTCCTGACTCACGGGCTCGCCGTTGCGGTTCCACGACACGAGAAACGTGATGGGTTTGCCGAGCTGGCTCTGCGTGACGTTGAGCGTCAGCGTGATATCGCGCGCGCTGCCGCTCGGCGGAATCTGCTGTCCCTGCATCACGTTGTAGATCGTGCCGTTATAGGTGATCGTAACGTCCGTCATGGGATAGTCCGCGTTGTAGTTGGCGATTTCAAACGTAAACGTGACCGGCCCGTCCTCAGGCAGCTCGGTCGGGTTCGCCGTGATATCGATGCGCGCTTCGTCCGCATGCGCGCTCGGCATGAAGACGACGACGCAAAGCAGCACGACAAGCGCGCCGACTATCCTTGCGAAAACCGCTTTCCAGGCCGAAATTCGTTTCATGCGTCTTCTCCTGATTACAAAAATTGGTTCTCTCAAGGGTTGAGAGGAACCGCCTCCAACGACAACCCAAGCGGTTCGATCGCGGCGGAGCCGTCCGTGCGCTGCGTGATTGCCGCGATAAACGCGTCCGCCTCTTCCTCGGGCAGCAGTAGCGTCAGCGTCACGCGCTCACCGTAGTCCGCCTCGCAGGGATATCCGCTCGTGCGCAGCAGCGGCTCGAGCGCGTGATAGCTCGGATAGGACACGGCGACGCGGATGCTGCGACAGAGCTGCATGCGCGCGATCGCCGCGTGTTCGAGCGCCTCGGACGCGGCTCTGCCATAGGCGCGAACGAGCCCGCCCGTGCCGAGCAGCACGCCGCCGAAATAGCGCACCACGGCGATCAGCGCGTTTTCCACCTCCGCGCCGTTGAGCACGCTCAATATCGGCGCGCCGGCCGTGCCGGAAGGCTCGCCGTCGTCCGACGAGCGGGCGATTCCACCTTGAGCAAGGCGAAAGGCATAGCAGCAGTGCCGCGCGTCATAGTGGCGCTTACGAATGGCGGAAAGCGCTTCCTGCGCCTGCGCTTCGCTGGCAACCGGCAAACAATAGCCAAGAAAGCGGGATTTGTTGATCACAATCTCGCTTTCTCCGGCCGAATAAATCGTTTGAAAGGGCCTCAGCCTCTCCGAATCCTGCAATAGCTCTTCTTCCCCTTGCGGATGATGACGCCGTCGCCTTCGACTTGGCCGGCGTTCAGCGCGGCGGAGACGCTCTCCACCTTGTCGTCACCGACGAATACGCCGCCGCCCTCGATGAGCCGGCGCGCGTCGCTCTTGCTCGAGGCAAGTTTGCTGAGCACCAGCAGGTCCGTCAGCCTCAGTCCGCTCGCTTCGATATCCGCCTGCGTGAGTTCGCAGGTCGGGATGTCGCTTCTGTCCGATCCGCCGGCAAAGAGCGCCTCGGCAGCGGATTGCGCTTTTTGCGCCTCTTCCTCGCCGTGCACCTGCGCGGTCAACGTGTACGCAAGCACGAGCTTGGCCTCGTTGATCTGTTCGCCGGGCAGCGAACCGAGGCGGCGCACCTCGTCCATTGGCAAAAATGTCAGGAGCGCGAGGCAGTGTTCGACGTCCTGATCGTCGACATTGCGCCAGTATTGATAAAAATCGAACACGCTGCACTTTTCCTTGTCGAGCCAGACGGCGCCCTTTTCGGTCTTTCCCATCTTCTTGCCGTCGCTCGTGGTCAGCAGCGCGGTGGTCAGCGCGTAAGCCGGCTTTTGCTCCTTGCGGCGGATGAGATCCGCGCCGCCGAGGATGTTGCTCCACTGATCGTCCCCGCCCATCTGCAGCACGCAGCCATAGCGGCGGTTGAGCTCGAGAAAGTCGTAGCTCTGCATGAGCATGTAGCCCATCTCAAAGAACGTCAGCCCGCGCTCAAGGCGCTGGCGGTAACACTCCGCGGTGAGCATGCGGTTGACGGAGAAATAGACGCCGATATCCCGCATGAAGTCGAGAAAATTCAGCGGGTAGAGCCAGTCTCCGTTGTAAACGATGAGCGCCTTGTCGTCCGAAAAGTCGATCAGGCGGGACATCTGCCTCTGAAAACACGCGGCGTTGTGCTTGAGCTGGTCCTTCGACATCAGCGTGCGCATGTCGGTCTTGCCAGAAGGATCGCCGATGAACGCCGTGCCGTTGCCCAGCAACGCGATCGGCCGGTGGCCCGCGCGCTGCATATGCGCCATGGTCATGAGCGCGACGTAGTGGCCGATATGCAGGCTGTCCGCCGTCGGGTCAAAGCCGATATAAAATGTGACTTTTTCCTTGGCGAGCAGATCGCGCAGTTCTTCGGGATGCGAGCACTGCTTTAAAAAGCCGCGCTCTTCCAGTACGTCGTATGCGTTGCGTTCCATCGTGGGTCGTCCTCCGTGCAGTTGTTGCGTCTTTTCACGTGCGCATGCGAACACTCGCGCGCGTACGCTCAACCAAATATACCACGAAAAAAGACAAGAAACAATGTCGGCGACACTGTTTCCTGTTCTTCCCATCATCATGTTTCTGAATTATTCACAAACCGACGCTTGTTCAGCCAAGCGTTACCGTAAAGCGGAAAACCGCGTATTCCCCTTCGTTTTCCGCCTCGATGGACTCGCCCAAATGCGTGAGGATTTCATGGACGATCGCAAGGCCGAGGCCCGTTCCGCCGTCGGTATGCGCCATATCCGCCTTATAAAAGCGCTCGAACAGATGCGGCAGATGCTGCTCGGGGATGTGTCCCGTATTCATCACGGAAACGACCGCGCAGGAAGCGTTCTCGTCCTTTCTGACGTCCAGAACGACCGTGCCGTCGTCCGAAGCGAACTTGATCGCGTTGTCGATCAGCGCGACGAGCACCTGT
Organism: Clostridiales bacterium; assembly: GCA_012517905.1. Taxonomy (GTDB): domain Bacteria; phylum Bacillota; class Clostridia; order Christensenellales; family CAG-138; genus UBA7703. Next base: position 51,351 of record JAAYUE010000013.1, on the reverse strand, counting down.
TCGATCCGGTCGCTGTTGGAGCGCACCGTGAGCGGTTTTTCACAGTTCCAGCGCTGCGTGACCCGGATGCCGCTGTAGGAGGCGACGAGGCTTGTCTGCTCCACCACCTCGCTGACCACGTCGTCGAGGTGGAAGTCCGCCTGTTCCAGCGCGACCGCGCCGGACTGCAGGCGGGAAAGCTCAAGCAAGTCGTTGATCAGCCTTGTTAAGCGCATGGACTCGCGCAGGATATAGCCGTAATAGCGGGAGCGGTCGTCCTCTTTTTTGACCAGCCCGTCGTTGAGCGCTTCCGCGAGGCTGCGGATGGACGCGATCGGCGTGCGCAGTTCGTGGCTGACGTTTGCAACATAATCCCGGCGCGTCTGTTCCAGTCGTTCGGCGGCCGTCACGTCCTGCGCAACGATGACCGTGCCCGGCGCAAGCTCGCTGGTCTCCTGCGATTTGGAGACGACGAGCAGCAGCTTTCGCTCCCCTGCGTTCAGCGTCATCGTTCTTACCGCGCCGTCGTCGCGCACTTTCTCGCAGAGCGGAAGCACGGGTTCGATCGCGCCGAGCAGGTCCTTTTGCGCGCAGGCGCCGAGCAACTGGCAAGCGGCCTGGTTTTTATAGATCAGCGCATTGTCCGCCTCGAGCGCAAGCACGCCTTCGTGCAGGCCGTCCAATATCATATGCAGGCGGTTTCGCGCGAGCACAAGGTCGCTGATGTTTCGCTGCACCTGCATGGAAAGATTGTTGAGCGCCACGCCGAGCAGACCGATCTCGTCGTCCCGGCTCTCGTCCGCACGGACGGAGAAGTTGCCGCTGGCCATGGCGGCGGATGCGCGCGTCATGGTGCGGATGGGGTTCGTGACCCGACGCGAGATGAAATATGCGGGAAACACCATGCAGACGGAAGCGATCAGCGAACTGAGGATCAGCGCGCGGACGAAGCTCATCAGCGAGGTATAGACTTCCAGCGACGGCCGGGACATGAGGATGGCGCCGGTGACGCGCTGCATGTTGTCCTCGATTGCAACGCCGACGACGACGCCGTCCAAAGAGCGCCACTTGGTGGAGACGAGCTGTTCGCCGGTTTCGACGACCTGCTTGCCGTAGCCCAATATGGTGTCGCTGACCGGCTCGGCGATGTTGATGTTTTCGGTGGTGTAGGCCACGAGGCTGGCGTTTTCGTCAAAGATATAGACGCGCGTGCCCTGCTGCCCCTTGAGCGTAAAGTCGAGAAAAGAGTCGTAGGATACCTGTCCGGACTGAAGACGCGACGCCAGGCGAGACATGGACTCTGCGCGCGGCAGCATTTCGTCGGCAATGCGCTTTGCATGCACGCTGGCGCCGGTCAGAAGATACACCAAAACGCCGATCATGGATGTGAGCACACATCCAAAGATCAGATAGAATAAGAATTTCTCGAAAATCGAGCCTTTTTTTTGATGCGCGTCGGATTCCCGTTTGAGGCGCGCCTGTTCCATCAGCTTCATGCGTTCATGTGGCGCGGACTGCTCCGCGTCTGTCGGTCCGTGTTTCGATTGCTCAGGCGTCGCTTGCGCCGAACTTATAGCCAACGCCGTACACGGTGCGGATTCCCCAGCTCAGCCCCTCGTCAGGGATCTTCTGGCGGATGCGCTTGATCTGCGTGTCCACGGCGCGGGTGTCCCCGAAATAATCGTAGCCCCAGATCTTGGAGAGAATCTGCTCTCGGTCGAAGACGCGCCCGGGATGCGACGCCAGCAGGTAGAGAATCTCCACTTCCTTCGGCGTAAAGTCCACGGGCTTCCCCTTGATCTTCACCTCGTAGTTGCTCAGGCTGATCTCGAGGTCCTCCATGCGGATGGTCTTGCCCTCCGTCTCGGGTTCGGCCGAAATGCGCCGAAGCACCGCCTTGATCCGCGCGATGAGTTCGCGCGCGGAAAACGGCTTGACGATATAGTCGTCCGCGCCAATCTCCAGCCCGACCACTCTGTCGATCTCTTCACCCTTCGCGGTGAGCATGATGATCGGCACCGAGCTCTTCTGCCGGATCTCGCGGCAGGCATCCATGCCGTTTTTCTCAGGCATCATCAGGTCCATCAAAATCAAATCGGGCGACTCGGTTTCCGCCATCTTGACCGCCTGCACGCCGTTGTAGGCGGAGGCATGCGTAAACCCTTCGCTCTCGAGATATACGCCAAGCGACTCGTGAATGATCGGCTGATCGTCACAAATCAAAATATGCGCGCTCTTTTGCATGATGCTACCCCCTTTTTCTTGATTATAGTATGCGCTCTGCCACAATTCAATCCAGCTCGACGGCTTGTCGAAATTGTACACGATTCAGTCAAGATCGGCGCGTTTTTCGCATGCGCCTATCAAAGTTTGCGTGGTTTGCCATAATTCGTTCGGGCGATCATCAAAAAATGCGGCGCGGAAGGCCGCGCCGCATGGCTGTTATCGCTTTTTCGGTCTGGGTTTATGCGGCTTTTTCGGGAGCACTTCGTACGGCGCGTCCTGCGAACCGCGCTCCGGGCGCTTTTGCGACGCGGCCGCTTCCTGCACCACCACTCCGGCGCCGACGGGACCAAGCGCGATGGCGTTGGAGATGTATTTTTTCAGCGTAAAATGGAAACTCGTGCCTTCGCCGGGTTTGCTTTCGACGAAGATATTCTCGCCGAGCTTATCGACGATCTGTTTGGCGATGGAGAGGCCTAGACCCGTTCCGCCTTCCTTGCGCGATTTGTCGGTCTTGAAAAACCGCTCGAAGATATGCGGCAGGTCCTCGGGGTCTATGCCGCATCCGGTATCCGAAACCGTCACGAGGATGCGATCCCCCGCCGTCTCCGTCGCGCCGATGGTGATGCTGCCGCCCTGCGGCGTGTAGCGCATGGCGTTGTCGATGAGAATGACCAGCAGCTGCTCTACGCGGTCTTCGTCCGTCATGGCATACGGAACCGCATCCGCGTCCAGAACGAGGCTGATGCCGCGTTGCGCCGCCTCGTTGAGGTAGTTCTGCCGCGTGTCCTGAAGAAGCTCTTCGAGGTTGACGGCGTGGACCTCCATGTGCTCCGTTCCGGACTGCAGGCGGGAAAGCTCCAGCATATCCGTAATCAGGCGGGACAGACGAATGACTTCGCGGAGCATGATCCGGTAATACCGCTGCTGCGTCTCCGCGTCCGTAATCATGCCGTCGGCAAGCGGTTCGAGCAGGCCGCGAACGGCGGTGAGCGGCGTCCGCAGCTCGTGGCTGACGTTGGCGACGTAGTCGCGGCGCGTCTTTTCGAGCCGCTCAAGGTCGGTCACGTCCTTAAACAGGCCGACCACACCCGTGCACTCACCCTCGTCGTCCACCACCGGAACGATGGTGATCCAAAGCGCGCGTTCGTTTGGCAGCGAGTAGTGCATGCTGGCGGGTTCGCGCGTGTCGTAGACCGAGCGGAACAGCTCCCAGATGGACGCGTCCGGCACGAGGTCCATCGGAACCTTGACCTCGACCGCGCCGAACATCTTCATGAGCGCGGGATTGTAGTGCGTCAGGCAGCCGATGTTGTCGATGGCGGCGACGCCGTCCGTAAAGCTCGAAAGCAGCTGATTCAACTGCCGCTTTTCGCTCTGGAGCTGGTAGATGGTCTGCGCAAGGTTGTCGCAGAGGGTATTCAAGGCGCGCGCCAGTATTCCGATTTCGCCGGTCGCTTTCTCGTTTGCGCGCACGTCAAAGTGCCCTTTTGACATTTCGATGGCGGCGTTGCTCATGTCGTGCAGCGGCTTGGAAAGCCGGTTTGTGCTCACCGCGACGAGCAGCATGACCACGGGCATGATCGCGAAGATCGTGCCTGTCAGCACGTTGTTGAGTTGGTTGAAGGCGGACTGAATCCGCTTGATCTGCTTGATGACGAGGATGCCACCGGTCACGTTACCGTCCGTATCGCGTACGGGGATGCCGACCGAGACCGCCGTTTCGCCGTTGAGCAGCTTGAGATCGTTGTTTTCCACCGTCTTTCCGCGGAGGATATTCTGAATTTCGGCGCGGTAGTATTCGCCGAAGTCCTGAATATCCACGGTGCTGCCGAGGTTGCGCACGATGAGCGGCTTTCCGAGCACGTCGGCGATCATGATGGCGGACTCGCTGGCGAGCGTCTGCTTTTCGATCAGCCGCTGAAACGCGTCCTCGTCCATATATCCGTTTTTGTATTCCTCGTAGATCTGGCGGGTGACCTCGGCCTCCGGCTCGAGATTTGCCATCTCGATGGAGATGTAGGTGTTTTTGCCGACATACGTATAAGCCGCCAGCAAAATGACGTTTGCCAGCAGCAATGCGATGATCGATACGATTAGGATTCGCCAGTAGAATACGCTGCGCATGAAAGGAAGATGGCGTTATTCGGTTTCAAACTTATAGCCGACGCCGTAGATGGTTTTGATGCTCCAGCCGAGGCCGGTGGAATCCAGCTTTGCGCGGATGCGCTTGATGTGCGTGTCCACGGTCCGCGTTTCACCCGCAAAGTCGTATCCCCAGACGCGGGAAAGCAGCTGCTCGCGCGTGAACACCTGCCCCGGGTTGGAGGCGAGCATATGCAGAATTTCGATCTCTTTGGGCGTGCAAATCACGGGCTGGCCGCGCAGGGTGACCGTGTAGCTCTTGAGGTCGATGGTAAGGCCGTTGTAGCTGATCACGCTCGAGTCGCTCTTGGGCTGTTCGCTCGCGCGGCGGAGCACCGCCTTGATGCGCGCGACCACTTCGCGCGGACTGAAGGGCTTCACGATATAGTCGTCCGCGCCGAGCTCCAGACCGACAATGCGGTCGATCTCCTCCCCCTTCGCCGTGAGCATGAGAATCGGCAGCTGCGAGGTTTTGCGAATCTCGCGGCACACTTCGATGCAGCTCATCTTGGGCATCATGATATCCAGCACGCAGAGCACAACCTCCGGCGTGATGCTTTCGAGCGCGGAAACGCCGTCGAACGCATCCACAACCTCAAACCCCTCGGCTTTGAGATAAATGCCAAGCGCCTCGTGTACGACCTGATCGTCGTCAGCAATTAAAACTTTCTGCGCCATAGTCTGCTCCTTGTATGTAATCAATCCTGTAGTTGAGTATATCATAGAATGGCATAAACCGTACAGTGGCGGCGCGTTTATGCCGCAAATCGGCCGAATCAGCCGAGCCGGCGCACCGCTTCGCCGACAAACGCGGCGTCCTGCTCCATCACCTCGACCAGCGCGCGGTTATAGATCCCGCTTGCGGGGTGATACAGCGGAATCAGGGACACGTCCTGCCCGTCGATGACGAGCGGCAGCAGCGTTCCGTGCGCCGCGCCGATGACGGGCGGTTTCCGGCACGCAAGCGAAAAAATGGCCTTGAGCGGCGTGTTGCCGAGCGTGAGGATCAGCTTCGGCCGAATCAGCTCGATTTCGCGCGAAAGCAGCGGCAGCGCGGCTTTGATCTCCGTGGGCTGCGGCGTTCTGTTGCGAACGGATTGCTGCGAGCGGACGACGGGACGATACTTCACCACGTTTGTGATGAACACGTCCTCGCGCATCACGCCGAAGCGGCAGAACAGCGCGTCGAGCTGCTTGCCGGCCTTGCCGACGAACGGGTGGCCGAGCTTGGTCTCCTCCGCGCCCGGCGCTTCCCCGATGAGCAGAATCTTTGCGCCGTGCACGCCTTCGCCGAACACCGGCTTGCGGTATTCTCCCTGCGGATCGTCCTTCGCCGCGAGAGGAAAGAGCCGCGCGCGTTCGTTCGTATACGCCTCTTCCAGCGCGCATTTGCCGCCGGTTCCGCTTTCCATCGTCACGGTGTTTCGCCTCCGTTGCCGTCTTGCGTCTGCTGGGCCATATAACTCTGCAGCGCGGTGAAATCGTTTGAAAGCGTTTCAAACAGCGGCTCGATCTCGGAGTACTGGTAGCCGCTGAGCGCGACTTCCAGCGCGGCGATGTCGTCCCGCAGATTGTTCGCCAGATCATCCGGTATGCCGCTTGCGGTGTTCAGATAGTCCCGCACCTGCTGTATGAGGTCCTGGGACTGCGTCTTGAGCTCGAAGATGGAGAGCGAGCCGTCCGAATGCACCGTGCAGGTCTTGAAGCTCGCGATGAACTCGTCCGTCGTCAGCTCTGTGCGCACGGCCGTCGGCAGCGCCTTGAGCAGGTATTCGTCGTCAAAGTTATACAGCGGGTTGTCCGGACGAATCAGCACGTAGCTGACCTGCTCCACGGAATCCTCCGGACAGAATTCTGTCGCAAGCGCATTTTCCGCCGTGCAGATATTCAGCGTCACGTGCATGTCGCAGTATTCCGTCGGCGCGTCGGCCGCCAAGAACCATTCGGTCACGGGCTTGTGGTCGGGATCGTCCTTGCAGGCGTCGGTCGCCAGCAGGCCGGAGACCGAGCAGACCGTGCGCTTGACGAGGCCGAGGGACGTCGGGTCCGCGTCGATGATGGCCTTGTCCTCGAGACCCTCGTGAATCTTTGCCATATACGCCTGCCAGAGCGGCGCCGCTTCGTTGCCGCCGGAGGAGCCTTTTTTGAGTTTGTTGGCGGGATAGTCGTGCCCGACCCAGAGCGTGGAAACATAGTAGGGCGTCATGCCCGCAAAGTACACGCTCGCGTAGTCGGAGTTCGTGCCGGTCTTGCCCGCAACGGTCATGTCCGTGATCTTCGCCTTCGTGCCCGTGCCGGTCTTGACCGCGTCGGTCATCATGTCCACCAGCAGCCAGGCCGTGCTCTCCTGAAAGACCCGGTGCGTATCCCGCACCTCGTCCGCGTCCAGAATCACGTTTCCGTCCGCGTCGAGCACCTTGGTAAACGACAGCGGCTCCTGATAGACGCCTTCGTTGGCGATGGCCGAATACGCCGCCGCCATCTGAATCGGCGTAAAGCCGGAGGTGCCGAGCGCAAGGCCCGCGCCGTCGACGTTGATCTTGCTCTCCGTCGCGCCGAGCTCATAGAGATACTGCGCGGCGATGGCGGGCGTAACGTCGTCCATGAGGATATGCGCGGCGGGCACGTTGAGGGAACTGACCAGCGCGCGGCGGAACGTCACGGGGCCGTAGCGCGAGTCCAGACCGCCGGAGGGATACCCCTTTTCCGTGGTCCAGCCGGAGATCGGGCCGTCCATGTTGTAGGTGATGCTCGCCGGCGAATAGCCGAGGTCCAGCGCCGGGCCGTAGACAGAGAGCGGCTTGATCGAAGAACCGACCTCCGTATAGCTCTGCGACGCGCGGTTGATGCCCTTTCGCACGGTCGGCTCGTCCCTGCCGCCGACCACGGCGCGCAGTTCGCCGGTGTGATAGTCCATCACGACCGCGGCGGCCTGCGGTTCGACAGTTTCGATGACCGTTCCGTCCTCCTTGGTCTCAACCATCAGGGATTTGGACGTATCCGCAAGCGTGGGATAGTTGTCCCACTGGCTCAGCGTGTCCTGCACGGTCTTCTGAATCGTCGGATCGACCGTGGTATAGATGTGGTACCCGCTCGTGCGCAGTTCGTTCTCCACGGCGGTGCGGTTGGCAGAGGTGTTGCTCAGCCCCCGCTTTTCAAGCAGGTGCGTCACTACGTCGCTGATGGCGTATTCGACGAAATACGCCATATCGTACATCTGCTTCTGCTCGCTGACCTCGACGATGTGCACATCCTCCGTCAGGGCGGACTGATATTGATCCTTGGTGATGAAGCCCGCCTGATACATGCGCGAAAGCACCTGGTTGGTGCGCTCGTCCGTGACCTCCATCTTGTCGCGCTGATACATGTTTTTGCGCGGGTCGTAGCGGTACGGCGCCTGCGTCAGTCCGGCCAGCATCGCGCACTCGCGGATGGTCAGCTCGGAGAGCTCCTTGCCGAAGTAGTCCTTCGCGCCGCTCTTCACGCCGTAGTTGCTCTCGCCGAGGTCCACGTCGTTTAAGTACGCTTCGAGGATGGTGTCCTTGTCGATGAGCGTTTCGAGCTCGAGCGCGAGGTAGGCTTCCTGAATCTTGCGCTTGTAGTTGCGCTGGGAGCCGAGAATTTTATTCTTGATCAGCTGCTGCGTAATCGTGCTGCCGCCGGAAGAGTTGCTGTTGCCGAGGATTTCCAGCGCGGCGGAAAAGAGGCGCTTGAAGTCCACGCCGCTGTGCTTGTAAAAGCGCACGTCCTCCACGGCGATAAACGCGTTTTTCAGCATGTCAGGGATGTTTTCGATGTCCACCCAGTCGCGGTATTCCACGTCCGCAATCGAGCTGATCAGATCGCCGTTCATGTCGTAGAGGTAGCTGGTGTAGTCCGAAATCGTGAGCTGCGCGACGTCCAGCGTCGGCGTCGTCTCGACATACGCTTTCACCACGCCGAGCAGCAGGCCCATGCCGATGAAGCCGACGACGATGAACGCCAGCACCGTGAGCTTGAGCGACGTAAACACGACCGCAAGCGCAAAAGAGCGCGGCTTTTTCCGCTCGGTGAAGAGCGGTTCGTTTCCTTCGTGTGCGGAATCTGTCCGGGCCGGGCCGTCTGTCGACTCCAGCCGAAAGAACGGATTGCTGTTTGCCATTCGATCGTTCACCTCGATAAAGTCGTCGCTATTATAGCATAGCGGCGGCGCGGCTTGCATGAAAGCCGCAAAAAGTTCATACTTTTCCGCATCTTTCACTTACAAGAAAGATAATCGGCCGACCGGCGCGGAGCGTGCGGCAGCACCGGCGCCTTGCGCGCTAAACCAAGTTTGGATGAAAAAAAACGGCCCGCGCACGCAAAATTCGGTCTTTACAAACCTCCGGGTTTCCACTATAATAGCACATGCGGCTCGGGGCTTTAGCGAAGTTGGCTATCGCGCTACACTGGCAGTGTAGAGATCACCGGTTCGAATCCGGTAAGCTCCACCAAACGAGAAAAACGTCCCAATCGGGGCGTTTTTTGTTTTATACTTGCACGAAGCGCGGGCGCTTTCCACTGCGTCGGCGCGCTTATTCGGACTCCGTGAACCAGTATTGATGCATCCGCCTGAGAAAGTCCTTCGTCATCGGCAGGCGGGAGCTTTCGCCGATGACCGCGTCGATTCCGCAATGCGGGCAGAGCGCCGTGCCGCCCGGCTCGTCGATCCACTCCGTAATCTCGCGCGGGTGAAAGAGGCGCAGGCAATAGAAACACCCGCAGATTTGGTCCTGCTGCAGCTGCGCGCGGTGTCCCGTGCAGAACTCATGCGCACGAATGAGGTCGAAATCCGTCTTCATATCGTTCCCCCGTCCGCCCTAATCCGCGGCGGCGCGTGTTGCGAAGTTATTTTTGCGCTTTGCTTTCTGCGACCGACAATCGCTTTGCCCGCAGGTGCAGGCGATACAGCGTCCGCCCGCCGAGCGGAACCGCGCTGAGCGTCTCCCCCTGCCGCAGCACATACAGCAGGCAGCCGACCTTGACAAGAATCTGGTCGAAGCGCGGCTGTGTCTCCAGCGCGTCCACGTATACCTGCACGCGAAGCATGTCTTCGCGGTCGAGACCCGTGGTTTCGCTGAAGATGTAGAGCCAGTTTTCGCGGCAACGCTGGTATTCCTTGAGCGAGCGGGTCTTGTCGGCGATGCGCTCGAGGATGCGGCCGATGTGCATGTCCTTGACTTCCTGCGGCAGCTCGAAGATCGGGCTTTGCTCGTTGCTCGCGTTGCCGGAGGCGTCGCAGTCCGCGAGAATGCTCTGCTCGATCGCCTCGCCGGGCATTTCGTCGCCAAAGGCGCGGTTCATGTCCGCCTCCTGCTGCGCCCATTGCTCAATGGCCGCGCGGGTAACTTCCATGCCGAGTTCGCGGCGCTTGCTGATGAAGTCCGGGCGTTCGCTCTTTTGCAGCAGGAACGGCCAGAGTTTCATCGCGCGGTCGGCGTGGAGTTTGGCGTAATATTCGACGTAGAGTTTTGAAGGGTCCAAACTTTTCTCCTTTTTAGATTTATTTATATTATACAAAGCAATGGCAAATAAGTAGTTGTTTTTAAACATTATATTTAATTAAAAATCTTATTTTGAATATTCGTTAGGCTTACTAATGTTCTCGATAAATAACGATGCTTCTTTACTCAATATTACAGGTATTCTTTCTAAGATTTGAATGTAAATAATATATTCTTGTGCGAGTTGATTGCCAAGTAAATCTTCGAAACTCAACTCTAATTTAACAAATGCTTTTGAATCTTCTTTATTACTTAAATCATCTTTTAAATTCTTGTTTCCATTTAGAAATCTCAATGACAAATCTTTTCTTTGCAAGTTAATATTTGACATTTCAACCCTGATATAACTAGTACCATCCATTTGCAGCGCGGGAAGAATTTTCGTTGTTGAGTCAAAGCATTTATTCTCAAAATAAAATCGTTTCATTCTACAATTTATTGCCGTGCCTGACCCGACATTTTTAATTTTGCAAAGTATAATTAATTCATTTATACGTATAGAATAATCATTACTATTTGTGTCTGATAATTCATCAACGCAAACTTCAAGAGGTGTTGAATGAAATTCGGTAATATTATTATTATATAAACTCTCAATATTAATATAAGGCCTAATAGAAAGCTTTTGTCTAGTTGCTTCATCTTTTCTTGTGAACATAATTGTTAAAAAAACGCCGAATAGTGTAACTATTCCTCCTAAATAACCTCCCCAAAATCCGATCCAATCGTTATCAGTTTCCATCCAGATAAAGCTATTAACGTCCATTAGTCTTGCAACACCTAAAGGAATACATATAATTATTGCGCCAACAAATATGATAAATATTATTTTATACAACGGATGTTTACTCATATGATCTCCTTTAGTGCAAGGGCGCACCATCAGGTGCGCCCTTATCAAACCCCTACTTATTCATACAGCGGGAACCGCTTGCACAACGCAAGCACTTCCTCCTTGACCTGCGGCACCGCCGCCTCGCCCTCTTTGATGATGCGCGTGATCAGATTGCCGATTTGCCGCATCTCCGGCTCCTTCATCCCCCGTGTGGTCGCCGCCGGCGTACCGAAACGCATGCCGCTCGTCTCCGCCTTGTTCCGCGTGTCGAACGGAATCGCGTTGCGGTTTGCGGTGATGTGTGCCTCGTCCAGCAGCGTCTGCACCCGCATGCCCGTAACGTCCAGCTCCCGCAGATCGACGAGCATCATGTGCGTGTCCGTTCCGCCGGAGAATATCTTCAGCCCGTTGTCCTGCAGCGACTTTGCCAGCTCCTTTGCGTTGAGCACGATCTGATGCTGATACGCTTTAAACTCCGGCTGCATCGCCTCGTGGAAGCACACGGCCTTCGCGGCGATGACGTGCATCAGCGGGCCGCCCTGCAGCCCGGGAAACACGGCCTTGTCGATCTTCGTCGCCAACTCCTCCTTGCAGAGGATCATGCCGCCGCGCGGGCCGCGGAGGGTCTTGTGCGTCGTAGACGTAACCACGTCCGCATACGGAAACGGGCTGACGTGCTCGCCCGTCGCGATGAGGCCGGAGATATGCGCCATGTCCACCATGAAATACGCGCCGACGTCCTTTGCGACCTTTCCGAACCGCTCGAAATCAAACTCGCGCGAATATGCGCTTGCGCCCGCGACGATCAGCTTCGGCAGATGCTCGTGCGCGAGGCGCTCCATCTCGTCGTAGTCGATATAACCCGTCTCCTCGGAAACGCCGTAGTGCACAAAGTTGTAGAGCTTGCCGCTTTCGTTGACCTTGCGCCCGTGCGTGAGGTGTCCGCCATGGTTGAGGTTCATGGCCAGCACGGTGTCGCCCGGCTGGAGCAGCGCGTAATACGCCGCGAGGTTCGCCGGTGAGCCCGCGTGCGGCTGCACGTTGGCGTGATCGGCGTGAAAGAGCTTCTTTGCGCGCTCGATGGCGAGGGTCTCCACCATATCCACATATTCGCAGACGCCGTAATAGCGGTTGCCGGGGTACCCCTCCGCATATTTGTTGGTCAGCGGGCTGCCAAGCGCGGCGAGCACTGCGGGCGAAACAAAGTTTTCCGATGCGATGAGTTCGATGTGGTCGCGCTGGCGGCCGAGCTCCAGCCCCATCGCATGGCCGACTTCCGGATCAAACTGCGATACGAATTCGTGAGACGTTCTTAAAGTCATGTTGCCTCTTTCCCATCCTTGTCGTTATTTCAGCAAGGCGTACCGGAACGCATGACGCCCGGCGCCTGACGATTCGCATGTGCGGGTCGGTGCTGCGGCGGCGGCTTATGCCTCTTCGTCCGCGTCGAGGATGCGCGTCATGCGCGGCTGAAAGCTCCGCTTGCTCCGGTTTCGCTTTTCGACGAGCCGAAGGATCAGGTATCCGATGCCGCAGGCGGCAACGCCGAGCGCGAGCCCCGCCCAGTCCGCAATCCGGCTGCCGAGCAACACGCCGCCGACGAGCAACGCCAGCGGCACGGCGTAAGCCAGCAGGCTCGCCTGCACCACGCGCTTTGGCGAGATATCCACCGCGACGCGATCGCCCACCGCCGCGCCGAGCGTATTGGGCAGCGAAACTTCCATCTCGCAGTCTCCAACCGTCAGGCACGCGCCGCAGTGCGCGCAGGCGGAACTGCGCAGAAAGCGGACTTTCGCGTCGGTTCCGGTCAGTTCGGTCACGATGCCGATATGTGCGCCCGCGGTTTCCAACGATCTATTCCTCCACCTTTGTACAGGCAATGTTGAGTTCGGTCAGCTGTTTGTCGTCCACGAAGTCCGGCGCGCCGGTCATCGGGCAGGACGCGTTTTGCACTTTGGGGAACGCAATGACGTCCCGAATGCTCGAAGACCCCGTGATCAGCATCGCGAGGCGGTCGAGGCCGTAGGCCATTCCGCCGTGCGGCGGCGGGCCGAAGCGGAAGGCATCCATGAGGAAGCCGAAGCGGTATTCCGCCTGCTCGTCCGTAAAGCCGAGCGCGCGGAACATCTGCTTTTGCAGCTCCTGCGAATGGATACGAATGGAGCCGCCGCCGATCTCCACGCCGTTGAGCACGATGTCGTAGGCTTTGGCGCGGACACTGCCGGGGTCGGTGGCGAGCTTTTCGAGATCCTCGTCCATGGGGCTGGTAAACGGATGGTGCATGGCGCTGAAGCGCTGCTCCTCCTCGTCCCACTCGAGCAGCGGAAACTCCGTCACCCAGAGCAGGTTGTATTTGTCTTTCGGGATCAGGTCGAGCTTCTCCGCGAGCTTGAGGCGCAGCGCGCCGAGCGAGGCGAATACGGTCTTATCGACGTCCGCAACGACGAACAGCACGTCGCCCTGCTCGAAGTCCGCGGTTTTGCGCACGGCTGCGATTTCGCTCTCGGAAAGAAACTTGAGCACAGGCGAGGCGAGGCCGTCCGCCTTGTCGTTCATCCAGATGAGCCCCTTCGCACGATAGGTCTTGACGAACTCACCGAGCGCGTCCAGCTCCTTGCGCGAAAACGACGCGCTCGCGCCCTTGGCGTTGACGGCGCGGATGCTGCCGCCCGCCGCGATGGCGTTCTGAAACATGGAGAACTCGCTGTTTCGGAAGATATCCGTCAAATCGACCAGCTCGAGCCCAAAGCGCGTATCCGGCTTGTCCGAACCGTAGCGCGCCATCGCGTCCACATACTTCAGCCTCGGCAGCGGCGTCTGAACGTCCACATTCAGCGTCTCCTTGAACAGGCGCTTGAGGAACCCTTCGTTGACGCTGCGGACATCCTCTTCCTCGACAAACGACATTTCGATGTCGATCTGCGTGAAATCCGGCTGACGGTCCGCCCGCAGGTCTTCGTCCCGAAAACAGCGGGCGATCTGGAAATAGCGATCGTATCCCGCGAGCATGAGCAGCTGCTTAAACAGCTGCGGGCTCTGCGGCAGTGCGTAGAACTTGCCCGGATGCACGCGGCTCGGCACGAGGTAGTCCCGCGCGCCCTCCGGCGTGCTCTTGGTCAGAATCGGCGTTTCGATCTCGAGAAAATTCTGCTCGGTGAAGTATTCGCGCGTCAAAAACGCGATCTTGTGCCGCATGATCAGGTTTTTCTGCATCGCGGGGCGGCGCAGGTCGAGATAGCGGTATTTCAGGCGCAGCAGTTCGTTTGCCTTGCACTCGTCGGTGATTTCAAACGGCGTGGTCTCGCTCTTGCTGAGAATTTTGAATTCGCTCACGAGCACTTCCAGCTCGCCGGTCGGCATATTCCTGTTGACCATATCGCCGGTGCGCAGCACGAGCCTGCCGCGCACGGCCAGCACGTATTCCGAGCGGATCGTGCAGGCGCGCGCGAAATCCTCCGCGCTCAGCGTCTCGCTGTTGAATACGATCTGCATGATGCCCGTGCGGTCCCGTAACTGCACAAACACCAGCGCGCCGAGGTCGCGGCGCACGTTGGTCCAGCCCATCAGGGTGATCTCTTTTCCCGCGTCGGCCGTGGTGAAATTTGCGCAGTAGTTCGTGCGTTTCCAGCCGCCCAATAGTTCGCTCATATCGTTTCGCTCCCCAAGTCATCTGAAATTATCGAATTCATAATGCTGACCGCATCCAAACCGATCGTTCGCTCTTTTCCGTCTTTCATGCGCTTGAGCTTTGCCTCGCCCTTTTTCAACTCGTCTTCACCGATAACAAGCACATAGCGCGCGCCGATTTTATCGGCATACTTCATCTGCGCCTTGATGCTGCGGCCCATATGATCGATTTCAACTTTTTCGCCGAAATCGCGCACGCCCTGCGCAAGCAGGAACGCCCGTTCCTCCGCGTCCGCGCCCATCGAGGCGATGTAAAGATCGTACCGCACGGGTTTTTCAATCGTGACGCCGATGTTTTCCAGAACGAGCAGCAGCCGCTCCATGCCGAGGCCGAATCCGACGCCCGGCGTGTGCGGGCCGCCGATCTCCTCCACCAGCCCGTCATACCGACCCCCGCCGCAGACGGCGCTCTGGCTGCCGATATTTTCCGACGTGATTTCAAAGACGGTTTTCGTGTAATAGTCCAGCCCGCGCACGAGCCGCGGGTCGATTTCATACTTCAGCCCCATGCCGTCCAAAAGTTTGAGCAGCTGCGTCTGGTGTTCCCTGCAATCGTCGCAGAGATAGTCGCCGATCACCGGCGCGCCATTTGCGATCTTCTGGCAGGACTCCACCTTACAGTCCAGCACGCGAAGCGGGTTTGTCTCAAAACGCACCTTGCAGGTTTCGCAGAGATCGTCGTAATGATCGCGCAGATAGTCCTTGAGCGCCGCGTGATAGTTCGGCCTGCAGTTCGGATCGCCGATGCTGTTGAGGCGTACGGTCAGACCGTCGCAGCCGAGGCTTTGGAGCAGCTCCGCCGCCACCGCGATGCATTCCGCGTCCGCGCTGGGTTTGCTCGCGCCGAAAAACTCCACGCCGAACTGATGGTGCTCGCGCAGGCGCCCCGCCTGGGGACGCTCATAGCGAAACGTCGGGCTATAGAGATAATACATCTTTGTCGGCTGCGTATCCGCAAAGAGATTGTTTTCCACAAACATGCGAACGATGCCAGCCGTGCCCTCCGGCTTGAGCGTAATGGAACGCTCGCCCTTGTCGAGAAAGGTGTACATCTCCTTCTGAACGATGTCGGTCGTTTCGCCGACGCCGCGCAGAAACAGCTCCGTGTGCTCGAACACCGGCGTGCGCGCTTCCAGAAATCCATATTTCTTGACGATCTCCCGTATCCGCGCTTCCAGAAACTGCCACTGGTAGCTTTGTTCGGGGAGTACGTCTCTCGTTCCTTTCGGGGCCTTATAGGCTGCCATAACCGACCTCCGTGTCTAGAATACCTATCATTATACCAGCTTATCGGTATAAAAAAAGCGGGTTCCGATCCTGTAGGGACGGGAAACCCGCGGTGCCACCCTGATTGAACCGGCCGGCAGCCTTTGCCGCGCCCGTTCCGCTCTGTTTCCGTTAACGCCGGAGTTACGTCGCGGCTTTTGGCGGAAGCTCCGCCGCTGGGCCGCGCGGTTCGCGGGTGCCGTTCGTTCGGACTGGCGTCTGCGAAACTCTCACCAACCGTTTCGCTCTCTTGAGAAGCCTCGCCCGACTACTCTCCCGTTCTCAACCTTGTTCCAGCATATTATAACGACGCGGGGTGCCGCTGTCAATCGTTTCCGGCGCCGCAATCGCGCTTTTTCAGCTGCGTTCAGCTGAAAAACGACGCTTTGTCGTCGATCAGCCTGTCGAGCTTGTCGAGATAGGTCGGCACGTCCTTCGGGCTCGGCAGCCGCTCGATGCGGTTTTCCGCGCCGAACACGCGCTTGGTCATCGTGCCCGCCCCGTGGGAGAGAATGCTCGCCGTCTCCTCCATCATGTCGATGTTGTAGACGCATTCTTTGCCGGGTAGCGCATAGCCGACGTTTTCGAGGTTTCCGCTCATATATTTCTGGCGATACAGATAGTAGGCGCTCATGCCGAGAGAGGCCGCGCAGTCCGCGCCGATGGCGATCATGCGCTCCGCGTCCGCCGCGGCGGCAAGCGGATGCTCGTCCAGCTGCTTTTTCAGCAGGGACGAGCGCTTGATCGCGAGCGAATGCACGGTCAGGTTGTCCGGCCGCAGCTGAAGGACGGCGTCGCAGCTTCTTTGCATATCGTCCGGCGTCTCGCCCGGCAGACCTGCGATGAGGTCCATATTGATCGAATCGAACCCGATCCCGCGCGCCAACTCGTACACGAGGCGCACGCCCTTGGCCGTATGGCTCCGGCCGACACGGCTAAGCGTTTCGTCGTTCATGGTCTGCGGGTTGATGGAGATGCGGCCGACGCCGTGCCGCTTGAGGGAAAGCAGCTTTTCGCGGTCGATCGTATCCGGACGCCCCGCCTCCACCGTCGCCTCGATGCCCAGCGAGCCGTATTGCGAAAGGATGAACGAAAGCAGTTCGTCGAGCTGCGCCGCGGACAGCACCGTCGGCGTGCCGCCGCCCATATAGAACGAACGAACGCGAAGGCCGCGCGTTCGAACCAGTGCGGCGCCCGCCGCAATATCCCGCTTGAGCGCGTCGAGATAGCGCGTCAGGCGGTCTTCCCTGCCCAGCACTTCGCTCGGAAACGAACAGTAGAGGCATTTGGTCCTGCAGAACGGGATGCCGACGTAGACATCGATTTCATTTGGCTGAACGGAAGCGATATACGGCTCCTGCACGGCGCAGATGCGAGCGGCGAGCTCCGTCTTTTCAGGTGAAACGTCGAACAAGTCGAGGAACGTCCGTTTCGCATACTCCGCCCCACCGTCCCGCGTCAGCTCGCGATAGAGCTTCGTCGGCCGGATGCCCGTCAGCGAGCCCCAGGGCGTCGCAACGGCGGGATACAGCCGCTTGAGCAGGCGATAGCACGCCAGCTTCAGCGCACGCTTTTCAAGTTTTTTTACGACGAGCGCGCTTGCATGCTCCGGCAGGTCGAACGCGTCGGTTTCTTCCAACCCGCCCGCCGCCGCGCGCAGCGCATAGTGCGCCCCGGTTCGCGTCAGCTGCAGGTCGAAGATCAGATCGACGGCAGAAGAATCGGTTTCCTCGAGCAATACGATTTCCGACAAACCAAGAAACAGCCGAATTTCTTCGGCTATATCGTTTCTGTATTCCGATCGGTTTGTGGAAATCGCGATCATGCTTTTTTACCAGCCCAGCCTGCGGCCCATCGCGACAAAGGGGTTATACTGCCGCTCGTGCTCGAGCGTCGTCTCCTCCTCGTGGCCGCAATAGACGTCGAAGTCCCCTTCCAGCGGAAAGAGCCCGTCCGCGATGGAGTGATAGAGCTCCTGTTCGCTGCCGCCGGGAAAGTCCGTCCTGCCCGCTCCTTCCAAAAAGAGCGTGTCGCCGACGAAGAGTTTCCTTTCGCTTCTGACGACATAGCACACCCCGCCTTTGGTGTGCCCGGGCGTATGGACGACCTCCAGCGTTACGCCGGCGAGCGTAAGCGTTTCGCCGCCGTGCAGCAGCACGTCCGGCTCGACGGCCTTGACAAGCCCGCCCGTGAGTACGGCGAGGCTTTGGCGGTTGCTGCGGAGCATCCCTGCGTCCGCTTCGTGGATATACACCTTCGCGTCGAAGCGCTCCTTCAGCGCGCGCACGCCGCCGATATGGTCGAAATGTCCGTGCGTGAGCAATATCGCGACGCAGTTCCGTCCGTCGCGCTCCAGCGCGTCCAGCGCCGGGCGCGGTTCACCGGGATCGATCACTACAACGTCCTTGCCGCCGTCCGCGCCGAGAATGTAGATATGCTCTCCGAGCGAGCCACTCGTGATCTGCCGAAAATACATCAAAATGCCCTCCTCGAGTCCAGAAGTATCGTATGCGGCCCGTCGTTGACAAGGCGCACCTGCATATTGGCCTGAAACACGCCGCTTTGGACGGGAACGCTCGCTCCGATGCGCGCAATCGCCGCCTCGTAGAGCGGAATCGCCTGCTCCGGCCGCGCGGCCCTGATATAGCTCGGCCGCCTGCCCTTTCGCGCGTCCGCACAGAGCGTGAACTGGGATACGAGCAGCACGCCGCCGCCGACGTCCCCGACGGACAGGTTCGGAATCTCGTTTTCATCGTCGAAGACGCGAAGGCCGGTCACCTTGTCGCAGATGTATGCCAGATCCGCCTCGGTGTCGCCCTCTTCGATTCCTATAAATACGACGAGACCGCGCCCGATCTCGCCCGTGACGGTTCCCTCTACTGTAACCGACGCTTCGGTTGTCCGCTGTACGACCGCTCTCATGACCTGATTGTTTCTCCCGTTGCCTTGTTTTCGTCCGGCGCCGCCGGCGCGTGGTGATATTCGGATTACCGGTTCATCCGATAGACGTTGCTGACGCACTTGAGCTTTTTTAAGTTTCGGATGATCACGTTGAGCTGCTCGGTGTTGGCCACCTCAAACGTCATCTCGATGATGTACCGGTCGTCCGGCATCGGCCGGCCGCTGATGGACTGAATGCTCACGTTCAGGCTGGAAATCTGCGCCGAAATGGCGGAGAGCGTACCGGCTCGGTTGTCGCCCTCGATCTGCAAGGACGCGTTGAACGAGCTCTTGTTGTTGATCGCCCACTCGACCTCGATGATGCGGTCGAGATCGGATTGCAGGTTCGCCACGTTGGGGCAGTCCGCCCGGTGTACGGATACGCCGCGCCCGCGCGTGATGTAGCCGATGATGGGGTCGCCGGGCAGCGGGTTGCAGCAGTTGCCAAAGCGCACCGCCATGCCGGGGTCGCCCTTGACGATGATGCCGTTGACGGGCACATGCGTCTTCGTCGAATCGTCTGTGTCGCCCTTACGGATTTTTTCGGCGATTTCCGCGGCCTTGTCGTCTTTTTTCTTGAGGTCGACCAGCTTATGCAGCACCTGGCTTGCGGACATGCCGCCAAAGCCGATGGCCGCATAGATGTCGTCGATGCCGTTGATGTTGAGCCGCTGGATCAGCGGGTTGATATAGTCCGGCTTGATCAGATCGCTGATGGCCAGATTCTGTCGCTTTGCCGCGTCCTCCAGCAGTTCGCGCCCGCGGGCGATGTTGCCCTCGCGGTTTTCCTTCTTGAACCACTGGCGGATTTTATTGCGCGCGGCCTGCGTCTTGACGATCTTGAGCCAGTCGAGGCTTGGGCCCGCCTGGCTGTTGGAGGTGATGATCTCCACCACGTCGTTGGTCTTGAGCTTATAGTCGAGCCGCACGAGCGCGCCGTTGATCTTCGCGCCCTGCGTGTGATGTCCGATGTTGGTGTGGATGCGGTAGGCAAAGTCCAGCGGCGTGGAACCGCGCGGCAGGTCGATGATCTCCCCCTTCGGCGTGAGCACAAAGACGTACTCGCCAAGGAAATCCTTCATGATGCTTTCGACGAACTCTTTGCTGTCCTCGGTCGTGTCCTTCGCCTCGATGACCTGACGAAGCCAGCTGGTCTTTTTGTCCAGCAGGCTCTGTACATTTCGGCCTTCCTTATACATCCAGTGCGCGGCAATGCCGTATTCAGCCGTTTTGTGCATCTCCTTGGTGCGGATCTGCACCTCGAACGGGATGCCGTTCGGCGCGAGCAGCGTGGTGTGGAGTGAACGGTACATGTTGGGTTTCGGCGTGGCGATATAGTCCTTGAAGCGCCCGGGCAGCGGTTTCCAGTTTGCGTGGATGACGCCGAGCGCGGCATAGCAGTCGTTGACGGAGTCCACGATCACACGGATGGCGATGAGATCGTAAATTTCGCTGATGCTGGAGTTCTGCCGCTGCATCTTGCGATATACGCTGTAGAGGTGCTTGGGCCGGCCGCTGATGGCCGCCTCGATGCCCGCGGCTTCGAGTTCTTCGCCGATGATCTTTTTCGCGTTGTCCAGCGTCTCCTGCCGCTCCGCCTGCTTTTCCCGAAACTGCCGGCTGATGTCCGCATACTCTTCGGGCATGAGATACATGAACGAAAGGTCTTCCATTTCGCCCTTGATCGCGCCCATGCCGAAGCGGTGCGCCAGCGGCGCGTAGACCTCTAGCGTTTCCTTGGCCTTTCGCATGCGCTTGTATGGGTTGCAATAGGCCAGCGTGCGCATGTTGTGCAGGCGGTCGGCGAGTTTGATGATGACCACGCGCACGTCCGCCGCGATGGCCAGAAAGAGCTTTCGAAGGTTTTCGGACTGCTCCTGTTTTTTGGTGATGTAGGTCTGCTGGCCGCTTTTGGTCAGCTTGGTGACGCCGTCCACCAGCTTGGCGACCTCGGGGCCGAACTTGGCCTCGATGTCCGCAACGGTGATGTTGTCGCCGTCCTCCACCGCGTCGTGCAGCACGGCGGCGGTGACGCTCGCCGCGTCCATGCCCATATCCATGACGAGGCGCGCAACTTCAAGAGGATGAATGATGTACGGCTCGCCGGACTCCCGCAGCTGGGACGAGTGCGTCTGGTATGCAAAATCGACGGCGCGCTGAAACAGCTCCGTCTGCTCGGGCGAATACCGCTTGGAAAACTCCGATACGAGCTCCTGCATCTCCATAAACGCACCTCCTTCCCCAAAGGGCATTGTCGATCGATTGCACTCTATGGGGAATCAGGCAATAGAATACCGTCTTTTCCCCGTCCCCGTCAACCACGGAGCAGCATTTTTCAGCAACTGTTTGCAATTTGCGTTCCGCAGGGGGTAAAAAAATCAACGGCGAACCGTTGATCTGTTTCATTTCGATTACTGGCTCAATATTGCAGGACGGACTGTACGTCGTATCCTTTGAGCGGGGTTCGTCCGTCAAACTCGGAACACAGTTCAATGGCGAAACGCACGCCGACGACCTCGCCGCCCGCCATTTCGACGAGCCTGATCGTGGCCAGCGCGGTGCCGCCCGTTGCGAGCAGGTCGTCCACGATGACGACTTTCTGGCCGGGCTGAATCGCGTCCTTATGAATCTCCAGCACGTCGGTGCCGTATTCCAGGCCATACTCGTAGCGCATGGTTTCACAGGGAAGTTTGCCGGGCTTGCGGGCGAGCACAAAGCCCGCGTTGAGGGCGTAAGCCAGCGCCGCGCCGATGACGAAGCCGCGCGCCTCCGGTCCGATGACGAGGTCCACCTGACGATCGCGCAGGGAATCCGCGATGGTTTCTATCAGCGCGTGGTATCCTTCTTTATCTTTGAGCAGCGTGGTGACATCGCGGAATAAAACCCCTTTGATCGGGAAATCCGGAATACTGCGAATCTTCTCTTTCAGATCCATGGTCACGCCTCCTGTGTGTCGTTTACAATTCGATAGAGCGGGCTTTCGCGCAGCGTCCGCTGCCTGCAGCCGTCGTTTTTCGTGATTCGCCCGGCGATGGGATCATAGCTGAAAAACGCGAGCTGGGAAAAAACGCAGAGCGCGAGCAGTTCCTCGCTCCTGAGCGTCCGAATCAGCAAAGCGAGCGACTCCCCACTTTCGCCGACGGCGGAACGCAGCGTTCTGTAGTGCTTTCGCATGGCTTCGTCGTCCGGCGCGGGCACGCGGCCGCGGCCAAATCCCGCGACCCATGCGGCGGCTGTTTCATCAGAACAGTCTTCATTATACAGTCTTTCATCGAAAAAAGCATTAAAAAACGCAACTTTTTCTTCGGAGGCGTTCGCGCAGATCCAGTAGAGCTCCACGCTTTCGCTGCCGCGGTATGCGTTGATCGCGGGCCGCGCAACGAGATCCCAGTCCAGCGCCGTGCCGAGCGGCTCCAGAAGCGCGCTCTTGCCGAAGGCGACCACGCGCATGACCTGATCGCCCTGCATCGCGCTGGCGCAGAAATGCTTGTCGTCGCGTCCGATGGTGCGAATCGAGGCAAACCGCACGCCGTCGATGCGAAATGCGGGCTCCGGATTCCCTTCGCCATACGGCGCGAGCAGACGAAGTTCTTTGACGCGCCCGGCGGTCAGGTCCGAAAGGGAGACCGATTCGTCATAGGCAAACGACGGATAGAAGTCCTCGGGGCGGTAGCGCGCCTCGATCTGCGCCGAAAACAACGCACAGAACGCCTCGAAGCGATCCTTTGCAATCGTCACGCCCGCCGCGCGCGCATGGCCGCCATAGCGGATAAAGAACTGCGAACACTCGCTGAGGTTTTCAAAGAGGTCGATGCCCTCGATGCTGCGGCCCGAGCCGGTCAAAACGCCGTTCTGCTCGGCAAACAGGATCACGGGCAGATGGTGCCGCTCGCAGAGACGCGAGGCGACGATGCCGATGACGCCCGCGTTCCAGCTTTCGTGCGCCAGCAGGAGCACGCGCCCGATTTCGCCCCGCGCTGCGATCTGCCGCTCGGCTTCTTCGAGAATTTCGTTTTCCGCGTCCCTTCGCTGTTGGTTGTATTCGTTCAGCGTGGCCGCAATCTCGCCTGCAAGCTGCGCGTCCTCGCCGAGCAAAAGGTTCACCGCATCGAGCGCGGTGGCCATGCGCCCGGCGGCGTTGAGACGGGGCGCGATCATAAAGGAGACGGTCGTTTCGTCCACCCGCGGCTGTGAAAATCCCGCGGCGTCCAGCAGCGCGGCAAGCCCGGGCAGCAGGCGGATATGCCGCATGCCGCAGGCGGCGATAACGCGGTTTTCGCCGGAAAGAGGCACCACGTCCGCAATGGTCGCAACCGCGGCGAGCGCAAGCTCTCGCTCGTCGTATGCGCCGCAGACCGCCTGAATGAGCTTCAGCGCGACGCCCGCGCCGCAGAGATACCGGTTCGGGTAGGTCGAATCCCTTCTGGACGCGGCGACGACCGCCGTGCATTCGGGAATCGTCTTCCCGACGCTGTGGTGGTCCGTCACCACGACGTCGATGCCAAGCGCCGAACACAGCGCGATTTCGTCGTAAGCCGAAACGCCGTTGTCCACGGTGACGATCAGATGTACGCCGCGTTCGTGAATCTGGCGCACGGCGTCCGCCGACATACCGTAGCCTTCGCTGTGGCGGTGCGGAATGTAGTATTCGACATCCGCGCCCAGGCTGCGAAGCCGTCGGACCAGCATCGCCGTGGAACACACGCCGTCCGCGTCGTAATCGCCGAATACGCAGATGCGTTCGCCCGCGTCGAGCGCATGCCGCACGCGATCCGCAGCCTTTTTCATGTCCGGCAGCAGAAACGGATCGAACAGGTCGCCCTCGTCGGGATGCAAAAAGCGCCGCGCCTCCTCCAGAGAGGCGACGCCGCGCCGAATGAGCGCTCTTGCAATGAGCGCCGAGCAGTCGAGTTCCTGTTTGATTGCCGCGACGAGCGCCGGGTCGCAAACGACCGGCTCGCGCGCGGTGAGACGATTATTCATCGTTCGCTCAGATAGATGCCGACGGCGCATTCGATACGCTTTCGCATCAGATGGCAGCTGATCTCGTGCGGATGGTCCAGCGCGCCGCCGTAGAGCACCGCGTTTGCCATGCACCCGCCGCTGCAGTAATATTTTGCCCAGCAGTCTTTGCAGGTATCTTTTGTGCAGACGTTGCAGCCGAGAAACGACGCTTGGATATCGCTCCTCAACTCGGGTCCGTCGAGACTGCCGAGCTTCCAATCCTCCATGCCGACGAACTGGTGGCAGGGATAGATATCCCCGTCCGGCGTGACGGCGACGTATTCCGTGCCCGCGCCGCAGCCGTTGATGCGCTTTCTCAGGCAGGGGCCGCCGTCCGGATCGAACATGAAGTGGAAGAAGTTGAACCACGTGTCGGAGCTTTTCCGCGACTCGATATAGTGCGCGGCAAGCGCGTCGTATTCCCGGTCGATCCGCTCGAGATGCTCCGGCAGCAGGCTGTATGGGCTGTCCTCGGCCAGCACGACGGGCTCGATGGATATCTGCTGAAACCCGTAATCCGTCAGCGCTTTCACATCCTCGAGAAAATCGAGATTTTCTCGTGTGAACGTGCCGCGAATGTAGTATTCCTTTTCCCCGCGTCCGGCGACGAGCTTTTTTGCGTTGGCGAGAATGATGTCGAACGAGCCCTTGCCGTTGACGGTCGGGCGGAGCGCGTCATGAATTTCCTTTCGTCCGTCGAGGCTGATGACCACATTGTGCATCTCGCGGTTGATGAAGTCGATCTTCTCGTCGTCCAGCGCGACGCAGTTCGTCGTGATCGTGAAATGGATTTCTTTGTCGTATTGCTTCTCCAGCTCGCGTCCATAGGCGACAAGCTGCTTGCAGACGTCCCAGTTCATCAGCGGCTCGCCGCCGAAGAGGTCCACCTCAAGGTGCTTTCGCGATCCGCTGCGCTCCATCAGAAAATCGAGCGCGCGCTTTCCCACCGCAAACGGCATGAGCATCAGCGCGCCGTGAAAGTCCCCCGTCGCGGCGAAGCAATAGCGGCAGCGAAGGTTGCAGTCGTGCGCGACATGCAGGCACATGGACTTGATCGCGCTGCCGCCCGCAATCTCCGGCGCAACGGGCGTTTCGCTTGCGTATGCGCCGCTTTCTTTGAGCTCCTCGATATCGGCGAGCACTTCGCGGACAGTTTCCTCCGCCACGCCGGCGGAAAACGGGTCATTCCCGCGTTCGATCGCCTGCACGACGGCAAACGCAGCGTCGTCCAGCTCGTGGATGGCGCCGCTCTCAACATCCAGCAGGACGTTGTGTTGCTGAAATTTGAACGAATGGATCAAAAGGGATTCTCCTTCTGGCATACTGTGTGCGGCAACCGCCGCAAAAGAACAAAGAAAGGCCGAAGCTGGCCTTTCTTTGCGGATCGGCTGATCAAAGATAGCCTATTACTTTTCTTCTTTCGCGCACTTCTGGTTGGCAACCGTGCAGGACGTTTTGCATGCCGACTGGCAGCTTGCCTGGCACTCGCCGCACGCGGTGTTTTTGCCCGCCTTGATGCAGGGCTTCTGGATGGTCTGCATATGTTTCATGGCTGATATCCTCCGAAAATGTTCGCTCTTTGGCGATTATACACGATTTGCGCTCAGAGCGCAAGCGCGGCGGTGTCGCGCGCGATGGTCATCTCTTCGTCCGTCGGGATGACGTAAACGTGCACCTTGCTCGTGGGTTTCGTGATTTCCAGATCGGTCGCGCGCGGGCAGGTCATGTTGAATTCCCAGTCCATGTCGACGCCGAGGAATTCCAGCCCCTGCAGGATGCCCTCGCGGATGTACGGATCGTTTTCCACAATGCCGGCCGTCATGACGATGGCGTCCACGCCGCCGAGCGTCGCGGCATAGGAGCCGATATACTGGCGCACTTTGTAGCAAAACAGCTTGCGGGCGAGCGCCGCGCGCTCGTTGCCCTGATCGGCGGCCGCTTTCAGGTCGCGAAAATCGCTGCTCACGCCGGAGACGCCGTATACGCCGCTCTTTTTGTTCATATAGGTGTCGATGTCCTGCGCGTTCATGCCCGTTCTGCCCATGAGATAAGGGATGATCGCGGGGTCGATGCTGCCGCAGCGCGTGCCCATCGGGACGCCTTCGAGCGGCGTCAGCCCCATCGACGTATCCACGCACTTGCCGCCCTTTGCGG
This sequence comes from Clostridiales bacterium, assembly GCA_012517905.1. GTDB lineage: Bacteria > Bacillota > Clostridia > Christensenellales > CAG-138 > UBA7703. The sequence continues at coordinate 25,596 of JAAYUE010000013.1, read as the reverse complement.
CGGAGAGGCTGGACCCGTTGCCAAGATGGCAGGTGATCACGCGGGTGTCTTCCTTTTTGATGCCGAGCTTTTCGAGCTTTTTGACCGCCTGTCCGGTCACGTAGCGGTGCGACGTGCCATGGAATCCATAGCGGCGCACCTTGTGATCGGTGTACGCTTCGTACGGAAGGGCATACATATATGCTTCCTTCGGCATGGTCTGGCCCCACGCGGTGTCGAACACCGCAACCATCGGCACGCCCGGCATGGCGGCCATGCAGCCGCGGATGCCCATGAGGTTCGCGGGGTTGTGCAGCGGCCCGAGCGGAATGCACTCCTCGATCGCCTCGAGCACCTGATCGTCGATGAGCACCGGCTCGGAGTATTTCTCTCCGCCGTGCAGCACGCGATGGCCGACGGCCTCGATGCAGCTCATGTCCTCGATCACGCCGATCTGTTTGTCCGTAAGCAGGTCGAGAACGAGCTTGATGGCGTCCTCGTGCGTTTTCATGGGGCTTTCTTTTTCGAATTTATCGCCCTTGTCCGCTTTATAGCTGATGATCGATTTTGCGATGCCGATGCGCTCGCAGATGCCTTTTGCGATGATATGTCCTTCATCGATGTCGATGAGCTGGTACTTCAGGGAAGAGCTGCCTGCGTTGATGACAAGAATATACGTCATGTTGGTGTGGTTCTCCTTATAGATTCTGCGCCTGAACGGCGGTGATCGCTACGACGGATACGATGTCCTCCACGCTGCAGCCGCGAGAGAGGTCGTTGATGGGATACCTGAATCCCTGGCAGATGGGGCCGATCGCCTCCGCGCCCGCGAGGCGCTGCACGAGCTTGTAGCCGATGTTGCCCGCCTGCAGGTCCGGAAAGATCAGCACGTTTGCCTTGCCCGCGACCGGACTGCCGGGACACTTGAGCTGACCGACCTTGGAAACCAGAGCCGCGTCCGCCTGCAGTTCGCCGTCCGCAATGAGTTCCGGCGCGATTTCATGCAGAACGCGCGTCGCCTCGACCACCTTGTCGACGAGCTCGTGCTTGGCGCTGCCCTTGGTGGAAAAGGAGAGCATCGCAACGCGCGGCTCCATGCCGCAGAGGCACTTTGCCGTCTGCGCGGAGGAAACCGCGATGGCGGCGAGCTGCTCCGCGGTCGGGTTCGGATTGACCGCGCAGTCGCCAAAGACCATCATGCCGTCGTCCCCGTAGGCTTTGTTCGGCAGCTCCATGATGAAGCAGCTGGATACGACCGAAATGCCCTTTGCCATCTTGATGATCTGAAGCCCCGGGCGCAGCGTGTCGCCCGTGGTGCTGATCGCGCCGGCGACCATGCCGTCCCCGCGGCCGTTGAGAATCATCATCGCGGCGAAAAACTTCGTGTCCTTCATCGTCTTGGCGGCGATTTCGGGCGTGACGCCCTTTGCCTTGCGCATTTCGTAGTATGCGTCGACATAGGCCGCATAATCCGCGTCTTTTTCCGGATCTACGAGAGAAACGCCGTCGAGCGATACGTTGAACTTCTGAGCCGTTGCCAGAATTTCATCCGTGTTCCCGAGCAGCGTTACTTCGGCGATTCCCTGTGCTTGTATCAGCGCTACCGCTTGTACGGTGCGTTCCTCCGAGCCTTCCGGCAGGAGAATCCTTTTTTTCTGCATCTTTGCCTTGAGCCTGATCGTGTCCATCAAAGCCATGAGAGTTTCTGCGCCTCCATCTGAACCTGTCGCTTATTTTAATTTGAAGAGAGTACCGATAAGATTTCTCTCGAAACCAGCCGCCTGTTTTGCAAGGGCGTACTTACGCTTGTTTCAACCCGCCCGCTTGATTTGTTTTTGAATTCAACGGCAGGTAAAACGAACAAATAATGTTCGTTTCTATCATCATTCTTACATTTTGTACCCAACCGCTAGAGTATACCACAAACATATCCAAAATGGTATACTTGTTATACGAAAAAATTCAGTATTTCAGCGGAGAATTTATCATGCGCGTCGTCGGGATCATAGCGGAATACAACCCGCTGCACAACGGGCACATCTATCATCTGGAACGCGCGCGCGCGCTGTCCGGGGCGGATTACTGCGTCGTCGTGCTCTCCGGCAACTTCGTCCAGCGCGGCGAAGCCGCCTGCACCGATAAGTTTTCCCGCGCCGCATGGGCGCTGCGCGCCGGGGCCGATCTCGTGCTGGAGCTGCCGAGCGTTTACGCGGTCGCGCCCGCCGAGCGTTTCGCCGCGGGCGGCGTTCGCACGCTCTTCGGCACGGGCGTCGTAACCGACCTCGCGTTTGGCTGCGAAGCGCCGGACCTTCGCACGCTCTATCAGATCTCCGACATCATCACCAGCGAGCCGCCGGCGCTGCGCGAGGCGATCAAGCGGCATCTTTCGCTCGGCAAGAGCTATCCACGCGCACGGTTTGACGCGCTGGCGGAATACGGCGTGCCGAGGAATATGCTCAGCGCCATCGCACAGCCGAATAACATCCTCGCCGTGGAATATCTCAACGCGCTGCGCCGCTATGCACCATCCATCGAGCCGCTGCCCATTGAACGCATCGGCACGGGATATCACAGCGAGGAGATCGTCGGCGAGTTCGCCAGCGCGACGGCCATCCGCAAAGCCATCGTCGAGGGCAGGCGCGAAATTCTCAACACCATGCCGAACTTCGTCGGCGGACCGCTTTTGTACGACGAACAGTTCATCATTCCGCAGGAGGCGCTCAGCGACGTGATGCTCTATGCGCTGCGCCGCATGTCCCCACAGGAGCTGGCAGACCTGCCGGACGTCGCCGAAGGGTTTGAAAACGTGCTCTGGCGGTCGGTCCGCGCGGCGCGGACGCTGAGCGAGTTTTACGATCTCATCAAGACCAAGCGCTATACGCTGGCACGCTGCAAGCGCATCGCCGCCTGCGCGCTGCTCGGCATCTCCGGCGAACAGGTGCAGCAGGCGGTGCAAAGCCGCGAAGGCAGTTATCTGAAGGTGCTCGGGTTTCAGAAGAAGGCGCGTCCGCTGCTCGGCGAAATCGCAAAGAAAAAAACCGCTCCGCTGCTGCTGCGAAACGCGGATTTCGACGCCTGCCCCGCCTTTGCCCGGCAAAACGCGGAGACGGACATGCTCAGCACGGATATCCTGCGCTATGTGACCTCGCAGGACATCAAGCGGGACCTGAGCGGGCCGGTCATCCTCTAGCGCTCCGCAAAGCCGCGGCACCCGGCAACCGCACAAAAAATGTTATAACATAACAACAGGCGCGCATTTATTTACATGCGCGCCCGGTTTTATGCAGAATATAACACGGTTCATTCATTTTTTCAGGAGCCGATCAGCCGCCTGATCGCGGGCAGCGCTTCCATCACCGCGCGCCTGCCCTCGTCGATCGTCGCGCCGGCCTGATCCACCTGAAACCGCCCGCGCACAAACTGCACGTCCGGCACGAGCATAATATCCGCCTCTTCCCTGCGGATCTTCGTAAGCTCCCACTGCATGATGTTGATCGTATGGTTCATCAGTTGATAAACGCCCATGTCCGAAACGTCCTTCACATCCCCGTGATAGCCGACGTCCACGCCGATGACGCAGTCCATGCCATGATCGCGCAGGGTCTTGCAGGGCACGCGCTCGAGCACGCCGCCGTCGATATACGTCTTTCCGTTGAGCTGCACCGGCTCAAAAAACGCGGGAATGGACATGCTGGCGCGGATGCTCTCGTGCAGCGGGCCTTCTTAGAGCACGTCCAGCTTACCCGTTTCGGCGTCCACGGCGACACAGCAGAACGGAATCTTCGTTTCCGCAAACGTCTTTCCGTGCGTAAACACGCGGACGAGCTCCTGCAGGCGCTCCCCTTTGAGCAGGCCGGCGGCAAGCGGCAGCTTTACGTCGAGATAGTCGTAGAGCTTGATCGACTTGATGAATCGCTCCAGCATGTACAGGTCCGTTCCGACGCTGTAGATGCCGCCGATGATCGCCCCCATGCTGCAGCCGGAGATCATATCCACGCGGATGCCCGCCTCGTCCAGCGCCTGCAGCGCGCCGATATGCGCAAACCCCTTTGCGCTGCCCGCGCCGAGCGCGAGCCCAATCTTCTTCGCCATCGTCGTTTTCCTGTTCGTCGTTGATGTTTTTTATGGCGGTCCGTCCGGGACAGAAAACGAGCCGGAGGCGCAGCCCACGGCTCGTTGGTTGCTGAATTAGAAGTCCTCTTCGTCCTCGTCGTCGTCCGCTTCGATAAACTCGATCAGACGCTTGCGGGGTTTCTTTTCCTTGGGCGCTTTCTGGACCGGCTCTTCCCAGCCCTCTTCGTCCTCGTCGTCGTCTTCATCGTCTTCCGCCTCGAGAAGCCGCGAGAAAAGCCCCTTCTTCTTCGGCGGCGCTTCCTCGACGCGCGGGTCGCGGCGGCGCGGCGGCTCTTCCATGGGTTCCTCATAGGCGGGCCTGCTCATGGGGCGCGCAAACTGGCGCGTCGCGGTCGGGTCTTCCTCAACCTGCATGCGCTCGACGCCGGTGTGCGGCGCAACGCGCGGCTGGCGCGCGGTCTGCTGGCGCGGCGGCTCGGCGTAAACCGGGGCGGGCTCGGCATACTTCGGCTGCTCCGGCGCATACTGCGCCTGCTGCTGCACGGGACGCGGGGCCTCCTGCACGGGCGCCTTGACCGGCGGCGCAACGGGCTCGTCGCTCACGCCGAGTTCGCGGCGGTTCGTTTCGATCATCTTATGATATTCGCCGAGGTAGCGCTGCAGATCGACGAGAATTTCATCGGCATACTTGCGCGAGCCGTTGTAAATGGCCGTCGCGTTCGCTTCCGCTTCGGCGGCAATGCCGCTCGCGCGGGTGAACGCTTCTTTATACACCTCGGACTCGCTCACGCGGCGCTCAAACTCCGCCTGCGCGTCGGAATGGATCGCATCCGCCTGGGACTGCGCCTGACCGAGCACGGCCTCCGCTTCCTGATGCGCCTGCTCGACGATTTCGAGCGCGTTTTCCTTCGCGTCCGCAATGGTATTCTCCGCCTCGGAGATGATGCCCGTTGCGCGGCGGATGTCCTCGGGAATGACGACTTTCAGGTCTTCCAAAAGGTCCAGCAGGCGGTCGACTTCCACAACCCGCTTGTTTGTGCCGCCAAATTTGGAGCGCGGGCTTTCCTCCAGCTCCTGCTTGATGCGGTTGATGATGCTGAAGATTTTCATGGTTTGTGCGCTGCTCATGGTTTTTTTAACCTTTCTGCAATGATATTCTGAATACTGTCCGGTACAAGTCCTTTGATGTCTCCGCCCATGGAGCCGATTTCGCGAATCACGCTGGAGCTGAGAAACGAGTGCTCGGGCCGCGCCATGAAGTAGACGGTTTCCACGTCCGGCGCGAGGTGGAGGTTGAGCGCGTTGATCTGGAATTCGTACTCGAAGTCCATGGTCGCGCGCAGACCGCGAATCACGTAATCTGCACCGATTTCATGGGCATAATCCACGAGCAAGCCGTCGAAGTGCGTCACGACGACGTTTTTCATTCCCTCGGCCTCCACCATGAAGCGGATCATCTCGACGCGCTCGTCCACGGAGAACACGGGGTGTTTCGCCGCGTTGTTCAGCACGCTGACATACACGCGGTCAAACATTTCGACCGCACGCTCCAGCACGTCGTGATGGCCGATGGTAAAGGGATCAAAACTGCCGGGATATACGCAGGTTCGCATGTCGCCTGGCCTTTCTCAAAGCGTTCGCGTCGCAAAAGCGCGCTACGCTTCGTCGCTTGCGCGCCGGTAAAACGAAACGGCGCAGCTTCCGTATTGTCTGGTCTCTATGCAGGTTGCGAGCCGTTGGCTCACCTGCGGCGGCAAGTTTGCCGCGTGCTCAACGACGATGCGGCCGCCCGGTTTGAGCAAGCCTTCCGAAACGACGGCTTCCGCGGCGCTTCGCGCGGTGCCGTCGCGATACGGCGCGTCGAGAAACACAAAATCGAACGTCGCCCCTTCGCCTTTCAGCCTGCCGATGCAGGCGGCGTAGTCCATGCAGAGCGTCCGCACGACGTCGCTCAGCCCGAGGAGCGCCGCATTTTTTTCAATCTGCTCCGCGCAATCACGGCTGCGGTCGTTGCAGACCACCGTCTTCGCGCCGCGGGACGCGGCCTCGAGGCCAAGATTGCCGGAGCCGGAAAACAGGTCCAGCACGCTGCTACCCGGAATGTCGAACTGCAGCATGCCGAAGACGGACTCCTTCACGCGGTCCAGCGTCGGGCGCGTGTCCATTCCCTTCGGCGCGTCAAAGCGGCGCCCGCGCGCCGTTCCGGCGATGATTCTCAAGCTGCGCCTCCCGATCGTATCCGGCGTACCGTTTCTGCCGCTGCTGCAAAAATCCGGTGAACCCGCCGAAATCTCCGCAGAATAGGCCACAATAAGTTACTATAGTATAGCACCGCGGGCTGGTTCGCACAAGACATACGTCCGCCGGCGCCTCGATGTTTCGACGGTCAGTTTTCCAGAATCGGCCCGATGCCCGCCTGCACAAACAGATCGTAGGGGTTGAGATACTTGCCCTCCGGCGAGACGAGGCCGAGATGCAGATGGTAGGCGACGCTGTTTCCCGTGCTGCCGACGATGCCGATCTGCTGCCCCTGTTTTACCGCGTCGCCTTCCTTGACGAACGTCGTGAGTTCGTACATGTGATAGTAATGATACGTATAGCCGTACGGGTCCTCGATCATCACATAATACCCGGGAATCGGCAGATAGCCGATGTATTTCACCACGCCGTCGGTCGCGGCGAGGATCGGCGTTTTTGCGTTTCTGCGAATATCGGTGCCGACATGCAGGCGCGTTCTGTGCGAGCGCGGGTCGTACCAGCCGTCCTTGATCAGGCCGCCGGGCACGGGATGCGCCACCGTCGCGAGGTATTCCTTCGAATACACATGTACCTCCACGGGGGCGACGCTGCCGTCGTCGTTGTACACGGTGTTGAAATAGTCCAGCGCCAACACCGCCTCCACGAGCTGGTCGTGCGTGCCGCAGGCGGCGATCTGCTCAAACGACGGATTGGGCCAAAGCAGGGCGACGCCGCTGTATGCGCTCCCCTCCTGCTCCGGCGCGAACGACTGCGCAAGCGCGTCGGTCAGCCCCTCTCCAAACACATAATAGAGCGCCGCGCATTCGCGCCAGCCGAGGGTCGTCTCCGGCTGGCTCGCGGCCTCCAGCGGAATCTCCGCCGCGCGAAGATCGCGGCTGATGCCGCGCGCGCATGCGGCGGAGGCGGACTGCACGGCGCCGTTGAGCGACTGCGCCAGATCGGAAAACGCCAATACGTTTTGCGCATAGCTGTCGTATACGTCCGGCGTAAACGCCGTCAACTTTTCGTTCCAGCCCGCCCAGTCCGTTTGAAGGCTCGTTTGCATCAGGCGTTCGGCGGCGGAAAACGCCGCGCCGAGCCGCTGGCTTCGCGTTTTGAGGTTGCTCTGCGTCGTCTGGGAGATATAGCCCGCCTCCCAGCGGAGTTCTTCGGCCGCGAAGGCGGCGGAGTCGCCCGCGCCGGTGTTTGCGCCGCAGCAGGCCTCCGTGAGGATGGCGGCCGTTTCGTCCGGCGCGTCGCCGGCCTGCGCCGCGGGCGCGTCCTGCGCAAGAGAGGAACGAACAGAAGCTGTCGATGCCGCAAGCAGCAGCACCGACAGCAAAACGAGCGTTATTTTTCTCTTCAAAGGATGCAGCATCCAGACACGCCTGGCTTTCACATTTACCAACCCGGATCCGGCGTTGGATCAGCAGCGGGCGGATCGGTCGGCGTTTCCGGCGCAGGCGTCGGCGTTTCGGTCACCCCGCCACCGGCATCCGGCGTCGGCGTTGCGACGTCCTCGTCCTCGCCGTCTCCCAGATCGGGCAGCGGCGCGGCCTGATACTTATACGCCAACACGTGCTCGACGTCTTCGATCGTCCAGTTGTCCGTCCAGGGCGCGGTGCCGGCCTTCAGGCGGATGTTCGCAATGGACGGCGGCAGAACGAGCTGCGAGCGGATGGACGCGGTGTCGGTGTCCGTCGTTTTGCCGTCCCGGATTTCGCAGGTCGTGCCGTAGCCGATGTTATACCAGATCCAGCGCGCGTCCGGCACGGTCAGGCGGATACAGGCGTGGCTCTCCTTCGAGCCGAGCCTGTCGTAGGACTCCTGCACGAGCGTGCTCAAGTCCTTCGCCTTGTCGTAGAGAACGGAGTGGAAATACGTCCTGCTGTGGATCAGCGTCAGATACTGCGCCGCCTCGAGGTTGACAAACTGGTAGAAGCGCTCTTTCGGCACGCCGATCTGCCAGATGCCGCTCGTGGTCTCGTGGCCGTATTCCTTGTTGGGATTGCCGGTCGAGCAGATCATATAGCGAACGGGCTCTTCGAGATTCGGCTTGCCGAACTTCGTGCCGTCGTCGATGCGCTTATAGACCAGCACTACCTGCCACTGCTTGTCCACGATGATATAGTAGGTCTTCGGGTCGGGGAATCCGTCCTTGAGCAGTTCGCGCGCCTTTACGTTCATGTCGTCCGTGCTGCCGACCAGCTCCTCGTAGGTCATGTTGACCGTGGGCGCATAGTAAGAAAACGGCAGCGGCGTGGGCGTCGGTTCCGGCGTGGGCGTCGGCGACGGCATGTCGTCAAACTGCGCGTCGTTCAGGTCGAGAACCTCCATGCTCACAACCACCGGCTGGGGCGTAGGCGTCGCCTCCGTGGGCACGGCGGCTTCGGCGCTGCATCCAAAAGCAAAAAGAGCGGCAATCACAAGACATGCAAGCAGCAATATCTTCGCGTTTTGTCGTTCTACGGGCATAGTCATAACCTCATACTACTTCTGTTTGATCGTTTCATCCGCGCACGGCGGCCGTCGCTTACGGGCAATCGCCCTTGCCGCGACGCGTTTTTCACCGCTGCGGAATCGCGAGTATTGTACCACACCGCCGGGAAAGATGCTCCAATTCGAACGAAAGTTCACAATTTTTCCCGAATGCGGATTCTTTTTATGCGTTCCCTTCGTCCGGCTCCGCCGCGCCGCGCTCCGGCGCTTCGGCAGCCGGCTCGCCGGTTGGCTGCGGCTGGCCTGCCACATCCTTCAGGCTGGACAGGATGTTGAGCGCGCGCGATCCATATTCCAGCGAACTCTCGGTATACGCCGTCAGCGCGCGAAAGATCTCGCCGCGCACGCCGTCGGACAGCTTCACGCGGTCCATGTCGGCGTCCTCCATCAGGAGCATGCGGCGCATGCCCTCGAGCGCGGTCTTGCTCACCGGCTCGCCATGTTGTACGCAGGCGTTGCACACCGCGCCGCCGCGCGGCGAAAAGCGCACGAGCGCGTCCGCGCGGATATCCCGCCCGCACTGCGCGCAGGTCGTGATGGCGGGACGGTAGCCGATTGCGTTGAGATAGCGCACGAGAAAACAGGAGAAGAGATCCTGCGGATTGGACTTGCCGTAGGCAAGGAACGAAAGCGAATGGTAGAGCAAAGAAAACAGCGCCTCGTTCGGCTCGTTTTCCGGCGCCGCGTCGTGGCAGAGGCGCAGCATGACCGAGCCGATCGAGAAGCGCTCGTAATCCTCCCGGATGGGATAAAACGTTTCCCTGACTTCGCAGGCGTTGATCGTGGCCTTTTCCCGGCCGGTAAAGATTTCGAATTGACCGAACACAAACGGCTGGCAGGCGTTGACCAGGGGGCTCTGCGGCTTACGGCAGCCGCGCGCCTTCGCGTCCAGCCGGCCGTGCTCAATGGTGAAGATGCTCAGGATGCGGTCGCTTTCGCGATAGTTTGCATATCGCGTTACGATTCCCTCCACGCAGATGACCGGCATAGTCCGCTCCTACCCCTGCCGATCACTCGTAGCCGAGCTCGTGCAGCATGCCCTGGCGGTTTCGCCAGTCTTCCTTGATCTTGACCCAGAGCTGGAGGTTGACCGGACAGCCGAGCATCCACTCGATGTCCTTTCGCGCCTCCTGCCCGATTTTTTTGAGCATCGAACCGCCCTTGCCGATGATGATGCCCTTGTGGGACTCGCGCTCGCAGTAGATGGTCGCGTAGACGTCCATCATGTCGCGGTCCTCCCTGCGCTCCATCCGGTCCACGCCGACGCCGACGCCGTGCGGAACCTCTTCGCGCAGGAGCAGCAGCGCCTTCTCGCGGATCAGTTCGCCGCAGATGATGCGCTCCGGCTGGTCGGTGACCATGTCGTCCGGAAAATACTTCGGCCCCGGAATCAGCAGCTCGGAGAGCGTCTCTTCCAGCTCTTCCAGTCCTTTGCCCGTTTCGGCGGAACCGCGCAAAATCGTTTTGATGAACGCCCGCTTGCCGAGGGTCTCTTCGGCCTCGTTCGCCTGGCCGAGGCTTGCCGCGTCGGTCTTGTTGATGAACGCGACGACGGGCGCCTTCGCATGGCCGAGCCTGTCGAGCAGCGCGGCGTCCCGCTCGCGCACGCCCTGCTCCGCATCCGCGACAAACAGGATCGCCTCGACCTCGTTCATCGCGTCGTAGGCGACCTTTTGCATGTATTCGCCGAGTTTGTTTTTCGGATTGGTCACACCGGGCGTATCCAGAAACACAATTTGATAGTCCGGCCGCGTCAGCACGCCCGTAATCTTGTTTCGCGTGGTTTGCGCGCGATCGGTCACGATTGCGATCTTTTGCCCGACGAGCTTGTTGAGCAGGGTCGATTTGCCGACGTTCGGGCAGCCGATGATGGAGACGAATCCGGAGCGAAACTCGCTCATGTCAAATCCTCCGGCCCGAACGAATGCGGCAGCAACTCGCCGAGCGTGCTCTCGATATAATTGCGCTTTGCGTTTGCGAATACGACTGGCATGTCGTCGGCGCAAAACTCGCGCAGCACCTGCCGGCAGACGCCGCAGGGCGAGGCGGGGGTTTTGCCGGAGCAGACGATGACGATCGCCTCAAACGCGCGCTCGCCTTCGGAGACGGCTTTAAACACCGCCGTGCGCTCGGCGCAGTTCGTCGGCGTGTAGGAGGCGTTTTCGATGTTGCAGCCGAGATAGTATTTCCCGTTTGCGCCCTTGAGGCACGCGCCAACCTGAAAATGCGAATACGGCGTATACGCCTGCTCCATCGCCTCATAGGCGAAATCCAGCATCCTCTCCCGCTCGCCGTCGTCCAGCCTGTTCATCTGACGTACCCCATTTCGTTCAGGATTTCATCCTGTTCTTTCAGCATGATCTTCTCGTCTTCCGGCGTCATGTGGTCGAACCCGAGCAGGTGCAGCGCGCCGTGCACGGCGAGAAACGCCAGCTCGCGCTCGAGCGAATGCCCGTACTCCTGCGCCTGTTCCTCGGCGCGTTCAAAACAGATTGCGATGTCGCCTAGATACCCGTCCGGCGGACAGAGGATCGCGCTTCCTTCCCAAGCGGGAAACGTGAGCACGTCCGTCACGCGGTCGATGCTGCGATAGCAGTCGTTGAGCCGCTGGATTTCCTCCGCGTCCGTCACGAGCACGCAGACGCCGCCGCTTGCGCGCTTTCGTGCGAGCGCGGCCTCCACCGCGCGGCGGATTAGTTCCTCCGTGCCGCCCGGCAAACCTTCCAGTTCGGTCTGAACGTCGATCATACCGCCGCCTCGATTCCGGGATACCGGATGCGCTCGTGCATGAGCCCTGTAAACGTCACGAGAAAGCTCCGCTCGATTCGATTGACTTCCTCCAGCGTCAGCGGGCTCTGCCGAAGTTGGCCGTCGTCCATCTTACCCTGCACGATGCGGCGCACCATATCCGCAACCTCTTCGCGCGTGGGCTCGCTCAACGAACGCACCGCAGCCTCGCAGCTGTCCGCCAGCATGACGATGGCGCTCTCCTTCGTGCTCGGCAGGCCGCCCGTATAGCGGAACAACCGCTCGATCACGGGCTCGCCGTCCTCCCCCTGCATCTGCTTGGCCTTGTAATAGAAATATGCCACAAGCGTCGTACCGTGGTGTTCGGCGACGATGCGCTTGACCTCGGACGGCATGCGGTAGCGCGCGAGATAGGACATCGCGTCCTTCTGATGCGCGATGATATAGCCCGCGCTCTCCTCGGGCGAGAGCGTATCGTGAATGTTCTGCCCGTTCTGGTTTTCCTTGAAATAGTTCGGCCTTCTCAGCTTGCCGACGTCGTGATACATGGCGCCCGTGCGCGCGAGCAGCGCGTTTGCGCCGATGGCCTCCGCCGCGCCTTCGGCGAGCGAAGCGACCATCATGCTGTGGTGATAGGTACCGGGCGCCACGATCATCATCTTTTTCAGCAGCGGATGGTTCGTGTTCGCCAGCTCGTGCAGCCGCGCAGGGGTCACGATGTCGAAGAGGTTTTCCCACATGCTCAGCATGCCGACGCAGAACACCGAGAGGATCAGCGCGGACGCCATCTGCAGCCCCGCGTAGATCAACGCCGTGTTCCAGGAGTATTCGAGGATCACGCCGCCCGCGACGACGACCGCCGCGCCCGCGACCCCGCCGAGCGTGCCGGCGGCGATCAGCGTCCCGCGCTTTTTGCTGCGCTCCGCAATCAGTATCGTCATCTGCCCGGATACAAGAATCGCCGCCATGCCAAGAATGGAATCGGAGCCGAACAGCGTCGTGCCGCTGCCGCCCGAAAGCAGGGCAAACGACATCGCAAACGCGACGTTGACCGACTCCGCGGTCTTTCGCGAAACCAGCAGCGCGGTGAGCAGCACGCCGAACACGGCCGGCGTTACGCGCGGATCGATGAGATAGCAGACCCACTCGAGCACCAGCGTGAGAATCAGGATCAGCCCGAGGATGGTCATCTGTTTGTTGGAATTAAACGTTTCCCGCTCAAACACAAAGAGATACAGCGCCAGCATCGCGAATACGCAAAACAGATACGCGACCACGCCGGGGTTGAGCCGCCCCGTCGCCTCCGCGCCCTTGACGAGGTCGAGCGAGAGCAGCATGTCGTACTGCTCCTGCGTAATCGTCTGCCCCGCCTCCACAATGGTTGCGCCGCGCGCGATGTAGACGGGCTCCACCGCGTCCGCCGCTTTCTCCTGCGCGCGCGTGGTCTCCACGGAGTTGACCACGTTGGTCGGCAGCAGATAGGCGTCGTAGACCATCTCACCAAGCGCCTTGAGCCACAGCGAGAGGGTCGTCACCTTCAGTTCCTTGTTGATCGCCGCAAGCGTTTTGACCTGGTCGGCCTCGGACACGCCCGCGCGAAGTTCTTTTTGCAGCGTTGTGAGCACGAGCTGCCGAAGCTGGTCGATCTCGTCGTCCCCCGCGTCGAGCAGCGCGTAGCCAAGCGACGTGTCGCTGATCTTCACGGGGAGCTTGACGAGCATGGCGAGCAGGTCGTTTGTGGAGATGACGTCCTGCCAGGCGCGCGTGTCCTCTCCGTTTGCCGCAGCGTTGTCCGCGTCCCCGTCTCCGGCGGCGGGAAGCGTCGCGGCCCGGATGTCGGCGGCCGCATTTCTAAAGCTCGCCAATGCGGAAAAGAAGCTCTGCGCGTTGGAGATCAGCGTGTCGGCCAGTTCGGTGTCCACGGCGTATACGCTGGAGACGCTGTTGCGCGCCGCCTGCCGCAGCGCCTCGGTCATGACCGTGTCTTCAACCATGCGCGGCGCGGTGATGGCCTCCTTCGCGGCTGCGCCGACGGAGACCTCATAGCGCTTTGGCGTGAGGGACGTGATGGTGACCGCGCACGCCAGCACAAAGCCGACGAGCAGCACAATCACGCCGTAAATCTTTGACTTTGGTTCGCGTTCGGCTTTTTTTCGCTTGTTTTGTTTGCTTTTTCGCGTTTCAGACACGATGATATCGTCCTCGTTCGTTCAGGATGCGCCGCGCGGTGCTGCGCGGACGGGGCGATCAGCCGCGTTTGGGCTTCTCAAAGCGCTCATAGGCGCAGATGATGCGCTGCACCAGTTCGTGACGCACAACGTCCTTATGCGTCAGGTTGATGATCTTAATCCCCTCCACATTGTCCAGAACCTTCACCGCCTGCACGAGCCCGCTCGCTTTTTCGCGCGGCAGGTCGATCTGCGTCACATCCCCCGTCACCACGACGCGGGACCCTTCCCCTATTCTGGTTAAAAACATCTTCATCTGCTCGGTGGAGCAGTTTTGCGCTTCGTCGAGTATGATATAGGCGTTGTTGAGCGTGCGGCCGCGCATATAGGCCAGGGGCGCGACTTCGATCGCGCCGCGCTCATAGAGCGCCTTGTAGCTCTCCAGCCCCAGAAACTCCTGCATCGCATCGTAGAGCGGCCGCAGATACGGGTCCACCTTGCTCTGCAAATCCCCCGGCAGAAAGCCGAGCTTTTCGCCCGCCTCCACCGCGGGCCGCGTGAGAATGATGCGCTCGACGTCCTTGTTTTTGAATGCCTGCACCGCCATGGCGACGGCGAGATACGTCTTGCCCGTGCCGGCGGGTCCGATGCCGAAGACCAGTTCAAACTCTTTGAGCGCCTGCGCATAGCGTTTCTGCCCGAGCGTTTTGCATTTGATCTGGCGGCCTTTGTTCGTGATGGCGATGACGTCGCCCATGCTCTTTTCGATCATGTCCGCGTTGCCCTCTTTGGCGAGGTCCACGGCATAGCGGATGCGGCTTCTGTTGATCTTCTCGCCGCGCCGCTGCATATCGAGCATTTTTTCGATTACGATGCGGGCGGTCTCGGCGCTTTCCTGCTCGCCCGTGATGCGGATGCCGCGCTCTTCCGCGGTGATGTGCGCGCCGGTTTCGTCCTCCAGAACGCCGATGTTCTCGTCGAACACCCCGAAAAGGCCCAATAATTCGTCCACGTTTTCCAACGGGATTGAAAGCATAACCCGCTCTGTTTCCTGTGTCAAGCAGCGCTCTCCTTTGTTGATGAAATGTTTCCAAACAAACGCGTTTTCCGCGTATTCTCCGCCGTATTTCCGGCAGGGAAAGCGGCGTTTCGCTTACTCGCGATTATAACACATGCATGCTCAAAATGCCACGACCGGCGGGCGGATGCGCCGGTTTTCGGACGCACATCGTATAAATTTCGTTTGATGAACGACGCGGCCCGGAAGAAAAACCGCCGTCATTTCTGGCGGCGGAACGCTTGTTTCGATTATTCGGGCTTTCCCTCCGGCGGGAGCTTCTCGCTCCAGCGGTCCATCAGGAAGGAGCCCGCAAACCCTGCGGCCGCGGCGACCACGCAGAGCAGCGCCTCGCCGACGCCGGCAAACGAAAGCGGGATGATCGGCACCGTGGACGCGATGACAAAGCCGATGACGCAATAGAACGCCACGCCGTAGTGCTTTTCAAAGAGGTGATTGACAAGCCTGGCCAGCAGCACGACCGTTGCGATGATACCGATGGCGAACGGGCCGAGCACCGAGACGTCCAGCGCGGCGATGCCGGCGGACATCGGCTGATACAGCCCGAGAAAGAGCAGCAGCGAGGATGAGCTCATGCCCGGCACGATGAGGCTGATGCCCCAGAGCACGCCGCAGAAGACATACCAGCCAAACGTCGGCGTAACGGTCGTTTGCGTGCTGAACTTCAAGGCATAGAAAAACGCGAGCAACGCCGCGGTGCTGATCGCGAGCGCGATCCACATGCTCCTGGTCCTTCCGCCTTTTGCACCCTCGCGAAACAGCGAGGGAAACGTGCCCAGGATCAGGCCGACAAAGAGGCTCACCATCACGGCGGCGTTGAGCAGCAGCAGCTTAGCAATCAGCCCCGCAAGCCCGAGGAATCCGGCCGCCCAGCCGATGATCACCGGAATAAACATCCGCCAGTAGAGCTTGAAATTCTGAAACGGCTTGGCGAGCACCGCCATCATCGGGCGGTAGATGCCAAACGCGACGCCGAGCACGCCGCCGGAGATGCCCGGCAGAATGGCGCCCGCGCCGATGATCGCGCCCTGCACAACGCGCACGATGAATTTTCGTACGCCGGAAATCCCCGAGGTTGCTTTTTCCGCATCCGAAACCGGTTCGATCTGAGCTTCGGGCTCTTCCGGTGCTTTGAGTTCGCTGTTTTCCATTATATAAGCTGCCTTTCGCATGATTCTGCCGAGCTGAATGCAGGTAAGATTGAAACGATACTTAGTATACAACAGTTTCGGCATAAACCGCAACTGCGGCAAGCCATGGTTCCTGCCGACGCGACAACGCCCGCTACCATGATAACTCCTGCTTCTATGACGACGCCCGCTTCTATGATAAAGTCCGCTTCTATGATAACGCCGGCTCCTACGACAACGCCCGCTTCTATTGCACGCGCGCGAATGTATATGATATAATGCCTTGATTTAGAGAATGGGGAGGTTCGGGTTTGTTTACTGCGAACGGATTTTACTCTCAGCTCCACGGCAATTATCTTTTCTACGAAGTCGGCAAACGCGCGGCAGCGTTTGCCAAGGAACACCCCGAAGCAAAGCTCATCCGCATGGGCATCGGAGACGTTACGCGCCCGCTCGTGCCCGCCGTTATCGAGGCGCTGCACGCCGCGGTGGACGATATGTCCCGCGCCGAGACGTTTCACGGCTACGGCCCGGATTTCGGATATGAATTCCTCCGCGAGGCGATCCTCCGGCGCGACTATACCGCGCGCGGCGTCGCGCTCGATCTCGACGAGATCTTCGTTTCGGACGGCGCGAAATGCGACGTCGGCAATATTCAGGAGCTCTTTTCGCAGGAATGCGTGGTCGCGGTGACCGATCCCGTCTACCCCGTCTATGTGGACACCAACGTCATGAGCGGACGCGGCGGTACGTTTGACGAGCGAAAGGGCGGCTATCAGAAGATCGTCTACATGCCGGGCAGCGAGGAAAACGGCTTTGTCGCCGGAATTCCGACCGAGCGCGTGGACGTTATGTATCTCTGCTTTCCGAATAACCCCACCGGCGTAACGCTCACAAAAGAGCAGCTCAAGGCGTATGTCGACTATGCGCGCGCCAATCAAACGCTGATCCTTTACGACTCCGCCTACGAATCGTACATCTCCCAGCCGGACAAGCCGCACAGCATCTATGAGGTCGACGGCGCGCAGGAATGCGCAATCGAGTTTCGCTCCATGTCCAAGACCGCGGGCTTTACCGGCACGCGCTGCGCGTATACGGTCGTGCCCAAAGCGCTCGTCTACAAAGACAGCTTCGGCAACGAAGTTCGCCTGCGCGACCTCTGGGCGCGCCGCGTCTCGACAAAATTCAACGGCGTATCCTACATCACCCAGCGCGGCGCGGCGGCGGCCTACAGCCTCGAAGGCAACGCGCAGATTCTGAACGTCGTTGCGGACTACATGGAAAACGCGCGCATCATCCGCGAAGGCCTGCAAAAGGCGGGCTATACGGTGTTCGGCGGCGTCAACGCGCCGTATATCTGGCTCAAGGTGCCGCATGGCGACAGCTGGCGCTTCTTCGACGAACTGCTGAAGAACTATCACATCATCGGCACGCCCGGCGAAGGCTTCGGCGCGGCGGGCGAAGGATTTTTCCGCATGACGGCGTTCGCAACGCGCGAAAACACGATCGAGGCGATGGAGCGCATCCAAAAGGGCTGACTATGACGAAAATCATCGCGTTCGAGGGCATCGACGGAACAGGAAAAACCGTCCAGCTCCAGCGGCTCTTCGAGCGGCTGACGGTGGACGGGCGTTTGCGCGTCGAGACGATCTCGTTTCCGATGTATGAAACCTTTTTCGGTTCGGAGGTCGGCCGCCTGCTCTCCGGCAGCGGCGGCGTCCGCGCCAACGAAGTCGATCAAAAGAGCATGGCGCTCTGGTATGCGCTCGACCGGTTCGAAGCGTTTCAGCGGTTTGATTATTCCGGCGCGGACGTGCTGCTGATCAACCGCTATATCCTGAGCAACGCCGTGTACCAGTCCGTGCGCGAGCGCGACCTCGGAAAGCCGGACCTGCTGGACTTTGTTCTCGAATTGGAGTACGAGCACTTTCGCATTCCGAGGGCGGACGCGCACATCGTTTTGGATATGAACCCCGAGAACGCTTCGGAAAACGTCGGCAAAAAAGGATTCCGCGGCTACGTCGGCGATCAGCCGGATATCTACGAAGCGCTGCCGGATATCCAGAAGCGCGCCAGACAAAAGTATATCGAATACGCCGCGCGCATGCCGGGCATTCACATCATCCCCTGCATGGAGCAAAACCGTCTCAAGAGCATCGAGGCCATCGGCGCGCTGATCGACGCGGAGCTTGCCGGCATATTGAATCGCTGAACCCACCCGGTTCAACCGTATCCCCCTTTCGCTTACTACAGCAAAGCCGGATGCTTGAAGATATTAAATTGGAGGTAAGAACAACATGCGTAAAATTGGTATTCTGACGGGCGGCGGCGACTGCCCGGGTCTCAACGCGGTCATCCGCGGCGTCGTCGAAGAATGCGCGACGGCGGGCATCGACGTATACGGCTTTTCCGCCGGCTGGCGCGGCGCTCTGACCGGCGAAGGCCGTTGGCTCACCCTTAAGGACGTGGAAGGCCTTCAGACCAAGGGCGGCACGATCCTCGAGAGCAGCCGCACGAACGTGATGAAAGAAGAAAATGGCCCCGAGCGCGTCCGCAAGACCCTTGAGAGCCTCGGGCTGGAAGGCCTCGTCGCCATCGGCGGCGACGATACGCTGGGCGTCGCCAACAAGCTCTCCAAGATGGGCATGAAGATGATCGGCGTTCCGAAGACCATCGACAACGACCTCTCCTGCACGGACTACACCTTCGGCTTCGACACGGCGAGCAACATCGCCATGGAGTGCATCGACCGCCTGCACACGACCGCCGCGTCTCACGCGCGCTGCATCGTCGTCGAGTGCATGGGCCGCCACACCGGATGGATCGCCGTTCAGGCGGGCCTCGCGGCGGACGCGAACCTGATTCTGATCCCCGAGTTCCCCAAGACGTTTGACGAGATCATGCAGGTCATCCGCGCCCGCTATATCAAGGGCCAGCGCCACACGATCATCGCCGTTGCGGAAGGCTTCGAGCTCAAGGGCGAATCGCAGGACAACGTCGGCCTCGACGCGTTTGGCAACAAACTGCTGCTTGAGAAGGAAATCGCCAAGACGCTTGCGGAGCGCATCGAGAAGGCCATGCGTGAAGATTCGTCCCTCGACGAAAAGCGCAAGTACTTCGAGTGCCGCTCGGTCGTGCTCGGCCACATCCAGCGCGGCGGCTCCCCCTCCTGCTTCGACCGCGTGCTCGGCACGCGCCTCGGCTTCAAGGCGGGCGAACTGGTCGTTTCGGAGGATTACGGCAACATGGTCGCCCTGCAGGGCACGTCCATCGTGACCGCGGACCTCGACAAGGCCGTCACCGAGCGCAAGGAAGTGGACCTCGCCTTCTACAAGTCCGTCTCCATCCTCTTTAAATAAGCAACCTCGAGACAGACAAGCGGACGGGATTTCCCGTCCGCTTTTGCGTTGCGTATTGCTTTGTTTGCTTACGGCTCCTGGTCCAGCACGCGCTTAAACTGCGTTTCGTAGAGCAGGCGGTATGTGCCGTCCAGCTTGAGCAGTTCCTCGTGCGTTCCCTGCTCGCCGATCACGCCGTCCTTGATCACGAGGATGCGGTCCGCCGCGAGCACGGTCGAAAGCCGGTGCGCGATGACGATGCTCGTGCGCCCCGCCATGACCGACTCCAGCGCGTTCTGTATCGCGTTTTCCGAAATGGAGTCCAGGGAGCTTGTCGCCTCGTCCAGCACGAGAACCTTCGGATCCTTGAGCACCACGCGCGCCAGCGAGAGCCGCTGCTTTTCGCCGCCGCTGAGCTTGAGCCCGCGGTTTCCGACGATCGCATCATAACCCTCCGCCTGCGACTGAATGAAGTCGTAGATGTTGGCGAGCCGGCAGGCGGCGTCGAGCTCCTCCTGCGTCGCATCCGGCCTGGAATAGAGCAGGTTTTCGCGGATGGTGCCGTTGAAGAGGTACGCTTCCTGCGTCACCACGCCGATGTTCTGGCGAAGATACGTCAAATCGTAATCCTTTACGTCCACGCCGGAGACAAGGATGCGGCCGCCGTCTGCGTCATAGAGCCGCAGCAGCAGGCTCACAAGCGTGGATTTGCCCGCGCCGGACGGGCCGACGACGGCGTAGATCCGCCCATGCGGAATGTGAAAGTTCACATCCCGAATCACCGGCTCCTTACCCTCATAGGCAAACGAAACATGGTCAAACGTGATTTCCGGTTCATCCAGCGGCGGGCGTTTCGGCCGCGGCGGATTTTTGATGGTGACTTCCTTGTCGTAATAGTCGAAGATGCGCGTAAAGAGCGCCAGCGAACGCGTGAAGTCCACGCCGAGCCCCAGCAGCGTCTGCACGGGGCGGTAGAGCCGATTGATCAGCGCGACCATCGCCGTGATGGTGCCGACCGTGAGCGCGGAATCCACCTTGCTGATGATGAGCCACCCGCCGGCGAAATAGATCAGCAGCGGGCCGAGTTGGGTGAACATGCCCATCGCCATGGTGAACCATTTGCCGCTGCGCTGCTCTTTGATGGAGAGCTGCGTCACATCCTCGTTGATGTCAACAAAGCGGTCATACTCCGCTTTTTCGCGCGTAAAGAGCTTCATCAGCAGCGAGCCGGACACGCTGAGCGTTTCGGTCAGCATCTGGTTCATCTTGTCGCGCTCGCCCTGCGCCTCCGACAGCAGCTTCCAGCGCGTATGTCCCACGCTCCGCGTCGGCAGCACAAACAGCGGAATGACCGCGACGCCGACGATCGCCATCTTCCAGTTCATCGCAAAGAGCGCGACCAGCGTGGCGATCACGGTCGTGATGTTGCTGATCGAGGTTGTCAGCGTGTTGGAGATGACAGAGCCGACGCCGCTGATGTCGTTGTCCATGCGCGTCAGGATATCGCCCTGCTTTTCCGTCGTATAAAACGAATGCGGCATGCTCTGCAGATGCGCATACATCTGGTTTTTCATGTCGAATATGATGCGCTGTGAAATCCAGGAATTGATGTAGCTCTGCAGCACCGTGATCGCCTGAGAAACCGTCAGCGTCACAAACGCCAGCAGCAATAGACGAATCAGCAGCTGCATGTTTTTGCCCGTGAGCGCTTCGTCCACGATGCGTCCGGTGATGATGGAGGGCAACAGGCCGATGACCGCCGCGATCAGAATCGCGACCAGCACGAGCGCGAACTGGAGCCGGTACGGCTTGAGATACGCCAGAATGCGAAACAATAGCTGCTTCGTCAGCTTTGGTTTGTTCTTTTTCTCCTCGTCCGTCAGAAAATTGCGCATTCCGCCGCCGGGTCCTCTGCCTACGCCCATACGATGCTCCTGTAGTGTCGTTATTCGTTTCCCTGCAGCCGCTTGACGCGCTGCGCAACCGCTTTGCCGGTCGGCGTGGTGGCGAGGCCCCCGCGCGCCGTCTCACGGTATTCCACGCGGATGTCCTTGCCGACGGCGTACATGGCGGAGACGACTTCGTCAAAAGGAATCAGGCTCGTGATGCCTGCCAGCGCCATATCCGCGCAGAGCATGGCGTTGACCGCGCCGAGCGCGTTTCGCTTGATGCAGGGGCACTCGACCAGTCCCGCGACCGGGTCGCAGATGAGCCCCATGACGTTTTTCATCGCCATGGCCGCGGCGTCGAGCGCCTGCACCGGCGCGCCGCCGCTGACCTCGACCAGCGCGGCCGCCGTCATGGAGGCGGCGACGCCCGTCTCCGCCTGACAGCCGCCGCCCGCGCCGCTGATGGTCGCGTTTTTTGCAAAGATCAGCCCGATTGCGCCCGCGGTGAACAGCCCCTCGACCAGCGTGTCGTCCGACCAGCCGCGCTGGCGCCCGCTTTCGATCAGCGCGCCCGCGAGAATGCCGCTCGCGCCCGCCGTCGGCGCCGCGACGATGCGGCCCATGGAGGCGTTTACCTCGACGACGGCCATGGAGCTCGCCGCCGCGCGGCAGGCGGTATAGCCCGAAAACGGGTTGTGCTTGCCGTATTTGAACAGCTTGAGCGCCTCGCCGCCGGAAAGCCCGCTGACGGACTCGACCTTGCTGTTGAGGCCGCGCTCGACAGAGGCGCGCATGACGTCGAGGTTTTTGTGCATCTCGGCGACGATCTCTTCGCGCGTTTGCTCGGAGAGCTTGACCTCTCTGCGGATCATCGCCTCATAGATGGGGATATCGTTTTCCAGACAGTAGCGGCGCAGGGATTCGCCGTTTGCAAACGCGTCCGTCAGCAGCATGGTTCGTCTCCTCCTCTCACACCGCAAAGAGCTTGTTGATGCCGCTGCAGAGGCGCAGGATCATGGCCTGCATCTCCTGCGTCACCGGCTGGTCCGTCTCGATGGTCATATACGCGTCCTCGCCCTTTCCATGACGGAACACGCGCATGAACGCGATATTCACGTTCAGCTGCGCCAGCACATGCGACACCTCGGCGATCACGCCGGGCTTGTCGTCGTGCTGGATGACCAGCGTCGGGTATTCGCCCGAGAACTCGACGTCGAGCCCGTTGATCTCCGTGATCAGGATGTTGCCGCCGCCGACCGACTCGCCAAGCACGTCCGTCACATGCCCGTCGGAGCCGGTGATGACGATGCGCGCGGTATTCGGATGCTTCGGCGGCTGGTCCGAGAATTCAACGGAAACGGGGATGCCCTGCTCGCGGGCAACGTCGAACGCTTCCTTGATGCGCGGGTCGTCCGGGTCCATGCCCAGCGCACCGGCGACAAGCGCCTTGTCCGTGCCGTGGCCTTTGCCCGTCTCGGCAAACGAGCCGTAGAGCGTAAACGCCGCCTCGGCGACGTCCTCCCCCGCAATCTTGCGCGCAATGTGCGAAAGCCGCACCGCGCCCGCCGTATGCGAGCTGCTCGGCCCCGTCATACGCGGACCAATGATATCGAACACCGAAAAGTCTTCCATACGATTCGCTCCAAAACTACTTAACCTGTGAAAAAACGACCGGCGCACCATATGACGCGCCGGTCGAAAGGATTGCCGCGCACCCGATCTTTGACAAACACGCCTCCGGGCGACGCTCCGACAGGTTGCTCCTTTCAGGCTGCTCCGCGGCACATCGCAGCTTCCGCTGAATGCTGCTTCCGTCAGGACCTGACATGGTTCACGGCCTGCGATTGCACGGGACCCGACGCTCAACGCCCCTTATCGGGATCAGACCCCACAGGCGCTTGCCGGGGAACGGGATTTCTGCCCTGCTGTAGCGGATTGCAGGTTCAGGGCACCGCTATCTCCCCGCCTAGCGCGGCAAACTGGTTGACTAGGACATTGTAACATGAACGCATACCGAAAGCAAAACAGATTTTGAGGCGCGCGCATGAAATTCCTGCGGCAAAAAATCAACGCGGTTATTCGGCTTGCATTCGCAGGAGTTCCAGCGCGTAGTCCGCCGCCGAGCGGACCGCCTCACGCGGATCGTCCCGCCAGGACTCGATCAGCGGGATCAGATCGGTTCTCCTCTGATTGCCCGCGACCACGCAGGCGTGCTGGATCAGCCGGCCCTGTTTATTGAGGTTTTTGCCGACGATCTCCAGCGCGGGCTTGACGCGTCCGCCCAGCAGCTCTTCCAGCCGGAACGCGTCCGGCAATTGCGTGATCGGTTCGATGCCTACATTGTAGGGACAGACCGTCTGACAGCGTTCGCAGCCGAGCATGCAGTCCATGGCATCCATGACCCAGCGGTCCATCGGCCCGCCGCACATATAAGCCCGCGCGCATTTCTGATACGCGTACCCGCTTTGGTCGATCGCCCCGCTCGGACAGGCGCGTTCGCAGGCATGGCAGGTTGCGCAGCGCGCGGGCTGCGGTGCGCGCAGAGGCGCGTATTCCGGATTTGTCAGTTCCGCGGCCAGCGTCGTGACATAGAACCGCGTCCCGTAGCCGGGTAACCAGGTCAGCCCGCTTTTGAGCAACGTGCCATATCCGTTTCGGGAGAGCAGCTCCGCAACCGGAACCTCCGCGCGCACGGCCCGGACGCCCGATTCCTCCAGCCTGCGAATCAGCTTGCCCGCCACATGGTATGCGGCGTTGCTGGAAGGATAATAGCCCGAGACGGGGATTTCGTTTGCATAGGGACGATAGGGATAGACCAATGCAAGAATCGCGTTTGCCCACGGAGCGATTTGCGCTATGTCGAAGCGCACGCCCTTCGCATCGGAATGCAAAGCGCCGTCCTGCAAACGGCGCTCATAAGCGACAAACGGTTCTGTTGTAAACACATAGCACTCGGCAAAGCCAAAGTCGGCAGCGAGCGCGTGAACGTCCATTTCGTTCGCCTCCGGTGGTCTGCTCTGCAGCTTCGCCATCAGGCTTTCTGCTGCTGGAGCATCTCTTTCGTCTTCATGAGCCGCGTCAGATTGCCTCGCTCGTTTTCGTCCAGCTTCATCTGAATGCCGTGGATGGCCTCCGTGATCTGCGGGATCATGACGTATTCCAGCGCGTTGACGCGGCGGCGCGTCTTCTCGATTTCGTCGGCGAGCCTGCCGCAGGCCTTTTCGATCTCGGCCAGCTGCACGAGCAGCGGCAGCACCTCGGCAAGCAACTGGACGGAGAGGTCAAGATCCGCGCTCGTCGTTGCAAATCCGTAGGGATACGTAAACCCTTCCTGTGCGGTGATTTCGATCTTCGGCACGCGGATGGAGAGCACCTGCTGGGTTCCGGCGGTCACCTCGGCCGCGCGGGCGGGATACATGAGCGCCTCTTCGATCTCCGCGCCGCTCATGGACGCGCGTGCAAGCACAAAGCTCTTCATCGCGCGGGAGAGCTTTTCCTCGACCTCCGCGCGGAGGGCTTTGTTCTGTCTGGCGTATTCGATGAAGCGCCGGACGAGTTCGTCCCGCTTGTCCTTCATCATCTTGTGTCCGCGGACGGCAACCTTTTTGCGTTTCTTCAGGTTGCTCAGTTCCATACGGGTCGGTTTTACCTGTATGGCGGCCATCGGCTACGCCTCCTTGGGATAGTATTTCTCGATGAATACGTCTTTGATGCGCTTGAGTTCCGACTTCGGCAGGATGCCGAGCAGCTTCCAGCCGATGTCCAGCGTTTCCTCGATTGTACGGTTGGTGTAATAGCCCTGGGAAACATACTCCGCCTCGAACGCGTCGGAAAACTTGGCGTAGAGCTTGTCCACGTCGCTGAGCGCCGCGTCGCCGAGGATAACGGCGAGTTCCTTTGCGTCCTTGCCGCGCGAATACGCGGAGAAGAGCTGGTTCATCGAGTCCGCGTGGTCTTCGCGCGTCTTGCCCTTGCCGATGCCCTTGTCCTTGAGGCGCGAGAGCGACGGCAGCACGTTGATCGGCGGCGTGAGCCCTTTGCGGTAGAGTTCGCGCGAGAGGATGATCTGCCCTTCCGTGATGTATCCGGTCAGGTCGGGGATCGGGTGGGTTACGTCGTCCTCCGGCATGGAGAGAATCGGAATCATCGTGATGGAGCCGGGGTTGTCGCGCATTCTGCCCGCGCGTTCATACATGCTCGCAAGGTCGGTGTAGAGATAGCCCGGATAGCCGCGGCGGCCCGGAACCTCCTTGCGCGCGGCGGAAACTTCACGCAGCGCCTCGGCGTAGTTTGTGATATCCGTGATGATGACGAGCACGTGCATGCCAAGATCGTACGCCAGATACTCCGCGGCGGTGATCGCCATGCGCGGGGTTGCGATGCGCTCGATGGCCGGGTCGTTGGCGAGGTTGATGAACGTGACGGTCTTCTCGATAGCGCCGGTCTTGCGAAAAT
>JAAYUE010000012.1 GCA_012517905.1 Clostridiales bacterium | reverse complement strand
TCGGCATGATCAACGTGCTCTCCGAAGTGCGCGCAAACGGCGGCAAAGAGATCAAGTCCTTCGGCATCGACATCGACGACACGATTACGCAGGCGATCAACGACGGCGTGATCACCGGCACGCTGGTGCAGAACTCCGCGGCGATGGGCTATATCTCCATGCTCACGCTCAAGTACATGGCGGAAGGATACCGCATTGCCGACGGCGTATACGCCATCGACTCCGGCTGCGCCGTCGTCACCAAGGACAACATCGACAACTATCAGCCCGCGCTGGACGCCGTGAGAGACAGCATCATCGCCGAGCTGACCACCAAGTACCTCGTGAAAGACTAATTTCTCCAGATCAGCAGAACGCAATATGAGAAAATGCCCCGGAACCGCGCTCGTATGCGTGCGGTTCCGGGGAAACCAGAAGGGGAAAGCCATATGCTCAAAGTAAGCAACATTACAAAGACGTTTCCGGGCGTCAAAGCGCTGTCGGAAGTAACTTGCGAATTTGAACGCGGTGAAATCCACGCGCTGCTGGGAGAAAACGGCGCGGGAAAAAGCACCCTGATCAAGATCATCTGCGGCGTGTACCGCAAGGACGAAGGGTGCATCAATATCGACGGCCAGGACGTCGAATTCAAGTCCTTCGAGGACGCCCTGAAATACGGAATCAGCATCGTGAATCAGGAGATTCAGGTGATTCCGCTGGCGAGCGTCGCGGAAAACGTCATGCTCGATAAGATCGCCAACTATACGAAGTCTGGCAAACTGAACTGGAAAAAGCTGAATCAGGACGCGGCGGTCTATCTCGACATGCTCGGCCTGAATCTTCCGCCGGAAACGCCGGCGGGCGAGCTCAGCCCCGCGCAGAAGCAGATGGTTTCCATCGCGCGCGCGCTGAGTTCCGACGCCAAGTATTTACTGCTGGACGAACCGACGTCTTCGCTGACCTATAACGAAGCGAACATCCTGTTTGAACAGCTATATAAATTGAAAGAAAGAAACATCGGCCTGATCTTCATCTCGCACAAGCTGGAAGAGGTTCTGGAAATCTGCGACAGGCTGACCGTATTGCGCGACGGTAAGGTCATCGGAACACGCAGCTGCGAAGGCCTGAAAAAAGAAGAGATCGTCGAAATGATGATCGGGCGTTCCTCCAATATGGCTTATCTCGGGCAGTCGGAAGCCTGTCACGGCACGCCCACGCTCAGCGTGCGCGGACTCTGTCAGCAGGGTCGGTTTGAGGACGTCAGCTTCGACGCCTACCCGGGAGAAATTCTCGGCTTCTACGGCCTCGTCGGGTCCGGCCGCACCGAACTTGCGCGCGCCATCATCGGCGACACGCGCGTGGACAAGGCCGAGATCTATGTCAAAGGCAAGAAAGCGAATATCACGTCCATCCCCAACGCCGTCAACAAATACGGAATCGGGTATGTCAGCGAAAACCGCAAGGAAGAGGGCCTGATCCTCGGCTTTGACATCGTGCAGAACACCAGCATCACGATCTGGCGCATGCTGAAAAAGACGCTGTTCAGCCCCATCAACATCCGCAAGGAAATCGACAGCGTCCAGCGGGTCGTCGATCAGCTGAGCATCAAGACCCCATCGCTTTCCCAGCTCGTTCTGAACCTCTCCGGCGGCAATCAGCAGAAAGTCAGCATCGGCAAATGGCTCGCCTGCGGCAACGACATCCTGTTCATCGACGAACCGACCGTCGGCGTGGACGTCGGCGCAAAGGAATACATCCACCAGCTGATCTGGGATCTTGCGACGAAAGAAAAAAAGACGATCATCCTGATCTCGTCCGACATGCCGGAGATGATCAAGCTCGCACGCAGAATCATGATTTTCCGCGACAGCAAGATCATCGCCACGATCGGCTGCGACGAACTCGACACGCCGCCGCCCGGGCCTTCTTATGAATACGTCAGCGGCAGAATCGGCGAATACTTATTATAGACAATGATAGAATCGAAATCAGAGTTTCAGGTAAGTTCCGCGCCACTCCATAACACGGATGGCGCGGAACTTTATCAAGGCAGAAAAAAACCGCACTACGCATGGGTGATTCTGGTCGCCGCCTGCTGCATCCATCTCGGCGCGTTCGGCGTGCTTCTCAACACGTCGAGCGTGTTCACCGTGCCCGTATGCGAAAGCCTCGGAATCGGCCGCGGGGATTTCTCGATGCAGAGCACGCTGCGCTCCATCGTCTGCTGTCTGCTGCTGCCGTTTGCGGCGAAGGCGTATGCAAAGGTAAACGTCCGCCTGCTGGTGACGATCACCGGCGGGGCCTCCATTCTGGCCGTCGCGCTGATGTCCACCTATACGAGCGTATACCAGTGGGACATCTCCGGCGTCATCCTCGGCGCCGCGGCCACCATCTGCGTTACGACGCTGATTCCGACGCTGATCGGCAACTGGTTTAAGGAGAAGGCGGGGTTCGCCATCGGCGTTGCGACGGGGTTTTCCGGAATCGGCGGATCGCTCTTCACCCCCGCCGTCGCAAACGCCATCGAGGTGTTCGGCTGGCGCACGGCGTATCTGCTGGTCGCCGGCTTCTGCTCGCTGCTGCTCTTTCCGGCGGCGATATTCGTCATCCGCCTAACCCCGCAGGAAAAGGGCTTGCTGCCCTACGGCGCGACCGCAGCGGACCCCGCCGAACCGCAGCGCGCCGAGACGGACGCGCGAAAGCCGCGGCTGCTCCCGCTCATCGTCTTCGGGCTGAGCATCGGCATCTCCATCATCGTCTCCAGCTTTTACCAGCATGTGCCAAGTTACGCCTCCTCCATCGGGCTCAGCGCGGCAAAGGGCGCGTTGCTCTCTTCGAGCCTCATGTTCGGAAACGTCGTCGGAAAAGTCTTCTTCGGCTTTCTGACCGACCGCTTCGGCGGACGGCGTATCGCCTATCTGCCGATCGTTTCGATGATGCTCGGCATCGCCGGCGTCATCCTGGTCGGCCAGAAAAGCGACCTGCTTCTGGCGTTTTTCATCTTCGTTATCGGTTTCATTTTCTGCCTGCCAAACGGCATGGCGGCGGTCTCCCTGCGGGAGGTCTACGGCGCGGCGCTGTTTACCAAGGCGTTTTCCATCGTGTCGATGATCCAGTTGCTGCTCGGTTCTTTCGGGTTCGTGTTCCATGGTTATCTGTTCGATTTCTTTGGAACCTATATCCCGGGGCTGTACATCTGCATCGGCCTTTGCTGCGTCTCTCTGACGCTGTATTTCATCATGCTGCGCATGCCCCGCTGGGCGGGAGAAGCGCATAGTCCGGCCGTCGCTTTTGCGGGGTCCGGAAGCGGTCAACTGAAAGGAGTGCCTGAAGAAGAATGACAAAACGGTATTTATCGATTCGAAAGCTGAAAGAAGAGAGCCTTCCCGAGTACCTGTCCTACCACCAGAATATCTGGCCCGAACTGGAAGCGGAGTATCGGGAGTACGGCGTTGAAAATCTCTCCTGCTTTCTCAACGGCTGCAT
>JAAYUE010000003.1 GCA_012517905.1 Clostridiales bacterium | reverse complement strand
TTGCCACTGTCAAGGAATCGGCTTCGCCTTGCCAAGGCATCCTTGACAGCGTCTGCCACCCTTGCTCCGATGTAATCAAGCCCAGCTTAAGCTGGCCTTTACTCTACCATGAGTGTCCAACTTGCAATTGCAATTTGCTAAAAGAATTTCTTCAGATGCCGTAAGATAATACTTTAAGAATGTCTCAATTCTGAAATTATACAAGGGGGTGTATCATGACAACGCGGAAAATGAGTATAAAATCGATGTTCAAAACGAAGCAAGCAGTTTTAGAAAGCAAGTTAAGCATTCTGCTTGATCACCCAGTTACTAAAGGGGAACATTGTGAAAGTGCTTGGATAGATTTTTTTCGAAGTTTCTTGCCAAATAAATATGTTGTTGATAAAGGCTTCGTTTTTGATGCGCAGGGAAATGTAAGTGATCAAATTGACATAATTATCTATGATGCCCTATATACACCACTGATTTTTGGTACGGAAGCTGGTGAAAAGTTTATAACCGCGGAAAGTGTATATGCAGTTTTTGATTCGAAGCCATCGATTGATAAAGGGACTCTAGAATATACTAACGCCAAGATTTCTTCCGTCGCAAATCTTGTTCGTTCATCAAGAGGAATGATCATCGGCGGTAAAGCAGTACCTCCGAGAGAATTAACGCACATTATTGGCGGGATATTGGCTATTGATTCTGTTGAACCTGAGACGATAGAGAGACATTTGGCCAATAATCCATATATCGATATTGGATGCGCAATTAAAAGGACAGCATTTATATGTTATCGAGACGAAGAAAGCATTGTTAAGGAAGCAAAATTTTCTAGCAGTGATGAATCCATATTAGCCTTCTTCTATATCGTACTAGACCTGCTATACCAGCTTGGTACTGTTGCTGGTTTAGATATTAGAGATTACGCAGACGCAACAGTTGATTCAATAGATTTGATAAGGGAGGAACGATAGTGGCGAAACAAAAAGACTTTTATACGTTCCTCAGTAACATAGAGCCAAGTAATACAACAGTTTCGTACATAAGCAGTGTACAAACCAATCTCCGTGATTATTTAGCAAGCCATCAAAATTACAAAAGAATACATACCCAGACTTTTTTATCAGGATCATATGCTAAACATACTTCTATTCGGCCTAAACTATATGATGGTAAACGTGACGTTGATATCGTAGTTGAGACTTCATATAATACCACCCATAATTCAATTGATGTCCTGCAGGAATTGTATGATACTCTGAAAGAAAAGGACATTTATAGTAATGCAAAGGTACAATCACACTCTGTTGGGATTGAACTGAAAGGCATAAGTATTGACATTGTACCTGTTGTTTGTAGCAGTGATGGACATAAATATTACATTGGATCAAGTGATTGCAACGAGTGGATAATTACTGATCCGAAAGGACATATAAATTGGTCAAGTGAAGTCAATTCTGAAAACAACATGAAATATAAGCCGCTTGTGAAGATGTTAAAGTGGTGGAGACGATCAAATTGTCCTGAAGGCACAAAGTACCCCAAAGGTATTACACTGGAAAAAATGATTGCAGACAATCTTCCAGACTCTAATCTAAATACTGAAGAACACTTAGTTCAAACCATGCAATATCTTGTTGATGCATATAAACCTTATCTTGATATGGGATTAAAACCGAGCACATTCGATCCTTGTATATCAAGTAATGATTTATTAGAAAAGTATGCACTTTCTGATATTAAAGCATTTATACAGAAGTTATCGGAGCATCTAGAAATTATCAATCAAGATGGAACAAACAATGAATCATGGAGAAAGATTCTTGGTAATGAATTTCCTAAAGGAGATTTAGAATCGGCAACAGTATCAAGGAGATACAATGAGACAGAGGAATTTATCGAGGATATGGTTCCAATACGGATTGGTTATAGTCTCTTGATTGACTGTAATGTGACCCAAGACGGATGGAGGCCATTTACGTTATTGCAGTTCTTGGTTTCGGGAGGGGTTCTGCGCCACAATAAGAAACTAGACTTTTTTATAAGGTCGTGCAATGTCCCAAGACCTTATTCTATATATTGGAAAGTAAGAAACGTCGGAGAAGTTGCTGAAAGCCGAGATTGCATTCGAGGTCAAATTAAGAAGACTGATGATGAACACCAAATTGAGCGTACCAATTTTTATGGGCCTCATTTTGTTGAATGCTACATTGTTAAAAATGGCATTTGTGTAGCCCGTGATAGGATTGATGTACCTATTGGGCAAGGATAATTATATAGTTCTGAATTTGAATCAATGAAGGCTTTGGTATTTTGCACACCCATAGTAAATGCACACCCCCATTCCTATAATCGTTGAACAATAGCTAAAGGGGTGTGCATTGTATCAATTTATTGTACTTTAGCCAGGGTTTCGTTGTAGAGCAGGCACATCGAATGACCCAGCCAGGGAATGCCGTAAGTAACCCCGTTTGCCGTTCCCAGCGCCCAGATTTCGCGATAGAACAGGGGTTCTTCCGCCGCGAACGCTGCGGTCAGGTCCGTCAAACTGCCCTGATCGCCGAAATACTGCACATGTCGGTATGGCAGGACCAGTATCGTCTCCGGTCTGGTCGCCAGAACGGTCCGAATCGCCTCCGAATCTTCATCCCCGCCGACCAGTTGAATATAGGCGTCCTTTTCGGACATCGCGTTGTAGTCGTCCACAATTTTCTGTATCGCTTGACCCCGGCCGGAGTAATCCGTCCAGGTAATCCGAAAGTCTATTACGCGTGTTTCCGCCCCGGACCGCGCTTCCAAAGCGGTTGATGGCCCATCCGCTTGTCGACAGGACGGCAGAAAAAAAGCGACGGCAAGCAGAGCGGGTATCGCAAGGACGTGTCCCAGTCGCATTCGATTCATCCCCAATACACTATTTTCGACAAGCCGGAACGTTGAAAGTTGCACATGAATATGATGTCGTGTTTGATCTGACAATTTTCATCTTACAACACAAATCAACAGTAATCAATCAATTTAAACAAACACTTTCGCTTGTGTTGTCTTTCATGCCACATTTCGTCCTTTTTCACTAAAAGACGGCAGGGAATTAAGGGCCGTCACTTCCCGAACGTTCTATGATGAGTTTGACCCGAATTATGCCTATGACACCGTCGTGATTATTTCATCCGGTTTGGAATT
Organism: Clostridiales bacterium; assembly: GCA_012517905.1. Classification (GTDB taxonomy): domain Bacteria; phylum Bacillota; class Clostridia; order Christensenellales; family CAG-138; genus UBA7703. The sequence goes on along the minus strand of JAAYUE010000003.1, from coordinate 27,890 downwards.
GCTGGAAAACGTCCCCAATACAGAGAACGAATACACGCCCACATTTTATGGCGATACGCTGGCGATGAAGGACAGGATTTCGGTGATCTATCTGGATATGCACATTCCCGAAGTGCAGGATATCATGTCGGAAGATCTGCTCCTTAGGGTGGACGGAAAGGTCGTGTTTATGCTCGCGAGATCGTAAAATCCCTCCTGCCAGCCGACGGGCGGTTTCCGGCTCTTGTTTTCTGCGGCGAAAAACAACCGGCCGCCCGGAAGTTCCCGGGTGGCCGGTTTCCCACAGCCCACGAAAGACGGCGGGGGGGCGTTTCAGATTCGGCTGTTCCACCCAGGCACAATGGTTTAACCGCTAATCGTCCGGCGTGCCCAGCGATATCCCCAGCGATTTCGCCTGATGCAAAAACTGTGAATCCTCTTCGATGCTTTTTAGTTTGCCGGCCACCTCGCCGAGCGGCACCGGCACGATCTCCGTTCCCCGCAGCGCAACCATATTGCCAAACCGGCCTTCCTTTACGAGTTCGCCCGCCATGGCGCCGAACCGGGAGCATAACAGGCGGTCGGTCGCCGTGGGATCGCCGCCCCGCTGCAAGTGCCCCGGCACAATTGCGCGAACGTCCTGCTTTAACCGCTCGGACAGGATCTTTGCCAGCCGGTTGCCGGGCGTTAAAAACAGATTGTTTCTCTCCTTTTTGCTCAGCTCGGCTTCTTCTTTTGTCAGCGCCCCCTCCGCGATGGCAATGATCGAAAAATTCTTCCCGCTTTTGTTGCGGTATTCGATCGCTTTGAGCACCTCTTCCACATCGTAAGGGATCTCGGGGATCAGGATGACGTCCGCGCCGCCCGCAATGCCGGCGCACAGCGTGATCCAGCCGACTTTGTGGCCCATCAGCTCAATGACAAACACGCGCCCGTGAGAAGCGGCCGTCGTATGGATTGCGTCGATGACATACGTCGCCTTTTCCACGGCGCTGTCAAAGCCAAACGTGAGGTCGGTCCCATACACATCGTTGTCGATCGTCTTGGGTATCGTGACCACATTCGCACCGTTTTGGCTCAGCAGGTACGCCGTTTTGTGGGTGCCGTTTCCGCCGATGATGACCAGTCCGTCGAAGCCGTGCTTTTTATAGTTGGAAAGCATCATGTCCAGCTTGTTCGTGTTATTTTCATTCAGCGTCTGCATGTCTTTGAACGGCTGGCGGGAAGTGCCCAAAATCGTCCCGCCCTGACGCAATATCCCGGAGAATTCTTCGGACCCCATCTTGCGCCACTCGCCCTCGATCAGGCCGCGGTACCCGTCGATGATGCCATACAGCTCAAGATCGCTGATGCACCCCATCAGCGTCTTTGCAACGCCTCTCAATACCGCGTTGAGTCCCTGGCAATCCCCCCCGCTGGTCAACAAACCAATCTTCATGATCGACTCCCCTTTCGCTCGAATCTGCACGAACCAAATCATCCCGTTTGGGCGATAGTCCCTCGCCCTTGCTTCACGTATCGCTTTGCGCCGTGACCCGACGCGTCGTCCAACCGCCCCGATAAGCCCCGCTAATCGACATACAGGGATGGCGAGATGTGACGGCCAAGCCAAATCAACGCGCCGCCAAGCGCGCGGCGAATGGATCGCATAAAGAGCATCTTTCTGTGCGGCAGCTGCATTTTATAATCGTCAAGACATTTCTGATACTCCGCCATCTGCGCATTCGGGCAGCCGGTTTCCGATTCCAGGCGGGTATAGCTTCCGTCGGGCAGCATGACACGGCCTTTTTCCACGTCCTCCAGCAGCGATAGCAGCATGCTTTTGATGCGCAGCATGATCTCCTTGTCCCTCACCGGACACAGCACTTCCATGCGCCGGTCCAGGTTACGCGTCATGAGATCGGCCGACGAGATGAACAGCTTTTCATCGCCGCCGTTCAAAAACCAGTATACGCGGGAGTGCTCCAAAAATCTGCCGACGACGCTGACGACACGTATGTTGTCCGTCTGGTTGGGCACGCCGGCTTTGAGACAGCAGATCCCCCGAACGATCAGGTCGATTTTGACGCCCGCCTGAGATGCTGCAATCAGTTTGTCGATCATCTCCCTGTCGGCCAGCGCGTTCATTTTGGCTATGATATGTCCGCCGCGGCCGTACATCCCCGCGCAGGTGATTTCATTGTCGATCAGCTCGTAAAACTTCTGGCGGATATCGTCGGGAGACACGCTGAAAAGCCGGTATTCTTCGCCCGTGTCGTCCATGCTGAGTTCTCGGAAAAACAGGATGATATCGTTCGCGATGTCCTCGTCCGAGGTCAGAATGCCGACGTCGGTGTACAGGTTGGCTGTTTTCTCGTTGTAGTTGCCCGTCGCAACGTGCGCGGTGTGCTGGATGCCCTTGGGCGATTTGCGCGTAATCAGCAGCAGCTTGGCATGCACCTTCATGAAGTCCCGCCCATAGATGACATGACAGCCCGCGTCCTCCAGCTTTGCCGCCCACTCGATATTGTTTTCCTCGTCGAACCGGGCTTTCAGCTCGACGAGAACGGTGACTTCCTTGCCCTTCTCGGCCGCCGCCACCAGATACTTCACGACTTCCGAGTTGTTGGAAACCCGATAGAGCGTCTGGCGGATTGCAATCACCGAATCATCCAGAACCGCTTCGCGAAGCAGATCGAGCACGGCCTCGAAGTTGATATACGGATGGATCAGCAAAAAATCCTTTTGCCGAATCTGGCTGTAAATGCTCTCGCCCTGCAGCAGTCCGGGGACGTATACGCTTTTGATATCGGAATAGAAATAATCCGTGCATCGTTTCGCTTTTGCGGCGTCGACCACGGTCCACATTTGGCTCATATCCAGCGGACCGACCCGCGTATAGATCTGCTTTTGCGTCAGTCCCAGACTGTTTGCCAGCACTTTGGCGATCTCGCTCGACGCGGAGAGATTGGTTTCGAGGCGCACGGGCATCAGTTTGCGCCTTCTCTCTATGATATGCTGCATCGCAACGCGATAATCCTCTTCGCTGCCCGCAATCTCATCGTCCAGCTCCAGGTCGGCGTTTCGGGTGACGCGAAACTTTCCGATTTCGATGATCTCCATTTTGGGGAACATTTCCTGCGCGCAGGCTTTTATGATATCTTCGGCAAGATAATAGACCACCTTGTCCGAATTCAGGAAGGTAATTTTACCGGCGCTCTCCGGAAAAATGATCAGCCCCAGTTTTTCGCCGCCTTTTCGCTTGAGCCGCGTCGCGATGAACACCGTTTTGTTCGGCAGATAGGGAAACGGATGTTTTCCGTCCACGATGATGGCCGACAGAAGCGGACGAACATTTTTATCGAACTCCGCGCGGAGGGACTCGAAGCGGGTTGCGGAAAGCTTTTCGGGCCTGATGCGGCGGATTCCGAGCTCTTCGAGGGCTTCGAACACCGACTTTTGCGTGTCGTTATAAAGGGAACCCATGCCGGCGGTTTTTTCGAAAATCAGTTCGAGCTGCTTTTGAGGCGACAGGTTGGTGATGTTGTCCTCGCTGACAAGACCGGCCAGCGACTGGTCAAACAGACCTCCGACGCGAACCATGAAAAACTCGTCCAGATTCGAACAGAATATGGACAAAAACTTCAAGCGCTCCAAGATGGGGTTTTCCAGCTTTCGCGCTTCTTCCAGAACCCTTCCGTTAAAATCAAGCCAGCTCAGTTCTCTGTTGATATATAGAGACTTCGCGCTCATAACAACACTCCTTATCGGATCGTATGATGCATGTAAACCCATATCGATGCACTATAGCAATCACCGGAAAATCGGAACCAAACGATCGTCCCGTCCGAACGGCCGCTCCGCTTCCTATCATAGGACCGCTTTGATGGCAACGGCCACGTTTTGCGCCGGTATTTCCCAAGCCGGAGGCGAATAATTTTTCGGTGTTATTAACATTTTACCACATATTGTTTCATACTGTTTTCTTTGATAAGATTATACAATACCGAAGATGGTTTTGCTGCCCTGCCGCTTCATCTCCGGCAATTCCCGTTCGAAACTCTCAGTTCGGAAAGGATAGAATGATGATGCTGAAAGATTTCATGATTACCTCATATGATAAAAAAATCAGCGTTGATGATTTCAACCCCGACGACACCTTGAATCTCGACAAAAAAGACGCGAAGGCAGAAACCCTGCTGCTCAAGGAACGCTTCCGCGCCCTTCAGGAGATGCTGTACGCTTCCAAGAAATACGCGCTGCTGATCGTTCTGCAGGGCATGGATTGCAGCGGCAAGGACGGCGCCGTCAATAACGCGCTCTCGGAAATCAACCCGAGTGGCTTCTCCGTAAAGGCGTTCAAAGTGCCAACGCCGGAAGAGCTGAGCCACGATTATCTCTGGCGGATTCATCAGCAAACCCCCGGCAAGGGCGAAATCACCGTATTCAACCGGTCCTATTATGAGGACGTACTGGTGACCCGCGTTCACGGACAGATCGACGACAAGACCGCGCGCGACAGATTTGAAGAAATCCGCAATTTTGAAAAGTATCTGCGAAACAATCATACCATCATACTCAAGTTCTTTCTGCATATCTCCAAGGAATTCCAGAAGGAGCAGCTGCTGGAGCGCCTTGAGGAGCCCGAAAAGAACTGGAAGTTCTCGGAAAACGATTTGAAAGAACGCGAGTTGTGGGAGCAATATCAGCTGTGTTATTCGGATGTGCTGTCCCGCTGCAGTTCCAGTCATGCCCCATGGTATGTCGTCCCGTCGAACCACCGGTGGGTCAGGGATTATTTTATATTGACAGCGATCGTGAAAACGCTTGAAAAGCTGGACCTCGAATATCCCGAAATTCAGGGCAACGAACAAAAACTGATCGACGCGGTCAAGGCCTCGGAATAGACGGGCCGGCTTCATAATTGGCAGCGGCTGCGTCGCTTTCGGTTCCTCTTGAGTTGCGAAAAAAGAAAGCGCGTTCCTAAGTTCGGGAACGCGCTTTCTCTTTCATCTGACGGCACACGCCTGGGTCCATCTGGATACGCGGCGAATGCCTCTCCGTCGTTCAGTTCGAATAATTCTCGTACACCGAATCCTCGACCGCTCTGGCCACATATGAGTGAGCGCCGCCGATGTTGGAACGATTGATCATGAGCGTGACGCAGACATCGTTGACGGTGTCAAAGTAAAAATGGGTCCCCCACGTGCCGCACCATCCGCACGTGTTTTTGCCAAGGCTTCTGCCGTATTTCCTGCCTTTAAAGCACGCAAGGCTCAGCCCCCATTCCAGACCGGGGGTCGGGCTCAGCCCATGCTTCGCGCTTACGGTTTTCATCTCCCTGACCGATTGTTCGCTCAGAATCCGCACGCCGTCCAATGTACCAAGATGGGCAAACAGGCGAACGATCCGTTCATACGCATCCAGGCTGGCCAGCATTCCGCCCGCACCGGAAAAATACCGGTTGACCAGAGGATTGACCCCCATCCAGTCCAGCGCGCTATCCGAAACATCGACAAGCCCGCCGGAAATATACTCGTAAAGCCTTGTGATTCGGGACAATTGCTCTTCGTCAAAGACAAACCCGATGTCCTTGATGCCAAGGGGCGAGAAGATGTGCTTTTTCATGTAACTATTCAGATCCATGCCCGAAATACGCTCGATAATCCGGCCCATGATCTCGAAAGACATCAGCGGGCTGTAGGCCGTTCCCGTGCCGGGCTGAAAATCGAGCGGGACGGAGGAATAAATCCGCACCCGTTCCTCCAGCGTTTTCCCGGGCTTGATTCTGTCCAGAAACGCCTCGCTGACGGAGCCCTCGCCCAGGCCGCTCGAATGGTCCAGCAGCATTCGAATGGTCAGCGTGCCGGTCGGCAGCTCAAAGCGCACCGCGTCCACCGCGCGCTGTCTTTTTTCCTTTTTCTCGATGGTACTGTAAAGACCCGGCTGGAAAAAATCCGTTGGAATCTGTTGATCCGACACCAGCAAGGTGTCGAAATACGGCAGATAGTTCGACACCGGATCGCTCAGGCTTAGCTTTCCTTGTTCGACCAGCGTCATCGCTGCAATCGCGGTCAGCGGTTTGGTCATGGAGGCGAGGCGAAAAATCGTATCGCTTCCGACCGGAATTCTGTTTGAAATATCCGCATACCCGAGGCAAGCTTCGCATACGATTTCATCCGCTTTTCGCACACGAACTGCCGCGCCGGCGATTTCATGATTATCGATGTAGTTTTGAAGCAAATCTTGCGGTAACATGCTCATATTCTCTCACTCGTATGCAATCTGCCGTCCGGCTGACGGACGTTCCTCTGATGACGAAATGGTCATGAACTTACGAATCGACGCCTCCGCGCCGTTCATTATCGCTTTTTAGAAGCCATGTACGCTTCCAGATCCGATTTTACGTCCACCAAATGCTTTTGCATATTTTTCTTGGCCGCTTCAGGATTGCGGGCGGCAATTTCTTCCATAATGCTTCGATGGTAGGCCACCGCCCGCTCGCTTGATCCCTGCACCTGAATCGTTCGTTCTCTGGTCTCGGGCATCATGTTGGTTATGCTCTCCAGCAGAAAAGCCAGCGCCTCGTTATGGGCCGCCATGGCCACGGCATTATGAAACGCCTTGGTGCTTTCGATAATCGCCTGATGGTCGATATTTTCCTGTACGTTTTTTTCAAAAAGATGGAACTTTTCGCGAATCAGCGAGATATCCTCATCCGTGGCGCGCTGGGCCGCAAGCCCCACCACCTCGGGTTCGATCAGATAGCGAATCTCCCATATCTCAAACAGCTGCGTTTCTTCGATCATGGCCTGCAGGCTCAGCTGCGTCATGGCGGGCCCCAGCGGACGTTTGCAGATATAGGTTCCATCGCCCTGCACCGACTCGATATAGCCCATATACCGCAACGCGCTGAGCACTTCCCGCAGCACGGGACGGCTGACCCCCAGTTGCGCGTATAAGTCGCGTTCGCCGGGCAGTTTCTCTCCCAATTTGAAGGTGCCGTTGTTGATCAGCTCAACAAACTGGCTCAGGACCCTGTCTCCTAATGTGATTGGCGTAACTAGCTCAAACATCGTTCAAGTATCCCCTTAAAATTGGTCATACCACTTTACCGGTATTATAGCACCTTGCGTCCCAATGTCAATATAACAAATAGATTCGGTATAGAACAAGCATGCCGACGTCAATTTGCGAAATTCCGGTCATAACCGGTCGCATTCCGCATTATCGCCGATAGGCGTAACGCCGCTGAAAGATCGGCAGCAGCGTCTCCGCCGCGCGCTCGGCCGCCGTGACACTGTCCGGTATCTGTCGGACCTCCACGGTAAACGCGCCGTCATACCCCGTTTCTTGAAACGCGCCGACGATGCTGTCAAAATCAAATCCGCCGGCGCCCGGATATTTGCGATTATTGTCTGCCAGATGCACGTGAAAATTGATCGGCGCGTATCGATGGATGGCCTCAATGATACTCTTTTCTTCGATCTGCAGGTGGAAGATGTCCAGCATCAACCCGATATTCTCTCGATTCACGCGGCGGATCAGCGCCTCCGCCTCGGCGCAGGTATTCAGGAAATTGATATAGAAAAACGCGCCCGTTTCCACGGCGATTTTTACGTGCTTCGGCTTTGCATAATCGCAGAGAAGCTGAAACCCTTCGACGGCTTTTTGCTCGGTCTCTTCTCTGGAATCCAGATCGTTGTACCGGCCTTTGGTGTTTCCGATATTGATGTTCGTCCCGAAGAATTCAGCCACGTCGATCAATTCCTTGATGCGCCCGAAAGCCTGCTCCCGGAGCGCCTCGTCGGGATTGCTGATGGTATACCCCAGCAGACCGAGTTCGCCGGTGCACACGAGGGAAACGCTCATGCCGTATGCCGTCAGGATCGTTTTGATGCGCTCCCAGTCGATGCTCTTCGGGTAGGTGGTCATGATTTCAACGGCGTTATAGCCAAAAGAAGCAAGACGCCTGATGCTTTCCTCAAAATCTCCCTGCATACAGGTGACATTGTTTGAGTGCTTCAGGTCCGGCGTAGCGACTTGATAAGAAAATCTCATGGTTGTGCCCCTTTCTCGGTATTGATTTGCTGAAAGCCCGCGTCATGGCATATGGAATCGCCCGTATCGCACAAAAAGATGCTGTGCCGAATAAATTAGCTCCCATTATAGTGCAGGGAATTTCAGGTGACAACACTATTTTTATCGGATTTTTTTGCCGGCGCGAAACTGCCGTTCGTCGCCGCCGTTTCAAAATCAACCCGCCTTTTCCCGGGTATTGGGGCGAATTTTGCGGAATGATATTTTTTTCAGCAATCGTATTGACATTGATTTGGATGATGCTATACTACTGGTAAAGTGGTATGACCAATTTGAAAACATGGTCTTTCACAGGAGGCAGCATGAAACCCGAGGACATCGTATCATGAAAATCAGCGTATTCCCCAAGTGCTGGTTGGAAGATATCAGCGAAGGAAGAATGGATCTGTTTGAATGGATCGACATTTCGACGCAGCTTGAATGTGAAGGATTGGAGTTGTATCCCGAATTTCTGAAAGAACGAGCGCCCCAATACATCACACGCGTACGCAAGTACATTGAAGACCGGGGCATGGTCGTGTCGATGATGTGCCACTCTCCCGATTTCACGGTGCCGGAGGAGGAGTTGCAGGGTCAGATCGATGCCCAGTGCGAGATGATTCGCATTACGGCGGCTTTGGGCAGTACGTTTTGCCGCACGTTGTCCGGCCAGCGGCGCCCCGGCCTGAACGAGGACAACGCGGTGGCGCAGGTGGTCCGCTGCATCGAGGCCTGTCTTCCGGAAGCCGAAAAAAACGGCGTGATGCTGACCATGGAAAATCATTTCAAGGACGGCTATTGGTTATATCCCGAGTTTGCGCAAAAATCGAACGTATTCTTCAGAATTATCGACCAAATCGATTCTCCCTGGTTTGGCGTACAGTACGATCCTTCCAACGCCTTATTGGCGGGAGAAGATCCGGTAATCCTTCTGGACAGAATATTGCCCCGGGTACGGAGCATGCACGCGAGCGACCGATATCTCGAAACGAACTACCAGCTGGACGATGTCATGCTGTCCATGGCGCAAAACGGCTATCCCAAGCATCTGCACCATGGCGAGGTGGGAAAAGGCCTGATCGACTATCCTGCGATCTTTCAGCGGCTTGGCGCCCTTGGCTACGACGGCTGGGTTTCCATCGAAGACGGCATCAACGGCATGCAGGAAATGAAAAACTCAGTGGATTATCTGAAAAAAATGAGGAAACAGTACTTCTAATCGCTCAATTCCCGTCCACGGTCAACCCGCATCCGCCCCGTCCGGCATCGACCGCACCAAATCTGCACCATGGAGTATGAAGGAGAGAGATTGCCATCATGAAAAACAAATTCCAGTTTCTGACATACGCAGGCTTTTATATCGTGACCAGCGAAGACTTTCATATCCTGATCGATCCGTATATGGACAACAATAAAAACATCCATATCAAAAGCGATTCCTTTGAGCGCATCGATCTGATTCTGGTTTCCCATGGGCCTTTCGACCATGTGGGCGACACCGCGAAGCTGGCCATCAAGCACGGATGCCCCGTCATCTGTCCCGACGACGTGATGTATTTGCTCATGGAGGACGGCGTGCCGCAAAAGCAGATTATCAAGATGTGCTGGGGGCTCGCCACCGAAATCGGAAAAATCCGCGTCAAGGCCATCGAAAACCATCACCGCAGCCTCATCAAACTACCCAGCGGCCATTTTGTATCCAGCACGCCGGTATGCTATATCATCACGCTGGAGGACGGCACGCGCATCTATAATTCCGGCGATACCGCGCTGTTCAGCGATATGAAGCTGCAGGGCGAATTGTATCGGCCGCATATCGGGCTCATCAATGTCAGCGGCGATTTTGTGATGGACCCGGACTATGTCTGCGCCGAAATGAGCCCGTATGAGGCCGCGCTTGCCTCCCACTGGCTGGGCGTGGAGGTCGTGCTGTGCTGTCACTATGTGTCAAAATCGGACGCCGGCGTGGACGAATACTTGAGAATCATGGACGATATGCGCGCAAATCAGATCACGCCGATCACCACCGTCGCGCTGGAGCCGGGCGGCTGGTTTGAGTACTCCGCCGCCAAGGGATTCGACCAGGCGGACCGATAAGGCGGCGCGATGCGTCGCGGATCAATGCCGAACTCCACGCGCAAAACGGATCGAAGGAGGGAGATTTTTTGGACGAATTGTTACAGGTCATCGGGATATCCAAGGAGTTTCCCGGGGTAAAGGCGTTAAGCGGCGTCGATTTTTCGCTGAGAGCGGGCGAAGTGCATGCGTTGATCGGCGAAAACGGAGCCGGAAAATCGACGCTGATGAAGATATTGACCGGCATCCACAAGGCCGACGCCGGAGAACTGTTGCTCAAGGGGAAGCCTTACCTGCCCCAGACCCCAAAGTACGCGCAGCAAAATGGAATCAGCATGATCTATCAGGAATTCAATCTGATTCCGGATCTGACCGTTGCGGAAAACATCTACCTTTCTCGCGAGCCCAGACGCTTTTATAACTTGCTGATAGACGACGCGAAGATGAATCGCGAAACGCAGGCGCTGCTGGATTCTTTGAATCTGCAGATCAAGCCGACAAGTAAGATCTACGATTTGAGCGTAGCCGAAAAGCAAATGGTAGAGATCGCAAAAGCCCTGGTTGAAAAGTCCGATATCCTGATTTTGGACGAGCCCACTTCGGCGCTGAGTGAAAACGAAGTCCAGAAGCTGTTTTCCATCATACGCATGCTGTGTAAACAAGGGGTCGCCATTATCTACATATCCCATCGTATGGAGGAACTGAGCGAAATTGCCGACCGGGTGACCGTTATGCGGGACGGCCGGCACATCGAAACAGCGAACTGGGCCGATGTAACCATTCCCAAGCTGATCTCCCTGATGGTCGGGCGCAGCATCACCGACCAGTATCCCGAGCGGAACGTCGCGCCGGGCGACGTGGTGTTCGAAGCAAACGGCATGACCAATCAAAAGCTGAAGAACGTCTCCCTGCAGGTGCGTTCCGGCGAAGTGCTGGGCATCGCCGGTCTGATGGGCGCCGGGCGTACCGAGTTCGTTCGGGCCATCTTCGGAGCCGACCGGATTCAGGCCGGCCAGCTCATCAAAAACGGAAGCCCCATCCGCGTCAAAAATCCGGTCGACGCGGTGCGCCACAAGCTGGCGTATCTGCCGGAGGACCGGAAAAAAGACGGACTGATGCTGGATTTGGAAGTAGACACCAACATTTTGGCGGCAAGTCTCTCCTCCTATGCGACCTGGGGCGTCGTCAACGAAAAGAAATGCCGCGAAGTCGTGGAAGAAAAAATCAACGACCTGGCCATTAAGACGCCTTCCCCGCGCCAGATCGTCCAGTATTTATCGGGCGGCAACCAGCAAAAAGTGCTGATCGGTCGATGGCTGTGCCGCGATTCCGAGGTGATCATATTCGACGAACCGACCAGAGGCATCGACGTCGGCGCCAAATACGAGGTATATTGCCTGATCAACGAATTGGCGGCAGCGGGCGCTGCGATTATCATGATCTCTTCCGAAATGCCGGAAATCCTTGGCATGAGCGATCGCATTCTCGTCATGTGCGAAGGAAAAGTGACCGGAGAGCTGTCGCGAAGCGAAGCAACGCAGGAACGTATTTTAAGCATGGCCAGCAATCTGGCGATCAACTTGTCAGAAAATTGAGGGAGGTTTGTGAATGAGTCGCTCATCACTGCTGAAAAACATGAGCAATAACACAAAGCAGACGATGACTGTTGTTATTGCGCTATTGGTGCTGATGGTGGTATTCTCCATCGCCAGTCCATATTTTTTGCAGACGAACAACCTCATGACCATCGGGTTGCAGACTTCCATCACTTGCATAACGGGGTACGGTCTTACGTTTGTTTTGATTGCGGGCGCGGTCGATCTTTCCGTCGGCTCCTGCATCGCGTTTACCGGCGTGATGTGCGCCCTGCTGATCCAGGCGGGCCTGTCGCCGTCGCTGGCGGTCGTCATGACGCTGCTGATTGGCGGTCTGGTCGGGTTTCTGAACGCCGTGATGGTGACAAAGATGCGGATGCCGCCGTTTATTGCAACCCTGGGCGCGCTGATGGCCCTGCGCGGGCTCGCGCTGGCCATCACGGAAGCAAAGCCCGTGTTCATCGACGTTCCCAATTTTAAACTGTTGGCGCAGTACCGCTTGTTCGGCGTGATCCCACTGCCGGTGATCTATATGCTGGCGCTGGGGCTGTTGGCCAGTTTCCTGCTGAGAAAAACCGTGATCGGACGCAACGTGTTTGCCGTGGGTTCCAATGAGGAGGCGGCGCGCTTAAGCGGCATCAGCGTATTCAAGATTCAGATTTTTGTATACGTGTTCAGCGGCGTGATGGCATCGGTGGCCGGGATTATTCTGGCCAGCCGCGTTACCTCGGGACAGCCGGCCATCGCGTCGGGCTACGAAGCAAACGCCATTGCGGCCGCCGTCATCGGCGGAACATCCATGCGCGGCGGCCACGGGTCCATCATCGGCACCATATTCGGCGCGCTCATACTGGGCGTCCTGATGAACGGATTGAACCTGATGAATATCTCGCAAAACTGGCAAATGTTCGCCACCGGCATCGTGGTGATCTTCGCAGTCTATATCGACAAGCTTCGCTCCATGCAGGGGGTGTAAATAAAGGTACGATCCCTAGTGCACGAGGGGCCGTACGACAAGCTCAAACAGAATAAGGAGGATGAAAAATGAAAGGGTATTTTGCCAGGAGTCTCACGTTTTTGATGGTCATCCTATTGACGCTTTCCATGGCGGCGTGCAGCAGCCCGAGCGGTTCGACCGCTACGGCCGGACAGAGCACGGAAGCCACCCAGGCTCCGGAAAGTTCGACCTCTGAAGCAGCGACCGAAGCAACTGCAGCACCGACCGAAGCAAATAAGGACATCTACATTGCCGTATTTCCAAAAGGGTACGTCGGGGACTATTGGCAATCGGTCGAGGCCGGCGCGAAAGCGGCCGCAGCCGATTTGGGTGTGACCATCACCTTTGAAGGGCCTGAAACGGAAACCGATCTGGACGGACAGATCAAACTCATCGAAAACGCGATCAACAAAGGCGCCGACGTCATCGCCATCGCGCCGCTGGACAGCAAAGGCAACATCCCCATCGTGGAAGAAGTCCAGGCCGCCGGAATCCCGGTGATCACGTTTAACTCCACGGTCGACAGCGACATTCCCGTCACCGGTGTGGAAACCGACAACTGGGCCGCCGGCGAATTGGGCGGACAGGCGCTGGGCGATATCATGCAGGGTCAGGGCAAGTATGCCATCCTCGGCGCAATCGAAGCGCTGCAGATATCGAGAGATCGCTGTGACGGCGCTCAGAAATACATCGAAGACCACTATCCCGATATGGAGCATGTCACAACCTTCTATTCGGATGGCGATCTGAACACCTCGCTGGCCGCCGCCGCCGATATCATCACCGCGAACCCCGATCTGGCGGGCATTTTCTCCAACAATGAAACCACGACGATCGCCGTGGCCACCGTACTGGAGGAAAGAGGTCTTGCCGGCAAGATCAAGCATGTCGGCTTTGACGCAACCAAGCAGACCGAAGGCTACATCAAGAGCGGTACGACACAGGCTATCGTGACGCAAAAGCCGTACGACATGGGCTACTTGACGGTAAAAATCGCTCTCGCCGTGTATATGAAGGAAAAGGTCGACGCAAAGTACGACACCGGCTGCGCGCTGGTCGATATGAGCAATGTCGACAGTGCCGAAATGCAGGCGATCATCAACCCGCCGGTCAATTGATGCGCCGCAGCATGAGTTGAATCGAAAACAGGAAACCGCCAAGTTGCCGGTTCTCAAGAACTTCAACTTGGCGGTTCCATATGGTTTTGGAAAAGGGCGGCCATCGTTCGACAGGCTGAATCGGCGAATCTGCAGGAAAAAGGAGTTTGGACAACATGCAGCAGGCATATTTTAAAGACTTTACGCAAAAGCGAATTGAAGTGGAAGCAGGCGTTACGATCCAAGTGATCATCGGAGGGAGCGGAAAACCGCTGCTGATGTTGCATGGGCATCCCGAAACGCATTTGATGTGGCATAAGGTGGCCCGGCAGCTGGCGCAGCATTATACGCTGGTCATTCCCGATTTGCGGGGTTATGGTGAAAGCTCGCACCCCAGGGGGCTGCCGGATCATTCCACCTATGCGAAAAGGACCATGGGGATCGATCAAGATGTCGTCATGACGGCTTTGGGCTATGAATCGTATTACTTAATGGGGCACGACAGGGGCGCGCGCGTAGCGCATCGAATGGTAAAGGACCTGCCGCAACGGGTGGAAAAGTGCATCATTCTGGATATTGTTCCTACATATGATATGTATATGCAGACCGACTTCAAGTTTGCAAAAAATTATTACCATTGGTTTTTCCTGATTCAGGAAAACGGACTGCCGGAGCGATTACTGGCAAACTCCAGAGAGGAGTATGTGCGTTCCTTCCTGATGGAATATGAGGATGCGGCCGCCAGCGACCGTATTTTCACGAAACCCGTCAGGGACGAATACGTGAAATATCTGGCCACAGAAGAAGGCGTCCATTCCATCTGCGAAGATTACAGGGCATCCGCAACGATCGATCTGGCCCATGACGAACTCGATAGAGACCGCACGGTGAGCACGCCCATCTTAGTAATGTGGGGCGAGGACGGCGCGCTGCACAAGCACTTCGACGTTTTAGCCGAATGGAAAAAACGCCACAGCAACATCACGGGAATCTGCGTTCCTCATTGCGGGCATTTTATTCCGGAGCAGTCCCCGGACGATCTGGTACAGGCGGTCACGGGTTTCTTAGGCACATGAGCCGTGCGATTGCCATGTTTGAAAACGTCTGCTGGCTTAAAATTCAGCGAATCAAAGCGGCGCTTTTCCATGCGCCTGTCATTTTACGGCTGCAAATCATCCCGGTATTGATAGCTGACAAACGCAAACGTATCGCTGTCCGGCGCCCAGGAGTTCACGTTCAGAGTGCCTTGGCCGCCAAATAAGCGGATGATCGACCGCAAATTTTCACCGTTTTGATCCATGATACGGATTTCAACATTTTTATCCGCCGGATGCGCATCGGGGGTGGTGTCGCCTTTATGATAGGAAAGGAACACCACTTTCTTTCCGTTCGGCGAAATATGCGGGAACCAATTGTTCCACTCAGTATCATGGGTAATCTGCGTTTGTTCGCTTCCGTCCATGCCTCGGATCTGGCCAAAGAGACCGTATCAAACGAAATGATCTCAGCGCTCCTGAGGTATATGCCCCTCCGCGCGGCGTTGAGCCATAACGACGGGACAATCACGCAACAAATGCTGGAGGACATTTTAACGACGCTAAACCGACCGGACTGACCCGATCACCAGGCCTTCAGCAGCGTTTGCATCAGCAGGCTCACCCCCGCGATGCTCACCCAGCAGCAAAACCCCAGCACGATGGGTTTGATCCCGCTTCCAAGCATCTTCTGAAAATCCGTATTGAGCCCGATTGCCGCCATCGCCATGACGATGAGAAATTTGCTCAGGGTCTTCAACGGCTGAAACACCTCCGCCGGGATGCCCGCCGCCATGCATACGGTTGTGATCACGCTTGCCAGAACGAACAATAGAATAAAATACGGAAATATCTTCTTCACACTCGTCTTTGTGCCGCTTGCGCGCCCCGCCCGCGAGCGATACAGCGCAAGCCCGAGCGTAATCGGAATGATCATCAGTGTCCGCGTCATTTTGACGATCGCGGCCAGTTCCAGCGCATGGGACCCGTGGACCGCGTCCCATGCCGCGGCGGCAGCCGTGACGGACGACGTATCGTTCACCGCCGTCCCCGCAAACAGGCCAAAACCTTCGTTCGTCAGACGCAGCAGATCGCCAAGCGTCGGAAAGATCAGCGCCGCAATCACATTGAACAGGAAAATGACGGAGATCGACTGCGTCACCTCCGTTCCGTCGGCGTCGATGACGGGCGCAGTCGCAGCGATCGCCGACCCGCCGCAGATCGAAGAGCCGACGCCGATCAGAATCGCCGTTTTCGAGGGAATCCGCAGCAGTTTCTGCAGCAGGAACGCGACGACCAGCGATACGGTAACGGTAGAGAGGATCACCGGCAGCGACATCAGACCGATCTGCGCCACCACCGACATATCCATGCCAAACCCCAGTAAAACAACCGCAAGCTGGAGAATCCGCTTCGAAGTAAACGAAACGCCCGCTTGAACGGGCTGCTTTTTTCGAATCAAAAGCGAGCCTGCCATACCCATTAATATGGCAAATACGGGACCGCCAACGGCGGGGACCAGGCGTCCCAGAAACCAGGCGGGGATCGCAACGATAAGGCAGCAGGCGATCCCCAGCCCATTATGTTTGAACCAATTCATGCATCACTCTCACTATGTTTGATAGAAGCCGGTCGGCATTTCACGCGACTTTATCCATCTTATTGGACCCGGCTTTGAAATTCAAGCATTTTTTTGCCGCGACAGCCCAAAATTCCGTTTCCGACCAGATCCTCTTGTCAGGACTCGATGAACTCTTTCATGATCGTTCGGCGAATCTCAAGAAACTCCAGATTGGAACGATCCCGCGGATAGTCCAGATCGACGGAGACCGTTTTCTTGACGATACCGGGATTCTTGCCCATGATGACGACGCGGTTGCTTAAAAAGATCGCTTCGTCGATGTCGTGCGTCACGATCACCATCGTCGTTTTATCCTTCAGCCAGATTCGCAAAACCTCGTTTTGCATGTTCATCCGGGTAAAGGCGTCCAGCGCGCCAAACGGCTCGTCCAGCAGCAGGATCTGCGGCCTTGTCACCAGCGCCCGCGCGATGCTGACGCGCTGCTGCATTCCGCCCGAGAGTTGATTCGGCACCGCGTTGATAAAATCGCTCAGTCCCACCAATTCGATGTATTCAAGCGCCATCTTTTTCTTTTTGGCTCTCGCATATTGATCCGATATCACGAATTCGATGTTTTCCCGCACCGTCAGCCAGGGAAACAGCCGCGCTTCCTGAAATATCATGCTGCACTTCTCCGACGGTCCGTCGACCGGCTCCCCGCCGATCAGAATTTCACCCGATGTGACCGTTTCCAACGACGTGATCAACCGCAGCAGCGTGCTTTTTCCGCAGCCGCTCGGGCCGACAATCGCCACAATTTCCCCTTCCGCGATGCCGAGATCGATGCCGCAGAGAACGCGGACCTTCTCGTCCTGAATGAAAAAATCCTTATGCAGATCCCTGATGGTCAGGATATCTTTCGTTTCAGCCATACTGCCTCCTATTTTTGATCGACGAGTCCGCGGGTCTTGCGCAGATAATAGTGCTCCATCCACGTCAGGCCCCTGTCGATCATCAGGCCGATCGCGCCGATGACCAGCACGCACATGTACATCACGCGCGTGTTCGCCGTCTCACGGGATAGGTTGATCAGATAGCCGATGCCCGTAGAGGATGCGATCATTTCCGCCGCCACGACGCTGGTCCACGCGTTGCTCATCCCCAGGCGCAGCCCCGTCAGGGCGGCGGGAATCGCGGACGGAACGACGATACGAAAGATGACTTTTCTCTTTACGATGCGGTACGTATAGGCGACCTCAATCAGCTTATTGTCCGTGTTCATGATGCCGTGAATCGTATTCAGCAGTACCGGCCAGAAAGAACCGATGGCAATGACCGCGACTTTCGAAATGAATCCAATTCCATAAAACAGAATGATGATCGGAACGAGCGCGATCGTCGGGATCGGGCGCAGCACGCTTACGATTCCGCTCAGCGCAGAATTGATCGGCCGGATCAATCCCATCAGAAAGCCGACCAGTATGCCGGCCGTCGCCCCGATCAGATACCCCGCAAAAACACGCTCGAAGCTCACGCTCAGGTTGTTCCACAGCTTGCCGTTTTCCAGATAGGTCATAAATGTTTTCCATATCGTCAGCGGCGCGGGCACGAGCGAAGGTTTCAGCCACCCATGCGTGGAAGCGTATTGCCAGAGCACAAGCACGAGGATCGGGAATACGATCGCAATGGCAATGTTGCTCCACTTCTTGCGGGTTCCATTCTTATTGTTGAAATTAAACAGCTGCATTCGCAATCTCCTTCGACAGCGCGGTCATTGCATCGTTTATTTTGTCATAAATTCGCCTGCGCGTCAGCGATATCCCGCCAATTCAAGATACGTCAGATTCAGCACGTCGTCCAGCGTCGTATCCGGGTTAGGGAGCAGGTCGCGATCCGCCATAAACGTGACGACCTGGCCGAGCACCGTGATATCCTGTTCGGTCAGATTGACCCCGAAATTCTCGCCGCCATACATGGTTGAAAACCACGATTCGTCGCGCTGGGTGATATCGGCCAGCATGCCGAACGCCTGCTGCTGATTTTCCTCGCTTGCGGCCATCCAATCGTCCGCGGCCTGAACGGCGCGAAGAATCTTTGCGGTGATTTCAGGATACTGTTCGCAGAACGCAACGCGTCCCACAAAAGCGCTGATCTGACAGGTCCCGCTGGCCGTTCCGTCGGCAAACACATAGGCGCTGCCATCTTCCAACAGTGTATTGAATTTTGCCAGCTGGTCCGCCGCCCCGTCGACTTCGCCGGATGTCAGCAAGGTCACCGTATCGGTCGTGTTGACGATTTCAATGTCGTTTTCCGTCAGGCCAAGGGACTCAAGGTAGCTCAGCAGCAGGTAATGCGCCGATGTACCGACCGAAACGGCGATCTTCGCGCCGCGCAGATCGTCCACCGACTGCACATCCGAGGACACGACGAGCGGATACATCGTTTCGGTATCGCAGTTGCGTCCAATGATCTGGTATCCGTAGCCGGCCGAGATGCCGCTGATGGCGGCCTGCTCGCCAAACTCGGCGAAGTCAAGATCGCCGGAAGCGAACGCTTCGGAAATCGCAGGTCCGTTCTGGAAGTAATCCAGCGTAAACGTTACGTTGCTGCCTTCGAATTCCTTTTGCAGAATTCCGAGATTATAGGCAAGGTTCAGGGGGAACTGGCTGTTGATGTCCCCAAGATGGATCACCAGCGCCTCGCCGTCGTAGACATAGTCGTCCAGGGTGACTTCCGCCGCCTCGGGCGCGGCGGTCGCGGGTGCGGCTTCGCTTGTCGCCGCCTCTTCGGGTGTTGCCGTCGGCGTCGCGGCGACCGCGCTTTGCGCGCAGCCAAACATGACGCCCATGAGACAGAAGACGAGTACCAGAGCAAGCAACTTCTTCATTTCTTTTCTCTCCTTTTCTTTATTTTATAACGTCAGCAGCTTCGCTGCATTATCATAAAAGAATCTTGATAAAACAGATTCTTTTATTCCGCAGGTTTCATAATAGGCGGCGGCGGATTTCTGGCTGATAATCGGGTATGCCGTGCCAAACAGCATTTGATCTTTCAGGATCGTATTGGCCGCTTTGACGTAGTCCTCCCCGCCGGCGCCCGCCAGACCGTACATATCCGGAATCATGTATACGTTCGGGTCGTTAAACGCCATCGCCATGACCTCCCTGTGCCAGGGCCATCCGCCGTGGCCGATCACCAGTTTCAGATTTGGAAAGCGGTACACCACGACGCCCAGCTGCCTGACGGAGTCCGGATCGATCAGCTCCATCAGTTTGGCGCTGTAGCTGATAAACAGCGGCAACCCCGCTTCCTGAAGAATCTCATACATCTCGAATGCCTTCGGATGGTCAAAGGCATACGGGCTTGGCTGATGCGTCGGCTCAATCGAGACGCCGCGGCATTTTCCGGTCTGCAGATATCGGTCGACCTGCTCCTTAACCGGCAAGCCGTCCATCGGATCGATATAGGGAAACACGATGAAGCGCCCCGGATAGAGCTTTTCCAGCTCGAGCATTTCGCCGTTCGTTACCCCGATGGCCTTCCTGCCCGGAACGACTGAAATCTCCACTTCCGCTTCGTCCATCTCGCGAACAAACTGGTCGAGGCTGCCCGTGCGCTGCGATTCGGACAAAGGGAGATCGAACGCATCCGCAAGGCGAGCGAAATGCTCCTGCTGCTGTTCAAACATCGTCAGATAGTGGCCATAAGGCGGTCGAACGCGAAAGTCAATTTTCTTGTACACTGTTTTACTCCGTTTTGTGATTTGCTCTGTTCTGAAGGATGGAATCAGTTTATAATAGAACCATCCAACGCAATATGAGATTTCTCATATAATTCGGCCGTGCGGGGAAAATTATGAACGCGATCGCCAATCCAGCCAAACGCGAGCAGATACTGGAAAAGAGCCGCTTTGCCAGTCTCTTTTCCTTTGACGTCCTCCCCTATGTCAGCGTGGCGCAATACGACAAAAACGAATATATCATTCAAAGCGACGAGCCGCTGAAGCGCCTCTGCTATCTCGTCGGCGGCACCGCAAAACTATATGTGTTTCATAAAAACGGAAAGCAGACGCTGGTCAATTTCTTCACGCCGCCGTGCATCCTGGGCGAAAGCGAATTGTTCGACGACACCAAGCAGCCTTTTCCCCTGCAGGCGCTGACGCTGTGCACCGTGATAGAGGTCGACACGCGCAGGTGCAAGCCCCTGCTTCTGTCCGACGCGACCTTTCTGAGAAATCTCTGCATCATGACCGCAAAAAAGAGCGTGGCGCAAAACAAGAAATATACAAATCTGGTCTCTTATCCCAGCGAAAACAATTTTGCGTCATACCTCTTGCTGACGCAGTGCGACGGGATTTTCTGCGAACGCTATACGGAAACAGCCGACTATCTCGGCATCAGCTATCGCCATCTGATGTTTCTCATCTCAAACATGTGCGCCAGCGGTATCCTCGAGCGAATTCCCGGCGGGCTGCGCATCAAAAACTTCGAACAAATTCAGAAGCTGACAAATGAGATGAACAGCACCGAATTCGACTATACGACATAGCGCCCTGCACGGCGCCGAGCATAAGAAAACCGCCTTGCGGCGGTTTTTTGCATGGTCTCCAAAGTCTTTGAATCGGGGGGCCGGCCGTTTTCATAGCGGGGTCCGGGCGGGACACGCTGTCTGTCGATAATCGGTTCGGAGTAAAAACGCGACCGCCTAATAGACGCCCAGCGTTCGCAGCAACACAATAAACAGATACATCGTCGGCAGAGACAGCACGGTCGTCGTCGCGACCAGTTGTCCGGCCAGATCGCCGTCGCCGCCCATTTGATACGCCATGGCGGAAGAAGAGACCGCGCACGGTCCGGCAAACGCCGTAAACAATGCGATCAGCGTTATGCCGCGAAATCCGAAAAGCACCGCGAGGGACACGAACACCGCCGGAATGAAGATCAGGCGCGCCGCCGTCACCATGGCCACCAGCTTGCCGTTCTTTTGAAACCCCTGAAGCGTTAGCGACGCGCCGACGACGATCATCGCAAACGGCGTCGCAATACCGGATATCGTATCCAGCGGAAGATAGAGTATCTTCGGAAGCTGAACGTTGATCAGCCGCAGCGCCAGCGCCAGCACAGAGGCGACGATCAGCGGATTTTTCAGAATTCCCATGATCGTTGCGCCGAACGTCACTTTCTCGCCGCTCAGAATGGCGAAATCGACCACCGCCAGAATATTGAAGAGCGGGATGATAACCGCGATGAGGATGCTCACCGCCCCGATGTTTTCTTTGCCGTATAGCTGCGCAACATAGGCCAGCCCGAGCAACACGAAATTGCTGCGATAGAGCCCCTGAACGACGGTGGCAGCGGCAGGCCGCTCCTTGATCAGGCGCGGAACGATCAGCATCAGCGCCACAAACAACACGACAAAGCTGATCAGCGCAAATCCGATTGCCCCCAGGCTTTCGGCAAGATCCAACTGCGCGTCATAGATATTCAAAAAGAGTGAAACCGGTAAAAACGCCATGAACACGAGCCGGTTGAGCGGATGCAGCAGCGCATCCGTGATCACCCTGCTTTTTCGCAGCAATACGCCGGCGAGCATAAAAAAATAAAGCGGTGACATCGCGGAAAAAGTTTCAAAGAAAATCTGCATCGTCAATCCTCAGGCGGGCGCGTCCGTTTTATCTCCGGATTCCATCCCGTCCGCCCGTATGTTTCCCCCTCTTTTCGGTATCGAATCAGGCGCCGTGAGCGCCTTTTTGTGGAGTTCTCTCCGTGTTAAGTCCTATTATAGAGCAAAAATGACGTTGCCGCATCCCCGCCGCGCATCATTCCGCAACAAAAGCCCCTGTCGCGTCGCTGAAAAGCCTGCGACCACGGGGCTGATGCGCCTGCAAGTATCAATTTATCCGGATCAAACCCCTGCCGCCGTCGTCTTCGAACCCCATCCGCCTGCAAACGAAAAGTCGGCGGCAGCGCACGTTGCAGCGCAGGGCGACAGCTCTGTCCTTCGGCTCGCCTATCTGGCGTCCGGACGGACCAGCTGCAGGACCGTTTCACGGATATGCGCCGCCGTCAAGCCAAAGCGCTGCTGCAGATAGTCCTGCGGACCGACTTCGCCGTATTCGTCGTTGACGGCGACCACGTCGATTTTTGCGATGTTTTCGCGCGCGAGCGCCTCGCAGACCGCGCTGTACAGCCCGCCGATGCGGTTGTGGTTTTCCGTGACGACCACGTTTTTGCACTTTGCCGCATAGCGTTTGACGGTCTCCGCATCCAGCGGTTTGATGGTGAAGACGTTGACCACCGCAGCGTCGACGCCATCCGCTTCGAGGAGCTTTGCCGCCTGCAGCGCCTCGTGCACCATGATGCCGCTGGCAAAGATGCAAGCGTCCGCGCCCTCGCGCAAGGGAATCGCCGGGCCGACGGGCGTTTCCGTCCCGTCCGCAAACACCTGCGCGGAGTTCTTTCTGCCGACGCGGAGATATTTCACGCCCGGCATATCCTTGTATTGCCGCAGCACGCTGACGAGCATCGGCACATCCGTGATGTCGACGATGGTGGCGGTCGGAATCGTGCGATACAGCGCCACATCCTCAAACGGCATATGCGTGCCGCCGTTGAAGGTTGCGCAGACGCCGGGGTCGGTGCCGATGACGGTGATGTCGTTTCCCGCATAGCCCGCCGAGAGAAACACCTGATCGAATACCCGCCGGGACGCAAACGGCCCGAACGTATGCACGATGGGCTTATAGCCCGTGGCGGCGAGCCCGCAGGCAACGCCGATCATGTTCGCCTCCGAAATGCCGCAGTTGATGCCGCGCGTGGGGTTTTCGGCCGACCATTGGCAGGTGCCGATGCAGCTCATCAGATCCGCGTCGAGATAGACCACGTCCGGGTCCTGCCCGCTGAGCTGCTGTATGGTTTGGCCAAGCACGTCCTTAAACGTGCGCTTGTCCATGCTGCCGTCGTATACGATGTCCATATGCTTTCCCCTCCCCTCAGCCGAGCCGGCCGATCAGCGCCGACTGCCAAACGGCCCACTGGTCGGCGGGGACGGTCATGCTGTGGTTGCTCCTGGCGTTTTCAACGTCCGGCACGCCCTTGCCCTTGACGGTGTTCATCACGACGGCAAAGGGTTTATCCCCGCCCTGCCGCGTGCGCTCGAGCGCGTCGTAGAGCGCGCAAACGTCGTTTCCGTCGATCTCGACGGTGTCGAACCCGAAGGCTCTGATCTTCGCGCCGAGATCCAGCGTGTCCAGAACATCTTTTGTGCAGCCGTCCAGCTGTTTGCCGTTGACATCCAGCAGCAGCACCAGATTGCTCAGTTGCTTTGCCGCGGCGAACATGCAGGCCTCCCAGACCTGTCCCTCGTTCGCCTCGCCGTCGCCGACGATGAGAAACACGCGCGTATCCCGCCCGCGCATGCGCTCGCCGAGCGCCATGCCGCAGGCAAGGCTCGTACCCTGCCCCAGCGAGCCAGTCGTCATATCGATGCCGGGCGTCTTGTTTCGATCGCAGTGGCTCGGCAGGCAGGTACCGGGTTGATTCAGCGTTTTGAGCATTTCATAGGGAAAATACCCCAACAGCGCCAGCGTGGCGTAGACCGCGGGGCCGGCGTGTCCTTTGGAGCAGACGAGCTTGTCCCGCTCCGGCCAGCCCGGGTTTTTCGGGTCGACGCGCATCTGCGTTTTATACAGCACCGCCAGCGCGTCCGCAACGCTCAGCGAACCGCCTACGTGCCCGAAGCCGCGCGCCTTCAGCTGCTCGAGAATGCCGATGCGGATCTCAAGCGCAAAGCGTTCCAGCTCCTGTTGTTTTGCTTGATTGAGTGGCATAGCTCTCCTTTCCAATAGGGCGGGTTCAGCGAACCCGCTGCGACAACGGCAGCGTGGAGCCGCCGTATGGCATGACCAGCACGCTCGCGTCCTCGCCGCAGCGCTTCAGCGCGGCGTCAAACGCAGCCTGTACGTTCGAAAACGGGGTCAGAAATATCCGCTCGACAAACGCGGGATCAAGCTCCGACACGAGGTAGATATCCGCGTCCTCAAGCACCATGGCGATGGCCGCCGCCTTGTGTCCGCCGAGCTGGAAATCCGTCCGAATGCGCTCGATCATGCTATGCGCGCTCGGCGAATGCGTCATCCAGTCTTCAAACGTATGCTCGCCGAGCCCTTCCTTGCAGGAGCCGACGAGTATGATCACGCCGCCTTTTTTGACCGCGTGCTTGGCGTTGTCCAGCGCCTTCTGCGTTTGATAGAGGTTCAAATCCTTCGGCGCGCCTCCCTGAGAGACCACGACGATGTCCGCGCGCTCGGCGATCGGCTTTCCGTAGAGCCGGTCGAGATAGCGGCATCCCTCGCGATGCGCCTGCACGACGTCCCCCGCGACCGCGTGGACGATCTTTTTGTGCTCGTCCAGCACGACGTTGACGATGAAGTCCACGCCGACCATGGCGACCGCCTCTTCGATATCCTCGCGCACGGGGTTGCCCTCGAGCCGCCCGGCGGCGGCCGCGGCCTCCACCATGCGGCTGTGGTTGCTCTGAATCGCCGCGCGCGTGCTCACGCCCGGCATGATCGCCTTCGCACCGCCGGAGTACCCGGCAAAATAGTGATACTCAATGTTGCCGAGGCAGATTCTCCTGTCCGCCTCCGCGACCGTGCGGACGATGTCCACGGGCGTGCCGCGGCTGGTTTCGCCGTAGTGTACGCAGTCCGAATCGTCCCCGTCGATACACTTGATTTCGG
Source organism: Clostridiales bacterium (assembly GCA_012517905.1). Classification (GTDB taxonomy): domain Bacteria; phylum Bacillota; class Clostridia; order Christensenellales; family CAG-138; genus UBA7703. Next base: position 2,753 of record JAAYUE010000003.1, on the reverse strand, counting down.
CAAAGACGCGTTCGCCCACGAGCTTTTTCATCTCTTCCGGCGTTTGTTTCCTGTGGCTGCCCAGCGCGAACACCACCGTGATATCCTCTTGTGAAACGCCCGCGTCGCAGAGTTCGTCCAGCAGCGGCGGCAGGACCAGATGGCTCGGCAGCGGCCGCGTGACGTCACTCGTAACGATTACGATCTTTTCGCCCGGGCGGACGATCTGTTTCAGACGCGGCGCGCCGATGGGATGCTGCAGCGCGCGGACGACCTCCTCCTGCCCGGTCAACTGGTGCGAAACGGGGTTAGGCAGCAGCACGCAAACCAGATTTTCATCCGGCACGGTCAGCTTTTGCGTCCCCGCGCCGAACCCAAGATCAAACTCCATATACTCGTATTACCCCTTTGGCTTGTCCGTCGGAAATGTCTTTGCCGCATGGCGCAACGCGCGAACGACGGGCAGCTCCTCGCCGGTCAAAAACCGGATCAGCGCGCCGCCGCCAGTGCAGATATAGCCCATTTTGCTCACGAGCCCATATTGCTCCGTCGCGGTGATGCTGTCCCCGCCGCCGAGCACGGTATACGCCTTCGTCTCGCCCAGCGCCTGCCAGACGGCCTTCGTGCCGTATTCCGTCTCCGGTTTTTCAAACACGCCCATGGGGCCGTTGACAAAAACGGTCTTTGCCGAGAGGATGGCTTCCGTGTACAGCTTCGCTGTCTCATGACCGATGTCCAGCAGGCCCGCGTCCGCAGGCACGGCGCCGATCTTCGCTTCCCTGCGCTTGCCGTCCGCGTCCAGATATGCCGCGTCCGTCGGCAGGACGATCTTCCCGCCAAACCGCGCCAGAAGCGGCTTCGAGGACTCGATGAACTCGCCGTAGTTTGATTTTTGGATAAAGTCGAGGCTTGCGCCGCCGATCTGCTCGCCTTTTGCCGCGAGCAGAATGTTGCCGACGAGCCCGCCGGTCAGCACTTGATCCGCCGCGCCGCCGGAAAGCACGGTCTCCATCATCAGAAACGCGTCGGAGACCTTCGCTCCGCCGAGTACGAACACGCAGGGCCGCTCCGGCGATTCCATCACGCCGGAGACGACGCAGAATTCCTGCTCGAAGAGCCGCCCCATGGCGCTCGGCAGCACCTGCTCGAACCCGCAGAGCGACGGCTGGTCGCGATGCGCGGCGGCAAACGCGTCGCAGACATACAGATCCGCCAGCGGCGCGAGCTTTTGCACCACCTGCGTCTTTGCCTGCTGCTCGTGGCTCAGCTTCAGCTTCATCTCAAAGAGCGTCTGCTCCTCGGAACAGAAGCGCACGTTGTCCAGCAGCAGGATTTCGCCGTCTTTGAGCGAGCGGATCGCCTCCCGCGCGGCGGGGCCGGTCACGTCGTCGAGAAAGCGCACTTCGCGGCCGAGCAGTTCCGAGAGCACCTTTGCATGCGGAAAAGTGGTGTAGAAGTTTTTATACTCGATGTCCGATCCCTGATGCGCCAGCAGCACGACCTTTGCCCCGCGCTGTGAGAGCTCCCTCACCGTCGGCACGCAGGCCTGTATGCGGTTGATGCTCTTGAGCGTTCCCGTCGCCGGATCGACCGGTTGATTGATGTCCACGCGGCAGAGGACGGTTTTTCCGCCGACGTCGTATTCGTCCAACGTATGGATTCCAAATCGCATTTGCGTTCTCCCTTTATCGTTCAACGGCGCGCAGACGCAAATGCATCCGCGCGCGGTTGATATCTGGTTTGGTATTATTTGAAGCGGCCGATGCCGAGGTATTCGTTCGTCTTTGCCGTGCCCTCTTCGCGCGTGGCCTGCATGCCGCAGGCGGCGCGGATGGCGTCCATCGTCTCGGGAATCGTCACGCTCTCCTGCGGAATGTTGATGGCGTACATGATCTCGTCGCCCGTCTCCACAATCGAATCCGACCAGAGCCCGATTTCGTACATGTCCCCGCGCGGGTTGCCCAGATCGCGCGCATATTTGAACAGGCTCGCGTTCCCCAGAAACCCTTCGTCGATCGACACCACGCGGATGCGCGGATGCTTCTGAAACGCCGCCAGCGCCGCTTCCTTCGTGATCTTCTGCTTGCCGTGCGCGACCACCGTGATGATGTGTCCGTGCGTCACAGGCGTGTGCACGAGGATGCCCGTCGCCTCCACGTGCGGCATGATCGTCATGAGATCCACCGCCTGATGGCTCGGCGCTTTGTCGATCTGCAGCGCGTTGGTCAGTCCCCGGTGATAGTCGCCCGGGTCGGCCACGCGGCGGATGATCGTGATCGCCACCCGGTCGACACCGAATACGCGGTCGAGGCAGTCCACCGAGCGGATCAGGCCCGTGGTATTGCAGCTCGTCAGCTTCAGATAGTCCTTGCCGACGCCTTTTTCATAGTTCGCATAGCCGTGGAAGAACACGTCCGCCACGGAGTTTTTCTCGCCGCCCTGGAAGACGGCCTTGACCCCCGCCTTCTCGTAGAGCGCCTTGTTCTTAATGCCCACGCCGCCGGGGCTGCTGTCGAGCATGATGTCCACGCTCTTGACCAGCTCGTCAAACGTGCCGCTGACCGGGATGTCCAGCGCGTCAAACTTGCTCTTGTCCGCGCCTTCCACCAGATACAGGCGGTAGGGCATCCCCTTTTCCTTAAGCGCCCGAATCGCCAGCGTCGGCGCCAGGTCCGCCACGCCTACCAGTTCCATGTCCCCCTGCAGCGCCACGCCGTCCGCCAAACGCTGTCCTATGGTGCCGTATCCGGCCACGCCTACCCTGATCTTTTTCA
>JAAYUE010000002.1 GCA_012517905.1 Clostridiales bacterium | reverse complement strand
GCATGCTCTACGTTTTTCTGGAGGTTGACGAAGATCGTTTCTCCCGGCTCGCCGCCCGCAGCGACAGCGTAAACGCCCGCTGGCAGGAGATCATGAAGCGCTTCGACGACGCCGGCGTGCCGTCCCAGTCCGCGGCGGAAGTATACCGCCTGAAGTAGCGGCGCGCTTTCGTTAAAAGAAGCACGCATCCGAAACAGGAGACCGGCATGCAAAGCGGCATGCGTCCGCCCGGTTCCCGCCCCGGCGTTTGTTTCAATTGGTTTCCTTTTTTCTTGGGAAACTTTTCTTGGAAAAAGCACAAAACGATGAACACGATCCGCTCTCGGCCGCCGGCCGAACGGCGGACGACAGGTGGATAATAATGAAAGAACTCGATTCCGAACCCCTGTGGACACGATCGTTTGTGTCTACGCTGGTCTCCATGATTCTGCTCGCGACGCCTTCCGCGATGATCGCCTCGGTGTTCTCGATCTATATGATGGAGGAGCTGAGGCAGCCGTCCGTCGTCGCCGGACTGGTCGGCGCGGTCTACGCCGTCGCGTGCATCTTTTCGCGCATGTTTGTTCCCAAACTCGAGCAGAAGATCGGCCTCGGCAGAACCATCAAGGTCGCTTTCCCGCTGTTTCTGGGTCTGTTTTTGCCGTATATCGTCACGACGGACATCCGGTTGATCTTCCTGCTCCGGTTTGTGAGCGGAATCTGCTACGCAATTTCCCATACTTCGCTGATGTCCATCGGCATCCAGTGTCTGTCCCCCTCGAGAAAGAACGAAGGCATCGCCTATCTGTCCGCCGTCGGTATGACCTCGCTGGCGATCGGCCCGTATATCGGCATCAACGTTTTGCAGCTCTGGGGATATCACGGGCTCTTCTTGTTCAGCTGCCTCGCGTTCGTGCCCGGCGTGGTCCTGCTCTACTTGATCCGACTGCCAAAGATGGAGCATTTGCATCCGGCGGAACAACCCGAAGCGAAGACCTCGTTTATCAGCAAATATCTCGCCGTGGAGATTCTGCCGCTCTGTTTTGCGGCGCTGATTCTGGCGGGGTGCTTCTCCACCGTGACGTCGTTCATCGCCGCGTACGCGCTGAGCATGAATCTCTTCTCCGTCAGCGCATACTATTTCCTGTTCCTCGCGGGGTCGGCCATACTGACCCGTCTTGCCTCCGGCAAGATCTCCCGGTTGCTCGGCGAAATGCGGCTGGTATACCTCTGCTACCTCGGCTCCGCGCTCGGCTATGTGGTACTGAGTCTTGCAAGGGGGACGGTCCTCATGATGGCTTCCGCGGTGCTGATCGGCGCTTCGGCGGGATTCATCACGCCGACGCTGCAGATCATCGCCGTGCGCAATAAGCCGCAAAATCGCGTCAGCCTGATCGCCGCGACCTATATGACCTTTATGGATCTCGGCTCGGGGCTCGGCACCTATATGATCGGCGCGCTGATCCCCCTGCTCGGATACGCCCGGTTTTATGGGTCCGTCAGCCCCGTCGTTTGGATCCTGCCCTGGATTTTTCTCTGGATCTACTCGAGAAAAAGCAACCGCCCCGTCCTGCGCGCGGTTGATTAACCGGCTTTCAAATACGATGGAACGCATTCTCAATCGGACCAAAATCGAAGCTTCCCACACTTCGATTTTGGAAAACAAAACAGCCCTTAGGGCTGTTTTGTTTTGAGTTCGTGAAATCTGTATTGACGCAACGGAAGATAGATACTACAATCAGTTCAAACGCCGTTCAAGCCTCGGCGAATGGCGATCTGGTACAGTCCACGGGAGATCTCAATGCATAGCACAATTTGAGCTTCACCTGCGGTGAAAGGTGGCCCCTATTCCGGCAAAGAATGAAAAAGGCACCTTCAAGCGGCTGCTGAAACGAATTTTAAACCGCGAGACCATTCTCTACGCGGTATTCGGCGTTGCGACTTCTCTGGAAAATGTTGCGCTGTTTCAGACGCTGCTCTGGACCGGACTGGACTACAAAGTCGGAAACATCATTACACTCGTCGTCGTAAAACTGACGGCGTATGTGCTTAATAAACTCTTTGTTTTTCGCAGCCACTGCAAAAATTTCGGCGGACTCTGTATGGAAGTCCTCCGGTTTGTGCTTGCGCGGGGCGCTACCATGTTGGTGGATTATTTCGGCCTGATTTTTCTCGTGGAAGTCTTGCATGCCGATAAGCTGATCGGAAAAGTTATCGTCACGGCGCTGGTCATCATTCTCAACTACATATTGGGAAAACTCATTGTGTTCAAAGACGGCCCCGAGCAGTGACCGATTGATCCGGTTTGTGTTTTCAAGCCATCTTCCACGTGGTAGTATGAAAAAAGCAGAGATCGTTAAGGCAGGTGGATTATGCTCAAAAAATCAAATCGAAACAAGTATATAATAGGTTTTGCTTTCATCCTGCTTTTGCTTGTCGGCATATTCGTATATCGGGATTATGGCGTCACCGTCGACGAACCCATCCAACGCATACGTTCCCTCGTCACCTATAAATACATCATGTCCACCCTTTTTGGACGCGATATACCGGCGTTGGCCACATACCCGCTGACCGCAACTTACAGAGGCCAATACTATGGCGTGTTTCTGCAGCTTCCGATGGTTTTGATCGAAGACCTCACCGGTTTCACCATGGAGTTGCAATCGGTCTGGTTCATGCGACATTTCATTACGTTCTTCTATTGCTTTCTCGGCTATCTCAGTTTCTATTTCATGAGCAGAAAAATCTTTCGTAACGATTGGCTCGCTCTCCTGGGAACAGCGATGCTGTTGTTATATCCCCGGTTTTTCGCATCCCAATTCTTCTACATCAAAGATACTCTCTTTGCGGCAACCGTCATGGCCTCTATGTGGGCCACCGTCATGTATCTGGAAAAGGGCGAATCATTCGGTTGGGGCGTCGTTTTTTGCATAGTCACAGCCATCTCCACGAACCTGCGCTTTATAGGTCTGATATTTCCGGCATTGCTCATCGGATATCTTTTCATACGTGATCTCTTTGTCAGGCATGTATTCAGGCAGAGCCCCCGCGCCGTGTGGAAACGAATCGGCGTATATGCCGCACTCGGCACGGGTTTTCTGCTTACCTACCTGGCGATCAGTCCTGCCTGCTGGACATCCATATTCCGTTCGTTTGCTCACACGATACTGCAGTTCGTCTGTTTTGACGGCTGGAAGGGTACTTCCGTTCTCGCCGGTGGTCTTGTCCCTTGGGACGCGATCCCTTGGTACTATATTCCATTGTGGCTTTTGGTCTCGCTGCCGATTGTCTACCTGCTGCTGTTCGCCGTATCTCTGCCGCTCTTTTTGATGCGGGCAATTCGCTCCGGCAAGGCGGCAAAGCTGACCGCCGTCTCACAGGTCGAACCATCTGGCGCTCCCGCTGCATCCGGCGTGCTTGGCGCAATGCTCGCAGCACCGTTTCACTATTGGATTTTCGCCTACATGATCTTCTTTGTTCCTCTGTTGCTTGTAATATTGAATCATTCCGTTATCTACAACGACTGGAGGCAGATGTATTTCCTGCTTGTGCCGCTCATTCTTTGTTGTTTATTCGCGCTGCAACAGCTATTGCAAACCATGCAAAAGAAGTTCATTCGGTTTGCAACCGTGGCTTTACTGATATCGTGCTTAATCTTCCAAGCAGGTTGGATTTGCGTCAATCACCCGTTCGAAATTGTGTTTTTCAACCGCGCTGCCGCTGCGTACGGCGATCAATTCGACAGGGATACGGCCCGCTCCTCTGTATACAGCGCGTTACAGTACCTTGCAGCGCACGCACCGGAGGATGAAATCATTCTGAACAGCTCATGCACCGATTATCAAAATGTGATCAAAAGCATAGCCCTCTTACCTGCCGAACAGCGCAAACGATTCGGCGCGGAAGAAAGTGGCGAATATATCATTGAGACCTATCGAAACATAATCGGCAACGCCGTCATTCACGAAGGTTACGATGAATGGGCGAGTTTCTCCGTGGATAAATTCCATGTAGTCACGATTTTCAAGAAATCTGATAACTGAGCGCTGCAAGCCGTCGAAAGGAATAGAAATATGGCACCTTCGCTTTCCATCATTGTCCCCGTTTTCAATGAAAAGGACTCTCTGCACGAGCTTTACAGGCAAATCCTGCCTAGCGTCGAAACATGCATAGCATCCGGTCAGATCCGCTCTTTTGAAATCTGGTTCGTCAGCGATGGATCGACGGATGGTTCCATTGAGACGATTCAGTCTCTTTCCGACGACGACCCACGCGTCGGCCTGATTGCTTTGCGGAGAAATTTCGGCAAAGCGGCCGCACTGCAGGCAGGTTTCCGGCACGCAAACGGAGACATCGTAATCACAATGGATGCAGATTTACAGGATGATCCAAAGGAAATCCCGCGCTTTCTGGACAAGCTTTCAGAAGGTTACGATGTCGTGTCGGGTTGGAAAAAGAAACGATATGATCCGCTGAGCAAGCGGCTTCCCTCAAAGCTTTTCAACGCCGTCACCTCCCGCATGTCCGGCGTAAAGCTTCATGATTTCAACTGCGGCTTCAAAGCTTACCGCAAAGAAGTTGTTGAAAGCATAGATCTCTACGGCGAGCTTCATCGCTATATCCCCGTCCTCGCGGCAAGATCCGGTTTTCGCATCGCCGAACTCGTTGTGGAACATCATGAGCGCAAACACGGTAAATCCAAATATGGCATGGAACGATATCTGCGGGGACTTTTTGACTCCATGACGACGTCGTTTCTCTTAAAATACTATGATCGACCGATGAATTTCTTCGGAAGGATCGGGTTGTATTCTTTTTTTGCGGGATTCATCATCTGCCTGATTTTAACCGTGGAGTGGCTCTGTGGCTATTCGATCGGCGGACGGCCGTTGCTCATGCTCGGCATTCTCCTCATATTGATCGGCGTGCAGTTCTTTGCTACCGGATTCATCGGCAACATGATCGTGGAGTCGAACTTCAGGTGCAACTATTCGGAGAGCCATATCGGGTTGATCCGACCTGTTCGCCAAAACAAGGATTCAAACAGTGCCGCCTGATTGGATGGTCCACTCATTATCTATGTTGCGGCATCATCCGTTCAGTTGATAGTGCTTATCTAGTCGCATCATAAGGTCATTCAAGTTTTACATTTGAAAAGGGCGGCTTTTCCGAGAAGCCGTCTTTTTTCGTACCGCTCGGCGCGGCCGCTTCAACGTGCTATAATAAGTATGATTATCGGACGAAAGAATATTGCAGCAAAGGGATGCGCATGGAACATAAGTGGAAGTCGTATTTTAAGCCGCATAAGCGGGACAGCAAAGCGGCGGCGTTTTTGAAATATCTCGGGCCGGGCTTGCTGGTGACGGTCGGATTCATCGATCCGGGCAACTGGGCGTCCAACATCGCCGCGGGTTCCCAGTATGGCTACACGCTTCTCTGGATGGTGACGCTGTCCACCTTTATGCTGATCGTGCTGCAGCACAACGCGGCGCACCTCGGCATCGTGACCGGCAAGTGCCTCTCCGAAGCGGCGACGGAATACATGCGGCCGTGGATTCGGAACGTCGTGCTGATCACGTCGATCGGCGCGGCGGTCTCCACCGCTCTGGCGGAGATACTGGGCGCGGCCATCGCGCTCAACATGCTGTTCCATCTGCCGCTCAAGCTCGGCTCCGTGCTGGTGCTGATCGTTGCGCTCGCGCTGCAATTCACAAACTCCTACAAGAAGATCGAAAAGATCATCATCGGATTTGTGTCGCTCATCGGGCTTTCGTTTCTGTTTGAAATCTGCATCATCCATACCAACTGGGGCGCCGCGGCGGCCGGCTGGGTGACGCCTTCGTTTCCCAAAGGCGCGATGCTGGTCATCATGAGCGTGCTCGGCGCGGTCGTGATGCCGCACAACCTCTTTCTGCACTCGGAAGTGATTCAAAGCAGGCAGTGGAACCTGCAGGACGAAACCGTCATCAAGAAGCAGCTGAAATACGAGTTCGGCGACACGTTGGTGTCCATGATCATCGGCTGGGCGATCAACAGCGCCATGATCCTCATGGCGGCGGCGACGTTCTTCAGCACGAGCACCACGGTGACCGACCTTTCGCAGGCGGAGCAAATGCTAAAGCCGCTGCTTGGCAACGCGGCGAGCATCGTGTTTGCCATCGCGCTGCTGTTTGCCGGGCTTTCCTCCAGCATTACGGCCGGCATGGCGGGCGGAAGCATCTTTGCGGGCATCTTCGGCGAGCCGTACGACATCAAGGACCGTCACACAAAAATCGGCGTTCTTCTGACCATGGTTCCCGCAACACTGGTGATCTTTTTGATTCGGTCTCCGTTTGACGGGTTGATTTATTCGCAGATGCTCTTGAGCGTGCAGCTGCCGATCACCATCTTTGCGCTCATCTACCTGACCTCGTCAAAGCAGGTGATGGGCAAATACGCCAACTCCAAAGGCGGCAAGGTCGTCCTCTGGAGCATCGGGCTCGTCGTAACGCTCTTAAACGTTGCGCTTCTGATCAGTTCGGTTCTGGCTTCGTAGCCATGTGCTCCGGTCACGGAGCGTTTCAGCGGACGCTGGTAACATAGTCAATAGAAGAGATCGAAAAGGAGGCATTGCGATGAACGGCAAACAAGCAGAACGGATTCGCACCGGCAAGGGGTTTTTGGCCGCGCTGGATCAAAGCGGCGGCAGCACCCCAAAGGCACTGGAGCACTACGGAATTTCACGCGACGCGTATGCCAACGACGAAGAGATGTTTGATCTCGTGCATCTGATGCGCACGCGGATCGTAACGAGCCCGGCGTTTACAGGCGAGTATATCCTGGGCGCCATCCTGTTTGAGCAGACCATGGACCGCAAGGTGGAAGGCCTGTTTACGGGTGATTACCTCTGGCAGAAAAAGGGGATCGTCCCCTTTCTGAAAGTCGACAAAGGTCTCGCCGCGCTGGAAGGCGGCGTGCAGATGATGAAACCGATCGACGGGCTGGACGCGCTGCTCAAGCGCGCGGCGGAGCGCAACATATTCGGCACAAAGATGCGTTCGGTGATCCAGCAAGCCGTTCCGGAAGGAATTGCGAACATCGTCGATCAGCAATTCATGCTGGGCAAGCAGATCTCCGACGCGGGACTGGTTCCGATCATCGAGCCGGAGGTGGACATCCACAGCGCGGACAAGATGCAGTCCGAACTGCTGCTCAAGCAGCAGTTGCTTAAGCACCTGGACGCACTGGACGAAGGCACCAGCGTGATGCTGAAGCTCTCGATCCCTTCGGAGGACGGGTTCTACGCCGATCTGATCCGGCATCCGCGGGTACTGCGCGTGGTCGCGCTGTCGGGCGGTTACAGCCAAGCCGAAGCGGACGAGCGGCTCGCCAGAAATCCGGGCCTGATCGCCAGTTTCTCCCGCGCGCTGGCCGAGGGGCTCTCTGCCGGGCAGACCGACGAACAGTTCAACGAAACGCTCGTTGCGTCCATCCGAAACATCTACGCCGCGTCGATCACCTGATTTCGGGCGAGGGCGCACGAAGCGCCCGATTCTGTCAGCGGCAGGGCTCCGTTTGGGATTGATATCGCATGTTTGGCTGGAACTAACGGACGGCCTGAAGAATTGAACACGATAAAATGAGCGCTGGCGAAGGAACCGCAATCGATTCGTTTCGCACAGCGCTTCTTTTTGTTTGCCCCCGTCATATCCTGATCCATGCGGTCTATGCCCGCCCGGACAAGCCGCTATCCACAAAAACGATGGCAGCGCAAACGGTTACGCCTCCAGCCGCCGGTATGCGTCGGCGAACATCTTGACGCATGCCTCCAGCGTCATGTCCTGCGCGTTCGTAATGCAGGGTTCCGTCGGCTCGCAGACCACGGGTCCTACGTATCCATACTTTTCGAACAGTTTATACGGCTTTTTCGAGTCGATCACGCCGGTCGTCAGCGGCATGGCGCGCTCGAAATCTTTCTGTTCCTCTCTGGTTCTGCCCAAAATTCCGTCGTTTACATGAAACCCGCACATCCGGTCTACGTGCTGAAGCGCAAAATAAAGGTCGTCCATCCGCGCCCCTTCGCAATACCAATGATAGGTATCAAACAGAAACCCCGCCTTGCCGCCCGCGGCGTCGGCCAGCGCAAGCACGCCGTTGATGGTGTGCACAAACTCGTGCCGGTAGCGGTTGCGGAGCTCATGCGGACCGAGAAATTCCAGTCCGTACCGAATGCCGTGCTCGTTTGCAACGCGGGAAACGCGTTGGATCCGCCGCACATGCCACGCAAAATTTTCTTTGTATCCGCGTTCGTCGCTGCTCGACCACACATGATTATAGCAATACCGGACCCCCATTTTTTCCGCCACGCCGCAGTGCCGCCTGAACGTCTCGACGGCGTCGTCAAAGATCTCGTCCGTCACCTTAGCGGCATAGAAATCCACCGGCGTGCGCAAAATACCCCAGCCAAGATCATGGTCCCAGACCTTCCTTGCGGTTTCCAGCGCAGCTCGCTCGTCGTCCAGCAGCCGCAGATCGACGCCGACGCCCGCTATGCCATGCTCGCATACAAGATCGATCATCTCCTCGGTTTTGTTTGGCAGCCGCAGCAAGTGCGAATCGAATACCGTATACATGCTCTACGCCTCCCCGTGCCGTATTTTTCCGACCCCGTGCGGTTTTACTCCGCTATGCCGTATGCTGCGCGGCGGATTCGTCATGTCTGCACATCAGCTCTTTCATGAAGGCCACGCTGAACGCAAATTCCGATTCGTCGTGCATCCCGTGCAATATGATATTGCCCCGATAATCGTATTGATCCAGCAGCTTGAGAAACTCCTCGTAAGCGACAATTCCGCGTCCGGCGGAGGTGAAGATCATATCGCCGCCCGGCATCATGTCTTTGCCGTGCGCCAGAATGATATCCCTGCCCAGAAGCTGAAACGCATCCCGCAATAGCTCGACCGCGAATTCGGCGGACGCATTCTCCGCGCCGAACAGATTGGCCGGGTCCAATATGATTTGAAACCAGGGCGAGTCCATGGTGTCCAGCAGCTTCCGCGCTTTTTCCGCCGAGTTCACGATGTTCCGCGCCTCGGTCTCTATGCCGAGATAAACCTGATATTCCTGCGCAATCCGCCTCAGTTCATAAGCCGTTTCAATCATGTCGTCCCAGGCCTGCTCGGTATTGTTGTCCTCGTGGAACCGCCACATGGACTCCCGGTTCCGCGTTCCCGTGCAGAGGGTGACGATGGAGCAGCGCAAGCCGCCGCACGCCCGTGCAATTTCACGAAACCGGCGGATGCCGTCCTCCCGCACGCGCCTGTCCGGATGCGCCATATTGAATGTGCCGTTGACTGCGCGAATCGTGATGCCGCGATCGCTGGCCGCGCCGTAGATGCGGGCGATCAGCCCATCGTCGATTTGTTCGGGCATCTGCTCATCGCAAACCGAGCGAAAATCGAACTGCACCTCCGAAAAGCCGTAGACCTTCACCGCGTCAAATAAGCGCTCCACCGTGCAGCGCTTCAGTTCCGGGCTGTACATTCCCAATGCTCGCATTACACCGCTCCTGTCCGTCGCATTCGCAATCTGTATTCTGCTGCTTTAAAATCTGTCTCTCGTTAGGTCTTCAGGGGCAGCCATTCCAGCACCTTCTGTATGCAGAAATCCCAAACGCCCCATTCATGCCGTCCCGGCAGCTCCAGATAATCGTATTTCACCCGATGTTGATCGAGCTCTTTTCGAAACGAAACGTTTGTCTGATACAGAAAATCCTCTGTGCCCATCGATATGAAGAGCTTGGGCAGCGTTACGCCCTCCGCGACCGCCTTGCCGAGCAGAAACGACAGATCGTTCTCGGAATCTTTGAATTCCTCCAGCGTTCCGAAGTTCATTCTGAAATCCATCGCTTTGAGGTAATTCTCGCGGTCGGTCGCGCGCAGTTTTTCCATTCTTTCCCCGTCGCAGACCAGATCGTAGCCTCTTTCCTTGCCGACGGACGCAATATCGAGTATGCCGGACATGCTGGCAACCGCACCGTATCGGTCCGGATAGTTCAGCCCGACCTTCATCGCGCCATATCCGCCCATCGACAAACCGGCGACAAAGTTATCCTCGCGCTTGGACGATATTCTGAAAAACCGCCTGCAGATTAGGGGAAGTTCCTCCCCAATGAATTTCAGGTAATCGTAGCCGCATTTCTGATTGGAATAGTAGCTTCGGTGCACCGCCGGCATCACGATAGCCAACTGCTTCCCCGCGGCATAGCGCTCAATCGAAGTGCGCCTCATCCAGATCGTATGGTCGTCCGACACCCCGTGCAGCAGATACAGCACGGGCAACTCCCGCTCGCCATCCCAGCCGGACGCATCGGTCCCAACCCCTTGAGCCGGCTCAGGCAGTATGACGTTCATGGCGCAGGACAACCCCAGCACATGCGAATAGAAATGAACCTCCAGCCATGCCATAGTGTTTCCTCCATATTCGCTTGCTTTGGAATCATACGCGGCAACGATCCGCGGTTTGACGGTTATCGCAATTGCAAATGAAGCTGTCTATACGCTATCCGGAGCGCTCACTTCGGCGGTTGAGATTCGTCCTTGGCATACCACAAATCGAAGTGGCCGTGATCATCCGCCAGCGAATACTTTCGAAAAATCGGCTCCAGCAAAAGCGACGCGATAAAATCGTACAGCGCCGGGATGATGATGAGAAAAACAGGATTGTTCACCGTGAAAAATACGGCCGCCGCCAACAGCGCCAGCAGCAGTATCGTAATGTAGAAATATCGGACTCCAATGAGGACGACAAACTGAAAGACGCGCAGGTTGGAATAACAAAACCTGGACAATACGGGATAAATATAGGGCAGCATCCAGACAAACATCAAGAACAGCCCCGCGCTCACATACAGCGCCGTATCCGGGCTGTGATCGTTCAGCCAGGACCCTATGTGCGGCAGGGCGATCAGCGAAACCGCAGCCCCGATCGTGAGAAAGATCAGGTTGATATAGAGCCCCTGTCGGAAATTTTCTTTCAACGAATGGAAAAATGCTTCCGTGACCGTGCTGCGGTCCCGGCGGATGACCTTTACTACGGTATAGTACAGCGCTGCGCAGGCCGGCCCGATCGTCACAACCGGCAGACAGCAGACCGCCCATAGAATGCTGGCGACAACCATCTGCCCGATTGCATTGAGAATCTCCCACACGCTGCCGAATCCGCCGGTTCGGACCGTTTCTCCCGGAGACTCTTTTTTATCCCCACGCGCCGCGCGCCCGGAATGGAACAGCAGGCCGATTGCGATCATCTCCCCCAGCAGCGGTATAGGTTGCGGGAGACTTCGCCCGCCGCTTCCTGCAGCGCGGGCAAAAACGGCAGCAGGTTATCCGGATCCGCCACGCCGACAAACCCGCTGAACGACAGCGCCGCGACGATATCCCCTTCGCAGTCACGCACAGGGACGGCGATGCAGCTGCCGTTTTCCGCGGATTCCTTGTTGTCAAACGCATATCCGAGCTTTGCAACTTTCCTGAGCTCCTGCCAGAACAGATCCGGGTCGGTGATCGTGTGCTGCGTCAGCGGCACCATTTCACAGGAGCCGATGACCTGCTCCACCAGACTGACCGGGAGCTCGGAGAGCAGTATCTTGCCGCCGGCGCAGGCATAAAACGGCAGATCGGAGTAGAGCGGCGGAATGTAATCCACCAGATTCTTCGTGCGGGACTGTTGGAGGATATAGCAATGCGCGCCCTCGCGGACGATCAGGTTCATCGCCTGTCCGAGCGCGGCCGTGTTTTTCTCCATGACAAAGGACGCGACTTCTTTCAGCGCAAGATACAGATTATCCTTCTCCATCACAAAGCTGATCTTCTGCCCCGTGATATAGCGGTCGTCCCCGCACTGGTATACCCAGCCGTTGGCTTCCAGCGTTTTGAGGATGCGAAACGCGGTGGACGGACTCATGTCGCACTTTTTCGCAATCTCATTGACGCCGAGCCGCTTGCGCTCCGTCCGCAAAACGTCCAGAACGGCAAGCGCGCGGTCGACCATTTTTATCGTATCGTTGTTCTTTGAGCCCTGCTCTTCCAGCCGCACCAAGCCAGCCTGTTCCATCATTCCCCTGCGCCCCTTTTCAGCGAATTCACCAGATATCATTTAGCCGCGTGCGGGCGCGGATCGCGCCGCCGGACAATTTGGCGTTCGATTTCCACCACGCATGGAATTTATATTCCATAATGGGGAAAACCCCCTATCCATATGGGTCCGCCAATCTTTTTAATACTATAACGTATCGCGTTTTACTTGTCAATATTCCATAATATCGCTGTTTCTCTTTCATTTTCTGCGTCGTTTGCGTCTTACCGTTTCGCCCGCCAGTCACGGGGAGCGCGGACTTCCATCCGAATTTCAGGCGGAATCGCCGCTTTTTTGCCGAGCAGTCCAATCATTAGCGCTATATAGGAATATATATTCCAATATTTTTGCAGTTCCGGCAATTTTCGGCTCTCGCAGCTGGTTCCCCTGCCGGCGCATCTCATGCAAACTAAAATGGCATACTGCTTTTTCACGTAATATATCTCAATTTCGTTGTTTTTTCGTTTTTTATGGCGTTTCGCTGCTGTTTTTTCCGTTTTCCGAGCGGTAAATCGAAAAAAATCTCTGTTGTTTTTTAAAAATACCTGTTGACAAGGCGGTGAAGAAGAGATTATCTTTATATCGGAATAAGCATTCCATTTTCGCAAAAGCATATCTTTCCCCATCAAAAAAGGATCTAAAAACAAAGGAGTATCATGATTATGGCACGCGAAAAACTCACTGGCATCTATATCCCTATGGTTACGCCGTTCAACAAGGACGAATCCATCAACTTCAACGGCATCAAAGAAGTGACGGATTTTCTGGCCCTCAACGGCGTCACCGGTGTGATTCCTTCGGGCAGCACGGGCGAAATGATCGCCATGACCCCCGCGGAGCAGTCTGCGGTCAACGAGGCGACCGTGAAAGCCGCGGCAGGCCGCATCAAGGTCGTTTGCTCGACGGGCGCATACCGCACCAAGGATGTTGTTGAAATGTCCATTGCGGCGGAAGCGGCAGGTGCCGACGGAGTCATGGCCGTAACGCCCTGGTATATGGCGCCGAATGAAAAAGAACTGCTCAAGCATTACGAAACCGTTCGCAAGGCAATCAGCATTCCCATCATGGTCTACCACAATCCTTACTACTCCACCTGCCTGATGAGCGACGAATTCATGGCAAAGCTGTATAACGAAGGCTTAATCGACGCGGTCAAGGAGCGTCAGGCGGACGTTTACCGCCAGCAGGATCTGCGCTATCTCACAAACGACGGCTTCGCCATCTTCTACGGTTACGACGTCTGCCCCGTCGAGAGCCTGAGCTGCTGGGCGGACGGCTGGGTCTGCGGCACCGGCAACCTCTTCCCCGTGGAAAACACGGAGGTGTACCGGCTGGCCAAGGCGCGCGAGATGGAAGAAGCCATGAAGGCGCATTTCGCGCTGATCCGCCCCTATCTGGCGCTCTTTACGAAGCCCACCGCGGAAGGGATGCCGACGCCGTGGCTCCAGATCATCAAAGAAGGCCTCAAGCTGCGCGGCGTGGACGCCGGCTATTGCCGCAAGCCCGTCATCTCCGAGCTGCCCGCCGATGTGATGAAGTCCCTCAAGGCAGTGCTTAAGGAATACGGCTACTAAGCATAAACCCGGTTCATTCGGCTTCTCCACCAGTTCAGGAGATGAGTGATAATCAGTCTGACGGATTTTCAAGACACGAACCAAAAAACTAAGGAGGAGAATCTCATGAAGAAACTGCTGTGCATCGTTCTGTGCATCGCACTGGTCAGCACCATGTTGTTTGCCTGCTCCAGCCCTGCCGCAACGGAAACAACAACAACCGAACCAACCGAAACCACCGAAACCGCAACCACCGAAACCACTGAGACAGCCCCGAGCAGCGGCGAGGTCACGACCATTACCGTTCTCCGCCCCGGTGACGAGGAGAAGGTCGCTTCCTTCATGGAACCCGCTATCGCAGCGTTTGAAGCCGCCAACCCCGACATCAATGTCGAGATCATGTACGAGTCCTGGACCGGCTGGATTCAAACATACCCGACGTACTTCGAAGCGGACACGCAGCCGGACGTCATCTTCTGGTGGGACAACAAGCTGTATGACTCTTCCGCTCACGAACACATCGTTAACCTGAGCAACTATCTCAGCGCCGATTTCTTCGCTCAAATTCCCGACGGCGTCTGGAATCTGGTTTCCACCGGCGACATGGATGGCGTGTATTACGTTCCGAGCTCTGTAGATACGTTTGTTTTGTACTATAATAAAGACGTGTTTACCGCCGCCGGACTCGACCCGAATTCGCCCCCCACGACCTGGGACGAACTGCTGAGCGCAGCAAAGACCATCTATGAGAAGACGGGCATGCCCGGCATCGGCATTCCCGCGATCACAGGCTCAGAAGTTCTGGAAGAGTTCGTTGGACTGTTCCTGAATCAGGCGACGGGCGCTGCGATTCTCGACAGCAGCAGCATGCCGCAGTTCAACACCCCCGAAGGGCTTGAAGCGCTGACGTTCCTCTCCCAGCTTGCGCCTTATGCGCAGACCTCCCCGACGGAATACGGCCGCGGCGAGCTCCGCCCGCTGATGAGAGACGGACAGCTCGGCATGCTGATCGACGGCCCCTGGGCGGTCCCGACGTTCAAAGCCGCCTATGGCGACGACCTCGACAACAGCCCGATCGGCATCACCTATGTTCCGCTTGCCGCCAACGGCAACAAGATCGGCTGGGCCGGCACAAACGGCTGGATCGCGACCCGCGAATCCACCGCAGCCGCTTCCGCCAAGCTGATCGAGTACCTCATGAGCCCCGAAGTACTTCTGGCGCACCACCTTGCGTATGGCTCGGCACCGCTGTACGAATCGGAGTTTGACAATGCGGCGTTCCAGTATGATTACTGGAAAGTGTATTACGACGAAGCGCAGAACTGGACGCTGTATGGTATGATCGGAAGGAACAGCGCCACGCCTGCCGCCTACTACACCGCGCTTGAAGAAGTCTGGCAGCAGTTGGTCCTCGGCCAGCTCAGCGCCGAAGATGCGCTCGCCGCAGCAACGGCGGCCGCCGAAGGCGTCACGGCTCGCAACAACTGATGCTTGCCAACGGATAATTCAACCGAACAGTAAGCGCCGCGCATCCGCGCCGCCGCTGTGGGATTATCCGCGTCACTCAGCCGAACTGGTTCATCCGGACTGGCTGCAAAGCCAGTCCGGATGTATTACATCCTGTCTCAATCTCAGGAGGTACCGTCTATGAAGGCTATTCACAGAAAGCGCATTATCCTATCCCTGCTCCCCCTCGCCCTGATGCTGCTCTTTATCTATGCATACCCGCTGCTGAGGGTTTGCGTCAGTGCTTTTATGGGGTTTACCGGCTCGTCGGCGGGTAAATTCGTCGGGTTGAAAAACTTTCAAATCATACAGTCCGATATTCCGAAAACCGTCGCCACCACATTGATCTGGACGTTTGGGTCCGTCCTTCCCGCCATGGTCCTCGGGCTGGCGCTCGCCGTGCTATGCAGCCGGGACTTTCGCGGAAAAAGGGCGGTCGTATCCATCAATCTGCTGCCCTACGCCATTCCGTTGATTATTGTCGCCTCCTGCTGGCGGTTTGTCTATAACCCCGATTTTGGTATCATCAATATTTTCCTGAAGAAGATCGGCGTCATCACCGATTCGATCAGTTTCCTCGGCTATAAAAACGCGCTCCTGTCCGTCATCGTCGCGCGCATCTGGCGCGCCACCCCGTTTGCGTTTATGAACTACTACTCGGCATTGACGACCATCCCCGCCGAGCAGTACGAAGCCGCATGCGTCGACGGAGCAAACCCGGTGCAGCGTTTTTTCCGCATCACGCTTCCCAATCTGAAGACCATCACCGCCAGCACCCTCATCGTCCTGACCGTATGGACATTCCTCGTGTTCGACATCATATACGGCATGACGGGCGGCGGCCCGGTCGATGCGACGAAGACCATCTCGATGCGCATCTATCAGGAGATGTTCAGCATGAAAAATCTGGGCACCGCTTCCGCCTGGTCGCTCATCGCCATCGCGGTGCTCGTCACCATCACAATCCTGTATTGGAAGTTCATGGATAAGGAGGATGCATAATGCTAAACAGAGAATCCTTAGCCGTAAAAGTGATCCGCGTCTTTTTAAGCGCCGCGTTCTGCCTGTTCGCATTGGTGCCGATCTATTCCGCGCTGATCGTTGCGCTTACCCCTTACTCCAACATGCTGGAAGCGCAGCTGTTTCCGCACTATTTTGAGCTCTCCAACTTCGTCTCGGCGTTCGATCTCATCGGCGACAACATCCTCAACAGCTTCATCTATGCGACCAGCGCGACGCTTCTGACCACCGCAATCTCCGTTCCGGCCGCATACGCGATCGCCAGATATCGTTTCAAGTTCAGACGGGCAGTTTTATTCTCGCTTTTATTGACGCAGATGATGGCGGGCATCGTCATTCTTCCGACGCTGTACAAAACGTTCAACGCGCTGGGCATGCTGGATTCCCCGCTGAGCCTTATCCTGGTGTATTCGGCGGTGAACCTCGCGCTGGTCGTGACCATTCATCATGGTTACTTTGCCTCGCTGCCCAGGGAAATCGACGAAGCCGCCGAAATAGACGGGTGCAATTATCTGCAGACGCTCTGGCGGATCATCTTTCCCATCAGCGGCCCGGGCATCGCGGTCGGCGCGATATTCGTCTTCATCAACAGTTACAATGAGTTCGTCATTCCCCTGTTTTTGCTGTCCAGCGCAAAACAGTATCCCCTGACGCTGACGGTCTACAGCCTCGTTACGGATACGACGATCCGCTGGCACATCATGGCGGCGGCTTCGTTGATCGGCATTATCCCGCCGGTCGCCATCTTTACGTTTTTCCAGAAATACATCATCAAGGGTGTTACGTCCGGCGCAGTAAAAGGATGAATGATTGCATATGATCACTGATACCACTCTGAATGCCGCGTTTATCGGATGCGGCGCCATCGCGCAGAAAAAGCATCTTCCGCTGTCGTTCGAAGATCCGTCCATCCATATCAAAGCGTTATTCGATGTAAACCGGGACGCCGCGCAGCGCTGCAGGCGCGAGTTCGGCGCAGACGACACCCTGCTGGCCGACAGCGCGGAGGACATCTTTTTAAGAACCGATATCGACCTCGTGTTTATTTCGACGCCGAACAACACGCATGCGGCATATTCGATTGCGGCACTGAACAGCGGCAAACACGTCGTATGCGAAAAACCCATGGCGATTTCCGCCGCAGACGCGCAGGAGATGCTGGACGCCTCCCGACGAAACGCCCGCTACCTGCATATTTCCTT
>JAAYUE010000011.1 GCA_012517905.1 Clostridiales bacterium | reverse complement strand
CCATCTCGACGGCGATCTGCTCGGCGCTCCTGCGCTCCGTCCCCTTGAACACCATGTGCTCGATGAGGTGCGAGGCGCCCGCCGTCTCCGGCGTTTCGCGCACGGAGCCGGTGTCCACCCAGACGCCCATGGATACGGAGCGGACATGCTCCATCTGTTCATAGATCAGGCGGATGCCGTTGGCTAAAGTAGTCTGGCGAATCATGTATCGTTTCTTTCCCTTTCGCGAGCAAATGCTGACGATTCTGTATTGTACCACAAATTCCGCCGCCGCGCGACCGAATTATGCGATGCGTGAAAAAGGCGCGGCGTTGCCGCCGCGCCCCGTCCAGTGAACACTGGTTTTTGGATGGACAGAACTCAGTTCTTTTCCGGCGGCAGCATGTCCTTGCGTGTCAGGCTGATCTTGCCGGATTTGGGGTCGATGTCGATGACGCGAACGAGCACCTGCTCGCCCATGGAGAGCACGTCCTCCACCTTCTCCACGCGCTTGTTGGCGATGCGGGAGATGTGCAGCAGGCCGTCCGTTCCCGGCTTGAGGTTGATGAACGCGCCGAAGTCCTTGATGCCGACCACGGTGCCAAGGTACACGTCCCCGACCTCGATCTCCTTGACGATGCCGTCGATGATGCGCTTGGCTTCCGCCGCCGCCGCCGAGTCGGGCGAGGCGATGTAGACCGTGCCGTCGTCCTCGATGTCGATCTTCACGCCGGTGTCGGCAATGATCTTGTTGATCGTCTTGCCGCCGCTGCCGATGACCTCGCGGATCTTATCGGGGTTGATCGTAAACGTGATGATGCGCGGCGCATAGGGTGAGAGCTCCGTGCGCGGTTCGCGCAGGGTCTCGTCCATCTTGTCGAGGATGAACATGCGGCCTTTGCGCGCCTGCTCGAGCGCGCGGGTGAGGATCTCGCGGCTGATGCCCTTGATCTTGATGTCCATCTGGATGGCGGTGATGCCGTCCCGCGTGCCGGCGACCTTGAAGTCCATGTCGCCGAGGAAGTCCTCGAGGCCCTGAATATCCGTCAGGATGGCGACGTTGCCGGTGGAATCGTCCTTGATGAGACCCATCGCGACGCCCGCGACGGACTTTTTAATCGGAACGCCCGCATCGAGCAGCGCCAGCGTGCTTGCGCAGATGGACGCCTGCGAGGTGGAGCCGTTGGAGCTGATGACCTCGCTGACCAGACGCATGCAGTACGGAAACTCCGCTTCGCTCGGCAGAACCGGCTCGAGCGCGCGCTCCGCGAGCGCGCCGTGTCCGACTTCGCGGCGGCCTACGCCGCGCATGGGCTTGGCTTCGCCGGTGCTGTAGGGCGGCATGTTGTACTGATGCATATAGCGCTTGCTCTCTTCGAGCGTGAGCCCGTCGAGCGTCTGCGCTTCTGAAATCGTGCCGAGGGTGGCGATGGTCATGACCTGCGTCTGCCCGCGGGTGAAGACGCCGCTGCCATGCGTGCGGCCAAAGATGCCGACCTCGCTCCAGATGGGGCGGATCTCATCCTGCGCGCGCCCGTCGGGACGGATCTTTTTATTGATGATCTTATCGCGGACGACTTCCTTGGTGATGCCGTAGAGAATCGCGCCGACGTCCTTGGCGGACTCGGGATATTCTTCCTTGAACGCTTCCACCGTCTCGGCCTTCACCTGCTCGCTGCGCGTTTCGCGCTCGGAGCGCTCGAAGGTGTCCAGCGACCAGACGACTTTGTCGAAGGCATAGGCGCGAACCTTGGCTTCGAGCGCTTCGTCCGGATGATACACAACGGGCTCCATCTTCTGCTTGCCGACTTCGGCCTCGATTTCGGAGATGAAGGAAACGATCTTTTTGATCTCCTCGTGCGCAAAGAGGATTGCGCCGAGCATTTCGTCTTCGGTAATCTCGTTTGCGCCGGCCTCGACCATCATGACCGCGTCTTTCGTTCCGGCGACCGTGAGGGTCAGCCTGCTCTGCTCGCGCTGCGCAAGGTCGGGGTTGATGACGTATTCGCCGTCGATCATGCCGACCGCGACCGAACCCGTCGGCCCCGCAAACGGCGCTTCGCTGATGGCCAGCGCGACCGAAGAACCGATCATGCCGAGCACTTCGGGCTGCACGTCCTGTTCGACCGACATGACGGTGGCGACCACCTGCACGTCGTTGTAAAATCCCTTGGGAAACAGCGGCCGCAGCGGGCGGTCGATGAGGCGCGAAGTCAAAATCGCGCGCTCCGTCGGGCGTCCCTCGCGCTTGATAAAGCCGCCGGGAATCTTGCCGACCGCATAGAGTTTTTCCTGAAATTCCACCGAAAGCGGCAGAAAGTCCACGCCGTCGCGCGCGGATTTGGCGATGGTTGCGCAGACCAGAACCGCCGTGTCGCCCATGCGGACAAGGCAGCTTCCGCCCGCCTGTTCGGCGTACTTGCCGGTCTCGACGATGAGCGTTCGCCCGCCGAGCTGCATCTGGAAGTTTCTTTCCATTGTTTTTGTTTGCTCCTTCTTTTTCTTTATCTTCTTTTTATTAATACCTGTGTTAAGATCGCCGCGATCGTGTGCGCTTTTCACGCCGCCCGAAGCAAACAAGCGGCGCGCGCCATGCGCGGCAATTTTGTATATAAAAAGAAAGGCGGGAACAGCCCCGCCTCTTCCTTTTACTTAATACGGATGTTCAGGCTTGCAGCGATCGTCCTGTAACGCTCGATGTCCTTCTCCTTGAGGTAGTTCAAAAGCCCTCTGCGCTGACCGACCATCTTGAGCAGTCCGCGCCGCGAGTGATGATCTTTCGGGTGGAGTTTGAGGTGCTCGTTGAGGTGGTTGATCCGTTCGGTCAGAAGCGCGATCTGCACTTCCGGGGAGCCGGTGTCGCCCTCGTGGAGCGCGAATTTTTCGATTGTTTCCTGTTTGGACATTTGGGGTCATTTCTCCTTTTTTCTTTTTCCGAAGACTGAGAAATGCGTCGGAGTGTCGCAAATCCCGGTAATCGGCATTCAAACGGCATTCAAATGCTTTTATATTGTAGCATATCCGCAATGCCTTGTAAACAAATAAGATTTATTTTTTCTTATATTATGAAGCATCGCCCGTGCGCCCGCGGCTTATCCGCGCAGCGCCGCGGCTTCCTCCACGTCCACGCGAATCTGCGCGATGAGCGCATCCAGCGTGTCAAACATCAGCTCTCCGCGGAGGCGCTTGCGAAACGCCACGGACAGCGTCTCGCCATAGATATCCGCGTCAAAGTCGATGATGTGCGTTTCAATGGTGAGTTTGTCCCCGTGGACCGTCGGGTTCGTGCCGACGTTCGTCACCGCGCGGTAGGCCGAGCCGCCGACAAACGCGTATGCGGCATATACGCCGTCCGCCGGAATCACGCGCTTTGGGTCCGCGTCGATATTCGCCGTCGGAAAGCCGATTCTGCTGCCGATGCGCCTGTTTCGCACCACTTTGCCGCTCAGCGAGTAGTTGCGCCCGAGCAGTTTTTCCGCCAGAGAAACATTCCCCCGCTCCACCGCCTCGCGGATGCGGGAACTCGAAACCGGTTCGCCTTCGCAGAGCACCGGCTCGACAACCGAAACGGAAAAGCCGCGCCGCGCGCCGATCTGCATGAGAGTCTCCGGCGTGCCGGCGCCGCGGTCACCGCAGGTGTAGTTGTAGCCGACGACGAGCGCGCGCACATCCCATTTTTCGAGCAGCACGTCCACAAACCGCTCCGTGCTCATCCCCGCCGTCTCGCGCGTGAAGGGTACGCTCTCCACCTCTTCCGCGCCGAGGGAGCGAAGCAGCTGGTTGCGCTCGCGTACGTCGGAGAGCATGCGCACGCTTCCGCCGAGCACTTCGAGCGGATGGTTGGAAAACGTATACACGGCGGGGACGGCGTCCAGCCGCTCCGCTTCTTTGCCCAGACGCTCCATCAGCGCCCTGTGGCCCAGGTGCACGCCGTCGAACATGCCGAGCGCGACGGCGGCGGGTGTCTTCATCGTCATAATTCCCTCAAAAAAAGGACGGCCTTTTGCGGCGCTGTTGGTCCGCAAAACGCGTCCGGTCTATTCGTACAGGTGGATCGTAAGCCGGAAACTGCCGCGCTTTACCTCGCCGATGCCGAGAAATACGCCCGCGCCATACGCGCGGACCATCCCGTCCTCCGCGTCGCGCAGGTGCGTTTCCAGCCCGTTTTTCGTCGGGATCACGCGGTCCTGCGAAAGCTGCAGCTCCGGCAAAAACGCCGTCACTTCCTCGATTGAGACGACGCACTGCGTCAGCGTTCCTTCGGCCTTCGCCGCGTCCAGCTCGGGAATCGTATGCGCGTGCCCGATCTCAAACGGGCCGCTGCGCGTGCGCAGCAAAAACGGAACGTATGCGACGGTGCCGAGGCGGTCCGCAATGCTCTCGCAGAGCGAACGGACATAGGTGCCGCGCGAACAGACCGCGCGGAGCAGAAATCGGTTTTCGCCCGTCTGTTCGATCAGGTCCAGCGCATGCACGCAGATTTCCCGCGTCCTCGGCGCAACGGTTTTTCCCGCGCGGGCAAGGTCGTACATCTTCTTGCCGTCCACCTTCAGCGCGGAGTAGACGGACGCCGCCTGCATCTGCCCGCCGAGAAGTTCCGGCAAACATTCGGCAAGCTCGCTCTTCTCCACGCGCCGGTTGTCGCGCGCGATCACGGCGCCGTATGCATCCTGCGTGTCGGTTTGAATGCCGAACGCCGCCTCGAAGACATATTCCTTATCCTTGTCGACGAGAATGTCGAACAGCCGCGTCGCACGGCCCAAGCAAACGGGCAACACGCCCGCGGCGGCAGGGTCCAGCGTGCCGAGATGCCCCGCGCGCTTCTGCGAAAAAATCTTGCGAACGTCGAATACGGCGTTGCTCGAGGTCATGCCCGGCGGCTTGAGTACGGAAACGATGCCGTCCATATCAGTCGCACGAACCCAAAAGAAGCTCTTTTGCGCAGTCGAGAATCTGCTCTCCCGCCTCCGCGATGGGCGGTTTCATCGTGCAGCCGGCGGCAAGGCGGTGTCCGCCGCCGCCGAAGCGCGTCGCAATCTTGCTCACGTCCGCGCAGCTCTTGCCGCGCAGGCTCACGCGGACCATGCCGTCCTCGCTCTCACGCAGCAGTGCGGCGACCTCGACGCTGTCGATATCGCGGATGGAGTCGATAATCCCCTCCGCGTCCTCGTTCGTCGCCCCGCAGGAACGGATGTCCTCGAGCGTGATGCAGGAGACGCCGATGCGCCCGTGCTCATAGAGCGTGGTCTTGCCGACCGCGAGGGCGTGCAGCTTGAGCTTGTGAAACGGAATCGTGCGAAACAGGCTTCGGTTGAGATACGGCAGGTCGATGCCCGTGTCGAGGATGTCCGCGGCGATGCGCAGCGTGTCCGGCGTGGTGTTGGAATAGGAAAAGTTGCCCGTGTCGGTCGTGATGGCCGCATAGAGGCAGCTCGCGATGTTTTTGTTGAGCGAAATTTTCATGCACGTGATCACGTTATAGATCAGCTCGCCGGTCGCGCCGGCCTTCTGGACATAGTTTTCGGCGGCATAACGGTCGTTCGTGCCGTGATGGTCGATGTTCAGCGTTGCCTTCGCCGCGCGAAACAGCGGCTCGCAGCGGCCGGCGCGCGCGAGGTCCGCGCAGTCTACGCAGATAACCGCCTCGGCGGGCTTGGCCTGCTCGGGCGGTATCAGCTGGTCGGAAAACGGGAGAAAGCGGTAAATCGCCGGAACGGGATCTTCGCAGACGACCTGCGCGTGCTTGCCCAGCTCGAGCAGCGCGCCGTAGAGCGCAAAGCTGCTGCCGAGCGTGTCGCCGTCCGGAGAGACATGCGCAATCAGCAGAATATCATCGTGCGTCCGCAGAAAACGAACGGCGTCCTGCAGCATGTCCGTCACTCCTTCCTTTCATCCTTGTGCAATTCGTTGAGGATCTCCGAAATCCGCACGCTGTAGGCAATCGAGTTGTCCAGCGTAAACTTCATGCTCGGCACGGCGCGGATGCGCATGCGCGCGCCCAGTTCGCGGGCGATAAACCCGGCCGCATGGTTGAGCGCCTCGACGCTCGAAACGCGCTTTTTCTCGTCCTCGTCGTAAACGGAAACCTTGATCTTCGCATATTTGAGGTCGTTGGTCACGTCGACGTCCGTCAGCGTGGTCATCGGCGAAATACGCGGATCTTTCATGTCCCGGATGATCTCGCTGATCGTCTTTCTTACTTCTTCGTTCATCCGGTCCGAACGAAACGTTGCCATATGTCCTCCTCCGCCCGGCGCGCGCCAGGCGGCCGATGCGTTTTCCCTTATGTGCGCTTGACTTCCTCGATGATGAAGGCTTCGATCACGTCGCCCTCGTTCAGGTCGTTGAAGTTTTCGATGCCGATGCCGCATTCAAAGCCCGTGAGGACCTCCTTGGCGTCGTCCTTAAAGCGCTTGAGCGAGGCGATCTTGCCCTCGTGAATGACCACGCCGTCGCGCACGATGCGTACCTGCGCGCTTCTCGTGATCTTGCCTTCGTTGATATACGCGCCCGCGATGGTGCCGACGCCCGAAACCTTGAAGGTTTCGCGGACGGTCGCGCGGCCAAGCTCGGTCTCCTTAAAGACCGGCTTGAACATGCCCTGCATGGCGGCCTTGACGTCGTCGATGGCGTTGTAGATGACGCGGTAGAGCCGCACATCCACGTTTTCCTTCTCCGCCATGGCGCGCGCTCCCGCGTCGGGACGCACGTTGAAGCCGATGACGATGGCATTGGACGCGGAGGCGAACATGATGTCCGTGCCCGTGATCGCGCCGACGCCGCCGTGGATGCAGCGTACGCGGACTTCTTCGTTGCTGAGCTTTTCGAGCGCCTGCTTGACGGCCTCGACGGAACCCTGCACGTCCGCTTTGACGATGATATTCAGCTCCTTGAGCTCGTCCGCAGCCATCTGCGTGAAGAGCTCGTCCAGAGAAACCTTGCTCTTGCTCTTGAGCTGCGCGGCCTTGATCTTATCGCGGCGCTCTTCGGCGACCTGCCTCGAGAGCTTGTCGACCTCGGCCACGTTGAGGATGTCGCCCGCATCGGGCACCTCGCTGAAGCCCAGCACCTCGACCGGCATGGAGGGGCCCGCCTCGTTGACCGCGTTGCCGCGATCGTCCGTCATGGCGCGCACCTTGCCGTACGCCGTGCCGGCGACGATCGTATCCCCGCGGCGCAGCGTACCGTTTTGCACCAGCACGGTCGCAAGCGGACCGCGGCCCTTGTCGAGCTTGGCCTCGATGATCGTGCCCTTTGCAAGGCGCTCCGGGTTGGCCTTGAGCTCCAGCACGTCCGCCTGCAGCAGCACCATTTCGAGCAGCGTGTCGAGCCCCATCTGCGTCTTTGCCGAAACGGGCACGATGATGGTCTGTCCGCCCCATTCCTCGGAAACCAGCTCGTATTCCGTGAGCTGCTGCTTCACGCGGTCGGGGTTCGCGTCCGGCTTGTCCATCTTGTTGACGGCGACGATGATGGGCACCCCCGCGGCCTTGGCATGGTTGATCGCCTCCACGGTCTGCGGCATGATGCCGTCGTCCGCCGCGACAACGAGAATGACGATGTCCGTCACCTGCGCGCCGCGGGCGCGCATGGAGGTGAACGCCTCGTGGCCCGGCGTGTCGATAAACGTGATCTGTTTGCCGTTGCAGAGCACGGTGTAGGCGCCGATGTGCTGCGTGATGCCGCCCGCTTCGCCCTCGGTGACGCTGCTGTTACGGATTGCGTCGAGCAGCGAGGTCTTGCCGTGGTCGACGTGTCCCATGATGGTGACCACCGGCGGGCGGGGCTTGAGCAGCTCCGGCGCGTCGGAATCGCCCGAAGCGCTGTCGGACAGCACTTCTTCAAAGGTCTTTGCGACTTTAAGTTCCAGTTCGATGCCGAAGTCCGACGCGACGAGTTCGCAGGTGTCGAAGTCGATTTCCTGGTTGATCGTCGTCGGCATGCCGAGCAAAAAGAGCTTTTTGATGATCTCGGACGCGGGCTTTCCGATCTTTTCCGAGAGTTCCTTTACCGTTATGGTTTCCGTTGTGATCACCGCCTTCTCGATCACGACGGGTTCCGGCCTGCGTACCATCTGCTTGGCGCCGCGCTTGGGTCTGCGGCTGCCGGTTGGCGCGTCCTCGTCCCAATTTTTTGCGCTGGGCGCGGTTTCGCGCGCAATCGCTTTCTTGTTTTTTGCTTTTTTATTGTCCGCTTCGCGCGTGCGGGTATACGCGCTCCTGTTGGGATCGTAATTGCTCACGCGCTCCTTGCCGCCGGCGGCCGCCGGGGCCGCGGGCGCACCTGCCGCGGGACGCGGTCCGCGCGGAGGCATACCGCCCTGCTGCGGGCGCGGCGGATAGCCGCCCTGCTGTCCCTGGCGCGGCGGCATGCCGCCCTGCTGGGCGAGCGGCTGATAAGGCCCGCTCTGGCCCTGCTGCGGGCGCGGCGTGTAGCCGTCCTGACGCGGCGGGCGGTTTTGCTGGTAAGGCGCGCGCTCGCTCTGCTGCGGGCGGCGACGGTCGTCCTGCGAGATCGTATGCGCTTCGTAGCCGCTGT
>JAAYUE010000010.1 GCA_012517905.1 Clostridiales bacterium | reverse complement strand
TCCGGCGGCGGCACCGGCTTTTCGTTTTCGCGCCTGCGTCAGAAGGGCGCGACCGTACGCTCGACCGGCGGCGTGGCCAGCGGTCCGGTGAGCTTCATGCGCGTGTTCAACGTCGCAACCGAGGCCGTCAAGCAGGGCGGCACCCGCCGCGGCGCGAACATGGGAATCCTGCGCGTCGACCATCCGGACATTCTCGAGTTCATCCGCTGCAAGAGCGACACGGGAGACATCAACAACTTCAACATCTCCGTCGGACTGACGGAGCAATTCATGCGCGCCGTCGACGCGGGCGCCCCCTATGAGCTGATCGACCCCAAAAGCAAAAAGGCGGTCGGACAGCTTTCCGCACGCGAGGTGTTCGACGAAATCGTGGACGCGGCCTGGCAAACCGGCGAGCCGGGCATCGTGTTTCTCGACCGGCTCAACCGCGACAACGTCGTGCCGTCGGTCGGCGAAATCGAAAGCACGAATCCCTGCGGCGAGCAGCCTCTGCTGCCGTTCGAGAGCTGTAACCTCGGCTCGATCGACCTCGTGACCATGCTCAAAGCCGAGGACGGAAAGACGAGCTTTGATTTCGAGCTTCTGAAAACCACGATCGGGGAAGCCGTGCATTTTCTGGACAACGTCATCGACGTCAACAACTATCCGCTCGAGCGCATCGGCGAGATGACCCGAAATACCAGAAAGATCGGCCTTGGCGTCATGGGCTTTGCGGACGCGCTGCTCGCGCTCGGCATCCCTTACGACTCCGCCGAGGGCGTCGATTTTGCCGAGCAGGTCATGACCTTCATCGAAACCGAAGGGCACGCCGCAAGCAGGCGGCTTGCCAAGGAGCGCGGCGCGTTCCCGCTCTTTTCCGTGAGCACGCTCGCGGACGGCGAGCCCATCCGCAACGCAACGGTGACCACCATCGCGCCGACAGGCACGCTCTCCATCATCGCGGGCTGTTCCTCCGGCGTAGAGCCGGTGTTTGCCTATGTGTATGTCCGAAACGTCATGGACGGCACACAGCTCGTCGAGGTCAACCCGCTTTTGATGGAAAAACTCCGCGCACTCGGGCTGGACAGCGAGGAGATGTTCCACCGCATCGCCGCGGAGGGCACCATCCGGCACATCGCGGAGATTCCCGAAGACATCCGCCGCGTGTTCGTCTGCGCGCACGACATCTCGCCCGAGGCACATGTGCGCATGCAGGCGGCGTTTCAGCGGCACACGGACAACGCGGTGTCCAAGACCGTCAACTTCTCTCACGCCGCCTCCCGCGAGGACGTGCGCGAGGTGTATCTGCTCGCCTATCAGGAAGGACTCAAGGGGGTCACGATCTATCGGGACGGCAGCCGCGCCGGACAGGTGCTCAACATCGGCAAAGTCAACGACGATAAACCGGCGTCCGACCAGCCCGCTCTGGATGCGCCCCTGCCCGAAAACTACGGAAAGATCGAACCCCGCCCGCGTCCGCTGGTCACACGCGGCTTTACCGAGAAGATGAACATCGGCTGCGGCACGCTGTACGTGACCGTCAACTACGATGAAACCGGCATCTGCGAGGTGTTTACGAGCACCGGCAAGGCGGGCGGCTGCCCGAGCCAGAGCGAGGCCACGGCGCGGCTCGCCTCCATCGCGCTGCGCAGCGGCATCTCGATCGGCGAGGTGTACGACCAGCTCAAGGGCATCCGCTGCCCCTCGACGATCCGCCAGAAAAACATGAGCTGCACCTCCTGCCCGGACGGCATCGCCCGCGTGCTCATGAAGGTCAGCAAATACATCGACAACGGCGCCGAATACGCCACGCCGGACGCGCAGGCAAAGACAAAATCCGCCGAGCCCGCGCCCGTCGCCGTCAGCACGGATGTTCCGTTCGTTCCGCTCGATCCGCCCGATGCGCCCGCCGTCGCAAGCGAAGTGCACGTCTGCCCCGAGTGCGGCGGCAAGGTAGAGCACGAGGGCGGCTGCGTCATCTGCCGTTCCTGCGGTTACAGCAAGTGCGGCTGAGCCGGCCGCAAGGATTTTCTCACATGGGGATGGGAGGGAACCCTGCATGCGGACGTTGATCCTGACAGGACCCGCAACCGAAGAACAGCTCGCCGTTTCGCAGGCGCTCAGGACGGCGCTCGCCGCGCGGGGCGG
Organism: Clostridiales bacterium; assembly: GCA_012517905.1. Classification (GTDB taxonomy): domain Bacteria; phylum Bacillota; class Clostridia; order Christensenellales; family CAG-138; genus UBA7703. The sequence continues at coordinate 57,224 of JAAYUE010000010.1, read as the reverse complement.
CACAAGCCTCGCCGTCGGCGCGCTTGCGCTGCTGGGCCAGCATGCGCCGCTTTCGCTGACCACCGCGCTGGAGCGCGAGGCGCTGCATACGCCGCGCGCGTTTGCGTTTCTCACGGCGGGCGGTTCGTTTTTGCGCGAGGGCAAGCGCCGGCAGGCCGTCTACGAAACCAACGCCCGCTACGCTGAAAACCTGCGTACGCTCGTTGCCGAAGGGGAGTTCGACGCCGTGCTCTGCCTGCACCGATACCCCGCCGAGGCTGTGGCGCACCTCAGAAAAACGCTCCCGTTTTCCGCGCGTTGCTGCTTTGTCTCCGCGGATGACGCGGTCGTCCCTTTTCTCGAGGAAACGGCGCTGGACCTGTATTTTACCGCGCATGAAGACCAGACCACCGCGTATGAGCGACGCGGCATATCGAAAAGCCGGATCGCTCCCGTCGGCATTCCCCTGCCCGCCTCGTGGTTTCGGGCGGAGGCGCGGGAAGACGCGCGCGCGCTGCTGGACCTGCCGCAGGGCATTCCCTGTTATTTCATCCAGTCCGCTTCCGATCCCGCCGCCGTCGTGTCCGCGCTTTTGGCGCGTCTCAACGGCGCGAACGTGCGCGTCTGCGCGGCGGTGCCGGACGGCGCCGCGCCGAGAAGCGCGTTTGCGGCGCAGTTTTCGGGAGATATCCGCGTTTCCGCCGTCTCCAGTGAACACCCCGCCGCGCTCTATCGAAACGCGTGCGACGTGCTGCTTTCCGTTCCGTCCGGCGCAATCTCTTCCGCCGCCGTCGTCGCCGGCGTGCCGCTGGTACACCTGCCGCCGAGGGATGCGTTTGAGGCGCAGAACGCGCGGTTCTTTGCCCCGCGCGGCATGAGCGTCTGCGCCGGGAGTCTTGACGAAGCGGCCGCGCTCGCGCTGTCCCTTGCGTCGGACGCTGCGGCGCGCGAAGGCATGCTCGCCGCCCAGCGCAGCGGATGCGATCCGGGCGCCGCGGAGCGCGTTGTCCGCCGCCTGTACGAAGGCTGAACGGGCGCGAACAGGCAGCGTTAAAATGCGCAGATGCGTTAAATTTTATTGTTTTTTAATCTGTTTTATGCGTAAAAACTGAAATATCTGGTATACTGGTGTCGATCGTGCGGCTCGCCGCGTGATCGGCACTTTTGTATGCGGGACTCGTTTCAGAATGAAGCACTTTCTTCGCCGTCAACTGACCAATATCGTATTTCTCGTGCTGATCGTCGCCGCCGCGCTGACGATCTATCTGTTGTCCCGTTCGGAACCCGCTGTTTCGCTGGAGGCAACCCCCACCGTCGAGCTGGCTGCCATGCCATCCTCCACGCCTGTCCCGTCGCCGACGGCCCGCGCCATGCAGTCCGGCAAGGGCGTTCCCGAATCCGTTTGGCAGACGCATCTGGCAACAAGCAGGCTCTTCAGCGCCAAAGCCTCCAGAAGGGACAAGCGGTCGCTGACGCTGACTTACGGCGCGTCGCATGATATTTCGGCGCAGCTGCTCTACACGGTGGACAACGGGTGCGTTTCCTCGTTTGAACTCTCCTTTGCCGCTCCACCGCAGGCTACGCCCGCCAGCAAGAAGAGCAACAAGAGCGCGATCGAACAATATCTCGAAGAGAACTCGAAAACAGAAGCCGATAAGCTGCAAGAAGCGGTCCTGGATATGCTCAGCGATCTGCTGCCCGCCTGCGACGCGGAGAGCAACATCACCCTCACCATGGCGCGCTACTGGGCAAATCAGGCACTGTCGCTCGAAAAAAACGGGGACGATTTCGAGGATTCGCAGGACGGCTATCGATTTCTGGCGTATCGCGCCACCCAGAGCGGAGAGGCGCTTCTGATCTGTTCGCTGTATTTGAACTAAATGTTGGGTAAGACCGCCGCGCCGCGGCGGTCTGTTCGTTTTTGTTGCGGCAATCGCCGATTTTCTTCTTGAAATCGGACCGTTCCTGCCCAAAGATGAATTGTGTCAAACGGTTTTATATCCATGCAACAATAATGTTACGATTCCGGTCGTTTCATATGTTATAATGGATGTGATCTTCCGACCTAGGGGGTAAAATCGCATGAGTTTCTATGAACTGCTCGGGCCGACAGCGGTTGCAACCGTCGTCTGTCTGGTCGTCGCGCTTGTGATGTTTGTCATCGAGCTCTTCACGCCCGGCGTCGGCATCGCGGGAGCGACGGGACTTCTCGCGCTGATCGCCGTCGTCGTCATGCAGCTTGGCTGGGGGCATCCGCGCGTTGCTCTGTACATCATCGCCATTGCGCTGCTGCTCATCATACTCGGGCTGATCTGGATCATACGATCCTTGCAGCGCGGGCGGCTGAGCAAGTCCTTTCTCGTACTGAAAGAACAGGTGGAAGGCACATCCGTTCCCGAGGTCGCCTCCGCCAAAACCGATTTGCTCGGCAAGACCGGCGTCGCAGTCTCCGCGCTTCGCCCCGCCGGCATCGCCGAAATCGACGGCAGGCGTCTGGACGTGATGACCGCGGGCGCGTTCATCAACAAGGGCGAACCCGTCACCGTCGTCAAGGCGGAGGGCATCCACATCCTCGTTCGCGCGGGCGCGGACGAACCGTCCGCCGCCGAGGACTGATCCTCGCTTCTGCCGCCGTGTTTTCGGCGTCATGCCGCGTCGGAGACCGCTCCGCCGCGATAGCACCCAACAGCACCTATTACACCGAATATTAGGAGGTATACCATGCTCGGACCTGTCGTAATCGTCGTATTGGCAATCATCTTCCTCATCCTGTTTTTCAGCTTCGTTCCCCTCGGGCTGTGGATCTCCGCCCGCGCCTCCGGCGTGCGCATCGGCATCTTCCAGCTCGTCGGCATGCGCGTTCGAAAAGTCATCCCGAGCCGCATCGTCAACCCGATGATCAAGGCCACCAAAGCCGGCCTCGACATCTCCATCAACAAGCTTGAGGCGCATTACCTCGCCGGCGGCAACGTGGACCGCGTCGTCAACGCGCTCATCGCCGCGCAGCGCGCGGGCATCCCGCTCGGCTTCGAGCAGAGCTGCGCCATCGACCTCGCCGGACGCGACGTGCTCAACGCCGTCCAGATGAGCGTCAACCCGAAGGTCATCGAGACCCCGGTCATCGCCGCAGTCGCCATGGACGGCATCGAGCTGCGCGCCAAGGCGCGCGTCACCGTCCGCGCCAACATCGACCGCCTCGTCGGCGGCGCAGGCGAGGAGACCATCATCGCGCGTATCGGCGAGGGCATCGTCACCACCGTCGGCTCGAGCAAGAGCCACAAGGACGTGCTCGAAAACCCGGACAAGATCTCTCGCACGGTTCTGGATAAGGGTCTCGACGCGGGCACAGCGTTTGAAATCCTTTCCATCGACATCGCGGATGTGGACGTCGGCCGCAACGTCGGCGCGCAGCTGCAGATCGATCAGGCGGAAGCCGACAAGCGCATCGCGCAGGCCAAGGCCGAAGAGCGCCGCGCAATGGCCGTCGCGCAGGAGCAGGAAAACATCGCCGCCGTCGCTGGCATGCGCGCGCGCGTCGTCGAGGCCGAGGCCGAGGTCCCCAAGGCCATGGCGCAGGCGTTCCGCGACGGGCATCTTGGCGTCATGGACTACTACCGCATGCAGAACATCAGCTCCGACACGGAGATGCGCACAGCCATCGGCAAGGGCACGAAACCCGCGCCCACCGATACCAAGAAGTAAGCCATGCCTACCATATTCATCATTCTGGCGATCATCTGGATCATCGTCCCGATTCTCGCAAAGAAGAGACAACAGCAGGCAAAGGCCGAGGCGGAGCGCCAGCGGGCGGCGAGGCAGCACCAGCCGCAGCAGGCGGCTGCGCAGCGCGCCCCGCAGCCCATGCGGACCGCTCCGATCGCACCGCGCGTGAGCCCCTCGCATCCGAGCTTTCAGCCCTCCGTCGAGGGCGTCGGCTCGGAGGAGGGCCGCTCCGGCGCCGTGCTGCAGGGCGAGCAGCCGCATGACGTTGCCGCGACCCTCAGCGAGGCCAAGACCTCGCTCACGCAGCTGCGCACCTCCGCCTCGCATATCGTCACGGCGAGCAGCGAAAGCGGACACACGCATCAGGAGACGAGCGCAACCGGCATCCTGCCGGACTGCCCGCCGGACAAAGCGGCCGCCGCGCAGGCGGTTGCCGCGCCGTCCGTCGAGAGCGCGTTTCTCTGGGATGCTTCGCAGGTTCGCAGCGGTCTTGTGATGGGCGAAATCCTCGGGCCCTGTCTCGCGCTTCGGGACTAAAGACACTGCATGCAGAACACGACATCCAAACAAGACGCATGGTTCTGGAAAAGGGTACTGTTTACATCGGTACCCTTAATCGTACTGTTTTCGGCGTTTGCCAAATGGATGCTCACGAGCGCGCCGCACAATGCGCTCGCCGTCGCCGCGGCGACGCTCAGCGCGTTTCTGTTTGCATTGCTCGGCATTCGCTTTATTCCGCAGTGGATGGCCGCGTGGAGCCGAAAGCCCTGGCTCCCCGTCCGCGCGGAAGAAGGCCGGCGCAGCGCGCGCAGGCAGCGGATGCACCCGATCGTTCAGCTCGTGTTTTATCTCGCGCTGTTTCGGGTGCTGCTTTTTTTTCTCGCCTATCTGCTCTCACTGCTCCGGCAGGGATATGCGGGCGGGCTTTTCGACAGCCTGGGCATCTGGAATCAACTCGGCACGGACAGCCAGCATTACCTGAACATCGCCGAAAACGGATATGTCAGCGTGGGCGACGACAGGCTTCTGATCGTCTTTCTGCCGCTGTATCCCTATGTCGTGCGCGCATTCAACTTGATCTTTCAGAACTATCTCGTCAGCGGGCTGATCGTCTCCAACCTCTGCTGGGTATTTGCGGCATACCTGCTGTATGAGCTCGCGTTGCTGGACACCGACCGGCGCGGCGCGCTGCGCGCGCTGAAGTATCTTTGCATCCTGCCGGCGTCGTTCCTCTTCTCCGCCCCGCTGTCGGACAGCCTGTTTTTGCTGCTCTCGGTCGCGTGCGTCTATGCGGTTCGAAAGAATGTCTATCCCGTCGCGGGCGTCGTCGGATTCCTTGCGGCGTTCACGCGCATGCCGGGCATCCTGTTGTTTGTACCCGCGTGCTTCGAGCTCGTCGGCACGATCATCCGCCAACAGGGCGCGCACCGGCGCGACGCGCGCTGGAAATGGCGCATGACGGGCAACGCGCTGTCGCTTTTGTTCATTCCGGCCGGACTGCTGCTCTATCTCTACGTCAACTATCGCGTCACGGGCAGCGCGACGATGTTTCTGACCTATCAAAGCGAGCACTGGCATCAAAGCCTCGGCCTGTTTTTCGGCACCATGGCGACCATCGTCAACAGCGCATCGAGCTCGCTTTTCGAAAATAATCTGCAGATGTTCTGGGGGCTTTGGATCCCGAACATCGTGTTTCTCCTTGCCTCGCTCAGCATCGTCATCGTCGCCCAGAATAAGCTGCGCGCGTCGAACGTCGCATATTTCATCGCGTATTACGCCGTCTGTATGGGGGCGACGTGGCTGCTCTCCGCGCCGCGGTATCTCACGGCGGCGTACCCGCTCGCGCTCGCGCTCGGCGCGATCACCGAGAAGAAATCCGTCGACCGGATTGCGACCATCGTCTGCGGCGTGCTGTTCGTGCTGTATCTGCTGGCGTTTATCAATCAGTGGTATGTCTATTAGCCCGCGGCGCCGATGCCTGTATCGTATAATCCGCGAATTGACTTTCTCCACCTGCATGGTAAAATAAATGCACTGCGGCTGTGGTGGAACGGCATACACAACGGACTTAAAATCCGTCGGCGAAAGCTTGGGGGTTCAAATCCCCCCAGCCGCACCAAAATAAGAAGGGGGTTTACCCCCTTCTTATTTTGGTTTGCAGTTCGGAGGGAGATGTTTACGCGAAGCGTCTCGGAGAAATTTCCCTGTTTGAAAATGCAAAGCATTTTCTATGATTCCAAATTTCTCACGTAGCCGCGTATAGCAAACAGTCCTGCGGACTGTTTGTAGCGGCGGGGCAGCGCAGGCGAGCGCTTGCGCCACGCAAAGCGCAAGCAAGCCGTAGCCTAAGCGGAAAATCCCCCCAGCCGCACCAAAATAAGAAGGGGCGTACGCCCCTTCTTATTTTGGTTTGCAGTACAGCCTCTTCATGATCGCGTTTCCCCCTGCCTACCAGAATTTGCCCTGCCGCACAGCCTTGTCTCGTGAAAAACTCCATCCAGTACAGTTAACGTGATAATGCAGCGCGCGGCGTATCTCCATGCCGTTTTAAATTTCGCCCGTCGGAATCGAATATTTTAGCCGGTCTTTGTTTGTAAGATTATCACGGTCACTCCCTGTGATTCTGCTAAAATAAATAAAAAGGGAGTGAGCTATATGGAACAAATCACCTTCACCACGGCTCAAGCCGAAGAACTGCTGAATACATTGCGCACGCGTTTTGAAGCACATATGACCCGGCATCCCTCTCTGCGCTGGCCCGTCGTTGAGGCGAAGCTTCGCAGCAACCCGACCAAGCTCTGGTCGGTATATCTGATGGAGCGCACCGGCGGCGAACCCGACGTTTTTGGTCAGAACGCCGAGGCCGGCGAAATCGTCTTTTTCGACTTTTCCGCCGAAACGCCGGAGGGGCGCAGAGCGCTCTGCTACGACCGCGCGGCGCTGGACGCCCGAAAGGCGAACAAACCGGAGAGTTCCGTGCTGGATATGGCGGCGGATATGGGCGTCTCCCTGCTGAATGAGGAGCAATACCGCGCGCTGCAGACGGCCGGCGAATTCGACCTGAAAACCTCGAGCTGGGTGCTCACCCCGCCGGAGATCCGCTCTCGCGGCGGCGCGCTGTTCTGCGACCGACGTTACGATCACGTGTTCACCTATCACAACGGAGCGGATTCCTACTATTCCGCGCGCGGCTTTCGCGCGGCGTTGCAGCTTTAGCAACTGACTTGACGGACAAAACCCGGGAGAGGGGTTTCCCCCTCTCCATTTTTGCGTCCGTTTCCCATGTTTTTCAGACGGCGGGATAACCTGACAACTTGCTGTCAGGTTTTTTATGCTATTCTGATCATATAATCCCGCGCATGCGTCTAAGCCGAAGTGACAATTCAACATAATTATCATATACTACCCGCAACGGAGGTGTTTCTAGTGCCGTATGGCCCCGATCTATCGATCATTTCGCTGGACGAATATCGAACGCTGCTCAAGCGTTCGACGCTGCTGCCGGGCAGACGCATGCTGCTCGATCGCATCGACGAGAATTTCGTCGCGCTTTCCGCGCAAAAAATCGAAACGCTCGCGCAGCTTCGCGGTCAGCTTTCCGCGCCAAAGAAGCTCGCCGCGCTTGCCGGAGCGACCGGCATTTCCGAAGAATACCTGATCCTTCTGAAGCGCGAAATGGGCAGCCTGGAGCAAAAACCCGTTCCGCTTTCCAGTTTTCCGCAGATCGACGCGCGGCTGATTGCGGAGCTGGCCGACAGCGGCATTCGCAATTCGCGGGACTATTTCGAGCGGGACTGCGCGAATTCGGAAGAGCTTGCGTGCCTGTGCGATCTGGTCCGGATCAACGGCGTCGGCGCCGTTGCGGCAAAAGCGTTTTTCGAGGCGGGGTTTCGCTCGGTTGCGGACGTCGCATCCGCATCCGCCGCCGGCATGCTGCAAAAAGTAAGCGCGGTCAACCAGCAGCACAACTACTATCGGGCGCAGCTCGGCGAAAAAGACATGCAATTCTGCATCGATTCCGCAAATCTTCTGCTGAAATACAGCCGCTGACCGAAGCACTCCTCCGTCCTTACGGTGGTCCTCGGTTCTTTTTTTCTTGCCTTGACGATGGATCTATGCTATAACACAGTGCATATGCCGCGGTGCGCCCTGCGTATCACGGCTCGGCGCGCGATTTTTACGCGCAGCATTCTGTTTTCGCAAATCCGCCCGTCTGCCGGGCGGTGAACGGAGCACCATGAAAAAAGGCATCCTGCTCGGATTGTTCGCCTCGTTTTTCTTTGCGTTTACCTTCCTGCTCAACCGCAGCATGCACCTCACCGGCGGTAGCTGGGTGTGGAGCGCAAGCCTTCGCTATCTCTTCACGTTTCCCATATTCGCGCTGCTCGTCTGGCGTTCGTCCGGTTTTTCGCGCGTGCACACCGCCATCCGCCGCCAGCCGCTGCAGTGGCTGGTCTGGAGCACCGTCGGCTTTGGCCTGTTTTACGCGCCGATCTGCTATGCGGGCGACCATGGTGAGAGTTGGCTGATCGCCGCAAGCTGGCAGGTCACCATCGTCATGGGGCTGCTGCTTTCTCCGCTGTTTCACAAGCGCATCGCCGTGAAAAACCTCGGCGCGGCAGCCGTCATACTCGTCGGGGTATTCCTGCTGCAGCTGAAGAACATCCTTTCGTTCCGGCTGAGTTCCGTCGCGGAGACGCTGCTGCCGATCCTCGTCGCCGCCGTGTCGTACCCGCTCGGCAACCGCAAGATGATGGCGCTGTGCCCTCCGGAGCTGACGACCATCGAACGCGTCTACGGCATGACGCTCTGCAGCCTGCCGTTCTGGCTTCTGCTCGCGGGCTACGGCCTCGCCGCGCACGGCGCGCCCTCCGGCTCGCAGGCAGTCCAGTCGCTCGGCGTTGCGCTGCTTTCCGGCGTGATCGCGACGCTGCTGTTTTTCCGCGCGACGGACCTCGTCAAGTCCAGCCAGCGGCAGCTCGCGGTCGTGGAATCCACGCAGTCCTTCGAGGTGCTCTTCACGCTGCTCGGCGGGGTACTGCTGCTGCACGACGCGCCGCCGGATCTGCCCGGCTGGATCGGCGTCGGGCTGATCGTGGCGGGCATGGTCGCGAGCAGTCTTGCTTCTGCAGGCCGCAATCCGTCGGCCCGCAACCCAATCTGAACCGCTCGCTTGCCGTTTTTTCTTCGACATCCGCAACCAAACAACGCCCGCGAGAATCCTCGCGGGCGCTGTTGATTTTCATTGACAAAAGCGATCAAATCAGCGTAAAATAGCTTTATATGTGTAGGGAATATATGTCACATATAATCCCTCTAATATCATTATATCTTGCATTTTTCAATCTGTCAACAGGCCGGACAGAAAAAACCAAGGAGAACCGACATGGATCAGCAAACGCTGCAACAGGAGACCGAATGGCTCAACGCCGTGCTCGCCGAGGCGCGGCGGCAATATCAGGACGCCGGAGAGCGCGACGACGCGCTGGAGAGCGACGCGCTGGAAACCCAGCGCGAACTCTGGGAAAACGTTGGGTCCTTCTCCGCCGACAACGGGCTGGACCAGCTCGTGGACTTTCTCGAATACATCAGCGTGATGAAGAAGCAAAAGCGCAGCCACGGCATCATCGAGGCGCAAAAGGCGAAGTATGCAAAGATGCTGCTCTCCCCCTACTTCGGCCGCATCGATTTTCGCGCCGCCGCCGCGCCGGCCGCAAAAGCGTACTATATCGGCACCTTCAGCCTGATCTGCGACGACAATGAACTCCTCGTGTACGACTGGCGGGCGCCTGTCTCCGGCATGTTTTACGACGACGAGGTCGGTCCGGCGCGCTTCGAAACCCCGGGCGGCGCCGTATCGGGCGAGCTGCTGCTCAAGCGGCAATACAAGATTGAAAACGGAACGCTCGAATATTGCTTCGACAGCGGGCTGAAAATCGACGACGAAATTCTTCAGCAAATGCTTGCGCAGCACGCGGACGGCAGGATGCGCACCATCGTCACCACGATTCAGCGCGAACAAAACCGCGCCATCCGAAACGAATCCTATCGTCACCTCATCGTGCAGGGCGCGGCGGGCAGCGGAAAGACCTCCGTCGCGCTGCACCGCATCGCATATCTGCTCTACCGGCGGCGGGATACGATCAGCGCGAAAAACATCATCGTCTTTTCGCCGAACTCGGTGTTCAGCGACTATATCTCAAACGTTCTGCCCGAACTCGGCGAGTCGAATATGCTACAGACGACGTTTGACGCGTTTCTCTCCGGCGCGTTGAAAGCGCCGGGCAGGCGGGAGCGGTACTACGAACGGATGGAGTATCTTCTCGCAAGCAGGGACAACCCCGCTTATCCCAGCCGCATCGCGAGCATGCGGCTGAAATCCTCCGCCGCGTTTCGGGACGCGCTGACGGCCTATGCCGGCCGTGTGGAGTCGGAAGCGGTGCGGTTTCCCGACCTGAGCTGTCAGGGCGCGCGCATCGCGTCTTCGGCGGAGCTCGAGCGGCTGTTTTCATACGATTACGCCGATCTGCCCTATTTCCCACGGCTCGAAAAACTTCGCGAGCGGATGCAGTATCTGCTGAACGCGCACGAAGCGCGGCGCGCCGACGAGATCGCAGCGACGCTTTCCGCCGAGGAGGGCTACATCGACCGCGCCGAGCTGCGGCGCAGAAGCCGGGCCGCGGCGAAGCAGGAGACGCGCGAAGCGCGCGCGGAAGCCGCGCGCATGACCGGCATCGATGTCACGAGCGTTTACGAATCGTTTCTGGCCGAACTGCCCGAGCTGCTGCCCGCGGAACCCGCCGAACAGACGGAGGATATTTCTCGCTATACGCTGGAGACGATCCGCACCGGACAGCTGCACTACGAGGACCAGATCGCTCTTCTCTATCTGCAGGGCCGGCTGGGCGGAACGCAGAAGACGGCGCAGATCCGCTTTGTCATCGTCGACGAGGCGCAGGACTATACGCCCTTGCAATACGAGATCATCCGCCTGTTTTTCGCGCAGGCAAGCGTCACCATGCTCGGCGATCTCGACCAGTCGATTTCACCCTACGCAAGCCTCGGCAGCTACGAGTCTCTCTCCCAGCTCTTTCCGCCGGAGGACACGCTGACGCTGCGGTTTACGAAGAGCTACCGCTCTACGGCGGAGATCACCGCGTTTTGCGGTTCCATTCTGGGCCGCGCGGGCGCCGTCGAGTCCGTCGGGCGGCATGGCTCTAAGCCAGCTGTCGCAGCAGTGCCGAACGCGAAGGCCGCTTTCGCGGCAATCCGCAAGGACATTCAGGATTTCACCGCGCAGGGATACGCCTCCATCGGCATCATCACGCGCACGCGCGCGGAGGCCGAGCAGGCATACCATGCCCTCGGAACGGACGTTTCGCTGCACGCCGTGCTCGGCGGCGAGGATGAGTTTCCCCGCGGCGCGGTCGTGCTGCCGGCCTATCTGGCAAAAGGGCTGGAGTTCGACGCGGTCATACTCACCAACGCCGGAGGCGGCAACTATGCGGAGCAGGACGAGCGGCTCCTTCTCTACACCGCCTGCACGCGCGCGCTGCACGAGCTGCGCGTCTACCACATCGGCCCGGCCTCGCCTTTTTTGCCGCAGCTGCAAAGCGGCTGACCCGGCTTTCCGCAAAAGGGGCCCGCTTTCCGGCGGGCTCCTTCGCTGTTCGATTCTTTCGCTGTCCGCGTTTGGCTTGATTCGTTACCCGACGAACACAGGGTAGGTGTCCACCATCACGTAAACGCGCGCACCGTCGGGAATCGTTTCCCCTTTGTCGAGCGTCAACACGACGGAATCGATCGTCCCGTCCGCGTTGGCATAGACCGCGGTGTTCTTCGTGTAATACAGCGGCAGAGGATGTCCGCCCGCGTCGGTCACGAGCAGGCTGAACACATGCTCGTCCGCGCGCAGCGAACTCCCCGTAAAGCGCGCGTCGATCAGGTGATCGGACACCCTTTGCTCCACATAGACCTGACCTGTGCCGTCCGGCATCGCCGCGTCGTCGTGCATGCTCAGGCGGACGCCGCCGCGCACGAACATCTGCCCGGATCTGAACTCGCTCATGCCCATGAGCTTGAGACCGATGCCGTAAAACTCGATCTCGTCGCAGTTGGCGACGGCGGTCAGGTCTGCGTCCCGCGCAAACGTCCCGTCCGCAGCCAGCGGCGCGCTGATGCGATAGGACGCAAACGGCATGTCCCAGGAGCCGATGAACTTGATCTTGAAGCCGTCGTCGTTATAGAGCGTAACCAGCCCGTCCTGCTCATGCAGCAGCAAGGGATAACGCGTCACCGCGTCGGGGTCGATGGACGACGTGCCGTTTTCGTTCAACCGTCCTTCGATCACCCAGAGCAGCAGATCGCCGCCCGCCGTTCGATCCACCGCGCCCGCGATGTAATGCAGCGAATCGAAGCCGATCTGGTTGTACGAAGGCAGAATAGACGGCGTCGGCGCCGAGAGCCTGCTGAGCTCCAGAACGCTCTGCTCGCCGTCCTGCGCGGCGGACATGAACGGATTTTCTGTCGCGGCGCCCTGCTGAACGCGGAACGTATACGCCGCGGCCGCTTCCCCCGCCTTCGATCCGCCGAAGAACTTCAGCCCAAAGCGCGAGAGCTGCGTCCGATAGGTCGCCTCTACCTTGACCGTGATAGTTCCGTCCGTATCCGGCTGCCAGCCGGTAAGCGGCGGCACGATGTTGAGAAAGCGGTTCGTCGCGCCGACGTCCACGCGATATCCTTCGTTTCCGGCGATGGTCACGCGCACGCTGCCGCGGTCCAGCGCGGAGAGCACGTTGTCGCCGCCATCGCGCACGAGCAGCGTGAGCGTGATGGGTTCATTTGCGTCGATCTGTTCCGGCGGCGCGGGCAGCAGCGCGCCGAATGCGGTGGTAAAGAGCAGGTGCGCGCCGTCCGGCGGCATGTCTTCTCCCGCCGAATCGCAGCGCGGGTCCTCTTTGCCGGCCGTGGTAAGCGGGTAATCGTAGGGAACGAAGAACACCTCGCCGCTCTCGCCGGCGATGTATACGCCGTCATTCCCCAGCGCGGGCGAACCGTTGAGGTCGTTTCTGTCCTCGTCGATGCAGCGATAACTCCAGCGCAGCGTGCCGTCCGGATTGACGCAGTAGAGCTTGCCCTCGCCGTTGCCAAAGTAGACGTTGTCGTCTCCGTCCACGGCGGGCGAGGAACGGATGGGTTCCAGCGTGTCGAATTCCCAGATCGATTCTCCCGTTTCGGGGTTTATGGCGTAGAGCGTGCCGTCGGTACTGCCCTGTACGATCGTGCCGTCGCTCAGCTGCGCGGGGCTTGCGTAGATGTGGTCCTTCGTGCCGAATTTCCAGAGCAGCTTGCCGCTGTCCTGCGCAAAGGCGCGCACAAACCCGTCGAACCCGCCGACCACGACCGCGCCCTTTGCCGAGGTATTGGTCAGCAGCGTCGTCGCCGCTACGGTGCCAAAGCTGCCGGTCTGCCAGAGGCGCGTTCCGTCGACGTCGTAGGCAAACACGTTTTTCAAGATCTGATAGTCCGAGGCAAAGAAGATATGCCCGGTCTCAAGATTGACGGACGGCAGGGACCAGACCATCTCGTTGGCGAGATACGCCGTTTTTCGCCCGCCCGTGTCGCGGTCCAGCGCGTAGACGAGATAGTTGTCGTTGGGTGCAAGCAGCGTGCCGTCCGCCAGCATGGCGATGTTGCCCTCAAACCAGTTGACGTTGTAGGTCTTGATGCCATACTGTTCCTCCACCTCGTCCGTGCTCTGCGCAGGCGATTTCCAGAGGATTTCGCCCGTCTCCCGGTCGAGGCAGTATACGTTCGCGTCGCCCGAGCCGAAGTAGACGCGCCCCCGGTCGTCCAGCAGCGCGGAGGAGTCGATGATCTCCCCGGTCTTGACGCTCCATTTCACCGTTCCGTCCGGCGCAAAGGAATAGAACACCGTATCCGCAGAGCCGATGTAGCAATTGCCCGCCGCATCGACCACGGGCGAAGAAAACACGCCCTTGCCCGTGCGGTAGCGCCACGGCGCGAGCGTCTCGTCCACGGCAGGCACCACAGGGCTTCTGCCGTTGTTGAGCGCGTCGGCGCGGAATTTCGCCCAAGGGCTCTGCGGGTCGAGCGGAACGCCGTATTGATATTCCCCGCTTGCATCGACCGTCGTATCCGGCGCGGGCGAAACGTCGTGCCTGCCAAACGGTACCAGCAGCACGACGGCGCAGATCGCGCCGACCAGCACAAGCCCCAGCAGAATTTTCCAGCCGAGGCCGCGCCTTTTTTTCTTTGATTCAACGTGTTCGCGCTTGTTTCTCACTCGTGTCGTCCCCCTAAAAATGCGATTTTGAAATGATCAATTGAGCCGCTGCCGTCCGCGCCGGGTGCATATGCCGCCGAGCAGCATCCGCACCGCGCGCCGCTGCAGCGCGGCAAAGTCCGCCGTCGTAAGCTGCTCCCGTTCGAGCATCAGCCCCTCCATCGCATAGGCGTAGAGTCTGCTGAAGAGCTCGCGGTCGAAGTCTTCGAGAGATCCTTCCGCCTGCGCCGCGTCCATTACGGCGAATGTTTTCTCCCAGCCGGTTTCGAGCCAGCGCGTGAGGCGCAGATACGCCTCCGGAAACGCGCGCCGCAGTTCGCGGATGCGGTAGTCCCGAAACGGCATCTCGGGCACCGCGCAGAGCAAGCGCTCCACCCGCTCCAGCGCGTCGAGAGACGCGTCCGCGCGGATGGCGGCCTGCTGGCGTTCCACCGCGTCGAAATATCGCTCCAGCGCGCGCAGCACCAGTCCCTCCTTGGAGGGTACCAGCTCGTAGAGCGTTTTTTTGCTCACGCCGAGCCGTACCGCCAGCTCGTCCATGGTAAATTTTGCCCCGTGTTCCTGATAGAGCAAAAATGTTTCGCGATAGAGTTCGTCTTCGTTTGTCATGGCTGCCTCTTCGATATCTATTTTATGAATGAGCGAAATGATACTTTAGAAACTCTTTTGGTTTTATGAGTTTATTATAGCAAAACCATACCGCTTCGCAAGCTCTTTTTGTCGGCGCATATCTTCTTCCCCGCCGCTGTGATATAATGGCAAAAGCAAACAAATGTACTCTTATTGGGGAGATCGCAATCGCCTTGGAAAAACGCCGCGTCGCCGTTCGCACCCTGGTGGAAACCGTCATGCTCTCGGGCAGCATCTCGCCGACGGCTTCTTCTGCGCGCCTGCTGGACGGCATCCGCGGGCATCAGGCGCTGCAAAGCATCGCGGCGGACGGTGCAAGAAACGAAGTCTCCGTCTCCGGCGCGGTTTCCTCCGAGCACATCGATCTGACCGTCTACGGGCGCATCGACCGGCTCTATGGGGACGAGCGCGTCGAGGAGATCAAGACGACCTATCTGGAGAGCGAGCGCCTGCGCGGCGGCGATCCGCAGCACTGGGCGCAGGCGAAATGTTACGCATATCTGTATTGCGCGCTTGCCGGCTTAGCGCAAATCGACGTGAGCCTGACCTATTTTCACCTGGACACGGGCGAGATCACGACGTTTACACAGCCGTTTCCAAAAGATGCGCTCGAGGAATTCTACCGGCTGATCACGGGCCGCTATCTCGACCTGCTCGAAACGGAATACGCGCACGAGCGCGCGCTGCGCACGGATGTGAGCGCCATGCCGTTTCCCTATCCGTCGTTTCGCGAAGGACAGCACGAACTCGCCGCGCAGGTATATTACGCCATCCGCGAAAAATCCGCGCTTCTCGCGCAGGCGCCGACCGGCACGGGCAAGACCATGGCGGTGCTGTTTCCCGCGCTCAAGGCGCTGGCGGACGGGCATGCCTCCAAAATTTTCTACCTCACCGCGCGCACCACGCAGCAGGAGGCGGCAATCAACGCCGCCCGGCTCATCCGCGCGCCGCATCTGCGCACGGTCGTGATCTCCGCCAAGGAAAAGATGTGCGTCTATGATAAGCCCATCTGCCGCGAGGAGGACTGTCCGCGCGCAAGCGGATATTACGACCGCCTCGGCGAAGCGCTGTCCCAGATGAACAGGACCGACACGCTGTTCACGCCGGACGTCATCCGCGCGTATGCGGCGCGGCATTTTCTCTGTCCCTTCGAGCTGTCGCTGGACGTCTCCACCACGTGCGATTTGATCGTCTGCGACTACAACTACGCCTTCGATCCGCGCGTGCGGCTGCAGCGGTTCTTCGTGACCGGTCGAAACGGGTTCGTGCTGCTTGTGGACGAAGCGCACAACCTGCCCGACCGCGCGCGCAGCATGTATTCCGCCTCGATCTCGCTTGCAAACATCGTTGAAACCCGCCGTTCCGTGCCAAAGCCGCAGCGGAAAGGGTCGCTCTATCGCGCGCTCAAGCGGCTGGAAGCCGCCGTCGCCGCTCGCTTTGCCGAGCTCTCCGTCCCGCTTGCGCTCGACGAGCCGCCCGAATCGCTCATAAGACCGATCGAAAGCGCGCTCGACCAGCTCTCCGCCGAAATCGTCCCCGCCGACCGTGCGCTCGCGCGGCAGCTGACCTTCGATCTTTCGGCGTTTCGGTTCATCCTCGACCTCTACGACGCGCGCTATCGCACGCTCTACGAAGGCGGCAAGACAACGCGGACCGTCACGCTCTTTTGCACGGACGCGTCCGGCAAACTCGGCGAGGTCTATCAAAAATGCCGCAGCGAGATCCTGTTTTCCGCAACGCTCTCGCCGGCTGCGTTTTACCGCGACCTCTCGGGCGTCGGGGAAAAAGCGCCGTTTCTCGCGCTGCCGTCCCCCTTTCCGCCGGAACATCTCGCCGTGTTTCACCTGCCGGTCGATTTGCGCTATCGCGCGCGTGAGGCGACGCTTGCGCTGGTCGCGGAGGCGATCTGCGCATTTGTTTCCGCGCGAACGCGGGGCAACTATCTCGTGTTTGTGCCAAGCCACACATACCTTCAAAAGCTCTCCGCGCTGCTGGTCGAGGCGCTGCCGCAAATCGAGCTGTTTGAGCAGTCGCCCAAGATGGACGACGCCGCGCGCGCGGCGTTTCTCGCGCGGTTTTCGCCGGACAGCGAAAGCGTCGCCGTCGGCCTTGCCGTCATGGGCGGCGTGTTTGCCGAGGGAATCGACCTGCCGGCCGAGCGGCTCTGCGGCGCGGTCGTGGTCGGCGTCGGGCTGCCGCAGGTCTGTCTCGAGCGGGACGTGCTGCGCGAGGCGTATGAGGAAACCTATCAGAGCGGCTTTCGCTATGCCTACCAGTTTCCCGGCGCGAGCAAGGTGCTGCAGGCGGCGGGGCGCATCATCCGCACCGAGACCGACCGCGGCGCGCTGCTGCTGCTGGACACGCGCTATTCGCTCGCAGATTACCGCGCGCTGCTGCCCGCGCACTGGACCGTCCGGCGCGTCGGCTCGTCGTCGGAACTGGAAAATGAACTCAAGCAATTCTGGCGCGAGTAACGCCGCCGGTTGACCGGCCAAGCAAAAACTGCTAGACTGCACACAGTATGAAAGAAACGATTCAAAAGCCATTCAAGGCCGTCATGTTCGATATCGACGCGTGCCTCATCGACTCCGCGCCGAACCTGATCCTTTCGCTCGACCGCGCGCTGGCGGACACGGGCGGCGGACGCTATCCCGAGGCCGATCTGCGCAAGATGCTCGGCCGGCCCGGCCATGCGCTTGGCGAGATGTTCGACCTGCCGGACTGGCGGCGCACGCTAGAGGTCTGGAGCGATTATTATGCGCCGCTGGCGGCGCTGAACAAACCGTTTGACGGCATTGAACGCCTGCTTGCCGCCATTCGTTCGGCTGGGCTGTCGCTCGGCGTCGCCACCTTGCAGGGGCGGGAGCTGTACCTCGAGCATTTCCACAAATATGGCCTGACGCCGTATTTCGACCTCGCCGTCTGCGCGGACGACGTGGCGCACCCCAAGCCCGCCGCGGACCCGCTGCTCTTTGCGGCGGAGCGCTTCGGCATCTCCCCGGGCGAAATCCTGTTCCTCGGCGACGCGCCGTACGACATGCAGTGCGCGCGCGCGGCGGGCGCCTCCGGCGCGCTGGCGGTCTGGGGAACGGCGGACCGCACCATCCCGGCGGACTACTATCCCGAGACTCCGCTGGACGTGCTGCCCATTCTTGGGTTGACGGATGAATGAAGCCGCACCTATAAAAAAGCCCCCGAGCCTTCCGGTTCGGGGACTTTTCTCGTTTATCTTCCTCTTACAGAATCCGCTTGCCAATCTTGCCGAATGCGTCCTTGCCCGCATATTTCGCCGCGCTGCCGAGTTCGTCCTCGATGCGCAGCAGGCGGTTATACTTTGCCACGCGGTCCGTACGGGACGGCGCGCCCGTCTTGATCTGCCCGGCGTTGGTCGCGACCGCGATGTCCGCAATGGTTGTGTCCTCCGTCTCGCCGGAGCGGTGCGACGTGACCGTCGTATAGCCCGCGCGCTGCGCCATCTCGATGGCCTCCAGCGTCTCGGTCAGGCTGCCGATCTGGTTCACCTTGATCAGGATGGAGTTTGCATCCTCCTCCTCGATGCAGCGCGCAAGACGCCGGGTGTTCGTCACCAGCAAATCGTCGCCAACGAGCTGAATCTTGTCGCCAAGCGCCTTGTTGAGCGCGTGCCAGCCGTCCCAGTCTTCCTCCGCGAGGCCGTCTTCCAGCGAGATGATCGGATATTTCGCCGCAAGGTCCTGCCAATACTGAATCATCTGATCGCGCGATTTCAGCGCGCCGGTCTTCCAGAAGAGATAGCTGCCGTCCTTGCCCGCTTTTTTCGCTTCGTCAAACATCTCGGTCGACGCCGCGTCCATGGCGAGCATGAAGTCCTTGCCGGGCTTGTATCCCGCCGTGGAGATCGCCTCGAGCAGCGTCTCGAGCGCTTCCTCCTCGCCGGAGAGGCTCGGCGCAAACCCGCCCTCGTCGCCGACGGAGGTGCTCAGTCCCTTTTTGTGAAGAATGCCTTTGAGCGTATGGAACACCTCGGCGCCCCAGCGCAGCCCCTCGGCGAACGTGGGCGCGCCAACCGGCATGATCATGAATTCCTGGCTGGAGATGTTGTTGTCCGCGTGTTTGCCGCCATTGATGACGTTCATCATCGGCACGGGCAGCACATGCGCGTTGACCCCGCCGATGTAGCGATACAGCGGCAGATCCAGCGTCTGCGCCGCGGCTTTCGCCGCCGCAAGCGACACCGCGAGCACGCCGTTTGCCCCCGCCTTGCTCTTGTCCTGCGTGCCGTCCGCGGCGAGCATCGCCGTATCGATTTCGCGCTGGCTGGTTACGTCCATGCCCAATAGCGCGGGCGCAAGCAGATCCCGGACGTTTTTCACGGCCTTCTGCACGCCCTTGCCCTGATAGCGGCCCTTGTCGCCGTCCCGCAGTTCCAGCGCCTCATACGCGCCGGTGGACGCGCCGGATGGCACCGCCGCCCAGCCGACCACACCGCCGCTTGTCGTTACCTCGGCCTCGACGGTCGGGTTCCCACGCGAGTCCAGAATTTCCCGTGCGGTGATCTTTGCAATCGTTTGCCTGCTCATCTATTCTTACCCTCTGCTTTCCTGATATTTTGCTCCTGCGTTTTTTACGCGGGCAATATGAAAGAACTCACTATCACCCTAGCACAATTCAGTTGTTTGTCAAGCGATCGCGTCACACGAAAGCGGGATGCGCCGTCTCTTTTGCAACAAAGTTACAAATGGTTCGATCAACCGCGATTTTTCGCTGTTTTCGTCATGTTGTCCTGATCGTCGCACCGCTGATACCATCGCGAGCGGACGGACCTGCCTTGCCGTCATCTTCTATCGCACGTCCCACTTTTTCACAACAGATGCCCCGCCGCCGGCGCGTTTTTTTCATAGCCTGAGCCAGTTTTTCCCGCCGTGTTGTCGCGCCGCATTGACACATCGCGCACCGCGAACGTAGAATAAAACCAAACCGTCCACACCGTGACCGAAAGGCGACCGACAGACATGAAAAAACCCGTCCGTACCCTCACGCCCGCCATGGCGTTCATCCTGCTCTTCAGCATCGTGAGTCTGCTTTCGGATATGACGCACGAGGGCGCGGCGAGCATCCGCGGCGCGTACCTCTCGCTGCTCGGCGCGTCCGCGGCGACCATCGGCTTCGTCTCCGGCCTCGGCGAGCTGTTCGGCTATTCGCTCCGCCTTCTCTTCGGCCGCTTTGCGGACAAGACCAAACGCTATTGGCTCATCACCATCATCGGATACGTCGTGGATGTGCTGGCGGTACCCGCGCTTGCGCTCGCGGGAGAGCACGGCTGGATTTTCGCCGGCGTTCTCATCGTGATCGAGCGCATCGGAAAAGCGATTAAAAAACCCGCCAAGAGCACGCTGCTCTCGTTCGCCGCCAAGCAGGAGGGCGTCGGCAAAAGCTTCGCCATACAGGAGATGCTCGATCAGATCGGCGCGTTCATCGGCCCCGTAATGCTCTATCTCGCGCTGCTGTTCAAGACCGGCGGCACGATGCTGGAGCGATATTCGTTCTGCTTTGCGCTGCTGCTCCTGCCCGCGATCGCGACCATCGTGATGCTCTTCGTCACCAAGCGAAAGTTCCCCAACCCCGAGCGGTTTGAGCCGGAACCGACGCAATACGTCCCGTTTCGCCTCAAGCGGAAATTTCTGCTGTATCTCGGCGGCATCAGCCTGTTTGCGTTCGGGTTCATCGACTATTCGCTGATCATCATGCACGTTTCCCGCTCGTTTTCCGGCATCGCCGCCGGACTGTCGGAAACCGCCACGCTGGTCAACAGCGGCACGCTGCCGCTGCTCTACGCGGGCGCGATGCTGGTGGACGCCGTCTCCGCGATGGTCTTCGGGCTGCTTTACGACAAAAAAGGCGTTCGCGCGCTTGTGATTTCGACCGCGCTCTCCGCGCCGTTTGCGCTGCTCATCTTCGGGATGCACAGCAATCTTGCGCTGCTCATCGGCATCGCCATGTGGGGCATCGGCATGGGCGCGCAGGAATCCATCCTCAAGGCGGCGGTCGCAAGCATCGTGCCAAAGGACAGCCGCGCAACGGGATACGGTATCTTTGAGTTTGTCTTCGGCATCTTCTGGTTCCTCGGCAGCTGGCTGCTCGGCGCGCTGTACGACTGGAGCATCCCCGCGATGATCGCCGTCTCTGCAGGCGCGCAGCTGCTCGCCGTCCCGCTCTATCTCCTCTCGGAACGATGCGAACGCTGAAGAGAACACCGGCGCTTTTCCGGCGGCGGTTTTGAGCCCGTTTTCCCTGCGTTTTTCGGGGGAAGATGCCTGTTTGGTTGCGCTGCCATATCAATCTTATTATATGGAATAGATTGACAAATCGGCCGAAATGCTTTATGATTTCACGTGAATTTGGATTTCGCGCGCTGCGTTTTCAGCCTGCCGGACGGCAGTGCGCCGCCCGGTCGAAAAATGGCGGCGCGTGTTGAAAAATCATCAGAAAATCTGCATGCGCCGATGCGGTACAGCATCGGCTCTGCATTTGTAAGGGAGGCAATTCCTATGTCCTTTGGCGAAAGTCTGCTCATCGCCGTGTTCATTATGGCCGTCGTATTCTTTGCTCTGTTCGCGCTGTATCTGTTCGTTACCCTGTTCTCTTTGATCGTCGAGGTCTCTGAGCACGCGGCAAAGCGTAAAAAGATCACGCAGTAAACGGGCAACCCCAGAATACAGAAGGAGAATACGATGTTACTGATTGAAGCACTGGAAAAACTCTGGAATACGTCCGGATTTACTGCCCTGACCTGGCAGTATATGGTCATGATCGCCATCGCGCTGATCTTGATCTATCTGGCGATCGTGAAAAAATTCGAACCGCTGCTGCTGCTGCCGATCGCGTTCGGCATGCTGCTGGCCAACCTGCCCTTCACGGGTCTGATGGATCACGCCACCGACACCGCAAACGGTGGATTGCTCTATTATCTCTATCAGGGCGTCAAGCTCGGCATCTACCCGTCGCTGATCTTCCTCGGCATCGGCGCGATGACCGACTTCGGGCCGTTGATCGCGAGCCCGAGCAGCCTCTTTATGGGCGCCGGCGCGCAGTTCGGCATCGCCGCGGCGTTCATCATCGCCAACGCGCTCGGGTTTGCACCCGGCGAAGCGGCCTCCATCGGCATCATCGGCGGCGCGGACGGCCCGACGGCCATCTACCTCACCACGCGCCTTGCGCCGGATCTGCTTCCTGCCATCGCCATTGCGGCGTATTCCTACATGGCGCTGATTCCGATCATCCAGCCGCCGATCATGCGGCTGCTCACCACGAAGAAAGAGCGCGAAACCGTCATGGTGCAGCTGCGCCCCGTTTCGAAGCTCGAGAAGGTTTGCTTCCCGATCATCGTCTCCATCCTCTGCATCCTGCTGCTCCCGTCCGTCGCCCCGCTGATCGGCATGCTCATGCTGGGCAATCTCTTCCGCGAGTGCGGCGTTGTGGAGCGTCTCTCCGATACCGCTCAGAACGCGCTGATCAACATCGTGACCATCTTCCTCGGCGTCACCGTCGGCGCGACCGCGGCGGCGGATACGTTCCTCCGCCCCGAGACGCTGATGATCATCGGCCTCGGACTGATCGCGTTCATGTTCAGCACGGTCGGCGGCCTGCTGCTTGGCAAGCTCATGTATGTGCTCACCGGCGGCAAGGTAAATCCGCTGATCGGCTCCGCCGGCGTTTCCGCCGTGCCCATGGCGGCGCGCGTGTCGCATCTGGAAGGCCAGAGGGCGAATCCGAAAAACTTCCTGCTCATGCACGCCATCGGCCCGAACGTGGCCGGCGTCATCGGTTCCGCCGTCGCAGCGGGCATCCTGCTTTCGCTGTTCGGCAAATAAAGACCGTTTGTCCAATTCACGACAGACCGCGCATCCATCTGCGCGGTCTGTTTTTTGCATCCCCATCCTGCAAAGCGCCCCGCCTGTATTGAAACAGAGCCTGTTATCGATTATAATGATAAAAAAATGAGGAGGTTACCACTGTGGGTTTTCTGAGAAAACTACTGGGCATCGGCGTTACCGCCGGAGCTACCGTTGCAGCGGTCCGCGTTGCGGATAAAGTCAAGGAAAACAACCCCGACGGCGTGCAGGACGTCAACGGGGACGGCAAGGTGGACGCAAAAGACTATTTCGAAGAAGTCAAGAAGGCCGCCGGAGAGGTCTATCACGACGCGACCGCCGCTTTTCAGGAAAAGGCGCCGCAGTTTTCGCAGAAAGCAAAGGACGCCGCGGACGACGTGAAGGAAGCCGTTGCAAACGCCGCCGAGACCATCAAGGAAAAGGCGCCCGAATACGCCGAGAAGGCCAAGGAAGCCGCAATCAACGCAAAAGACGCCGTCGTGAGCGCGTTTGATAAATAAAACGGCGAGCCGCACGCATCACATGACGGGCAGCGTCGCTTCGATTTAGCATCCTCCCGACCCGGGAGGATTTTGTTTCTCTCGGCGCGACGGCTCCATCGTAAAAAACCGCATTGCCCAGCCGCGCGCGCAGGAGTACAATACGCTTGACAAGGGCAGTGATCATGGTCGTTTTCCGCCTTCCACCCCTTGCCAAATCGTTTTGATCAGGAGAACCCGTTTATGAAGCAAAAGCCGCGCGATCCTTCCCGGCGTCCCCGCTGGTCCTGGTATTTTTATGACTTCGGAAATTCCGCCTATGCCTCCGTCATACTCCTCGCCGTCTATTCGGCGTATTTCAAAAACACGGTCGTCGGCGGCGCGGACGGAACGCGCCTCTGGGGCCTCTCGGTCGGCATTGCGGCGGTGCTCGTCGCCGTGATCTCCCCCATCCTCGGCACCATTGCGGATTACTCCAAGTCGAAGAAAGCCTTCCTCATGGGATTCACCGCATTGTCCGTCGTCTTTACCGCGATGCTCTTTTTCGTGCGCAAAGGGGATGTTCTGACCGGCATGCTTTACTTCATCCTCGCGGAGATCGGCTACCGCGGCGCGCAGGTGTTTTACGACGCGCTGTTGACCTCCGTATCGAAGCCGGAAAACATCGGTTCCGTCTCCGGCAAAGGCTGGGCGATCGGCATGCTCGGCGGTATCGCCGCGCTCGTTCTCGTGCTCATCCCCATTCAGCTTGTAAAAGGGTTCCCGATTCCGGTCGCGTTTCTCATCACCGCCGCGTTCTACCTGCTCTCCTCCGTGCCGACGCTGCTCTGGGTGAAGGAAGCGGACGAGAATTCCGGCGAAAAACCGCAGGAAGGCAACATCCGGATCGCGTTCGAGCGCCTCGCGTATACGTTCCGCTCCATCAAGAGCTATCGGGAGTTCATCAAATATACGGTCGCGTTTCTGATCTATAACGACGGCATCATGATGCTGATGGACTTCGCCGCCATCATCGGCGCTACCCTCTTTGGCATGACGCAGATCCAGCTGATCCTCTTTGTCATCGTCATCCAGATCTCCGGCGCGGCCGGCGCGCTGCTCTTTGGCAAGATCTCCGACCGGCTCAGCAGCAAGGACTCTATTCTGATCTCGCTGCTCATGCTGATTGCGTGCATCGTCGCGCTGTTTTTCGCGGACAGCCTCACGCTGTTCTTCGTGGTCGGGTTCTTTGCCGGTTTTTCGCTCTCCGGTGCGCAGGCAGTCAGCCGCTCAATGGTCAGTCAGCTCGCCCCCGCGGCAAAGACTGCGGAATTCTACGGCTTTCTCTCGGTCGCCGGGCGCACCTCGACCTTCGTCGGCCCGCTCGTATTCGGCACGCTGTCGTTTCGCATGAACAACTGGTATCTCAACCACGGCGCGGACACGTTGCACGCCGAGCACTACGGGCTGTATTGGGCGATCGGCTCCATCCTGCTCTTTCTGATCATCGGGCTCGTCCTGCTGCTATTCGTCAGGCGCGTTACGGCCAAAGACCCTATTCGCTACGAACAGCCAAAATAGTCGAACGTATCGCAAAACGAAAAACGCTTCCGAACCTGAGTTCGAAAGCGTTTTTTTGCGGTCAGTCAATCTTGTTTTACCAGCAATCGGAGCGCCTCAAGATACCCTTCCAGCCCGTGGCCCTTGATACTCGCGACGCACGCGGGGCGGATATAGGACACGCGCCGAAACGCTTCTCGAATGTCCACGTCGGAGATATGCACCTCCACGGTCGGAATGCCGACCGTTTTGACCGCATCCAGCAGCGCGATGCTGGTGTGCGTATACGCGCCGGGATTGATCACGATGCCGTCCGCCGTGCCGTAGGCGCCCTGAATCGCGTCCACCAGCGCGCCTTCGTGGTTGCTCTGCATACACTCGACCTCCACGCCGAGCCGGTCCGCCTCCGCGCGGATCATCCCGACGAGATCGGAATACGTGCTCTTTCCGTAGATGTCCGGTTCGCGCAGGCCCAGCAGGTTCAGGTTCGGTCCGTTGATCACGAGGATTTTCATGCGTTTTCCTCCGCTTTGTATCGAAATGGTTCAGTCCGCGTTGTCGCAAAAGTCCTGCCAGATCTGCTCGGCAGCCTGCTCCGGCAGCGCGTCGTTGGCGATGCGCGCGTCGCGAAACCGCTCGTAAAGCGGGCCGCGCTCGCGCAGCATGTCGCTCAGGTCGGCATTTGCCGAAAGCGGCCTGCCTTCCCGCGCAAGCAGCGCGATGTCGCGCCGAATTTCATAGAGGCGTCCGTTCTGCTTCAGCGCGGGGTAGTTCCGTTCGTCCTTGACGACGCCGCCGCCCGTGACCAGAATCAGCCCGCTTTCCCTGCCCCAGACCTGCGTCTGTTCGCGCTCCAGCTTTCGAAACGCCGCCTCGCCGCTGTGCGTGAAGATCTCCGGAATCGAACATCCGGCCGCGCGCGCAATCTGCTCGTCCAGATCGACCATCTTCCGGCCGGTCAGACGCGCCAGCGCCTCGCCGACCGTGCTCTTGCCGCTGCCCGGCATGCCGATGAGCACGATGTTCTGCATGGTTTGGCTCAGCAGGCGCAGGATGCGCTCGTTCTCGCCGTCCGCTATCGCCTTGCCAAAAAACAGCTCTTCCGCGGCCTTTGCCTGCGCAACCAGCATGCTCAACCCGTCCGAGCACGAAATGCCAAGCTCTCGCGCGCGAAACAACAGCGCGGTCCTGCGCGGGTTGTATACGAGGTCCAGCACGCCTTCGCAGGCCGGAAACAGCGCGGGATCGACAGGCATCTCCCCTGTTTGCGGGTATGTGCCGACGGGAGTCGTGTTGACGAGCACCTGCGCGTCGGCGTGGCGATCGAGGTTGCCGTAGTGGTCCGCGCCGCTGCGCGAGACGACGACGATCTGCCGCGCGCCGCCGCGCTGCGCGACGTAGCGCACCATGAGCGACGAACCGCCGCTGCCAAGGATCACGACCTTTTGATCCGCAAACGAAATGCCCGCGCGCATCGCCATATAGCGAAATCCGTACGCGTCGGTATTATAGCCTTTGAGCGTGCCGTCTTCGCGGCGCACCAGCGTGTTTACGCTGCCGATTTCGCGCGCGGTTTCATCCAGCTCGGCGCAATAAGCCATCACGTCCCGCTTGTAGGGAATCGTTACGTTCAGTCCCGCGACGTCTTTGCGCAGGAGAAATTCGCCCAGCGCCTCCGGCTCGAGCGGATAGAGCGCATAGGCTTCGTTTCCCAGCGCGCGATGGATCGGCACCGAATAGCTGTGCAGCAGCGAGCGGCCGATCAGCCCGTAGATGCGCTTATCCACGGATCACACCACCGAGTAGTTGCCGAGGAAGGTAAAGCTCTCGCTGATGCGCTCGAGCTCTTCGAGCATGGGCAGCACGCCGCGTTCGCGCACGGACGCGTCGAGATCGAAAAAGAAGATGAATTCGAAATTCCGCCCCGTAACCGGACAGCTCTCGATCTTGCTGGTGTTCACACCGTACGCGGATATCTTTGCCAGGATGCTGTTCAGCGCGCCCGGTTCGTTTTTGCAGTCCAGAATCAGGCTGATCTTGTTCGATCCCGC
Organism: Clostridiales bacterium; assembly: GCA_012517905.1. Classification (GTDB taxonomy): domain Bacteria; phylum Bacillota; class Clostridia; order Christensenellales; family CAG-138; genus UBA7703. The sequence goes on along the minus strand of JAAYUE010000010.1, from coordinate 30,646 downwards.
ATAGATGACCGGGTTTTTCGCGATGCAGATGAAGCGCGTGTAGTTATTTTCGCTGTCCTGTATGTCGTCCTTGAGCACGCTCAGCCCGTAGAGTTCGGCGCAGGCGTGCGAGCTGATCGCCGCCGCGTGGGGATTGATTCCCTCGGCGACCATCTTGGAGGCGACTGCCGTATTCGCGCAGGGGATGACCTTCACCTTGCCGTTGAGGCTGCTCAAGTACCGGCTGCATTGGCCGATGCCCTGCTCATGGGAATAGATCTCTGTGATGTCGCCAAGCTTCGTGCCCGGCTTTGCCATCAGTTCGTGGTGGATGTGCAGCGTGGTGCCGCGCACGATGGAGAAGCGCTTTCTCTGCAGCAGGTCATAGACCGTGCGCACGGAGCCGTTCGCGCTGTTTTCAATGGGCAGCACGCCAAACTTGCACAAGCCGGACTCCACCGCGTCGAACACCGCCTCAAAGCTCTTGACGTAGACGATATTGCCGCGCGGCAGCAGCTTGTCGCAGGCGGCCTGGGAGTTCGCACCCTCGACGCCCTGGCAGGCGACCGTCCCCGTGCGGGGAAACGTCTCCTCCGGCGCGGCGAGCGCGCCCTCGATGAGCCCGCGCACCCGAGAAGGCTGCGCGTAGAGCTCCGTCTGGCGCGCCTTGTTCAGCTCGATCAGCGTCGTAAAAAGCTGATAGGCGTAAGGCTCCATCTCTCCCGCCTCCGCCTGCACGCGCGCAAGGACTTCCCGCTCGCGCGATTTGCTGAGCACGGGCAGTTCGCTTTCGCGCTTAACCGCGGCGATCTGCTCACCAAGGTGCATGCGCTCGAGAAAGAGCTTGAGCATCTGGCCGTCCACGGCGTCGATCTGGGTGCGAAGTTGTTCTAAATCCATTCTCGTTTCTCCTCCAGTATCAAATCCAGCAGAACCAGCGCCGTCACAGCCTCCGCCACCGGCACCGCGCGATGCGCGACGCAGGGGTCATGGCGTCCTTTGACGACGAGTTCCGCGTTTTCATGCTTCGACAGGCTCACGGTGCGCTGCGCTTTGGCGATGGACGGCGTTGGTTTCAGGGCGATGCGCAGCACAAGCGGCTGTCCCGTGGTGATGCCGCCGAGAATGCCGCCGGCGTGGTTTGTTTCGGTCGTGACCGATCCGTCCGCGCCGATGCGGAAGGGATCGTTGTGCTCGCTGCCTCGCATGGCCGCCGCGGTAAACCCCGCGCCGAACTCCACGCCCTTGACGGCGGGAATGCCGAACAACGCGTGCGCGAGGCGGTTTTCCACGCCGTCAAACATCGGGCCGCCGAGCCCCGCGGGCAGTCCGATGGCCGCGCATTCGATTACGCCGCCGACGGAGTCCCCCTCGCGGGACGCGGTCAAAATCGCCGTCTGCATGCGCTTGCCCTTCGCCTCGTCCAGCACCGGAAAGTCCTTTTGCGCGATTTCGTCAAACAGCGCGCCGGTCGGCAGCAGCGGAAACGGCTCGTCCGCGACGCCTGCAACGGCGGCAAGATGCGCCCCGATTGCGACGCCCCGCCGCGCGAGAATCTGCTTTGCAATGCCGCCTGCGATGCAGAGCGGCGCGGTCAGCCGCCCCGAAAAGTGTCCGCCGCCGCGCATGTCCGCCGCACCGCCCCATTTGAGATAGGCGGTGTAGTCCGCGTGCCCGGGACGGGGCTTGTCGGCAAATTCCGTATAGTCGCGCGAGCGCGCGTCCGCGTTTTCAATGATCGCGCAGAGCGGGCTGCCGGTGGTTTTGCCTTCCAGCATGCCGGAGAGGAACACCGGTCTGTCCGGCTCGACCCGCGCGGTCGAGAGTGCGTTTCTGCCGGGCCGGCGGCGCTCCAGAAACGCCTCCAGCGCCGCCATATCGACCGCCTCGCCCGCGGGCAGGCCCTGCATCGTCACGCCGATTGCGCGCCCGTGCGATTCGCCGAACACGCCGATGCGCAGGACGGTTCCCAATTCAGACGACATGCGCGTTCCCTCCCAACCGGTTAAAATCTTCAAAAAATGTAGGATACGACTTATTCACCGCGTCCGCGCCGAGGATCGTTACCTCGCCTTTACAGCAAACGGACGCGATCGCCGCCGCCATGGCGATGCGATGGTCTCGCGCGCTCTCCACCGCGCCGCCCGTCAGCTTCGCTCCGCGGACGATCAGCGCATCCGGCAGTTCGGTGACCGAGCCGCCAAGCGCGCGCAGCATGGCGGAAACGGAGGCAAGCCGGTCGCTCTCCTTGAGCCGCAGGCGCGCGGCGTTGACCAGCAGCGTCTCGCCCTCCGCCGCGGCGCCGAGCACCGCGAGCACGGGCAGCAGGTCCGGCGTATCGCCGACGTCGATTTCGCAGCCTTTGAGCGGCGCGGGCGAAACCGCGACCGAACCGGACGACGCCTCCACCGGCGCGCCGAACGCGAGCAGCGCGTCCAGAATCGCCTTATCCCCCTGCGGAGAACCGAGGTCGAGGCCGGTGACGCGCACCGGCGCGCCGAGCGCGCCAGCCGCGAGGAAAAAGGCGGCGTTCGACCAGTCCCCGTCCACGCGCAGTTCGCCGGGCGAGACGATCGCCTGCCCGCCGGAAATCGAATAGACGCCCTTCGCCTCGCGCACCTCCGCGCCAAAGCGCGTCAGCGCGTGCAGCGTAATGTCCACATATGCGGCGGACTCCAGCCGCGTGGTCAGCGTAATCCGGCTCAATTCTTTCAGCAACGGCAGCGCGAGCAGCAGCCCCGTGAGGTACTGCGAGCTGACGTTGCCCGGCAGCGCGTAGTCTCCGCCGTTGAGCCGGCCGCTCGTTGTAAACGGCAGACGGTCGGCGGAAAACGAAACGCCGTGCTCCTCCATGGCGCGCATCAGCTCGCCGACGGGCCGCTCCGGCAGCCGTCCGCCGCCGGTGAAGCGCGCGCGGTCGCACAGCGCCGCTGCCACAGGCAGCAGAAACCGAAACGTCGAACCGCTCTCCTTGCAGTCGAGCAACGGGTTCTTTGCCGCTTGCTCGATGCCGCGCACGAGAACGCCGCCGGATTCCGGCGAAAGTTGCGCGCCGAGCGCGCGAAGGCAGCCGATGGTCGCGTCGATGTCCTCCGAGCGGCGCTCCATGACGAGACGCGTCTCGCCACGGCTCAGCGCCGCGAGGATGAGCAGGCGGTGCGCATCGGACTTGGAGGCGATGGCGGAGATCGTACCGTTCAGCGGCGCGGGCATCATCGAAACGTTCATGCGCCCGCCCCCATCCCCGCGCGAAACACCTCGGCAAGGCGCTCGACGGGCAAATCGATCAGCGAGCAGTCGCCGATGCGGTGCGGAACGACGAGCGTGATGCTTCCGCCCGCACGCTTCTTGTCCGAAAGCGCGGCCTCGGCCAGCGCCTCCGGCGAAAACTCCGTGGTCACAGGCAAGCCGTTTTTGGTCAACACTTGTTCAATGCGCGCCGCGATCGGCTCCTGCGCCCAGCCCAGCCGCTCGGCGGCGCGGGCGATGATGGCCAGCCCGACCGCGACGGCGTGCCCGTGCGGCGTTGAAAAGCCGCTGCAGCGCTCGATTGCGTGGGCGGCGGTATGCCCGAGATTGAGCGTCTTGCGCAGGCAGGATTCCGTCTCGTCCTGCTCGACCACGCGCGCCTTGAAGGCCACGCACCGCGCGACGATCTCGCCGACACGCTCCCGCACGTCCCCCGATTCAAACAGCGCAAACAGCGATTCGTCGTCCAGAATGCCGGTCTTGATCGCCTCCGCCGCGCCGTTTGCAAACTCTTTCGGCGCGAGCGTAGCAAAGCAGTCCGTATCGCAAAGCACGAGCGACGGCTGATGAAACAACCCCGCCAGGTTTTTGCCCGCCGCGAGGTCGACCGCCGTCTTGCCGCCGACCGACGAGTCCACAGCGGCGAGCAGCGTCGTCGGCAACTGCACATAGCGCACGCCGCGCAGGTAGCACCCCGCGGCAAACCCCGCCATGTCTCCGGTCACGCCGCCGCCGAGCGCGAGGACGCAGTCCTTTCGCGTCAGCCGTTCGGCCGCAAAAAACTCCAGCATCTGCGAGAGCGTATCCATGCGCTTGTGCGCTTCGCCCGCCGGAAAAACAAACGAACACGCGTCGTATCCCGCCTGCGCGAGATTGTCCATCAGCGCTTCGAGGTACAGGCCTGCAACGTTATCGTCCGTGACGAGCGCAAGGCGGCATTCGCCCAGCGCCGCGCGGATCAGCCGCCCGCTCTCCTGGAGCAGGCCATTGCCGATGACGACGTCGTACCCTTCCCGCACGCGCACGGGGATGACGCGATGTTCCATATCCGCTAGTTCCCTCCCGCCGTCGCTTTCTTTTCGCGCCCGTCTTTCAGCAGCGCCTGCAGGCGCGCGGCATCCCGCGCGCCGAGCGCGTCGCGGTATTCGTTCAGATGGTCGATCAGAATATCGAGCTGCTCGGCAAGGTAGTCCGCGTCGTCGAGAAACAGCTCCGTCCACATCGCCTCGTCGAGATGCGCCACGCGCGTCATGTCCCGAAAGCTGCCCGCCGAAAAGCCACGCCTGCGCTGCGCCTCGGGGGACTTGACATATGCACTCGAAACGAGATGCGCCAGCTGCGAGGTGTAGGCGACGATGCGGTCGTGCTCGTCCGGCGTGGAAAACGTCAGTCCCGCGAAACCAATGTCCGTAAAGAAGGACTTGAGCGTCTCAAGCATGCGCATGTCGGTGTGCTCGTCCGGCGTGAGGATCATCGACGCGCCGGTATAGAGCTCCACACTGGAGTGCACAAACCCGCCGCGCTCGCGCCCCGCCATCGGGTGCCCGCCGATGTAGGCAAAGCCGCGCTCTTTCGCAATCGGTCCGATCGCCGCGCAGACGCTGCGCTTGACGCCGCAGAGGTCCACGAGAATGGCCGTTTTTGCGATGTGCTCCGCGTTGTCCTGCACCCAGTTCACCGCGGCCGCGGGACGGATGGCGACGAGCACGAGATCGCACTGCGCCAGCGTTTCACTGGTCAGCGTGCCGTCGATGGCGCCGCTGAGCCGCGCGAGCATCATCGTCTCCGCGTCGAGGTCGAGGCCCCAGACCGTATGCGCCGTGCGAATTTTGATGCTCTTTGCCATCGACCCGCCGATGAGGCCAAGGCCGACGATGCCGACGTTCATTTCGCTCCCTCCCCTTCGGACAGGAAGGCGTGCAGCGCGAGCAGTCTTTTGTTCAGCCGGTCGAAGGCTTCGGGGTTCAGGGACTGCGGCCCGTCGCTGAGCGCATGCGCGGGGTCGTTGTGCACCTCGATGAGCAGCCCGTCGCAGCCCGTGGCCACCGCGCCCATCGCCAGCGGCGCGACCAGCGCATATTTACCCGTCGCATGGCTGGGATCGATGATCACCGGCAGATGCGTCAGGTGCCGCAGCACCGGAACGGCGGAGAGGTCCAGCGTGTTTCGCGTGTAGGTTTCAAAGGTGCGGATGCCGCGCTCGCACAGGACGACCTGCTCGTTGCCGTTGGCCATGACGTATTCCGCGCTCATGAGCCATTCTTCATAGGTGGAGGAAAGGCCGCGCTTGATCATGACCGGCTTTTCCTGCGCGCCGAGTAATTTCAGGAGGTTAAAGTTTTGCATGTTTCGCGCGCCGACCTGGATGACATCCACGTCGTCGAACAGCGAAATCTGGGACGTGTCCATGATTTCGCTCACGATTGGCAGCCCCGTCTCTTCCCGCGCGAGCTTGAGCAGGCGCAGTCCCTCCGCGCCCATGCCCTGGAACGAATACGGGGACGTGCGCGGCTTGAACGCGCCGCCGCGCAGCATGGTCGCGCCGCTGGCCTTGACGGCCTTTGCCACGGCGACGATCTGCTCTTCGGACTCCACCGAGCAGGGCCCCGCCATGATCGTCAGCGTGCCGCCGCCGATCTGCGTATCGCCCACCCGGATAACGGTGTCCTCGGGATGGAACTTGCGGTTGGCGTTTTTGTAAGGCTCCTGCACGCGCTTGACGTCCTCGACGATATCCAGCGCGCTGATCAGGTCGATGTCCAGCGTGGACGTGTCCCCGACGAGGCCGAGGATCATATGGCTCGTTCCGAGGCTGGTGTGGATTTGGATGCCCTTGCCGAGCAGCCAGTTTTTCAGGCTCTCCAGTTGGTCTGGATTCGGGTTTGGCTTGAGTATGACGATCATTGCTTTCTCCCTCCGGCTGTAAAAAAACCGCAGCCGGTTCGGCTGCGGTGCTTAGCGATCGTAACGCGCGTTTTATTCTGCGATCACCGTTGTCCAGCCAAACCGAACGAAACCTTACCGAAATAAAAGCCGGTAAAGTAAAAGTAGCGGTATTCGGCTGTGCGGGCGATGCTGGTCATAAAACGTTTCCTTTTCGCTTTCGTTGTTGCGATTGGTGACAATTTATCATGTTTGAGCATAAATTGCAAGCGTTTCACGGAAAAAATATATAATATATGCAAGATTTTACGACGGGCCTCCCGCGGCCTGCGCCAACTCCCTATTCTCCCGGGATCACGGCCTCCGGAAACGTCTCGCGCACGTCGTAAACGCCCGGATCGCCGGGAAGGCCCGCGTGCGCCTGCATATAGGCGCGGATGGCGGGCGTGCTTTCCAGAATGACAAATCGATCGTAGGTTTGAATCTGTCCCATAAACGCGTCGTCGGTAAACGTGCTCACCGCGTCCGCCTGCGAGGCAAAGAGGAAATACCGCGCGACATACGGCAGATAATAGCTCGAAACCTGATCGTCCTGATCCGTGGCGTAAAAGAGATATCGCGTGTCGTTGTCCGGCGCATGCCAGTTGTCCCCTACCATGGCCTCCACCTTTGCCGGCAGAGAGTCGGCATACGCGCGCTTGATGGTATTCATGCCGTTGAGCTCGGAAATCAGAATCAGCGACGCGACGACCGAGAGCAGCACCGTCGCCACCTGATAGATGTTTTTCGAGGTCAGGCTGCGAAACGCGTGGTAGTCCCGCTGTTCCCCCTGCTGGTAATAAAACGAATCTTCCGCGTCCATCGTCAGCCGCATGGCGAGCGCGCCGATGAAAAACAGGATCATGCTCGATGCATACCGCTCAAAGCCCGCGAGGCGCAGCGCCTCGTCCAGCGGCATGGACAGGATATACATGGCCAATATGCCGCCGTAATAGAGAACGACGCCGAGATCGAGCAGCAGCAGCGTGCCAAGCAGCTTCCAGCGCTTGTGAAACACAAACCGCGCGACGAGATACGCCGCAAGCGCGATGCCGTTATAGAGCAGAAAGCCGAACGTGGTCAGCTGGCCGGGCGACGTGACCGTCTGGAAAAACAGCCGAACGATGGACCCGATCTGCTCGGGCGTCTTATCGATTGAAAACGACGAAAGCGTCTGAAAATCGTAGCTGAACTTGGAGGACCCCGCCGGAAACGCGAGGGACGTATGCACATTCCAGAGGATCAGCGGCACGAGCGAGAGAACGATGGTTCCGATCGCCACCCAGTAGAAGGGACGCAGCTTCGCGTCCGCCCGCTGAAACTGCACGGCGCGGTAGACCAGCACCACAAATCCCAGCAGCGCAAAGAAAATGCCGGTGTTTTTCACGATGGCCAATAGTCCCAGCACCGGCAGGCTAGACAGACACGCAATCCAGCAGCTTTTGCGTTCGGACTGCATCGCCCCGACGGCGGCGAGCGCCAGCGCGGGAAGCAAGAAGTCCACGAGCAGGTTGTTGATGCGGATGCTGATGTTGAAATACGCCATGGACGCGCAGCCGAGGCCGAGCAGCGCCGCGAGCAGGAACCGCTTGTTGTCCCGGATGACGCCGAACACCGCATAAAAGCTGGCAAAGAGCAATATCGCCTGGCCGATGAGCATGACGCCCTCGCCGTTGCCAACGATGCGGCCGATATAGTAGAGAAACGACGAGCTGCCGAGCGGATAGCTCTTGAAGTCGATGATCGCGCTGACCGCGTCCGGAATGCGGTCGGTCACCAGCATGTATTTCACGACGACCGCCCAATGGGAGAAATTGTCGTAGTGCACAAACAGCGTATTGACCAGCGAGGCGGCGATGGCGCCGAATACGACGACAAACGCGATGTTGAGCGCGCTGAGCGAGGAGATGTTATACGCAAGCGAGATTTTTTTGTTCCAGATCAGAACGAGAAGCAAGATCAGTCCGCCGCCGAAGAGCGCATATGCCGCATAGGCCAAAACGCCCGCAAGCCCGGCGAGATACATGAGCAGCGCGAGGGAGGAAAACACGAAGATATAGCTCGCGCGGACGGGGATTTTCAGGTATGCGCGCGCATAGGCGACATACCCCGCCGCGGAGAGCAGAAACGCGATCAGCCGTATTACGGTCCATATCATCGTCATGCGATCGTTTCCATTCCTTTCCCAGTTTTGCTTGCGCCCGCCGGCCGCCGTGCATATGCGGGCGGCCGGAACGGGCGCGTGGATTTACGAGATCGATTATGCGGCCGCCTGCCTCTTTTCGCGGCGGGGACGCAGGGTTCCCTGTTTATGCTCGAAGATCCAGTCCTCCAGCAGCGTCTGAAACGCCTTGCTGGCGGCAAGCTCTTCCCAGTTTGTCACCGTATAGAGCGTGACGCCCGGCGTGTTCATGGACCGCTTCGTGTTCTCCAGCTGGACGCGGATGCCGGCGCGCGGCACGAGCGTAAGCGTATCGGCGCGTTCGCTCAGCCCGCGGATGAGCATGTACTTGAAGTTGAAGTCTATCAGCGTGCCGCTTACGCCCTCTTCAAAGCGGACGAACCGCTCGAGCTGGATACGCGGCAGCGCGCGCATTTCGGAGCGCTGCTTTTCCAGGCGCATGCTCGCGTTGTTGACGATGTCGTCAAACGCGGTCACCCAGATGTTCATCGACTTCGGCAGCGAGTGCTGGCGGTCGTAGACGAGCTGCAGGTATTGCCTGCGGTCTTCGGCGCTCATCTCGGGTTCAAGCCGCACATGATAGAGCCATTGGTTGCCCGTACTGTTGATGTAGACGATCCGCCCCTTCACGTCCGCGCGGTATCTGTCGCTCCTGAGCGTGAAGTCCAGCGCCTCGTCGTCCGGCAGATAAGCCGGATGTTCGAGCGCGAAGAGAAATCCGCCTTCGGAGATGTTTTTCGTCGTCGCGGAAAACGGTTTGCCGCGATAGGTCAGCCGAACGGGGATATCCGCCTCAAAGCGCTCGCTCGCGCGGAAAGCTTTCCGCCCCATCATGAAATACACCGCATAGAGCAGGTTTGTGATATTCAGGATGAGCCAGAAGGCGATGAAGCTGCTGTAAAACAGCGCCGTTCCGTACTTGCCGCCGAGATAGCGGATCAATCCCGCGATGGACATGGCGAGCATGACCAGCTGCGGCACGATGTACACGAAATTGGAGTGCTGCGGTTTGCTGGTGCTCTTGTCCGTCACCTTGAACTTCAGCTGCTTGACGCCGATGGTCTCCAGAAGCACCGGAATCACGAGAAACGGCGCAAGGATCGTATCGATGATCTGATTCCAGCGCTGGTTTCGCGTGTCGCTCGAGAGGCAGCGGACCGCGAGGCTGTAGAAGATGTACTGCGGGCCCCAAATCGCCATGATCTCCCAGAAGGTGGTGTTGACGATCTGCAGGCTGAAGAGCGCAAACATGATCGGCGCGAAGGTAAACACAAGCCGCCGTCCGAACGACCACCAATAGGAATACGAGAGATAGTAGCTGATCCGCGCGCTTGGGGACAACCCCTTATTTCTGAGCAGCTTGGTGTTGCGGATGGACTGAATCACGCCGCGCGCCCAACGCACGCGCTGGGTAACCATGCTCTTGATGCTTGTCGGCGCAAGTCCGCTCGCCAGCGGGCGAAGCGTGGAATACGTCGTATAGCCCTTGGACTGGATCTTGATGCCCGTTTCAAAGTCCTCGGTGATCGTGTCCGTCGGAAATCCGCCGATCTCTTCGAGCGCCTGTCGGGAGATGACCGTATTGCTGCCGGTATACGCCACGGCGTTGGTGCTGTTGCGCATCACGTTGATCTCGCGCGAGAAGAAGTCCTGCTCGTTTGGGATGTTGTGCTCGGCGTAGAGGTTGAACTGGAACAGGTCGGGGTTATAGAAGCTCTGCGGCGTCTGAATAAAGCCGATCTTGTAGTTCGGGTCGATCTCTTCCGGCTTTCGAATCTCCCATGCGCCGTCCTTATGCTGCATGCGGGGCAGGAAGAAATACGGCACCGTCTCCATCAGAAACTCGCGCCGCGCGATCATGTCCGCGTCAAACGTGGCAACCAGCGGCGAATGCGTCTGGCGCAGGGCGTTGTTGAGGTTTCCGCTCTTCGCTTCCTTATTGTTGGCGAGCGGAAAATACCCGACGCCGAACTGTTCCGCAAGTTTCGCCATCTCGGGACGGTTGCCGTCGTCCGCAACGTAGATATGCACCTTGCTCTTGTCCGGATAGTCCATGTAGGTCAGGGCGTTCACGGTCTTAAAGAGCAGCTCCACGGGTTCGTTGTGCGTGGCTACAATCACATCGACGTCCGGATACCACTCCGCGGGAATCCGGGGCAGGTCGAGATCCACCTTGCTGGAACGCGCCTTGCGCCAATAGAGCTCGTAAGTGCCGAGCGCCGCGGTGATCTCGCTGATGAGCAGCATGATGCCGAAGATCAGCGCGACGATGCCGTTTTTCAGCGGCAGCGTGAAGATTGCACGCCACAACAGATAGATTACCGATGTGAGCGTTGCAAAAAAGAACATCGCATTTTGAAATCTACGATTCTGAAATAACTTGCCCATTATCGTTGCCCCCTTTCCGTCAGCATTTCGTTTTGTTGCGCTGTGAAGTCTGTCTTCGTTGTTTCTGTGTAACTTTTTATCGAGTCAATCGTTTCAAATCTTATTTTCATTTTAGTTTTTCCTCGCTTCTGTGTCAACTTGCCTTTTCATATCAGGCCCATATCGATGTAGACCTGCACCGATGCGAATCTTTTCGGTTACATCGATCCTGCGTCGGCCGCGTTACACACGGCCGTTCCGGAAAAAACAACATCGCTTCGCCCCGTTTTGCGCCATAACAGCGTGTAACATCGGCTCGTTTCCTTTGCCGCGGTCCCGCGCATCACGCGCAGCCGGCGGCTCTTTTTGCAGTGTCCATCCGGACACGCTATTGATCAACTCTTTATCCCATAATTCACGCAAATTTTCTGTGATAAACGCACAGCTCCGTTGAAAAATCATGTAATTTTACATGATCGGAATATCGTTTTAAACCGAACGAGGCTTTGATTTTTTCCTATTACTATATAATATTACATTCATCTTTACATTTTACAAATTATCATGTAATATTATTTTATCAATGATGCGCGTCGTTCCATGTTTTTCAAGTATTTCAAGTTACATCCCATTTTGGAAAGACACGCGGCGCAACATCCTGCTGATACGTGTGTTCTCTGTTAAAAAGGAGGCTTCCGGTCGTATGGCACACCCATCCGACAACCTGTCGCTCCCGCTCGAGGAGCTGCTGGACACCGTCCCGACCCAGATCTGGACGATGGCCGACGATCGCACATATGGTTACGCGAACGCCGCACATGCGGCGTTTTTAGGCAAAACCCGCGCCGAAATCGAACATCGCGACATCGGCAGCATCCTTTCCGCGCCGCTCGCCGACGTCTGCACGCGTTATAACCGCGAGGCCTTCAAGTCCGGGCAGTCTTCCAGCCGCGAGGTTTGGGCGCAGAATGCGGGCGGGGCCCTGCGGCTGCTGCGCGTCATTCGTTCGCCGAAACTCGACAGCGCGGGCAACGTGCTCTTCTTAACCTGCTCCGCGGAAGATATCACGCAGCAGAAGCTGCTCTCCGAGCAAACCCTCGCCAGAGAACACATCCTCAGCGCCATTGCGCGCTTTTCGCACGAACTGTTTTCCGACAGCCCGGATGCGGTCGAAAAAGGCCTGAGCACGCTTGGCATGGAGGTGCAGGCGGACCGCGTCTACTACTGGGAAAACCATCGCGACGAATCGTCCGGCGCATGGGTCACCAGCCAGAAGTTCGAATGGTGCGCCGAGGGCATTCCGTCGGAAATCGGCAATCAGCTGCTGCAAAACGTGCCGCTGGAACCGTATTCCTATATCCTCGCCCCCCTTAAGGAGCAGAAACCGTTTGTCGCGCTCATACGGGATATTCCGGACGCGGACCTGCGCGGCATCCTTGAGACGCAGCAGGTTCAGTCCCTCCTTGTCATCCCTCTGTACATCAGCGGCGAATTCTACGGGTTTGTGGGATTCGATTCCTGCCGGCACGAACGCGTCTGGACAGACGACGAGATCAAGCTGCTGGAGCTGTTCATCGAGCTGCTGTCCAAGTCCATCCAGAAAAACCAGCTCCAGCGCGAGGCGGAGCAGAGCAGAAAAAACTTCGACAAGTTTTTCAATACGATCGACGACCTTCTCTGCATCTTTGATCTGAACGCGAATTTTCTGCACGTCAACGAAACGGTGCTTCGAAAAACGGGCTATACCAAAGAGGAACTGATCGGGCAAAATGTGCTGTTTCTCCATCCGCCGGAGCGCGCGGAGGAAGCCAAGACCGCGCTCGCGCAAATGATCGCCGGAACGGAGCATGTTTGCCGCGTCCCCGTACTGCGAAAAGACGGCGTACAGTTTCCCGCCGAAACGCACGTAAGCCTGGGGGAATGGAACGGTCAGCCCGCGTTTTTCGGCATCACGCAGGACACCACGCTGCTGGAGTTCTCCGTCGAAAAGTTTTCAAAGGCGTTTCACGACAGCCTGCTGCTCAAGGCGATCGTCAACATCGAAAACGGCACGCACATCGAGGTGAACGACGCCCTGTGTAAAACGCTTGGATACACGCGGGAGGAGATCATCGGCAAAACGCCGTTCGAACTGGGCCTGTTTGCAACAAAGGACGACGAGGACGCCATCGTTCGCGCGTTTACCGAAAAAACCTCGCTGCAAAACGTGGAACTCACCATACGAAGCAAGGACCGAAGCCGGCGCTCCGTCGTGATGAACGCGACCCCCATTCATATCGGCACGATGACCTGCGTGATCGTGAGCATGCTCGACATCACCGAACGCAAGCAGATGGAGCGCGAGCTTCGCCGCTATAACGAAAATCTCGAAGATCTCGTTCAGGAAAAGGTGCAGGAGCTGGCGGACGCGCTCTGGGGCACGATCAACTCGCTCGTGCGCCTCGCCGAAACGCGGGACGACGACACCGGCGGGCACCTCAAGCGCCTCGGCGATTCCTGCCGCGTGGTCGCAACGGTCCTCTCCTTCAACAGCGTGTACAGCGAGCAGCTCACCTACGACTTCATCTACAATCTCCAGCAGGCCAGCATGCTGCACGACATCGGCAAGGTCGGCATTCCGGACAGCATTCTGCTCAAGCCCGGCAAGCTCACGCGCGAGGAATTCGAGCAGATGAAGCAGCACACCACCATCGGCGCGGAGACGCTCCGACAGGCGTATCCGCATTTTCAGAACAACGGCATCCTCAACATGGCGATCGACATCACCTCTTACCATCACGAGCGCTGGGACGGCAAAGGCTACCCCAAAGGACTGAAGGGAAACGAGATTCCGCTCTCGGCGCAGATCGTCGCCATTTGCGACGTCTACGACGCGCTGCGCTCTAGGCGCAGCTATAAGCCCGCATTTTCGCATGAGGAAAGCCTCGCCGAGATTCGAAGGGAGTGCGGCTCGCACTTCAATCCGGCCATCTGCGATGCGTTTTTCCACTGCGCCGACGAAATCTATCACATTTACGAGGCGTATGTCTTCTGACGCCGTCGATTCCGAATCCAGGGCGATACAAAACAAACGGCCGCCGGTCAATGCCGGCGGCCGTTTGTTTTTCAGATTGTATTTTGGGGGAGCATCAATCGCCCAATCGCCTGTTTTTCATCGCGCTGTCGAACCGACCGTTGTTCAGGTCGGTATAGCGCACGTAGAGCGAAACGCGGTTCTCCGCGTCCAGCGCGTTCCAGATGCGCTCGGTTAGCTCCTCCGGCGTTCCCCCGATCTCCAGTTCGAGCGGTTCGCCCGAAAACGACGGCAGCGGATCGCCGTCCCCGTCATAGGTGCAGATCAAGTGCGCCGCTCCTTCTTTGGGATCGTAACTCCAGTATTTCCGCCGGCAGTCCGGCGCGTCGCCGGCCTTTCTCACAATGCCGAGCGTATAGCGCCCCGTGGGGAGCGCGAGGCCCGCGATACGCGGCGTATGGTTCGGCGCGTCCGGTTCATAGCAGCGCGTGCTCATGGCGTATTGAAGCGAGTGTCCGGACAGCAGGCTCTCGCAGATCGTGTCCGTCTGGTCGCCGTTGGATAGGACGATGCTGTCCGCGCATACGCGAAGCGGCGTGTAGAAGATCAGCCTGGGGTCGGACACCAAGCTTTCGTCAAACGGATGGATGGCGAGCGAATCGCCCTCCTCGCGAAACACGCGGTTGCGGCTGTTTTCGCTGCGCGCCGTGATGAAATAGGCCGTCACCGCCCGCGCGCCAAGGCTGCCGATGAGCACCCCCCGCCCGGGATATCTGTTTTTACCGAAAATCGATTCGATCGTTTCCATACGCCGCCTCCGTTCGGTCCGAAACAAACGCACGTTGTCCACATCGCTAGACCGGCATCGGGATGAACCCGCGCCCGTCAAACTGCCACAAATCGGTAAACCCGCACGCCCGCGCGAGCGCCTCCGCGTCGGCAAAGGCGAACGTAACGTCCTCCGTGCGGTGCGCGTCCGAGCTGACCGTAATCCGTCCGCCCATGTCGCAGAGCGCCGTGAGCAGCGCGCGGGACGGATACGGCGTCTTTCGATACCCGCGCGCAACCGCGCCGGTGTTGATTTCAAATATCTTGCCCGCCGAAACCAGCGCGTCCATCGCGGACAGCGCCGCCGTGCGATATCGCGGCGAATCGGGGTCAAAAAAGCGATGTGCGTCGTCAAACTTGGTCAGCAAATCGAAATGCCCGACGATGCCGACCGCCTTCACCCCCGCCAACGCGGCGATCTGCAAAAAATACGCCTCCGCCATCGCGTCTGCGTCCCCGCAGAACGCCCCGCTTAGATACGACCGCGTCGTCTCCGGGGTATTGTCCACACAGCAGATCTCGTCGTCTACGAGGATATGGTGCGCCGAACCGATGACGTAATCGAATCCATCCAGCGAAACCTGCGAAAGCAGATCCCACTCCGCCCCGCAATACAGCGAAACCTCCCCGCGATACGCATGCTTCAGTCGGCGCGCCTCGGCAAAATAATCCGGCAGGCGCCCGGCCTCGATCGTCCAGCAGGCCGGAAACGGCATGGGTGTATGCACGCTGAACCCCAGCGAGGTCAGCCCCGCGTCGATCGCCGCGCGGGTCATCTCCTCAAGCGTGCTTTGTCCGTCGTCAAATATGCTGTGCGAATGCAGATTCTGTCGGATCATCCGTCTGTAACGCTCCCGTCGTGTGTGCTTTGCCCGCACTCGCGGCATAGTTTTATTCGACCATCTTCTCCTGCTTGACCTTGCGGTCGATCACGTGGCGCGAAGCCATCTCGCGCCGGATGTCGTCCAGATCGATGCCCGCCTCGATCATGAGTACCATTACATGATACATCAAATCGCCGATTTCATAAACCGTATTCGCCTTGTCGCCGTCCTTGGCGGAAATGATGACCTCCGTGGTCTCCTCGCCGACCTTTTTGAGGATCTTATCGAGCCCCTTTTCAAAGAGATAGGTCGTGTAGGACCCCTCCTTCGGGTTCGCCTTCCTGCCGCGCAGCATCTCAAAGAGGTCCTCATAGCGAAACGCAGGCGCTTCCTCCCCTTCGAACACCGGCTGGAAAAAGCAGCTCTCCGCGCCCGTGTGGCAGGCGGGGCCGCTCTTTTGCACCTCGACGAGCAGCGTGTCCGCGTCGCAGTCCGCCGTGATGGAGACGATGCGCTGCACGTTTCCGCTCGTCTCGCCCTTACGCCAGAGTTCTTTTCGCGAGCGGGACCAGAAGCACGTTCTCCCTTCTTCCATCGACATGCGCAGGCTCTCCTCGTTCATATACGCGAGCATGAGCACGTCCCGCGTTTCCGTGTCGATCACGACCGCGGGGATGAGACCGTCCGCGTTGAATTTGATTTGCTTGATGTCCAGCATATCCTTATCTCCTTACCGTGATGCCCGCTTCAAACAGCGCCTGCTTGAGGTCGGGAATCGACACCTCGCCGAAATGGAAGATGGAGGCGGCAAGCCCCGCGTCCACCTTTGGAATCTCCCGAAACAGCGTCACAAAATCCTGAATCCCGCCCGCGCCGCCGGATGCGATGACCGGCACGCTCACAAGCTCGCATACGGCGGAAAGCATCTCGAGGTCGAACCCCTGCTTCACGCCGTCCGTGTCGATGGAGTTGAGCACGATCTCGCCCGCGCCGCTCTCCACGCCGCGGCGGATCCACTCCAGTGCGTCCAGCCCTGTGTCCTCGCGCCCGCCTTTGGCAAACACGCGAAACTTGCCGTCCACGCGCTTTGCGTCCACCGAGAGCACCACGCACTGGTCGCCGTATCGCTTGGCGGCCTCGCCGATCAGCGCGGGGTGCCGAATCGCCCCGCTGTTGACGCTCACCTTGTCCGCGCCACACTTGAGCACGCGGTCGAAGTCGGACAGCGTGTTGATGCCGCCGCCGACCGTCAGCGGAATGAAGATGGTCTCCGCCACGCGCGTGAGGATGTCCGTAAACAGCGAACGCCCCTCCGCGCTGGCCGTGATGTCGTAAAACACCAGTTCGTCCGCGCCGCTCTCCGAATAATACTGCGCGAGCTTCACGGGATCGGAAACGTCGTTCAGGCCGAGGAAATTGACCCCCTTGACCACGCGCCCGTCCTTGACGTCCAGGCATGGGATGATGCGCTTGGTGATCATTTGCCTGCCTCCCCGATCGCCGCCGCGAGATCGATCGCGCCGGTGTAGTATGCCTTGCCGACGATCGCGCCGTACAGTCCCAGCGCCTTCAGCGCACGGATGTCCTCCAGCGAGCTCACGCCGCCGGAAGCGACGAAGTCCATCGAAAACGCCGATTGCAACTCGCCGTAGAGCGCGCGATTTGCGCCGGCCATGGCGCCGTCCCGCGCAATGTCCGTGCAGACCACCGTGCTCACGCCGATTTCCTGCAGGCTTCGGCAGAACTCCATGCCGCTCAGGCCGCTCGTCTCCGTCCAGCCCTTGACCGCGACCATGCCGTCGCGCAGATCGACGCCGACGGCGATGGCAGGGCCGTATTTTTCAACTATGTCCGCGACAAAGCGAATGTTGTTCGCCGCCGCCGTGCCGAGGATGACGCGGTTCACGCCCGCGTCGAGATATTTCAATAGGGTCTCCTCGTCCCGAATGCCGCCGCCGAGTTCGACGCGCAGCCCGCTCGTACGGACGATCCTTGCGGCGACGTCGAAATTCGGCGTGCCGCCGCACTTCGCGCCCTCGAGATCGACCATGTGCAGCCACTCCGCCCCCGCTTCGCGAAACGCCTCCGCCAGCCTCGGCGGGTCCTCGCTGTATACGGTCATCTTGGCGTATTCGCCTTTGTAGAGGCGGACCGCTTTCTGCTCGAATAAATCGATTGCCGGTAAAACGATCATGATGGTTCCCGTGTTCCTAACTTCATTTTGTCACTATGCCGCGCGGTTCAAAGCTCACAGAACGCGCGAAGGATATTCAGGCCGACCCTGCCGCTCTTTTCGGGGTGAAACTGGCAGCCGAGCACGTTTTTGCTGCCGACCGCCGCGGTCAGCTCCGCGCCGTACTCCGCCGTGGCGAGCGTCGCCTCCTCACAGTTTGCGGCGTAGAAGCTATGCACGAAGTACACGCAGTCCCCCTCTTTGATGTAGCGAAACAGCGGGTGGTCCGGCTGCCTGAAGCGCAGCGCGTTCCAGCCGATGTGCGGCACCTTGAGGCTCTCCGGGATGCGCCCGCGCATATCCACCACGTCGCCGCGGAGCAGCCCGAGGCCCCTGTGCTCGCCATACTCAAAGCTACGCTCAAAGAGCATCTGCATGCCGAGACAGATGCCTAAAAGCGGCTTTCCGGCCTGCGCCTGTTCGGTCACGATCGCGTCCAGCCCCGTGGCGCGGAGCTTGTTCGCCGCGTCCTCAAACGCGCCGACGCCCGGCAGGATGATCTTTTTCGCCGCGCGCAGGTCTTCCGCGCTGCCGGTGACCATCGCCTCGGCGCCGATCATCGAAAGCGAGCTCTTGAGCGAGAAAAGGTTGCCAACCCCGTAGTCGACGATCGCAATCATATCACAGCACGCCCTTTGTGGAGGGGATTTCGTTTGCAAACGCCGCGTCTATGGCGACGGCGTCGCGCAGCGCGCGGCCGAACGCCTTGAACATCGCCTCGAGGATGTGGTGCGAGTTTTCGCCGTCAAGCTGCTTGATGTGCAGCGTGACGCCCGCCGTGCGGGTCAGGGCGAGGAAAAACTCCTGTATGAGCTCCGTGTCGAACGCGCCAACTTTCTGGGACGGGATGTTCGCCGTATAGCGCAGATATCCCCTGCCCGAAAGATCCAGCGCGCAGAGCACGAGCGTCTCGTCCATCGGCAGCAGCATGCTGCCGTAGCGGACGATGCCGCGCTTTTCGCCGAGCGCCATTTTTAGTGCCTCGCCAAGCGCAATGCCGATGTCCTCCACGCTGTGGTGGTCGTCCACGCGCGTGTCCCCTGCGCAGCGCAGCGTCAGGTCGACGCGCGCCTGTCTGGCAAAGAGCGTGAGCATGTGGTCGAGAAACCCGACGCCGCTGTCGATTTCGCTCTTACCCGCGCCGTCCAGATTGAGCGAGAGCGCGATGTCCGTCTCGGCGGTCTTTCGATTGATTGTTGCCGTTCGCATGGTATGATTCAGCATCCTTTCGCGTCCAGTATCGCCTTGATGTTATCCAGCAGAATGTCCATCTGCTCCGTCGTTCCGATCGTGATGCGGCAGAAATTTCTGATTCGCTCTTTGCCGAAGTGCCGCACCAGCACCCCGCGCGATTTCAGCGTGCGATAGAGCTCTTCCCCGCCGATTTTGTCGCTCGCGGCAAAGAGAAAGTTCGCCTTTGACGGCAGCACCGTAAAGCCCAGCGCTTTCAGTCTCGCCGCCGTCTCCTCGCGCACCCTGATGATGCGCCTCGCGTTGTTTTCATAATACGCGTTGTCGCGAATCGCCGCAACTCCCGCCGCCTGCGTCATGCGGTTGACATTATACGGGTTGATCGAATATTTCACCGTGTTCAGATCACGAATCAACGCCTCGCAGCCGACGCCGAAGCCAAGCCGCGCCCCCGCGAGCGAGCGGCTCTTGGAGAATGTCTGAATCACAAGCAGGTTGTCATAGCGGCGAATCAGCGGCACGCAGCTAACGCCGCCAAAGTCGATATACGCCTCGTCTATGATCACCAGCCGGTCGGGATTTGCGCGCAGGATCGCCTCGATTTCGTCCACCGGCAGGCAGGTTCCCGTCGGCGCGTTGGGATTGGCGATCAGGATGTGCTCGCGAATGCCCAGATAATCCCGATGGTCGATCGCAAGATCCTTATCCAGCGGAATCTCCCGCATCGGCACGCCGCAAAACGCCGCGTAGATCGGGTAAAACCCGTAGCTGACGTCCGCAAACGCAAACGGGTTCTGCTCGTCCCCAAACGCCAGAAACGCAAAGTAAAGAATCTCGTCCGACCCGTTGACGGGCAGCACGTTTTCGGGCAGCACGCCGTAGAGTTCCGCCGCCGCCGCTTTCAGCGCGGTGCACTCCGGATCGCTGTAGAGGTTCAGCCGCGCCGCCTCGCGCGCCGCCGCTTCCTGCACGCCCGGAGACGGCGGAAACGGGGATTCGTTCGTGTTGAGCTTGACATATTGCTGGTCGCGCGGCTGTTCGCCGGGCGTATAGGGCGTTAAATGCGCGTATTTCGCGCTCAGAAACCGGCTCATGCGTCCGCCTCCCCGCCGCGGATCAGCGCCGCGCGCGCGTGCGCCTCCAGCCCCTCCGCGCGGGCGAACACCGCGATCTTCGCGCCGAGCTTTGCCAGCGCGTCCGGCGAAAAATACGTGTACTGCGTCTTTTTCACGAAATCGTCCACACTCAGCGGGCTCGAAAAACGCGCCGTGCCGCTCGTCGGCAGGGTGTGGTTCGGTCCCGCGAGATAATCCCCCAGCGCCTCGGGGCAATAATTCCCGAGGAACACCGAGCCCGCGTTTTTTACATGGACAAGGTAGCGCTCCGGCTCGCGCACGCAGAGTTCGAGGTGTTCCGGCGCGAGCTCGTTCGCCAGTTCGACGGCGCTCATGAGATCGTCCGTCACGATGATCTTGCCGTTTTGTTCGATCGACGCGCGTGCAATCCGTTCGCGCGGAAGTGCGCTTAGCCGCCGTTCCACCTCTTCGTCCACCCTGAGGGCAAGTGCGCGGCTGTTTGTGACCAGCACGGCGGAGGCCATCGCGTCGTGCTCGGCCTGGCTCAGCAAATCCGCCGCAACGAACGCGGGATCGGCGGTTTCGTCCGCAACGACGAGGATTTCGCTCGGTCCGGCGATCATGTCGATTGCGACGCGGCCGAACACCTGCCGCTTCGCCTCGGCGACATACGCGTTGCCGGGCCCGACGATCTTATCTACTTTCGGTATGGTTTCCGTCCCATATGCCAGCGCGGCGACGGCCTGCGCGCCGCCCGCCTTAAACACGCGGTCCACGCCAGCGAGCTTCGCCGCGGCAAGGATCGGCGCGGCGATCCTGCCTTCCTCATTTGGCGGCGATACCATGACCACAAGGCCGCAGCCCGCGAGCTTTGCGGGGATAGCGTTCATGAACACCGTGGAAGGATAGCTCGCCGTGCCGCCGGGGATGTAGAGCCCGACTTTTTCGATGGGCGTAATCTTCTGGCCCATGTATACGCCGTCCGCCCGCTCAAGGCGAAAGCCTTCGCGCAGCTGCATTTTGTGAAACGCGCGGATATTCTCCTCGGCGGTTTGCATAGCGTCGAGCAGGTCTGCCGGAATCGAATCAAGCGCCGCGTCCAGCTCCTCCGGCGCGACCTCAAGCGAGGTCAGCGTCGCGCGATCGAATTTTTTTGCATAAGCATAGAGCGCCGCGTCTCCGTTTTGCGCCACATCGCGGATGATCTCCCGCACGGCGCCGTCCACGCCGCTGTCCTCCAGCCGGCGCAGAAAGAGCGCGCTCTTGTCCGTTTCTTCATAGTTGAGCAGTTTCATGCCTGTACCGCCTTGCTCAGTCCGCGCCGCAGCGCGTCGATCTGTTCGCCCATAAACTTATAGTGCGCCTTGTTCGCAATCAGCCGCGCGCTGACGGGTTCGATCTCCTCCAGCACGCTCAAGCCGTTTTCCGCGAGCGTTTTGCCGGTCTCCACGATGTCCACGATCACGTCCGAAAGCCCCAGGATAGGCGCGAGCTCGATGGAGCCGTTGAGGCGGATGACGTCGATCTCGCGGCTCTGCGCGGCGTAGTATTTCCGCGCGATGTTCGGAAACTTCGTCGCCACGCGCAGCACGCCCGTATGTGGGTCCGTAAACGCGCTCGGCCCCGCGACGCACATGCGGCATTTGCCGATACCCAGATCGATCAGCTCGTAAACGTCCGGCGCATACTCGAGCAGGATGTCCCTGCCCGCGACGCCGACGTCCGCCGCGCCGCGCTCGACATAGATCGCCACGTCCGAAGGCTTCACCCAGAAGTAGCGCACGCCCGCGCGCTCGTTTTCAAAGGTAAGCTTCCGGTTTTCCTCCAGCAGTTCGGGGCACTCATAGCCCGCCTGCGCAAACAGCGCGTAGGCCTTGTCCCCCAGCCGCCCTTTCGGCAGGGCGACGTTGATCATTCGCTTCATACGTTCGCCTCCTTGCCCGGCCGAACCACCTCGCGGCAGGGCGGACGCGGTTCTTCCTCCCGCTGCACCCGCACGCTCAGCCCGCGCGCGCGCAGCGTCTCCGCCGCGCGGACGATCTCGAGCGGATCGGTCGTGTCGTCGTAGAGCACGAGCGCGTCCGTCCCGAAGTCCGCCTTTTGCTCCATAAAGCGCTCCAGCTGGTCGAGGTAGACCGCAAAGCCGATCGCCTCGCCGCGCTTGCCCATGCGCGAGAGCAGGTTGTCGTACCGTCCGCCGGAGAGCACGCCCGCGGGGATGCCCTCGACAAAGCCGCGAAAGACGAGCCCGTTGTAATAGTCCATATCGTTGACCACCGAAAAATCGAGGTTGACGTTCTTCACGCCGTACGCCGCGAGCATGTCGCTCATGCGCCGCAGTTCGCCTAGCGCCTCGCGGCTGCTCTGCGGCAGGTCGAGCCGCGCCACCCGCGCCAGCGTCTGTTCCAGCGGGCCGCAGGCGGAGACGAGCGCCTCGAGCCGCTCCCGCGTTTTCTGCGAAACCGAAAGCTGCCCGCAGATCGCGCCGAGGCCGTGCAGGTTTTTCTCCCCGATGGCGGCGAGAATGCGCGCGCTGTCCGCGTCCCCGATCGGTTCCTCCGCCAGCACGCCCGAGAGCACGCCGACGTTGGATACGTCCAGCACATAGCGCTCGCTGATGCGTCCGAGGCTCCGCGCCGCGAGCATGAGGACCTCGCCCGCGGCATAGTCGTCCACGCGGCCGATGCACTCCAGCCCCGTCTGCATGATCTCGCGAAAGCCGTATGCGTTTCTCGGCACGCGGTAGACCGTCTCCGTATAGCAGAGCTTCTGCACGCGCCCGTCGTCCTTGGCGTTTTTCACGATGGAGAGCGTCACGTCCGGCTTGAGCGCCTTGAGCCTGCCGTTTGTGTCGCTGAAGGAAAGCACCTGCTCGCTGGCGAGAAACTTCTTGTTGCGCATGTAGAGGTCGTATTCCTCAAATTTGCCGACCTTGTACGGGCGATAGCCGTAGTCCAGATACAGCTCGCGCAGCTCGAACATGATGCGTTCCTGCGTGCTCAGCGTCGCCGGATTCATATCTGCTCCCCCTTGTCTCGAATGCGGTCGAGGATGAGGCGGTAGCCGCCCGCGCCGTAGTTGAGGCAGCGCTTGACGCGCCCGATGGTCGCCGTGCTCACGCCGGTCTTCTCGATGGCGCTCTGGTAGGAGCCGCCTTCGTCCAGCGCCTTGGCGATCTCGAGCCGCAGGCCCATGTCCCGCACCTCCTGAATCGTGCAGAGGTCTTCGAAATATCGGTAGCAGTCCTCCACGCTGCCAAGCAGCAGCATCGAGGCAAACAGCTCGTCCGTTTGTTTGTTTCTCGGTAAACCCATCCCGATCCGTCCTTTGCATTGTTATGGTATCATTTTATCACTTCACTCTGCTAAAGTACAGATATTTTTTCGGTTTTCCCGCATCTTTTCCCCTATCCGCACGCCGGCGCGTCGTGTCGAGCAAAAGAAATGCCCAAAATCGCCCGTAATTGGGGTGTTTGCGGCGAATTTCCTTGCTTCGCGGCGCGAAATGGACTATATTACAAGATTAGAGGGCAAGCGCCCTCCGTTGGAATATCGGGCGTTTTTCGCGCTATTCCGCCAGCCGACCGGATACCGGCATACGACCGCCGGGAAGTGTTCCTCTTCATCATAATATCGGTCAAACGGCGGCGGCGCGCGAATGATTCGCTCCCCGATAATCCGGCGAACAAAAGAACAGGGCGGTACGGCCCTGTTCTTTTTCGGTCCAAATTCGGCTGCCAGCGCGCGCCATTTGCGGGTGGGCCGCACATGCGCAGCCCCGGCGGGGCGCAGCGAGGTTCGGCTTTGCCTATACCTCCGCGACGACCTCCACTTCGCAGAGCACATGCTTGGGCAGCTGCTTCACCGCGACGCAGGAGCGCGCGGGCCGGCTCGTCATGTACTTGCTGTATACGACGTTGAACGAGTCGAAGTCCTCCATGTTCGCGAGGTAGCAGGTCGCCTTGATCGCGCGGTCAAAGCCGCTGCCCGCCGCCGCAAGCACCGCGGCGAGGTTTTTCATCACCTGCTCGGTCTGCAGAATGATATCCGCGGCGACGATTTCGCCGCTGACCGGATCGACCGGAATCTGCCCGGAGGTAAACACCAGGCCGCCGCTGATCATCGCCTGGGAATAGGGGCCGATCGCCGCGGGCGCTTGTTCCGTGTGGATTGTTTTCATCTTCTGTCACTCCTCTCGTGTTTCGCGCTCTCTCTATTTATTATCACGGATGGCGCGGCCCGCGTCAACCCGCCGCGCTTTTTGCGCCGTAAAATTCCGCGCGCAGAGCCGTCAACCGGCGGGAAATGTGCTATAATCAGATCGATCATTTCATACAAGGAGAACGAAAATCATGGACGTTCGGCGGGCGATGCAATCGCTGGAACAGCGCGGCTTTGCGGTGCGGTATTTCGAGACCGCGCGCGAGGCGGCGGAGTATCTCGTCGGCAGTATTTCGGGCAAGACCGTCGGCATCGGCGGCAGCGTGACCATCGAACAGCTCGACATCTTTGACCGGCTCCAAGAGCAAAACACCGTGTACTGGCACTGGAAGCAGAGCGACCCGCAGACGCGCGCGCTCGCAACCGGGGCGGAGGTGTATCTCACGTCCGCAAACGCCATCGCGGAGACGGGTGAAATCATCAATATCGACGGCAGCGGCAACCGCGTCGCGGCGACGCTCTTCGATCACGAGCGGGTCGTGTTCGTCGCGGGGGTGAATAAGCTCGCGCCCGATCTCGAGAGCGCGATGTACCGCGCGCGAAACGTCGCCGCGCCGCTCAACGCGAGGCGGCTGAAGTTCAACACGCCCTGCGCGGTGGGCAAGGAGATGAAGTGCTACGACTGCGCGAGCAAGGACCGCATCTGCAGCGGGATCGTGACGATCGTCTGGCCGATGCGGAGCATCAAGGTGACGGAGGTTGTGTTGATAGGGGAAAGTTTGGGGTATTGATTTTTTTATCAATTAAAAATCCTTTCTTCAATCTTAAATTTGAATTGTTGAGTTTTGTAATTTTCATTCTGTATTACTTAAATTTGTGGAAGTATAAATAATTAAATAGCTGAGGAGTAATATATGCTAGTGCAGATATCTGAGTTGAATTTGGGATATTCCGACGCTCAAAATTATTCATTAAGAAAAAACAAGAATATGTTTAATGAAGTGTTCGTTAAGAATCAATTTCTGGAAGATTTAATAAGGCCAGAGACATATTTTCTTATTGGTGAAAAAGGAACTGGTAAAACTGCCTATGCTACTTACTTAAGTAATAGTGATTATAAAAACAATAAAGCTACAATAAAGTTCATTTCAAACACCGATTATGAGAAATTTTATAGATTAAAAGAATTAAAGCATATTTGTCTAAGTGATTATACAGAGATTTGGAAGTTGATTATATTGCTTATACTTAGTCAAAGCATTGCTGACGATGATATTCTTGGATTCATTAAGAAGCAAAATACACTAATAAACATAAATAAAGCAATAAAAGCATACTACCATGATGCTTTTACTCCCGAAATCCTTACTGCAATGAAAATATTTGACAAGGCTGAAGTCGCTGCTAAGTTAGTTAGTCAGTATGCCTCTATTGAGGGAGGTTCCCAATCTAGCCAAGAATTCACTGAAGAAAGATTTCAAATGAACATTTATTACCTAAACAAACAATTTTCTGATTGTTTAGCTTCAATTCGTTTGAAGAGAAATATAGTATTGTTCATTGACGGAATCGATATTAGGCCAGCATGCATTCCCTATTCTGAATACATCGAATGTATTAGAGGTTTAGCCTCAGCATGTTGGGTGCTTAATAACAGTTTGTTTCAAAGTGTTCGCGACACATCTGGCAACCTGAAAGTTGCTATGCTTTTACGTCCTGATATATTCAATGCACTAGAATTACAAAACTCAACAAATAAAATAATTGATAATTCAGTTTATCTTGATTGGAATACAACTTATGTTGATTATCTTGATTCCCATCTGTTTAGAGTATCTGAGAAACTATTACAATTTAGTCAGTCAGATAAGTCAACATCATGTTGGGATAGCTATTTTGATTGGAAAATTAGCTCAACCAGCAAAACTCGCCAATATGATACGGCCTTTATGTCTTTTCTGAAAATATCTTTGAGCAGGCCGCGTGATATTCAACGAATTATTTCAATTATCAAACAAAAAATGGTTATGCAAAGCAAAGGACATATGCGATGTTTTGACTACTCCGTGTACAACAGTGATTTGTTTCAAAACGCATATTCCGAATATTTTTTAGGCTCTTTAAAAGATCAGCTCGCCTTTTATTACTCTGAAGACGATTTTAAACATTTTAAACACTTTCTTGCACTATTCAATCGTAGTGGGTTTAGTTTTCAAGAATATCAGGAGATTTATAAAAAATATATTGACTACATTTTTGATAACGCAAAGGAAATCCCAGAATTCGTTGACGATCCAAAACGCTTTATGCAACTTCTTTATGATTCCAACGTTGTATGTGCTGTCGAGAGCATAAACAATAACAAATATTTTCACTTTTCATATAGAGAGAAATGCCCAACCAATATATCCCCCGAAGTCCCCTACAGTGAAAATGTAGAATACATTTTCCATTATGGTCTGTATAAAGAATCAAATTGGGGTAGATTTTAACTTTTGTTTTTCAACCAGCCTCCCCCGATCTCTCGGAAGAGGCTGTTTTTCTGACATTTTATGCTATTTTGTCCGTTCCGCCGCCGCCAGATAAGCCATTCGCCCCGGCACAGCGGCCGACAGTCTCGTTTACCCCATCGCGGGGACGACCTTGTGCTTGCGGAAAAGGTTCTTGCGCTCCTTCGTGAGGAAGGACACCGTATCCTTGAGCGTCGAGCTGAGGTCGCGCGGCTTATAGCCGAGGTCGTGGCGCGCCTTTTCGTAGGTGAAGCGCGCGTTGCTCGTGAGCGTATAGAGCGTATAGCGCGTAAAGAGCGGCGACTCGTGGCGAATCTTGTAGTAAAGCTCCGCCAGCGGCGCGGTCATCTTGGCAAACCACAGCGGCAGAACGGTCTTGATCGTCCGCCCGCCCGTCACGCGCGAAAGCGTGTTGAGCAGCTCGCTCACGGGCACATAGCGGTTCGAGAGGATGTAGCATTCGCCCTTCTTCCCCTTCTCCGTCGCGGCGATCACGCCGTCGGCAACGTCCCGCACGTCCACAAAGTCATACCCGCCCTCGACGCACGCCGTCAGCGAGCCGTTGAGGTAGCTGATGACCATCTGCGTCAGGTGGCCGTGGCCGTAGTCGTTCGTCCCGATGATGCCGGAAGGATGGATCACCGTCGCGTCCAGCCCGCTCTTTGCCGCGTCCAGCACGATCTGCGTCGCGGCGGCCTTCGTCTTGGCGTAGAGCCCGATCACGGTCTCCGGCTGGAACCCGCCCTCGACCTCGTGAATCACGTTGCCGTGCGGCAGTTCGGGCAGCGCGTGGACGGAGCTGATGTACACCAGCTTTTTCACGTTGTGCTCCTTGCAGAGGCTGACGACGTTTTCCGTGCCGCGGACGTTGACGTCCACCACGCGCTGGTCATACTTCGACGCGACGGACACGATGCCCGCGCAGTGGATGAAGTAAATCTCGTCGTCGCTCTTCAGCCCGTAAAACAGCGGCTCAAGGGAGCTTCTGTCCCGCACGTCTCCGCGCACGATGGACACCGCGTCGCCATAGAGCATGGTGACGTCCTCGTTTGGCAGCGCAAACCCGCGGACGGTCTCGCCCGCCGCAAGCAGTTCGCGCGCAACCGTGTTGCCAAGGTGCCCGCCTACGCCTGTAATCATATAAACTCGTTTCATGAGTGTGTTTCCTCGCTTTCCATGGTCTCATCCAACGATATCAAAATCATATTGTGCGGATTCTTCGCCCCGCGTTTTTACCATGCCATCATACGAAGACATTGTTACGCGGCTATTACGAAAAACCGACGTTTTGCCGACAACTTTACGGCTTTTTTATGAAGCGCCGCAAAAGGCTTCGTTTCGGGCGAAAAACGCGCCGATTTTCGGCTGTTTTCACCGTTACAAGCGCATTTTATCAGGTGTTTTTCAATTCTTCATCAAGCGGATTCGATGTTTTGCGCGGCAATTTCCCGCCGCGGGCAGTTGCGCTCGAAACATGTGTTCGTATATAATAGCGGTGACATCTTCCATTCTCTTTTCACTTCTTCATCCTGTCTTTTCGGAGGTGTATCATTTGAACGTATCCAGACTCAGACAGCAGTTTGCGCAGCTCGGACGATCCGAAGCGGAGGCGGCGGAGGCCGTTGCGGATGTGCTCGCGCTCGAAAACTGGCTCTCCGCGCGCGGACGCGCGCCGGAAGACGCGCGCGCGGAGGACCTGCGCCCCTATGTGCGCGCCCTCATCGAAAAAAAGCGGAACGCGCCGCAGCGCCTCGAAAACCTCGCGTCCTATTTTTACATGATGCGCCGCAACGAATCGTATATCTACCTCTGCCTGCTCACCGGCGGCATCGGCGTCATCGAAAGCATCCTCTCGCGCTGCCGCGCGCTGGCCGGCGACCAGGCGGCCGACAAGATCGCGCAAGGCGCGCCCTTGCCGCCGGTCGGCACCGACCCCGAGGAGCTGCCCGCGTTTACCGCGAGGTTTGTCGCGCTGCTGACCGACACGTTGCCGGAGCCGCTGGCGCGGTCCGTGCTTGCGGGCAACAACCACGGCATCCCCGCGGCCGCGTTCAACCCCGAGCGCGAACGCTATCTGGCCGCGCCCTCGCTCGACGTATATCTAAAGGAAAAGCATGCGCGCGCGGTCGAGACGCTGCAGCGGCACTGCGACAGCGGCGAGGTCTGGTTTGAGCAGGTCGTCTCGCAGGCGTTTGTGGACTATGTCGCGTCCAATCAGGAGCTGCTCTCCGCGCGGCACGAGGACGGCAAGCTCTATGTCACCAAGGTCCCCTACGCGCCGGACAGTTTCCTCAGCGAAACCGATCCGGTCAAAAAGCGCTATCACGCCTGCCACTGCCCGTTTGCGCGGGAGTCGATCCTGCATAAAGAGCAGGACGTGCCGGCCACCTGGTGCTACTGCAGCGGCGGCTTTGCCAAGCACCCGTATGAAACGATTTTCGGCAGGCCCCTTAGCGTGGAGCTCCTGCAGTCCGTGCTGCGGGGCGACCCCGTCTGTCGCTTTGCGATCCATCTCGACGACGCGGAGCAACCCTGACGGTGACGGTCCATATTCGAAAAAGGCGGGCGGTTGAATCAACCGCCCGCCTTTTTTATTGATCCGTTACTTCCGGAAGATCAGTTCGCGCTCGAACGCGCGGTCCATATCCTCCGGTATCCGCTCTCTGAGCGCCTCCTCGCCGCGAATGGTCACGACGAGCGTATTGCCGCGCATCCGCTTGGTGAGATGCCTGGCGAGCTTGAGGTTGCCGTATTCGCCGCCCGCGATATGCCGGTCCTCGAGCTTAATGACAAGCTCCTTCTTGCGGAACATCACGCGCCTGAGCGAGCGCAGCTTTTTCTCCGTACCGGTCTTTGCGTTGTAAACCGTGACCGTCACGTTGAATCCCGACAGCAGCAGCAGGAAGATCAGCGCCGCGGCGGCGAGCGCGATCAGCGCAATCGCCGCGGGAGAAACGTTGTCCGCTGCGGAGCGGACCGAGCGCTCGAAGATGTCGCGCATCGTTACGCGGACTTCCACGGTCCGCACGTTGCCGTCCGAATCCATCGCCTCGATGAGATAGGTGCCGGGGCCGACGTCGTTGAGTGTGAGCGTTTCGCTCCACTCCTGCCCGGGCAGCCGGATCAGCGCGGTGTCGCCGGGAATCTCTTCCACATCCTCCTTCGTCACCACCACGTCGCCGATCTCCGGTTTCGGCGTGGGCGACGCCTCCAATGCGGGCGTCTCTTCCGGCGCGGGCGCGGCCTCGATGACAAACGGGCCGAAGGTTTCATATGCGCTCAGGCCGAAGGCGTTCTTCGCGTAAGCGTGGATGTAATACGTCCCCGGGTCGGAGAGCCGCAGCGGGTTGGTGTAGGTCAGATACGCGCTACCGGCCGCGCTGCTCGCGTTCACCTGATAGCCGCGGGAGACGATGTCGCTCTGCTCGTCCGTAAACGTCAGCGTGGCCGTAATCGGCTCCAGCGTCGTCGTTCCCGTTCGATACGAACCGGAGGTCATGCTGATGACGGGCCTGCTCGTGTCCACGCTGGCGACCGTATGGGTAAACGCTCTGCGGTTCCCCGCGACGTCGTAGATCGTGAAGCTGTACGTCCCGTTTTTCGTGACGGCGTAGGTCGGACTGCCCGCGGCGTTTACCGTCGTGCCGTCCGGCAGGGCGAGCTTGTCGTTTCCGCTGCCGCCGGGGTCCGTCTGCATGGTGAACGTCAGCACCACGCTGGCGCCCGAAGCGCTCTCGCGGATCGCCGGTGCCGCCGGCTGCTGCTTGTCCACGCGGGCAAGATAGCTGCCCACCTCGGTGGAGTTGCCGAATTCGTCTCTTGCGGTGATGCCGACAGTGTGTACGCCCGCCATCACGTCCACACCCGACCCGACCGCGCTTTCCCCGCCGTCCATCGAGTAGTAGTAGCTCACGCTTGAAACGTCCTTTGCGCTGCTGGCGACGACGGTGACGGTCTGGTTGGTCCAGGCGCCTTCCTTATATGTCTTTCCGTCCGCCGTGCGCATGGTGACGACGGTGCCCGTGGGCGCGTCTTTGTCCACGATCATCGCGCCGGAGTAGCCGTAGTCGCTCGTGTATTCGCTGTCTCGCGCGTTAACGCGGAATTTCAGT
>JAAYUE010000084.1 GCA_012517905.1 Clostridiales bacterium | reverse complement strand
TTTCCTTAAGCGCCCGAATCGCCAGCGTCGGCGCCAGGTCCGCCACGCCTACCAGTTCCATGTCCCCCTGCAGCGCCACGCCGTCCGCCAAACGCTGTCCTATGGTGCCGTATCCGGCCACGCCTACCCTGATCTTTTTCAAGTTGTCCTCCTGCGCTGTTTGCCTTCTCTACAGGCAAAGATTATAGATATCGATAAATGCCTGCCGGTCGATGGGCACGCACGACTGGAACACAACGGTTCCGTCGTTTGTCGCCTTGTCCGCCATGGCCTCGATATCGGTCTTCGACAGCCCGCAGTCGCGAAGCGTCGCTGGCATGCCGATTTCGTTGAAATATGCTCTGGTGCGGCAAATTCCCTCCCGCGCCATGGCTTCCGGTTCACCCGGCGCAACGTCCCAGATCCGCTCCGCATACTGCGCAAACCTCGGGATATCGCCTTTATAAATATAGTCCAGATAAGCGGGCCAAACGACTGCCAACCCCGCGCCATGCGCGATTTTCGGGTCGAGCGCGCCCATCTCGTGTTCCAATTTATGCGCGACCATGTTCACTTTGCACCCCGCGCCCGTCAGCCCGTTGTGCGACCAGCTGCCGGCCAGCATCAGCGTTGCCCGCGCGTCGTAATCCTGCGGGTCGGCAAGCGCCTTTCGTCCCGCGCTGATCACCGCCTTGAGCAGTCCTTCGCTGACGCGGTCCACCAGGTCATGGTCCCCTTCGTCCAGATGGATGTAGCGCTCCATGGTGTGCATCATGATGTCCGTCACGCCGCTCGCCGTTTGATACGGCGAAACCGTATAGGTCATCGTCGGGTCCATGATCGCAAAGAGCGGCCGGTTGAGCTGATGGCCCAGCCCGCGCTTGAGACCGCGTTCTTCATCCGTCATCACAAGGCTGTCGCTGGTCTCGCTGCCCGCGGCGGAAATCGTCAAAACCACGCCCACCGGGATGGTTTTCTGAACGGGCACTTTTCCATAGAGGATATCCGCCACATCCGCGTCGTTTGCCACCGCATGCGCCGCGCACTTGCAGGTGTCTATGACGCTGCCGCCGCCGACGGCCAGAAACATCTGGACGTTTTCCCGCTTTGCCAGCGCGGCGACCTTGCGGCAGAACGCCACCGTCGGATTCGGCTGTACGCCGCCGATCGGCACAAAATCGATCCCGGCGTCGCGCAGTTTCTGCACGACCGTGTCGTACAGACCGCATTTGACGATGCTCTGCCCGCCGTACACCAACAAAACCTTTTGAAATCCGTATCCTTTGATCACGTCGCCAACCTGTGTGTGGACGCCTTTGCCAAAGATCATTTTTGTCGAAATACACAGTGAAAAATCAATCATGCTTACGCCTCGTCTTTATAAATCCCTTCGCATTCGTTCGTGCTCTTCAATATCGTTCTTCGTGTATCTTCTCGGGCGTAAAGCGGCGCTTCGCTTCCGGCGGATTCAACGGCCGCCCGATGGGAAGCATCATGACCGGCACGATGCTCTCGGGAATGCCGAAGAGTTCGCGCAGCCGCGCCTGCGGCTCTTCCAACGCGTGGATGCCGAGCCATACGCCGCCGTATCCCAGCGCCGTGGCGGCGAGCAGAATGTTTTCCGCCGCCGCGGAGCAATCCTGCAGGAAAAACTCCCGGCTGGAGCCCGTATATCCCTCGAGATTTGCCAGCACCAGTATCGCAAGCGGCGCCTCGTTGAGCATGGCCCAGAATTTCCGGATGCCCGCGCACTCGGTCAGCCGCTGCCTGTCCTGAATCACGAGAAACTCCCAGGGCTGGGCGTTGCGCGCGGACGGCGCAGACATGCCCGCCTGCAGGATGGTCTGGATGTCCTGCGGATCCACTTTTTCATCCAGATACCGCCGGACGGAGTGCCTCTCAAACAGAAGATCGACTTTACTCATCGACTCCATCCCTTATCCTTTCCACGTTTCGGAAAACGCAAGCGAACCGCTCTTGCCCCAGGAGGGCATTTCGATCATATTCATGTAGATATCGTCCGCGGCGATATTCAACTCCGCGCCAAGCAGCGATGCCAGCTGTTCCGCAAGCGCCGTTTTCTGCTCCCGTTCCGACTGGCCGAAGAGCCGGATCTCCACAAACGCGATGGCGCGGTCCGATCCGTGAAAATGCAGGGCGCATTCGGTCGTTACGTTGACCATCGTCCTGTCGGCGCGCTTACCCGGGATCACGGCGACCGATTCCGCGGCCTTCGCTGCAAACGCGAGTTTATCCTGCTGCGAGAGCTTTTGATTCAATTCAAATCGAATGTATGGCATATCGTTCCCCTCCGCTGCCTTTCTGCGGCGCTTACCATCGCCGCGGTCCGTTTTGCGCTATTCGTTGATGCGCACCAGCACCTTGAAGCCGTCCTCTCCATGCTCGGCATAATCAAACGCCTCGACGATATCCGAGAAGCGATACACCTTGGAGATGAGCTTTCGCACGTCGTCCGCCACGGATTTCATCTGCAGCAGTTCCAGCGCGCCCTTGAAGCTGTAGAAGTTATGGATGCGCGCGCCTTTGAGCGTCAGCTCCTTGGAGAAGATCTTGCCCGTATCGACCGGGATCGGTTCCTTCGTGATGGCGATGACCATCACGGTTCCCGTGCACTTCGTGTGGTCGATGCAGGTCGAAATGGCGGATTTCACCCCAGCCACCTCGAAGCTGACGTCAAACCCTTCGCAGCCGGAGAGCTCGGTCAGCTTTTCGTCAAAGTCTGCAATCGTCGGGTCGATCACGTCAAATCCCATGCTCGCCGCAAAGTCGCGCCGGAATTTCTTGATCTCGGAGATCACAACCTGCTTTGCGCCTGCGGCGCGGGCGACGATCGCAATCAGCATTCCGATCGGGCCGCCGCCGATGACCAGCACCGTCTCGCCGACCTTCAATCCGCTGAGCCGGACGTCGTGCACCGCTACGGCGAGCGGTTCCGTCATCGCCGCCAGTTGGTCGTCGATCGCGTCGGGGACGACCAGCATTTTCTTTGCGGGCACCTTGACGTATTCGGCAAAGCTGCCCTCGGCGTGGATGCCGATGATCTGCAGCGACTGGCAGACGTTGTCTTCGCCCTTTGCGCAGGCCGTGCACCGCCCGCAGGAAAGCACTTCCTGCGCAACGACGCGCTGTCCGCTCTGAAACGCGCCCGCTTCCTGTCCCTTGACCTCGACCAGCTCGCCGACCATCTCGTGTCCGGGAATCAGCGGAAACGTCGCCGTCGCATGATGTCCGTGCAGCAGATGCACGTCCGTTCCGCACACGCCGGTGTAAAACACCCGAATCAGGGCTTCGCCGTCTTCGACGACGGGTCTTGGCACTTCGCAGATTTCCAGCACTTCCGGTTTTTGAATGATTGCCGCTAACATTTGCTCTTCCCTCGATTTTTTCAGTCGTTTGCCTTTTTCACAGGGAGGCGAATCTTAGTTCGCCTCCGCCGTTTTTCCGCCGCGCCTGACGGCGCCTGTTATGCTTTTCTTGCGATTACTTTCTTCGCCGCTTCGACGATATACGACGCGTTCAGTTTGAACCGCTCGGAGAGGTAATCCACCGGACCGACCTCGCCAAACTCGTCCTGCACGCCGATCATCTCGACCGGGGTCGGCCGGTTTTTGACGAGGACTTCCGCAACGGCGGACCCGAGGCCGTTGATGACGTTGTGGTTTTCCGCCGTAACGATTGCGCCGGTCTCTTCCGCCGCTTTCAGAATCGCTTCCTGGTCGATCGGCTTCCAGCAGAACATGTTCAGCACGCGCGCGCTGACGCCCGCTTCCTTCAGCAGCGAAGCCGCTTTATACGCCTCCGCAACGCAGTATCCGCTGGCGATGATCGTCACGTCCGTGCCGTCGCAGAGCTGCACCGCCTTGCCCATCTCGAAGGTAGAGCCTTCTTCATAGACCTTCATGCAGTTCTTTCTGACGAGGCGCATATACTGGACGCCGTAGGTCGCCGCCATCTCCTTGATCATCCACTTGAGCATGGTGATATCGGTCGGCTCCAGAACGGTCAGCTCCGGCAGGCCGCGCATGATGCCCATATCCTCAAACGGCATATGCGTGCCGCCGTTGAGCGACGCGGTGATGCCCGGGTCCGAACCGACGATCTTGACGTTGTTTCTCGCATACGCGGCGGACATGAACACCTGGTCGCAGACACGCCTCGTCGCAAACGGCGCGAAGGTATGCGCAAACG
The DNA here is from genome assembly GCA_012517905.1 of Clostridiales bacterium. Classification (GTDB taxonomy): domain Bacteria; phylum Bacillota; class Clostridia; order Christensenellales; family CAG-138; genus UBA7703. Next base: position 56,937 of record JAAYUE010000084.1, on the reverse strand, counting down.
GAATTTTACCGACGGCGGACAGACCGGCGGCGACGCCGATCATGTTCGCTTCCTGAATGCCGCAGTTCACCGTCTGCTCGGGATATTTTTTCTGAAAGGCTCTGGTTCCCATCGCGCCCATCAGGTCCGCGTCCAGAACGATGATGTCCTTGTTGTTTTCGGCAAGCTCCATCAACACGCTGCAAAACGCATTGCGCATTTCTTCCTTGTCCATCACGATCTCTTTGGCGATTTTAATGCTCATCGTTGCTTACTTCCCTTCCTCAATGCTTTTCATAGCCGCGTTCATCTCACGCAAAGCATCTTCCAGCTGATCGGCGGAAATGGTCGTGCTATGGCTGCCGATCTTGTTTGCAAACATGGTCCAGCCGTGCGCCTTTTCCGTGTTCAGAACGATCATGGACGGCTTCTCGTGCTGCGCCTTGGCTTTTTCAATCGCTTCGTTGATCGCGACGACATCATGCCCGTCCACGCTCTGCGCATACCAGCCGAAGTCCTCGAACTTCTGCGCCACGTTGCCGACGTCGCAGATTTCGCAGGTCGGCCCGTCCAGCTGAAGTTTGTTGCAGTCGACAAACGCAATCAGGTTGGTCAGTTTCTGGGTCCCGGTAAACAGCGCCATTTCCCAAACTTGTCCCTCGTCGATCTCGCCGTCGCCCAGCATCAGATAAATCCTGTTATCCATGTGATTCATCTTGTGCGCGAGCGCGATGCCCGCCGCGGTGGATGACCCCTGGCCCAGAGAGCCGGTGGTCATGTCGATGCCGGGCGTTTTCAGGCGATCGCAGTGGGAAGGAAGCTTCGTCCCCGGACGATTCAGCGTTTTCAGCTCGCTCATGGGGAAAAACTGTTTGAGCGCCAGCGCCGAATACACCGCCGGACCGGCGTGCCCCTTGGAGCAGATAAACCAGTCTCTTCCCGCCCACTTGGGGTTTTTCGGATCATACTTCATTTGTTCGCCGTAGAGCACCGCAAGCGCGTCCGCAATCGAAAGCGAACCGCCCAAGTGTCCCACGCCGAGGCTTGCGATCATCTTGACCGTCTCAATCTGGATCTGTTTGGAAAATTTCTTCAGTTCCTTGACCTTGTTTTCGCTTAACATAGAGCACCTCAATCACTCAAAATTCACAACACATTTGCAGGAAATTAAATCCCGAGGAACGCCTTTTTCAGGCCTTCGTCGCAGAGCAGCTCGCTGCCTGCGCCTTCCATCGTGACGCATCCGTTTTCAAACACGTACGCCCAGTCGGCGATGGACAGCGTCTTTGCGACGTTCTGCTCCACGATCAGGACCGCCGTGCCTTCGTTGCGGACCGTTTCAATCGTTTGAAACAGCTCCGCAACCAGTATCGGCGCGAGTCCCCAGGAGGGTTCGTCCATCACCAGCAGCTTCGGACTGCTCATCAGCGCGCGCGCAGTGGCAACCATCTGCTGCTCGCCGCCGGAGAGCGTTCCCGCCATCTGCTTTGCGCGCTCGCGCAGGCGCGGCAGAAGGTCGAACATCTCCTCTTTCTTTGCCGCACGGTTTTTCATCGTCTTGGGCGTGCAGGCGCCGATGTCCAGGTTTTCTTCCACCGTCATGTTCGGGAAGAGCTGGCGGCCTTCCGGAATCAGCGTGATGCCGTGGTCGCTGATTTCATGCGTCTCCAGCCCGGTAATCGCTTCCTCTTCAAACATGATGCAGCCCTTTTTCACGGGGATCATGCCCATCAGCGCTTTGATAAACGTCGATTTTCCGGCGCCGTTTGCGCCGACGATCGCAACGATCTGCTTGTCGGGCACCTTCAGGGAGATGCCGTGCACAATCTCAATGTCGCCGTACCCGGCGTGAAGCTCGTTAACATCCAGCATGGTAGTCCTCCCCCAGATATGCACTGATTGCGCGAGGGTCGTTCGCCACTTCGCTCGGCGTGCCTTCGACCAGTTTTGCGCCGCGGTGCAGAATGATGATCTTCTCGCAGAGCGACATGATCGTCTTGATGTCGTGCTCGATGACCAGCAGCGTGACGCCGGATTTCTGAATCTTCCGGCAGGTCTCTACCAGTTCGAGCTTTTCCTGCGGATTGCAGCCGGCCATGACCTCGTCCAACAAAAGCAGCTCCGGCTTTGTGGCAAGCGCCCTGCCGATCTCCAGCTTTTTGCGGTCGACGGTCGTCGTTTCGTTCGCGGCCTTGCATTCTCCGCAGCCCATGCCGATGTATTCATAGATCTCCTCGGCCTGTTTTCTGGCGACAGCGCGATCGCGCGTGTGCAGAAATGCGCCGACCATGAAGTTTTCCACAACCGTCATGTCGCCAAACGGCTTGGTCACCTGGAATGTCCTCGCGAGGCCGCGAATCGCCATGGAATCCGTCCGCGCCTTCGTTACGTCCATGCCCTTGTAAAATATCTTTCCGGAAGTCGGAGGATATGTGCAGGACATCATGTTGAACAGCGTGGTCTTGCCGGCTCCGTTCGGTCCGATCAGACCGACGATCGATCCGGTTTCGACAGCGCCGCTGAAGTTATCGACGGCGGTCAGTCCGCCGAACTTCTTCGTTACGTTTTCCAGCCTGATGATTTCCTCCATATATCACTTCACTCCTTTCCCGATGGATTTTCGATTTGCTTTGTCCCAGCCGAAGATCTTGTACTCCAGCTTTTTGAAGAATCCGGTCACGTTTTTATAGATGCCCTGCGGCATGTACAGGACGACCAGGACCATCATGATGCCGTAGATGAACAGGTGAAGTCCCGGCATCGTCCCGCCGAATTCCTCCGAAAGGAACTCCGTGATCGGAACGAGCAGGCACGCGCCGAGGAGCGGCCCGAATACGGTTCCCTGCCCGCCGACCAGAGCGATCAGCGCAATCTGCACCGACATGTCGTGGCTGAAGATACGGGTCGGTCCGACGTAGCGGAAATACTGCGCGTAGAACGTGCCCGCAAACGAGATCATGAAGCAGCTGATCGCCATGGCGATGAGCTTATACTTCGTGAGCTTGATGCCAAGGGATTCCGCAGCGTCCGGATCGCTCTTGATGGCCGTCAGATAATAGCCGAGCTTGCTGTTTTTAATCAGCCAGGTCACGAGAATCGTAACCGCAACAAACGCCACCAGCACATAGTAATAGGTGATTTTGTTGGCAAACTCGAACGCGATGAACTGATTTCCCGTCTGCTTGAGCACGAGGCCCATCGCGCCGCGGATGTTGATGCCGAACACCTTTTCGTTGTTCTCAACGAAGATGCGGATCAGTTCGCCGAGGGCGATCGTCGTGAGCGCGAAGTACGGTCCGTGGAGTCTGAAGCACGGCAGCCCGACGATCACGCCGAACGCGGCGGTGATGATCGCGGCGATGAACATGCCGACCCACGGGGAAAGGGACCCGTCCATCAGAAGCAGCGTGGAGATATACGCGCCAAACCCGAGAAATACCGCGTGTCCGAGCGACAGTTCGCCGACGAAGCCGCAGACGATATTCCAGCAGGATGCGCAAAGGCCGTAAAACAGGATCAGTATGAACACGATCTGCACGTTGGTGGAAACGAAGTTCGGCACCACCAGCAGAATCAGCACACCAAGGATCGCAAAGATCTTTCCCTGGAAAAAGTTGGTACGTTCCGTTGTATTCATACTTTACCTCCTTTACCCAACAAACCGCTCGGCTTGAGGAACAACATAATCATGAAGAGTATGAACGTCAGCATCGAGGACGCGGAAGAGGTGATGAACTGCGCGCCGACAGATTCGACGACGCCGAAGATCAATCCGCCAAGGATCGCGCCCGGAATGCTTCCCAGACCGCCCAACACAACGATGAGGAATGATTTGGTGCCAAACAGCGTTCCGACCTGCGGCTGAACGAAATAGTATTCCGACAGGCACGCGCCGGCTACCGCAACCGCGGCGATGCCAAGCCCGAACGCGATGGCATAGGTCTTGTATACGTCGACACCGCAAATGGCGGCGGCGTCCCGGTTTTGGGAGACCGCGCGGATGCGCTTGCCGAGTTCCGTTTTGTTGATGATGAACCACAAGGTAATGCCGATGACAAACGCGGCAAAAAACGCGATGATTCTGGCCCATTGCGTCGTAAACAGGAAATCGCCGACCTCGATGGTCAGATAGGATTTGCTTGCGGCGGTCGGAATCGTCTTGTAGTCCGAACCGTAAATCATCATGAACAGGTTGTTGATCGCATATCCAAGCCCCAACGTAATCAAAAGGAGCGACGCCGGATCCTGCGTGGTGCCCCGCTCTTTTTTCAGCAAGGGGGTGATCAAGCGCTTCTGGGTTGCCATACCAAGGAAATATAAAATGGGGGTAACGATCAGTAATCCAAGATACGGGTCAATCCCAAACCTTGTATAAAGCTCATAATACAGGAACGTTGAAAGCATCAGCATTGCGCCATGTGCAAAGTTCGTTACCCTCGTAACGCCGAAGATAACGCTCAAGCCTAGCGCGATCGCTCCATATGCGCCTCCCTGCAAGATTCCGTATATAAAGGCGAGCAGCACTGAATCTAGCATAAATTCGCCATCCTTTCTGCGGTTGAAAAATTTGGGTAGAAGGGGGTAGTACCCCTTCTACCCATTGCCTGATGAATCTTAGTTTACTTTACGTCCGGCTTTGTGCCCCACGGTTTGGAATTGCTTCCGCGCGTTGCGAAATCATCCGGAATCGGAATGATCGGGGTGTATCCGGGCGTCGCGGCAGTCAGCGGCGAGAGGCCGATCTGAACGCCGTTCTGGTACTGAATGATCGTGCCGGAAGCATACGTGTTCTGGCCATTCTCGTCAAACTTGATGCGGGGATAACCCGTCAGAATGATGTGGCTGTCTGCGCAGTCTTCCAGTTTTACATCAAAGTTCTGCAGAGCAGTTTTGATGGCTTCCTTGTCGGTCGTGCCGGCAGCTTCGATGGCGGCGATGGCAACCTTGGCGGCCGTCCAGCCCTGTGCATAGAAGCTCGTGATGTAGTAGCCGTTCTTGGCATAGCAGTCTTCGGAGATCTTCGCGGCCCAGTCATACAGGTAAGGCATGGAGACGTTCCAGTCTTCCTGCACGAACGAGTACTCGTATTCCGCGGGGGAGCAAGCCTGATAGAAGGCCGCATCCTGAGAACCGCCGCCGACAGACCACACGCCGAGACGCGGGTTGATCTTGTTGGCATAGAGAGCCTTGGTGAACACGATCGCGTCGTTGGTGTAGAACGAGAAGTTGATGACGTCCGGATTCGCCTTCTTGATCTTCAGCGCCTGCGGAGACATGTCAGACTGGCCCGAGGTGACGGGTTCGTCCAGCACGCAGGTCCAACCGCGCTTGTCGGCTTCCTCTTTCCAGATCCTGGCGTTGTCGCTGCCCCAGTCGGTGGATTCATAGACCAGCGCATAGGTCAGGCCGCCGTCGCTCTCGATGTCCGCCGCAACGTCGGGATAGGTCGTCAGACAAAGATCGATGCCTTTGAGCATTTCCGCAACGTCGTAGCTCGCTTTGTTGTTGACACGGAACACCCACTCGTAACCGCGCTCGGTGATCTCGTTTTTCACGCCGCCCATGCTGATGAAGGGGGTGGAGTAACGCTGTGCAACTTCCGATGCCGGGAAGGTGACGGCGCTGTTGTAGCAGCCGACCACGATATCGACGTTGTCTTTTGTGCAGAGCGTCTCAACGCGGGAAGACCCAACGTCCGGCGAGGTCTCGGAATCGTACACGACCGCTTCGATCTGCGCGCCGCCCATCGACAGAATGCCGCCGTTGGCGTTGGCTTCTTCAATCGCCGCTAAGGCGCCGTCGCTGTGCTGTTGACCAATTGTGGCGCTGCCGCCGGTGAGAGGCCATACAAAGCCGATCTTCACGACAGGCACCTCAGTGCTGCCGGTCGCCGGTTCGGTGGTTGCTTCGGTAGCAGCCTGTTCGGTTGGAGCCTGTGTTGCCGCCGGCGCCGCCGTCTGCGAAACGCAGCCGGTCGCCATGAGCATCATCACGATCACCAGTGTCAATAAGCGCAACAGTTTTCGAGTTTTCATTGTTCATCCTCCTTTTTTATTATCCCTTGCGGGAATTGAAAGACCCTGTCTTTCAAATCTTTCAGAATACCACTGAAATCTACGGGGGAATCGTCTTTTGCTTTTTATCCGACCATCGCCGGAACATTATTGGAATTCGGGGAAATCGAAGTCCTCGTGGAACGTATACTCGATTGCTTCCGGATTCGGCGCATAGAAGCAGATCAGCTTCAGCGGCTCGGTGCCGTTATTCCAGACCATGTGCGGCACGCCCTGGGGAAACAGGAACAGCGAGCCAGGCCCGATTTCATAGATGTCGTCTCCGATCTTGACTTTCCCGGTTCCCGAAACGATGTACACCGTCTCTTCGCCGTTTTGATGCGAATGCGCGGGTTTGGCCCGTCCGCCCGGATGATAGATCGTGCAGCAGACGGAGGAATACTTCGCGCCCGTATGCGCCGGCAACTGCAGCCAGTAGACGTCTCTTCCTTCCAGGTGTTTTACATCGCCTTTGGTATCATGGGTAATGATCGAGTGATTCATCCAGATTCTCCTTCAACTTAAATATATCTCTCATCCGTTTCTGGATTTTTGAGCGGTTTTCATAAACCGGAATCTGCCGCGGGCGCATGAAAATAAACGGGACCTGATCGTGCAAAATTCATTTTTGGATCGGTTGGTTTCGATTTCTGCGTGTCTTGTGTGCGGCTGCGGTGTTTCCTCTTGATTCGATTGATCCGATAGAAAAGTCAATCTGCCGTTTTGATTACAGGCAATCTGCTTTTATGAGCGTATCCCGCGTCGTCGAATACGCCAGGGCGATGACATCCTCGGGTTTCATTGCATAGTGCGACGGGCGGAATGTCTCGATCGAGACCATGCCCTGATACCCCATCCGCTTGAGTACGGTAAGATAGTTCATCAGGTCCAGCACGCCCTCTCCGCAGAAGCATCTGTTCGCCGGGATCAGCTGGTCCTCGGGAACGTCGTCATAGTCGTTGATATGGACCGCGAAGACTTTGTCCACGTCGGCGGCGGCCATGCCGGAATAGTCGTTGGTTTTTTTATACCCGAAGATGTTGCACGGGTCAAACGCATATCCGACGTTTTTCTCATCGATCGTCTCGACGATATCGATCGCAAACGGAATGGTGCGCACGCTGCACTTCGGCGTCCCGACCAGTTCGAAGCAGAGATTGACCCCGTGGTCGGCGGCGATCTGCGCCAGATTTTTGAAGATGCGCACGCAGTCTTCCTTGATGTTCTCCTGCGAATCGACGTAGGGTACGGACGGATCCGCGCTCATCGGCGGCACGATGATGAACGCGTGGGAGCCGATCAGCTCGGCCGTTTTGCAGCCCAGCATAAATTCGTCCATGAGCGTATCCCGTCTCGCCTTGACGTCGTTTTTCGAAAAGAGCTCTTTATAGGTATACAGCGCATTGAACGCATGCGGCCGGATCCGGTGATCCGCAAAGAAATGCCTGAGCTCCTGCGGCTGATGCGTCTGCAGGTAGTCCCGCAGCATGTCCAGCCGGATTTCGATGTAGTCGAATCCAACGTCGTTGCAGAGCTCGAGATCTTTGGCCAGCGTCGAGCAGCCCTTTGCCGTCGACTCATTGAATCCAAGCTTCATTTTCGTACTCCCTATCTGCCCATATATCCGCCGTCGACGGGAAGGGTCACGCCGGTGACATAGTCCGCAGCGGGCGAGGCGAAGAACAGCACGGGACCGACGATGTCCTCGGGTTTGCCCCAGCGTCCTGCCGGGATGCGGCTGACGATGATCTTATTCTGTTCGGCGCCGGCGGGCGTTCTGTAAAACGGGTTGAGCTGCGTTGCAATGTAGCCCGGCGCAACGGCGTTTACCGTGACGCCCTTGCTGGCCCACTCGTTTGAGAGCGACTTCGTGATCAAAGAGACCGCGCCCTTGCTCGCCGCATAGGACGGAATCTGCAGCCCGCCGAAGAAGCTGTTCATCGAGGCGAAGTTGATGATGCGGCCAAATCCGTTTTTGAGCATCTCCTTGCCGGCCATCTGCGAAAAGAGAAACGTTCCCGTCAGATTGATCTCGAGCACTTCGTCCCAGTCTTTTTCGCTGAATTCTTCAGAGGATTCGCCCCTGCGGCAGATGCCGGCCGCGTTGACCAGAATGTCCACGCCGTGCATGGCGTCCAGGCACTCCTGAAACGCTTTCCGCACGTCGCCGCGGTCGAGCAGGTTTGCCGTGATGCCGTGAACCGGCGCGCCGCCGTCGCTTTCGATCTCCCGGCATTTTTCCATGATGTTGCGGCTGACGTCCACAATCGCGATTTCGGCGCCAAGACGGTGCATTTCGCGCGCAATCGCGGACCCGATGTCTCCGGCGCCGCCGGTGATGATCGCTCTTTTGCCTGTCATGTCAAACGTATACGTCATATGCTTCTTTCCAATCTGTGTTATTTTCGACCGTTCAGTCAAACGTTACGATGCCCTTGACGTAGTTTTCGGGCGCGTGCAGAAGCCATTCAAATCCCTTTTCGATCTCTTCAAACTTCACGCGGTGCGTCACGAGCTTATCCATCGGTATCTTGCCCGAGCGCCACGCCTCCGCGCCGCGCTCTATGTTGCGGATTACGGACACGGCGCCGATGGGGTGCGACACGCAGATGAGCGGCGAGCGAATCATCAGCTCGTAGCCGAGCCTGCGCGAAAAAGTCTCTTCCCTGCCGTAGACGGAGGCGCTGACGACCCTGCCCCGCGTTTGGTACGGCATTTCATGATGTCCGCCGGTATGCGGGAATTTTACGATCGACACCGCCGTTTCCAGCCCGCGCAGGCTGCCGGTGATCTCGATGACCGCGTCAAAAAAGTTTCCGTCCGTATGGGCGAACATCGCCTGCTGAAAATCCTGCCCCCTGGGATCAACCGCCGCCGTCGCGCCCATCTGCAGCGCAAGCTCCCGCTTGTCCGCCGCCAGGTCGACCGCGACCAGATCGGTCAGGTTGCAGCCGCGCAGCGCTGCAATCGCCATCAGGCCCATCGCCCCGCATCCTACGACCGCCACGCGGGAGATGCTCTCCGCCATGGCGTTGTCCACGATGTTCATCGTGCAACCGAGCGGTTCGCCAAGACAGGTCAGCGGGTCGAAGGGGGCTTCGGGAACCTGCGTGAACACCGCCGCGTCGGAAATGACCATATACTCCGTAAAGGCGGAGCCGATGAATCCGGTGACGCGCTGTCCGGCGCAAAATTTCGTTACCGCCTTGCCGGTCTCCACCACCGTCGCCACGGGCTCGTGCCCGATGACGCAGGGATAGTCCACGGACTTTACATAGCGGTATCCGTCCTGGTTGAAATCCACATCGCAGGTGCCGGTGTATTTGGGCACGTCCGAATGGCAAAGCCCGACCGAATTCATCTTAATCAAAAGATCGTGTTCGCCAAGAGGCTTAAGCTCCTGCCGGACAAAATCGATTTTTGCAGGTTCTACCACAACCGCCGTCGTCGTCTTCATGATTGCCTCGTGATTTTTTTTGCTGGTGCATTGGAATGGACCGTCGAATCTGATCCGTGAATTTTTGTTGATTTTCCCAAATGAACTGAAAAGCCGGAAGATGATTTTTAACTGTTTGCCTGCACTGCAATTTGATTATGCTAGAAAAAGTACAACATTCCAATAGCAAAACCTATAAAAAAAGCAGAATATATTGTAAAGTTTAACAATTGCATGTTTGTAAGGTTTTGATTAGAATTGAATTGCAAGTATGATACAATTGTAAGAGTTAACAATGTTGACAGTAATATAAGTATCCGCGGCGGTATTGCCGCCGATGCCTCGCCATCTTTCGATCTGCATGTTTTTGATTGCAAACCGGCATATTGAAACGGGTTGGCACTATCGGCGGGGCGGCGGCGGCGCGCCGGGCCGGTTTTTCGGTCGAAAACGGAGTGAAAGGCAACCTTTCGCACGCGTATCCGAAATCCGGTGAAACGCCCGATCGGGATACGCGGCCGACAAAGGCCCGTCAAAGCAAGCGCAGTCTCCGGGTCGAACCCAAGTAACCCCGCTCGTCATGTGTCTCTGTTCTGCGGCGCGATCGATCGATTCCGCCATCCTTTATAGAATAGGTATAGACCGAATATTTTCTGTCAGGTATAGAAAGGGAAGAAAAATCCAATGCAGCAACAGCAGCAGCCTCCAGAGCTCAGACAAGTGCTTGCAAAATATCCGCTCTCCATGGCGCACGTACTCACCGGCGCGGAAGGGCTGGATACGCCCGTCACCAAATTCGGCGTGCTGGACGCGCCAGACGCCACGATGTTTGTGCAGGAGCACGAACTGGTCGTCACCTCGGGGTTCATCTTCAGCAACAACGAAGCGCTGCTCCTCGACGTCGTCAAGCAGCTGATCCATAAAAAGGCGGCGGCGTTCGGCGTGAAGCTGGAGCGAAAATACGTCAACATACCGGCCAGCATCCTCGAATACGCGCAGCAGCATTCGTTCGCCATCATCTCCCTGCCGGTGTCGATTACCTGGTACGAGCTTGCCAGCATCCTGTTTTCCTTCGGCGTGGATCAGCCGGCGAAGGCCTCGGACAACAATTTCCGTCAAAAAAACATCTACAACACCGTGGAATACTTTTTTTCCTCCATGAAAAACCTGGTCGATATCTCCCAGATCCCCACGCTGATCCACGAATTCTTTGGGCTGACCTGCCTGATCTACAACATCAACAACGGCAACGTCGTCTCATGTCCGGAAAACTACACGCTGTCCGGCGATATCGACACCACCATTCGGGAATTTGAGGTCCGCAACGCAAACATCGAAAACTCCAGCGAGCTATACCGCCATTATCTGATGAACGGGCAATCCCTGCTCGTGAGTACGCTGGCGTTCAACAACGTATACTTCGGCCATATCATCATCGTTGAAAGTCCCGACCAGATTCTGGACGACGACACGCTGGAAGAGTCGCTTCGCTATATCCTGCTGATGATCCGCCTGCGCTGCCGGGACGTGTTCGAGCTGACCCGCAACGACCTCGTCATCCGCAACAACCTGATACTGGATTTCATCTCGCACCCGCATGAAGGCAAGGACATCGTTCGCATTCAGGCGCTGGCAAACGAATACGGCCTGGTGCTTCAAAACGTGAACTATCTCGTGCAGTTCAGTCCGGATGTGAAAAACGTCACGGACCTGAATCCGCAGCACAAGATCACGAGCGCCGTTCTGGAGATCATCCCGAAGCTCTACAACCTGTATTCCGCAATCTGCGGCTGGAAAAACGACAATCTGTTTTTCTGCATCATTCCCTATAAAGACGAAGCGCACGGCAAGCGGCTGCTCTCCAAGATCACGGGGTATATTCAAAGCCGCATCCCGGAAGCGAATCTGAAGTTCGGCGTCAGCCTGCCGACGGACGTCAACAACACCAACATGGGGTATGTGCAGGCGGGCGCCGCCCTGCGGGTCTGCAAGGACAACGACCTTTCGCAGAACGTCACCTTCTTCGATCCGTTCGATCTGCGCAATTTCCTGACGGAGCCGCAGTTTATCCGCCATTTCAACAATTATTATGAAAAGTATCTCAAGCCGATCGAGGAATACGACAGCACCCACGACGGCACGCTCATGAAGACACTTCGAATGTATTTCGAAAAAAACCGCGAAATCAAAGCCTGTGCGGACGCGCTGTTTGTGCATCACAATACCATCCGCTACCGGCTGGAGCAGATCTCTCAAATCGCCGGAATCGATTTTTCGGATCGCAATACCACCATGATGCTCTCGCTCTGCACCATGATCTATCCGTTTCTGGATCGGTCCTGACGGTCGGCGCCGGCAAACGCCGGTAACTCAACATGCAAAGGAGTCTGATTCATGCTTTCCTGCGATACTCTGGTTGCCCTGGGCAACGTTACGTCCACCGGCCGGAATCTGTTTGCCAAAAACAGCGACCGCCCGCTGGAGGAATCCCAGCCGCTCGTCTATCTCCCCGCCGCGTCGCACCCGGCCGGCGCCACGTTGCGCTGCACGCATATCGAAATCCCCGAGGCGGCCAGCACCTTTGCGCTGCTCGCATCCAAGCCGTACTGGATGTGGGGGTGTGAAATCGGCGTCAACGAACGGGGCGTCGTCATCGGAAACGAAGCCGAGGACTCCAACCTTCCGCTGGACGGCGAGGAGGGCCTGCTTGGCATGGACCTCGTGCGGCTCGGACTGGAGCGCGGCGCGACCGCGCACGAGGCGATGCACGTGATGGCGGATCTGTTGGGACAGTACGGCCAGAACGCAAACGCGCATGTGCGCGCCGATTACCGCTATGACAACTCCTACATCATCGCCGACGCAAAGGAAGCCTGGGTACTGGAGACCGCGGGGCGCAGATGGGTTGCCAAGCGGGTTACGAGCTATACCGCCATTTCCAACTGTTACAGCATCCACGACGATTACGACGAAGGAAGCGACGACGTCGTCGCTTACGCCCGCTCCATGCGCCTGCTTGCGCCGGGCGCGCCGTTTGACTTTGCGCGCGCGTTTACGCGGATGGTGCTGCGCCAGCAGCGCTCCCTGCCGCGCTACCGCAGGCTGCTTACCCTCCTCGAGCGGCAGAAGGGGACGATCGACAAGGAGAGCGTGGTTTCGATCCTCCGCGACCATTTCGAGGACGCCCTGCTCGCTCCGCGCTACGGCGCGGGCGACGCGCAGTTTGCCAGCGTCTGCATGCATGCGCTGACCGAAAAGGACAGCAAGACCGCCGCCTCGCTCATCGTCACCTGGCACGACGTGCTCGGCGTGACCTGCCGCCACTGCTTTTCCAATCCCTGCACGTCCGCCTATATCCCGATCTATATGACGGGCCATCTGCCGGCGTCGTTCCAACAGGGCGGCGGCACGTTTTCGCCCGATTCTCTTTGGTGGGTGATGGAGCGGCTGCACTGCGCCGTCGAAGCGGACTCCTTCCGGTTCGCCCCGCGCGTTCGGGAGGCGCTGGACGCTCTGGAGCGGGAATTCTCCGCCCGCGCCGGGCAGGCGGAGGCGCAGGCCGTCTCCCTGCATCAGGCCGGCCGCGCCGCGGAAGCGGATGCGCTGCTCAACGACCTCATGGACGACTGCGCGCTGCGCCTTTGCGAGACGGCAAACGCACAGTTTGATCAGATCAAACGCGAGCTGGAGCTAGACGGCGGGCTCTACGGCAGCCGCGCCGCGTTTCTGCGCGGATTCTGCCAGCGCACCCGCATCGAGTTTGTGGACTGATCCCCTCCCTTTAACTGACCCCCAATCAAGAGCAAAAAGACGCCGTATGGCACCTGCCTGTTCGCAGGAGCCGTACGGCGTTGTGTTTCATCAAACCGCGATATCGATCAAAATGTCGGCGTCGAACCGGCGATCAGCCTTCATGGAGCGTGACGATCTGCGAAAACGCGGACGTGTTGTTGTATGCGTCCGTCACGATCAAGATGACCTGCTTCCCGTCCAGCGGTTCAGTGCCGGCAAACGTATAGTGCCCGTCCGCGTCCGCATCGGCAAAGCCGATCGAAGCGATCCGCGCGGGATCGTAGAGATACACCTCCACGCGCCCGAACGCGCAGGCTTCGCCGGAAAAAGACGATCCCGAAACGCTCGCGACGGTCGGCGGGGGCAGTTCGCCGTTGCCGCCCTCGAGCAGCAGGATGAGATCCTGCGGTCTGTCGCCTGCAAAGACGTTGCCGCGGATGCTGTTGCCCGTGCCGTAATCCACACGCACGGCGTTGCCGCTCGTCCCGCCGAACGTATTGTTCTGAACGAAGCAGTCCGACACGCCGTCCTCGAGATAGAGCATCAGATTGTCGGGGTTGATCACGGTGTTTCCGGCGAAATAGCAGCCTTTGATCCCGCGGTTCGTGATGCGCAGGGAGATCGCCCCCCCGACGACCAGGTTTCCCTCCGCCGCGGTATATCCGCCGATCGTGCCGTGCCGCTGACCGGTGTTCACGTCGATTCCCGTGCCGTTCGGCAGCGGATCGCCGTCCGCGTCCACGCCGATTCGGTTGCCGAGGATGAAATTGTCCGAGCAGGCGTATCCGCTCAAGCCGGCGCCGCCGTTTTCGTTGCCGCTGATGAGATTTCCCTCGCCCGCCGCCGCGCCGCCGATGCGGTGATGGCTACAGGCCCAGATCGACGCGCCGAAATGATTGCCGAGCGCTTTGGTTCCCGTGATATCCGTGCCGATGTAGTTGCCGATCACGGCGTTTTGATAGCTCGTCGTGTCGCTGAACACCACGCCGATCTGCGCGCCGCTGATGATGTTGCGCTCTTCGGGCGTCGTGCCGCCCGCAACGGTGTTCTTTGCGGTGCATTCGAGGGTCAGGTTGCTGTAGGAATCGTATTTGACGATCTTTGTACCGGAGGCGTCCAGCCCTATGATGTTGCCGACGATGCGCGTATGGTCGCCCCAGGTGTCCATGTTGATGAAGTCGTTTCCGCTGGCGACGTTGCTCTCGTCCGGATCAGTACTGCCGACAGTCACGTAAAACCCCCAGTCGGTGACGAAGATACCGTCATAGTTGGGGTAAGGCTGCGTGCCGGTGAGATCCGTACCGACAAAGTTGCCCTTGATCACCGAATACCAGCCGCCGGTGACGATGCCGCAGATGCCGTTGCCACTGAGCAGGTTCCCCTGTCCGAGCGGCCCGGCGCCGACGGCGCGGCTGCCGCCGAATTGGTTCCAGCTGCCGTCGCCCTGAATTCCGTTCTGCGGGAAGTTGAGGATCTGCATGCCCATGATTTTGCAGTGCGACGAGCGGACGGTGAGCCCGTTTCCGTCGCTCAGGCGGCTTCCGTCCAGAATTACGCCGGCGTCGCTCGCGTCCAGCGTCAGATAGTCCGCGACAATCTCGGGCAGGGCCGTCTCCAGCGTGATGGTCGCGGGGTTTTTCACTGAAAACACGGTCGGATCAAAGGTGATCGTCGTGTTTTGCGCAAGGCGCTCCAGCGCGTAGCGAAGCGACCCCTCCCCGCTGTCCGCCGTGCTTGTGACCACATATGTATACGCTTCGTCCGGAACGGAAATCGGCTCCGGCGGCGTATAGGGCGTCGTAACCGCGTCCTCGCCGGTCAGCATCGTCAGCGTATATCCTCCGGAGGCGGACGAAACGGCTGCCGCCGCCGTGCCGCCGCGCTCGTAAATCGTCAGCCCCGCGACGCTGTCCGCAACGATCAGCCGGGTTCCGTCGATGCAGCAGGCGTTCGCGTCTCCGAGCGTTTCGATCGTTTCGAGCAGCGCGGGGTTGGCGCGGTTGCTGAAATCGACAATTCGTATGCCGTTGCCCAGCGTGCAGATATAGGCCGTATCTCCATCCAGCGTGATGCCCATCGGGCTGCCGGAAAGCGCAAGCTCGCCGATCTTTTGCGGGTTTGCCGGATCGGTCAGATCCACGACCCAGATCCCCGGCTCGCCGGCGCAGAGCACCGTCGCATCGTCGAGAAAAGCGACCGCCTCGCCCGAGGAGTTGTTGTCCATCGAAGAGAGAAACTGAATGTTCTGCGGATCGGAAACGTCGAAGACCTGCAGCCGCGGACCGGTGACGAAGAGATCCCCGCGCGCCGCGCCGCTGTTCGGCTCGATGTCCAGATCAATCCGGCTCGTCACCTTCGGATGCGCCGCGTCGCGGATATCGACCGTCAGAGCCGCGTGCTCGCCGGCGATATACGCCGCCTCGTCCCCCAGCGCAAAGGAGCGGAAGGCGGAGTTGAACACCACCTCGTCGTTCGGCACGCTACCCAGTTCTTTTGGCGAAAGCGGATTGGATACGTCGAAAATGGCGAGCGGCTCCCTCGTATCGATGTGCGTGGACAGATACGCCTTGTCGCCTTCCACCAATATGTTGTTGACATATCCGCCGTCGGAGTTGTGCCAGAACGCATCCCGCGGATTGCTTCTGTCGCTCAGGTCGATCACGTGCATGCCAGAAAGCCCGCCCGCAACATAGGCGGTCGTGCCGTCGACCGACACGCGGCGCGCCTCCGTCAGCGGCATCCAGCGGCTGAGCAGCGCCGGACTGGACTTATTCGAATAATCGACCGCAACGAGGCCGAATTCCTCGTCGAGCAAAAACGCGGTCTTCCCGTTTATGGCGCCCGCGCCGACAAACCCAAACAGCGTAAATGTGGACATCAACGCCGGCCGAACTCCCGCAATGCCGTAGAGCATCGCTCCGTCCGCGCCGTCGAGCACGAGCAGATTGTGGTCGGCGTCCGACAGCGCCATCGCCCATCCGCTCGTCTTTGTGCTGGATATCAGCTTCGGCGCGAGCGGCTCGCCGATGTCGAACGCGCTGACGCCGCCCCACGCGCCCGCGAGGTAGAGCCGTCCTTCGGCGATCAGCGCGTCATACTGACAGCCGTCGAGCGAAACCATCCTCGCTTCCGCGGGTTGCTTTGGATCGCTCAGATCGATCGTAAACAGGCCGCTACCGCCGCCCGCGGCATAGGCTGTGTTTCCCTGTATCGCAACGTCATAGACATACGCCAGCGGGTATGCTTCCGAAACGAGCGCCGGCTTCGTCAAATCTGTTACGTCGGCGATCTGCACGCCCTGCGGCCCGTCCGCCAGCACGGCATAGTCGCCATACAGCGCGACGCCCTCCGTATATCCGCGCGTGTCGAGCACGCTCAGCACGGCGGGCGCGGCAGGCTGCGACACGTCCAGTATCGCCAGTCCCCCGTCTCCGCAGCAGACAAACAAGTGCCCCGCCGCGTCGCTTTCGATGCTTTCGACAAACTGCGGCAGCAGCGGGCTTGTCCCCAGCACCACCGCCGCCTCGGGATCAGACACGTCGAGAACCATCACATGCAGCCCGCTGCCGACATAGAGCGTGTCCCCTTCGAGACAGAGCGCCTTGGTCACGCCGCCGACCTGGCCGGTGAGCCGCCAATCCGAGCTTTCCTGCTCGCCCAGCGAAGCCGGCATGAACCCCACTGCAAAAACAACGCAAACAACGACCGCCGCAAATCTTTGCAGCGGTTTTCTGTGAATCCGACGCTTCATCATGGATTGCCCCTTCTCATCACGCTGTTCAATTGTAAAACGCTTGTCATACTTCGCTGCCGGATGCGGCACCGATCGAACGGTTGGCTCGCCTGTTCGCGCCGTTTTGCGCCGTCGATCCCTGCGCCGCCCGCTCCCAGCCGATTCAGGTGTGTTCATCTGTATTCTATCATCATATGTTGTAGATCGAAATATAAAAACAGAAGAATCCATCATCTTTTTTACCGTTTCATTCGAAAGCCGCCGAAATGCGAGAGGTCCCCGCCGCTCTATGGACTTCAAGCCGGATCGCCTGTACAATGATAAAAAGGGATAAAAAAGGAGGTGCGGACCATGCGCGTGAGATTCGCCGCAATCCTGCCGATTGCCGTCGGGCTGCTGCTGTTCGGGTGCGCCGCGCCGCCTGCCGACGAATCACCGGAGGCGGTCTCGCCTCCGTCCCCCGCGTTCACAGCCGTGCCCGAAGCGACCCCGGTTCTCACGCCGACGCCCTCGCCCACCTCCGTTCCGACGCCGGCGCCTACACCGACCCCCGGTCCGCCGGAAGGATACGAGCTCCGCTTTGCCGACGAATTCAGCGAGGCGCAGATCAACGAAACCATCTGGGGATTCGAACTCGGTCCCTGGCCGTATAATCGGGAGCAGGAAAGCTACACGCGAGAAAACGCATGGATTGAAGACGGCGCGCTCGTCATAGAGGCCAGAAAAGAGCCCTCGCAGCGGCGCGACTATACGTCCGCACGGCTGACCACGCAGGGAAAGCTCGATTTCATCTATGGCTATCTCGAGGTGCGCGCCGCAACGCCGACCGGACGCGGCGTCTGGTCCGCCATCTGGCTGCTGCCGAGCGATTTGCGATACGGCGGATATCTGCACTCCGGCGAGATCGACATCGCCGAGCGCGTCGGCTACGACGCCAAGCGCGTGCACGCGACAATACACACCTATCAAAACAACTCTGTTTCGGACAACGCGATCACGGCGTTTTCTAACATCGGCCGCAAGGACGACCGGTATCACGTCTACGGCATACTCTGGGACGAAGCCATGCTCCGCATCTATCTGGATGGATCGGAGGTGCTTTCCTATGCGCGCCCCGACGACGCTTCGCCGGATACGTGGCCGTTCGACGTTCCATTCCATCTGATCCTGAACCTCGCGGTCGGCGGCAGCTGGGGCGGCGCGAAAGGCGTCGACGACGAAGCCTTCCCGCAGCGGATGACCATCGATTATGTGCGGTATTATACAAAGGCCGCGCAGGGCGAAAGCGCCTCCTAGGTTCGGCGGCGAAAGCGGTCATTGACGAGGCATCGTTTCGGGAATAAAATGGGATTGTACGAATAAATATTCAGGTCTTCGGGCTTCTATGCGGCGCGCGCCGCGGGCCGGACCGCGTTTATTTTGGGCTATCGATCGTCTCGGCGGCGCCAACTCCGGCCGCACACCGTTTGCCTTGGGGGGGAGAAACCGTTCATGCAAAGCCATCGCTTATTCCATATCTGCGCGGCCTTATTTGCCTTGTCGTGCGTTTTTCTTTTTGCCGGCTGTCAGCCCGCGGACGCGGGCCCCGCGCCGACCGAAGCCGCCACGCAAACGCCGCCGACGGTTTCGGAAACGCCGCTCGCCACGGCCTCCCCTTTGCCCACGCCGAGCTACCGCGGGCCTGTGTCCCGGGTGGAAGGGAAACAGTTTCTCGTGCGAAAAGCGGACGGATCGTTTTCGCCGTTTTTCGTCAAGGGCGTGGATATCGGCGCGGCAAAGCCGGGATTCTGGCCCGGCGAATTCGGCATTGAGGAGAGCGATTACCTTCGCTGGTTTCAATGGATCGGAGAGATGAACGCCAACACCATTCGCGTCTACGTTCCGCAGATGCCGGGGTTTTACCATGCGCTGCTGACCTATAACCTGAGCGCAGAGCGTCCGCTGTATCTGCTGCAGGGCATCTATATGAACGAAGAGCTGATTGAAACCTATCACAACGCCTACTGCAACGACGGCGAGCTGATCGGCATCTTCCGCCGCGACCTGCAAAATACGATCGATATCATCCACGGCAACGCAAGCGTCGAAAAACTGCCCGGCAACGCGGGCGGGGACTATGCCGACGACGTATCCGAATACGTCATCGGCTATCTGCCGGGCATCGAGTTTTCCGCGGAATTCGTCCTCGGCACCAACGAGAAAAATCCGGAGAAAACCGCGTTTTCCGGCACCTATGTGTATACGGAGGGCGCTTCGCCGTTTGAGGTGTTCCTTGCCGAAACGCAGGAGTTCATGATCGACTACGAGCAGCAAAACTACGGCGTGCAGCGACCGATCGCCATCACGAACTGGATCACGACCGACCCGCTCTCCCATCCCGGCGAGCCGAACCCCGTCATGGAAGACGCGGTCAGCGTGGACGTCGAGCACATCAAGGCGACCGACGCCTACACCGCGGGATTTTTTGCGTCGTATCACATCTATCCGTATTATCCCGATCTGATGAGCTACGAGGGCAAATACATCGCCGCCGAAAACCCCAACACCTATCGCGCTTACCTGACCGAACTCAACGCCTATCATTCCATGCCGGTGCTCGTCGCGGAGTTCGGCATCCCCACGTCCCGCGGCAAAACGCATGAAAACGCGATTTCCGGCTTCAATCAGGGGCATGTGGAAGAGACCGCGCAGGGCGAGATGCTGGTTTCCATGATGAACGACATCTGCGACACCGGCTGCATGGGCGGGCTGGTCTTCTCCTGGCAGGACGAATGGTTCAAGCGCACCTGGAACACGAAAGACCAGGAGGAGGAGGAACGCCGGCCCTACTGGCTGAACGTCGAAAGCCCCGAAAAGACATTCGGACTCCTCGCGTTCGATCCCGGCGATTCTCTGACCGTCCGCGTGGACGGGCTGGCGGACGAATGGACGCAGGAAGATCGCATCCTTGAAAACGGCTCGCTCTCGCTGTCTGTGCGAAGCGACGAGGCATATCTGTATTTCCTGATCCGCTCCGATTCCCTTTCGCCGGTGGACGGCCCGATCTACATTGCAGCGGACACCATCGCCGATCAGGGAAACCTGTCTTATCAGGGCGTTGACTACAGCCGCGCGGCGGATTTTCTGATCGTGCTCGACGGCGCGGATCACAGCGCGGTTTTGACCGACCCGTATTACGACATCTTCCAATATCAGTATTCCGTGCAGACCTCTCTGGTCGAGGCGATTGATCACCAGTTTGAGAAGGACTCCGCGTCGTTCGTGCCGATCTACGCCGCGCTCAGCCGCGCGCTGACGCTGCCGGAGACGGGCGAGACGATCCCGTTTTCAAAATTCGAGGCGGGCCGCCTCACCTACGGAATCTCCGATCCCGACAGCCCCGCCTACAATTCTCTGTCCGATTTTTACGAGGGGGACGGCGTGATCGAGGTCCGCATTCCGTGGATGCTGTTCAACGTCCGCGACCCCGGCACGAAAAACATCGTGGCGGACTGGAACGTGACCGGAACCATCTCCGGACAGAGCGTGGATTCGTTCTATTTCAGCGTGTATTCGGCTAAGCAAACCGGCGCCGCGCCCTTTGGCGAATACCGCTGGGATACCTGGGACCTGCCGACGTATCACGAGCGGCTCAAGAAGAGTTATTCCATTGTGCAGGCCTGCTATGCCGCACTCCCGTGACCGGCATACGCGCTATAAACCTATCCTTACGATTGTTTTCCCCGCGAAGGAAGGGAGTGTGAAATCTTGATCATCGTACAGGCGGTAGTCAACTGGCTGATCATCGTCATGGCGACAGTCCTCGCGCTGTTTACCCTGCTTCTGCTGGCGCTGCATATGACCAACTCGTTCAAGAGCAAGCGGATTCAGGCGATGCGCGAGCAGCTGATTTGCCTGATTTCGGGAGAGGCCGCGGCAAGCAGGCTGAAAAACAAGCTCTACGAGGTCATCCGCCAGGAATCGGGCGGCGTGAAGTCCATCTCCGACATCCACGGCATCCGCTCTTTGCGCGGGCTGCTCGTCGTCTCCGAAACGGCCGACGAGCTGAGCGCGGGCGACCTTGCGGTGCTGCGCCGCGAAATCGGCGGCGATTGGTATTCGAAATATCTGGCCCAGCAGTTTGCATACGGCAGCGTGGATTCCGCCATCCTCGTGGTCAAGCTGGCGGGAACGCTCGGGCTGGCGCAATACACACCGGATGTCGTCCAGCAGATATACGTCCATCGCAGCAACACGCATATGCAGCACATCGGGCTGCTATCGCTCTGCCTGCTCGGCGCGGAGACGGAGCTGGTCTCCATCTGCCGAGACGCAACGATCGCATCCCTGCTCTCCTTTCGAACGCTGGAAGAGCTCTTCACCGTGTATCAGGGCGACCGCGAACGGCTCTGCAAGCGCCTGATCGGCACCGCCGCGGACCAGTATATCCGCCGAACGTGCGTGAAAGCCATCGGCGAAAATCGCTACGAAGCGCTCGCCAAGCTGGTGCTGCCGCTGCTGTACAGCGAAAAGCTCAACATGCAGATCGACGCCGCGCGGACGCTCGGCCAGCTGGCATACGCGCCCGCATACAAACCGATCCTCGCGATGGCAGGCAGCGAACGCTGGGAGCTGCGCGCCATCATCGCAACCGCGCTCTGCTCCTTCGGGCCGGATCAAAACGCCGAAACGCTGATCGACCTGCTCTGCGACCGGGAATGGTGGGTGCGCTACCGCGCGGCGGAGTCGCTGATCCGCTGTTCGGATACGGACGATATTCTGCGAAGGGTCGAACAGCGGCAGGACCGTTATGCGCGGGAGATGCTGCAGTTCGCTCTGGATAAGCAAGCGCTTCGCCGTCAAAAGGGGGTGGCCTGATGCCCATGCACAGCGTTTTGTATCGCATCGTGCTCTGGATCAATTATTTTTCCCTGTTTTATGTCGTAACGGTCAGCACGATCTATCTCATCCAGCTCATCTCCGCATCCATCGGCCTGCGCCGCTATGTGCGCTCGCTTCGATATATCGACTACCGGCGGTTTCTCGACTCCGAGCATATGGTCCCGATTTCGCTGCTCGTTCCCGCCTACAACGAATCCGCAACCATCGTCGATTCCGTCCGAAATCTGATTTCGCTCGATTTTCCGGAATATGAAGTCATCGTGATCAACGACGGGTCGAAGGACGACACGCTCCAGCTGCTGATCGACGCGTACGAGCTTCTGCCATTCCGCCAGCCGTATAAAAAATCGCTCGCAACGGAGGAGATCGTCGAAATCTACCGCTCCGCCGTGGATGAGAAGCTCATTGTGCTGAACAAGAAAAACGGCGGCAAGGCGGACGCGCTGAACGCGGGCATCAACGTCGCCTCCTACCCCGTGGTCGTCACGATCGACGCGGACTCGATTCTGGAGAAGAGTTCGCTCATCAAGATCATCTATTCGTTTGTCAGCGATCCAACGTGCATCGCCGTCGGCGGCATCGTCCGCATCGGAAGCGGCTGCGAAATCGTGGACGGGCAGATGAAAGAAGTCCGGCTTTCCAAAAATCCGATCGTAGCGCTGCAGACGACCGAATACCTGCGCGCGTTTCTCACCGGCCGGATCGGGTTCGACGTCATGGGCATGCTGCTGATCATCTCCGGCGCGTTTGGCGCCTTCAACAAGGCCGCCGTCATCGAGGCGGGCGGCTACACGCGCAACTGCGTAGGCGAGGACATGGAGCTCGTCGTGAAACTGCATCGGCTGATGCACGACAAAAAGCGCAAATACAGCGTGCGCTTCCTGCCGGACCCCATCTGCTGGACGCAGCCGCCGGAGCGCCTCTCCGACCTGAAAAAGCAACGCAAACGCTGGCACGTCGGCCTGATCGACACGCTGCTGAAGCACCGGGAAATGCTGTTCAATCCAAAGTATGGCCGAATCGGCACGATCTGCCTGCCGTATTACTGGATCTTCGAGCTGGCAGGCCCCGCGATCGAAACCTTCGGGTATGTGTTCATCCCGATTTCGTTTTTGCTCGGCGTGGTCAACGTCTGGTTCATGCTTTCGTTTTTCCTCGTCGCCGTGCTGTATGGAACCATCCTCTCCGTCGGCGCCCTGCTGCTGGAGGAGAACACCTTTAAAAAGTACCCCGACATCCGCCAGCTGCTTCAGCTGTTTTTCTACTCGTTTGTGGACAACTTTGGCTACCGCCAGCTGAACACGGTGTTCAAGGTCGAGGCGATGTTCGGATTTCGCAAGAACAAGAGCCGCTGGGGCGAGCTGAAACGAAAGAAATTTTCCGAAGGCAACTGACGTCCGGCGGTCAGGGGCCGCGTATTTTCGGCGACTTTCCGGACTTCCGGCCCCCGATGCTTTGGCGGGCAAATACTCCGTATCTGCGTTGACACAGATATGGCAAGCGGGTATGATGAATCGAACCGATCCGGTCGGGACGGCTTTTGTCGCCCTGTTTTGATTATCGCCATCAACAATCAGCCGACAGGAGAAAACGCATGCGCAGGCCCATTCATCATCAACTCTCCGCACCCGTCACCCCCGCTGCGACGAAAACGAACAAGATCCCCTGGGAGGTCATCACGCTGCTTGGCGCCATCGGATGCATCCTGATGACCACTTACCGGTATCTTGACCTCGCGCACGGCGGCGCGGTGCTGACCTATCTGCTCTATCCGGCGTCCATCTTTTCCGTGGCGCTTCTGCTCTATACGCGCGACTATATCAAATACTGGGAAATCCGCCTGCTCGGCGTCTTCTTCGTCTGGGTGCTCGCCGTAATCGCCATGAATTACTGGCGCGCCAGCGACGCGATTTCCAGCGGATGGATGCATAGTCTGATCTCCATCAGCATCCTGTGTTTCTCGCTGCCCTATGCGCTCAGGGACATCAACCCCAAGGCGGCGCTGCGCATCCTCTCGGCGGTCACCATCCTGCTCACAGCCGTGACCGGAATCGTCGCGCTGTATCTTGTGCTGACGGGCAACTCCATCGATTTCAGGCCTGCGATCGAAGGCGTTCTGGGCATGGACGACGAAGGGCGTCTGGAGTTTTTCAATCACCCGAACATCGCCGCCTCCGCATGCGGGCTGTCCATTCTCCTCTCCATCGGCTGGTTCGCCGAAACGAAGAGGACGCTGGTCAAAGTCCTCTTGGTTCCGGCCGCGCTGGTGTGTTATCTCGCTCTGGCGCTGACGGACAGCCGCACGGGTATCATCGCGACGGCGCTCGTCGCGGGGTACGCCGTCTTTCTGCTCTGCGGCGCAAAGCCCTGGCCCAAGAGCGGCAAACTGATGAAGGTTCTCTTCTACGGTCTGATTGCGCTTTGCGTGGCGGCCGTGTTCTACGTCGGCACGACGGGCGTCAAACGCGCCTATAACGCCTATGCCGAACTCCGCGCAAGCGCTGCGGCGCCTGTAGCTGCGGCGACCGCTGCCCCGGATGCGCAAGCAACCGAAACGCCGGGCACCGCTGCGGCCGAGTCCGCACCTGCCGCACCCACTCCGACTGAATCCGAAGCGGCGTTTGAGCAGGCCGCCTCGCGCAGCCTGTCCGACGCCTCCACGTTTAACGGCCGTACGTTGATTTGGAAGGGCGCCATACAGGGGCTGCGGGACAATCCGAAAATCCTTTTGACCGGAACGACGCCGCTGCTCTCCGGAGAAATCATGACGTCGTATCTTTCGGTGCTCGAACCCATGAGAAACTTTCACAACTCGTTTCTGGCCGTGCTGGTCGGGCTGGGGGTCCCCGGGTTCGTCCTGTTTACGCTGTTCATGGCGGCCCTCTGGGTACTCTGCGTCCGGCTCGTTGTGAAACACTGGGGCGACACCTCGAATCTGAGCCTGAAAATGCTGACAGCCGTCGTGCTGTTCACGACGCTCTACGGGTTGATGGAGCAGCTCATCGTCACCGATGGGATGCCAAACCTCGTCTGGGTCTGGCTCATGCTCGCCGCGGGATATCTCATGAAGGCCGCCCACCTAGAAAAGGAGCGCCTTTCAGACAACTGATCTGCGATCAAACGCCGGCCCGGCAGAGGCAACGTCTGCCGTCCGGTAAATTCGCCCAATATTGACGCGGTGCCGACAGGCGCGTAATATGAATATGGACTGCGCGCCGCCGGCGCGCAGGCATCTTTGTCTGCGGCGCACGCCGCAGAACAATCGGAAAGCAGGAGGAACCATGATCAAACGCTGGCAAAAAGTGTTGAATCAAATCAATCGACTTCTGGATTTGCTGATCATCGTCGCTTCCTATTACGGCTCGACCTATCTCTGGCTCGTCGTCATTCGAAACGACCGCCAGAACATCGCGCTCACGCAGGGCAACACGTTCTGGCTGGCGCTGGCGTTCGCGCTGCTGCTGATGTTTTGTTATCAGGTTGCGGGATTGTACGATTCCCTGCGCGCAAAACCGATCCGTTACGACGTGAAGTGGGTGCTGATCCTCAACGCCATCGCCGTGCTGGGCGTCGCCGCGCTGCTGTTCCTCTTCCGGCTCGTCGAGTTTTCCCGCGGCGTCCTCGGGGTATTCTATGCGCTCTCCGCCGCGCTCATACTCGCCAAGCGCGCGCTGATTCGCGCGGTGCTCTGGCGCTATCGCGGCATGGGCCACAACCAGAAACACGTCATTCTGATCGGCAGCGGCGCGCTGGCGCAGAAATACGCCGATACCATCGCGAAAAACCCGCGCTTTGGATACCGGATCAACGGCTATATCGGTGCGGCCGGCAAACTTGGTTCGCTTCCCTGCCTTGGGGAATGGGGCGACGTCGGCGCGCAGCTTCTCTCCAGTCCGGAGATCGACGAGGTCGTCGCCGCGCTCGATCAGGATCAGATCGCCATGCTGCCGCATATCATCGCCGCAACCGAAAAATACGGCACGAAGGTTTCCATCATCCCGTATTTTAACGATTACATCCCCGCAAGCACCACATTTGAAACGCTCGGCGACTGCAAGCTGCTCAACGCGCGCTCCACGCCGCTGGATTTCCCCGGAAACGCCATCGCAAAGCGCGCGATGGACATCGTATCCGCGCTGCTGCTTATCATCGTTACCAGCCCCGTCATGCTCTTTGCGGCAATCGGCGTCAAGCTCTCCAGCCCCGGGCCGGTCATCTTTCGGCAGACGCGCATCGGCAGAAACAAGCGTCCGTTCCAGATGTATAAATTCCGCTCCATGCGCGTCAACGCGCGGGAGAGCACGGGCTGGACGAAAAACGACGACCCGCGCAAGACGAAGTTCGGCAGCCTGATTCGCAAGACCAGCATCGACGAACTGCCGCAGTTTTTCAACGTGCTCAAGGGCGATATGAGCCTCGTCGGCCCGCGTCCGGAGGTTCCGCATTTTGTGGAGCAGTTTCAGGAGACGATCCCGTTGTATATGCTCAAGCACCTCGTCCGCCCCGGCATCACCGGCTGGGCGCAGGTGAACGGATACCGCGGGGACACGTCGATCGAGGAGCGCGTCAAGCACGACATCTGGTACATCGAGCACTGGTCGGTCTGGCTGGATCTGCGCATCTGCCTGCGAACCGCGTTTGGCGGCCTGATCAATCAGGAGAAAGTCGTATGAACCAAATACCTGTTCGGGTAGCGCAAGTGATGGGCAAAATGGATCGCGGCGGCGTGGAAGCCGTCGTGATGAACTATTACCGCGCTCTGGATCGCGAACGAATCCAATTCGATTTTTTTGTGGACGAAACAAGCTCTTTCCCCCAGCGGGCTGAAATTGAGCAGCTTGGCGGCGTTTGTTATCTGGTTCCGCCCTATTCAAAGCCACTGAAATATACCCTCACACTGAAAAAGCTGTTTCGGCAAAATGGATATGTCATCGTACATTCGCAGATCAACACCATGGGCGTTTTCCCGCTGTTGGCGGCATGGCTTGCCGGTGTAAAGGTGCGTATTTGCCATAACCACAGCACAGCGCATCGCAAAGAAGGCGGAAGAACCGCGCTGAAATATATCCTGCGTCCGTTTACGCGGATGCTCGCGACGCATTGGTTTGCCTGCGGGGAACTGTCCGCCCTTTGGATGTACGGCAGACGCGCGCTGGCCGCGGGTCGCGTCAGAATCATGCCAAACGCGATCCGGCTGGAACAGTACGCTTTTTCCGCAGAAGATCGAACCGCGGTCCGCGCGGAGTTTCATATCGAACAGGACGCCTTCGTCATGGGGCATATCGGGCGTTTTGCGTGTCAAAAAAATCATCCGTTTCTGCTATGCGCCTTTCAGGCGCTTGTGCGGATTCGTCCCGACGCGGTTTTGCTGCTGGTCGGCGAAGGGCAGTTGATGGAGGAAATCCGGGCGCTGGCGGCGAAGCTGGGCATAGACGGCAGTGTTCGCTTCGCGGGCGCGCGCAGCGACGCAAATCGATTTTATTCCGCGATGGACGTCTTTTGTCTGCCCAGTTTTTATGAAGGGCTGCCCGTCGTTCTCCTCGAAGCGCTGGCCAACGGACTGCCCTGCATCGCGTCCGATCTGATTACGGGCGAGCTGGATCGCTACGCGGTGCGGCGTCTGTCCCTGGACTCCGGCGCGCAAGCGTGGGCGGAGGCGCTGTGCGTCGCGTCCCGGGCTGCGGCTCCGGCAGACGGGTTTGCAGCGGAATACGACATCCGGCAGGCGGCAGTCGGCCTGGAGGAATACTATTTTAGCCGTTTGCGCGAATTTTCAGCTTAGGTTTGGGCTGCGTGCGCCACCGATCCCGTTCGTTTTCGCCAAGGCGGGCAAACCGGCGAACGGCTCGCTCGCAGCAGCGCAATCAACTGCAAAAACCGCTCCGTTCGGACAGGACGGAGCGGTTTTTTGACAAAATATGATTTGCAGACAATACGATTATTTTTCGTTATGGATCGGCTTAAAAAGCGCGGCTCAACGCGTTTTCATTCGGCGATTGCTCTGCTGAACGCCATTTATTGTTTTGGGAGGCAATACAATTTTGTCTCCAAAGTATCTGTCATATTGCGCGGGGACGAATTTTTCATACCCGGACGCAGGGAAGAACGTGATTTCACCGACGTAGGTCTTTCCGCTCGCCGAATAGAAGTCAATCCGAACAAACGGCTCGTCTTGCGACAGAATCTGAGCAAATCGAAGCATTTCATCCAGATTGCTCGGTCTCGCAAATTCAATTTCGGGATGCGCCGGAAAATTAAAAGAAAGATCCATTAACTGCCAGTCCGTCGTATAGAGATTTCGCTTATGTCCTCTGAATCGATCAAAGTCCAGTTCAACCATAAAGGGTTCTCCGCGAGAACAAAATATTTTGTAATCCTTTAGTTCTGTCCCCGCTTCATCAACGATGTATTCCTCTGCAATGATTCGAGGAACCACGTTTTTATAAGGCCACTCCCTGTAGCGAAGATAATAATTGATGTCCATCGCCTTACGGATTTTTTCCAGAGATTGTTGATAATCGAGCTGGCTCTTATCCGGGCAAATAACCAGTCCGCCGCAATCATGCGTCGTTTTTAAGACAAATTGGTTTGGCAGCTTCTCGAAATCAATATCCTCAACTCTATCCCAGCAAGCTATCACCGGAATAACATACTGTTCCCCTATCTTCTCCTTGATATACTCTTTGACTAAATACTTGTCCACCATTGCCGTATGCTCACTACGCTGATCATATAGCTTAAGCCACTGTATTTTGTCATTAAACGTTTTGGGATTGCGAAAATTACACAACCTCTGCATATGTTTAAGATACATAAACTGTATCCAGAGTTTATCCGGAATACTCCTACATACTTTCAGGATGATAAAGTCTAATATTCGCATGATTGCATCCCCCGCCTGTCATAAATGAAACGTTTATAAGTAAACCAAGGTTGAAAATAAATGTCAACTTTTTCCCGCTTTTACGATCGCATCCCATTGCTTGAATACTTCTTCTTCCCGATAAAGCTCCGAACTGAAAAGAGCGTTTTGTCTGATTTTTTTCTCGAGTACGTTATCTTCCAATACCTTTCGTATCGCATCGGCCAGGGCTTTCGCATCGTTTCTGGGCACAACGAGACCATTCGTCTCATTCTGTATGATTTCTTCGGCGCCAGGGTAGTCCGTCGTGATGCAGGGAAGTCCTATTGCCATTGCCTCAAGAAGCGCATTTGGCATTCCTTCAAATTCGGAAGTCATCAAAAACAGTCGTGCCGCCGCCATCCGTTCATGGATATTTTTTACATTTCCCCTTAGAAAAACACAGTCATTCAGGTTGTTTTGTTCAATAGCCGACAAGAGCGAATCGCGCAACGTACCATCGCCATAGATCTCCAGCTTTAGCTTCGGAAACTCTTCATGCAGCATTGACACAGCCTCTATCATCAGCATCTGATTTTTTTGAGGCGACAGTCTCCCCGCCGAAATGATCGTCATTTCATCGGTTTCAACAGCCGTGACATCAACTTTAATCGGATTCTTTATGATATAGCTTTTTTGTGCCAAATACCGAGGAAAGCAGGACTGCTGATACTTTGTTTGAAACACGATGGCGGCGGCCAACGGATATATGGTATTACATAATAATCTCATGATCTTTCCGCGCCCATCGCTGTTGATATCATTTCTTTCAGAGATAATCACCGGAACGGAACTGCCTATGGTAGAAGTAAGGACCAGCACATTTACCCGACCGATAAATGAGATGATCCGATCCGGTCTGGCAGTTTTGACATAGCGCCGAACACCCAAAACCCATGGCAACAGGTTAATAACATATGACTTGCTTGATTGTGTAAGATCGATCACTTTTATCTTTGGATCAAGCGGATATTCCACTTTATTTTCAAGCATGAGTGCAACTTCGACGTCCCACCCTCTTTTACAAAAGTGATTTGCAAGTATCGAAACGACCCTTTCCGCTCCTCCGCCATACAAGCTGCCGATAAAAAACGAAACTTTCAATCGATGGTCCCCCTGCAAGTGCGTTATCTGTTTACTAATATTTTGTAATCTGCGAAGCGTTTTTGCAATATATATTTGCAACTTTTCTCTGTTTTGCAGGGAAAGAACATATCCCTCTTCTCTTATGCGATCCATTTCCAACAATCCCTGCAGAAGAAAATCAGCATCAAAAGGGCGCGTGAAAAAAACGGATGCGGAGATCCTCCCACATAGCAACGTGAGAATCTGTATGGAGAACAGCGCCGTTTGATATCGTGCTTCAGGAGTTGGATCATTCCATACGCGCTTTGTTTCGTTTGGATGATAATGATTGTGGGCAACTCCAAAATATAGTACAATACAGGACAAGACGTACAAAATAAACATATACTAAGGTGTCGGTGTCAACAATGGAAGATGCTTATAAAAACCCCAGTTGTCTGCCACATGATCACTCCATGTCAGGCGACGGGCCCATTCGCTCGTGGCAGTTATTAGCATTATTATCTCTGGCGCTCAGTCTCGTTTTTGAAAGCGCCCAATACATTATTCCGCTTGGAAGTGACACTATCCTTCTTTATGTTTCATACCCAAGTGCTCTTGTCGTATTTGCTATGCTCGTCTACACCAGCCGTTATACAAAGTATTGGGAAATCCGATTCATGTTCGGTTTCATTGCTTGGATGTGCTTATCGGTTGTACTCAATCATTCGCGAGCTCACATAACTGAGTCCTATGTTTGGTTTTGCAGTACTTGCGTGACCATGTTTTTATGTTTTTCCTTCCCTTACGCTTTTTCAAAGAAGTCCCTGCTCCGTGTTTTCAAGATCCTGGCAATAACTACGGTCGTTTCTGTTACGTTTCTAAGCATCATTGGTTTACTTGCTGCTTTTTTTCACACAATCACAACCTTAGCGCCCGGCCTTTTCTCCGGTTTCGGGTTTTTTAATGGCAGGTTGTCATTCGATGATCATCCAAATCGCAGCGCGCCCTTTTGTGCGCTGGCCATTGTTCTGACGACTATTTTATTCATGCAAACGAAGAAAAAGCTATTCCGGGTATTGTTGGTCGTTTGCGGGATCATGTGCTTTGTTGCTCTGGCCTTAACAGATAGCCGGACCGGAATTATCAGTATGTGCGTTGCCGTCGGATTGGAAGTATTCTTGATCAGCAATGCCAAGTTAAAAAAATGGAAGGCAATAACGCGCATCGTTGTATGCAGCGTCTTAATGGGATTTGCAGTCTGGGGATTGTATAAGGGTTCCGAACTGGTTCGTTCCGGATACAATGCCATTTATTCTGATGAAATCGCTGCCCAGGCTGTGAGTTCGCGTGATTTGTCTGATATCGGAACATTGAATGGCCGCACGGAGATCTGGAAAAATGTATTGCAGGGATTGAAGGAAAATCCAAGGATAATCGCATTGGGAACTGGTCCGGCGGTAGCGAGTGAAGTGATGTCGCCCTACTTCCCGGAAGATTCTCCGATCGGGATTTTTCATAACTCCTTGCTTGGTGTATTGGTTTCATTTGGCGCTTTCGGGTTGTTGTTGACGATAATCTTCCTCGGTATCATTGCGACAGCCTCTATCAAACTATCGTTTCTGGATCTGAAAAATGAAACCACATTAATCATTCGTATGGTGCCCGCCATATTGATTTTCGCTATCATTGAGAGCGTCTTCGAGGATTTCCTGTTCGCAAACAGCGGTTTAAACATTACGTATCTATGGTTTATGTTTTCCGCCGGCTTCGTGCTGCGAAATCTTAAACTCGAATCCGATA
Source organism: Clostridiales bacterium (assembly GCA_012517905.1). Classification (GTDB taxonomy): domain Bacteria; phylum Bacillota; class Clostridia; order Christensenellales; family CAG-138; genus UBA7703. The sequence continues at coordinate 25,294 of JAAYUE010000084.1, read as the reverse complement.
TAGCTCAAAATTGTACTGCCCCGCTCTCTTCCGCAAAATGAAATTTACCGAGATGTTTGAAAAAACAGATTCCGATGTGAATTCGATTTAAAATAAAAAACTGCGTTTCGATTATTATTCGATCCATCAATCTTTTGATGAAAATGCTGTCTTAATAAAATATCCGAATTTCTCGTTTGCATCCAAAAATCATGTACGAGGCCTGATCCTCTGCATAATGCAACACCGGCGGGCGCATACAGCACGTACGGCAGCACCGACTGTGAAGCGTCGACGATGCCGTATCCATTCGAAAAGCGATCTTGTTTGCGCCGTTTTGCAAGCATCTCAAAAAACTGGTATGAATGGCGGTGCAAAAGAGCATGTCACCATCTTGATATCCTCTTTGAAAATATGTCCTAAAATTAAAAACACGCCGTTTCATATTGATCTTATAGCAACGATTGCTTATAATAACGACAGATGATTGTATGTAAACTGAAGCGAAGAGCGACGCGCCAGATTACTTTCCCGGCACCCTTACATCTGATCTGCTCAGATGGAGTAGAGTGCCTTTTTTCGTGAATCAAACGCATAGATCACCCTCTTGAGACGGTTTTCAAGCTGCGGGTAAAGGGAGAATTGTTTCGATGCAGTATGACTATTTAATCGTGGGCGCAGGATTGTACGGGGCGACGTTTGCGCGCCGGATGACCGACGCTGGAAAACGCTGCCTCGTGATCGAGCGCCACGGTCATATCGCCGGAAACGCATATACGCAGGATATCGCGGGAATAGACGTACACGTCTACGGCGCGCATATTTTTCATACGTCGAGCGAGCGCGTCTGGTCGTTTGTCAACCGCTTCGGCAAGTTGAACAGCTACGTCCACTCGCCAATGGCGAACTATTGCGGCGAACTGTACAATCTGCCTTTCAACATGAATACGTTTCATCGCATGTGGGGCGTCGTTACGCCACAGCAGGCGAAGGAAAAGATCGAATCGCAACTCGCGGGCGCAGGCACGCAGGAACCCGCAAATCTCGAAGAGCAGGCCATCCGTCTCGTGGGACGGGATTTATATGAAAAGCTGGTCAGCGGGTATACGCAAAAACAATGGGGCAGACCCTGCGCAGAACTTCCGGCGTTCATCATCCGCCGCCTGCCGGTCCGCTTTACCTACGACAACAATTATTTCAACGACACCCATCAGGGCATCCCGACCGCGGGTTACACCGCGCTGGTTCAGCGCATGCTCGAAGGCGTCGAGGTGCGATTGAACACGGACTATCTTGCAAACCGCGCGGCGCTTTCCGCGCTTGCCCAGAGAACGGTCTACACCGGTTCGATCGACGCGTTTTTCGACAACCGATTCGGGCATCTGGCATATCGCAGCCTGCGTTTTGAAACGGAAACGCTCGACTGCGCCAACGCGCAGGGCTGCGCCGTGATGAACTATACCGATCTGGAAACGCCGTATACGCGCGTAATCGAGCACAAGCACTTCAATCCCGGCAACCAGCCGCGGACGGTCGTCACGCGCGAATACCCGCTGGAATGGCAACCCGGCGCGGAGGCATTTTACCCCGTAAACGACGAAAAGAACCAGTCGCTCTACGAGCGCTACCGGATGCTGGCCGCGGCGGAAAGCGGGGTCGTCTTCGGCGGACGCCTCGGCGAATACCGTTATTACGATATGGACCGCGTGGTCCTCTCCGCGCTGGAAGCGGCGGACAGGGAACTGGGGCTATGAATATCGTCATCGCGGTGGCCGCGCATAAGCCATATTGGATCCCTGCGGACGACATCTACCTGCCAATGCAGGTCGGTAGTTTGGGCCAAACTGCTTTTGAAGGATTTGTGCGGGACGACTCGGGCGAGCAGATCAGCGGCAAAAATTCGTCTTACTCCGAACTGACCGGCCTGTATTGGCTCTGGAAAAATACTGCCGCGGATTATATCGGCATCACCCATTACCGACGGCACTTTGCTCACGGCGCCTGCCGGGGCAAACGACGTCGTGTAATCGGACGCGCCGCGCTGGAACGAGCGCTCGCGAAAACGGATGTGATTCTTCCCAACCCGCGTCACTATGTGCTGGAAACCAATTATTGGCAGTATGCGCACGCGCATCATGAGCAGGACCTTCTGTTGACACAGCAGATTCTAAAGGAGCGGTATCCGGATTACCTGCCCGCGTGGGAACGCGTCATGCAAAGCAGAAGCGGACATCGGTTCAATATGTTCGTCATGGCGCGTCCGCTCGCGGACGCATACCTTACCTGGTTGTTCGACGTGCTTTTTGAGCTGGAGCAGCGGCTGGACGTCTCTTCCTACACAGGGTTGAACGCACGCGTATTCGGTCTTGTGTCGGAACGGCTTCTGGATGTATGGTTGAAAAAAAACAACGTCCGATACAAAGAGCTGCCCGTGGTGCATCTGGAACGCCAGCACTGGCCCAAAAAGATATGGAATTTCTTAAAGCGTAAGTTTCGCAGGAGCGACGCGTGAGCATGGAAGCGCGGCAAGCGAAAAAAGTTGTCGACTCCGAAGTTGCCGCTTTGGTCTCCGTCATCGTGCCGATCTATGGTGCGGAGTCGTATTTGCCGCGTTGTCTGGACTCGATTCTGGCGCAGTCGTACGGCCGGTTCGAGCTGATCCTGATCGAAGACGGCTCGCCGGCCGGCTGCCCCCGCATCTGCGACGCTTATGCCGCGGCGGACGCGCGCGTGCGCGTATTTCATCAGCCGAACGCCGGCGTCTCCGCCGCGCGAAACGCGGGGCTTAATGTCGCAGCCGGCGAATACATCGCATTTGTGGACGCGGACGACTGGGTGGAGCCAGAGTATCTGAACTATCTGCTCGGCCTTCTGCGGCAGGTGGACGCCCCGCTCGCCGCCTGCAACCATTTTGTACATGCAGATGGCAGAGACATCGTGAAATTCTCTGCGAAGTACAAGACCCGGCGCATGTTGAAGCGGGAAGCGTTCGAAAGCATACTCTACCACCTGCCGCCGGACGTAAGCCCCTGGGGAAAGCTCTATCACAGATCGCTCTTCGAGCAACTGCGCTATCCCGAGGGACGCATATTTGAGGATACCTTCCTGATTGCCGATCTGCTCGAGGCCGCAAACAGAATCGTATACGGCGCAACCCCGCAGTACCATTACCGCTTTCTTGCCAACACGATCAGTAAGGGCGCGTTCTCCCCGCAGAAATGGGATTATGTCGACGCCGTCGAGCATATGACAAGCGTCGTTCTGACTTCGTTTCCCGAACTGAAGCAAGGCTGCGAGCGCCGGCAGGCACATGCGGCGCTGAGCGTTCGGCGGCTGCTCGTCGGCGCGGGCGCGAACGCGGCGGGCGATCGCGCGCGCTGCGAAGCAATTATCCGGAAAAACGCGCGCAGCGTCCTATTTAACAGGCGCGTCCCGTTTCGCGACAAAGCGGCTATTCTGCTGTTGCTCGCCGGACCGCGGGTTTTTGACGCCGTTTGGAGCATCTACGGAAAACTGCGCCGCATCTATTAGAAGCGGATGAAGCAAAGCGCAATTTTTGCGCGGTTTTCCCGAATACGAACCATCATTTTCGAATCAATGGAGCTGGAAACAACCGGAATGCGACCTGACGAGCAAAACAGAATCGACGTCGTCATCACCTGGGTGGACGGGTCCGATCCCGCCTGGCTTAAGGAAAAGCAAACCGTACCCAAATCCGATATGACGGATGGACGCGCGATCCGCTATCGCGACTGGGGCGTATTGCAATATCTCTTTCGCGGGTTGGAGCGGTTCGCGCCCTGGGTCGGAACGGTGCACTTCGTCACCTGGGGGCACCTGCCGCCCTGGATGAACACCGACTGCCCAAAGCTGCACGTCGTCAACCATAAAGACTTCATTCCGGCGGAGTATCTGCCGACTTTTAACGCGCACGCCATCGAGCTCAACCTGCACCGTATTGAGACGCTCTCGGAACGGTTTGTCTATTTCAACGACGATATGTTCCTGCTTCGTCCCATGCAGGGAAGCCGGTTTTTCAAAAACGGGCTGCCCTGCGATTTTGCAGTGATGAACCCCTGCTACACCAAGGATTTGACCCTCGAAGCCGGGGACGATCGGGTGTTTTATATGCCGTATAACAACATCAATCATCTCAACCGGCTGTATTCCATGCGCGAGTGTGTCAAACAACACCCGCTGCACTGGTTTCATCCCAAATACGGCGTGGACGTGATCCGCAACATTTTGCTGTATGCATGGCCGCGTTTCGTCGGTCTGGTGGACAGCCATATGCCGCAACCCTACCTGAAATCTTCCTTTGCTGCGGCTTGGGAAGAAGCCTATTCGATCTTCGACGCAAGCTGTCGCAACCAATTTCGGAACGACCACGACATCAATCATTGGTATGTTCGATATCGTCAACTCGCCAGAGGTGCTTTCAGCCCGATCGCGCCGCCGAAGGACAGCGCGTTTTCGCTGAAAGCCGACAATGCCGAAATCTTCGAGGTAATCGCCGGGCAGAAACTGCCGATGATCTGCGTCAACGACAGCCCGTTTGCAACGGCCGACTACGAGGCGGAGAAGGCCAAACTCCAACACACGTTCGAGCAGATTCTGCCTGAAAAAAGCGGGTTTGAAAAATGAGCGCGTGGTACTACATCGCCACGCCGATCAGTCCGGACAACTTCGCCGGAACGAAAGCGCGCCTCGACATCGAGGCGCTGTGCGAACGCCGCGGCATGCGCCGAATCGAGTTTGCTGGGAGCAATACGGCAAACCGCCGCCTGTCGCAGCGCATCCTTCTGGTCCGGCTCGGACTGAAAAACTGGATCGCACTGAAAAAAAACGTCGCTCCGTCGTCGCTGGTCCTCTTTCAGTATCCGCATTATCCGATGAAATCGGCGGTGCTGGCGCGTTTTATGATGCGGTGGATCCGGCGGCGCAAACAGGTCCGGTTCGTCGCGCTCGTGCACGATTTGAACGCTGCACGGGAAACCTTCGGCAAAGCCGCGCAGTACTCGGATTCGCGATTTTTGCCGCAGTTCGATTACATCGTCTGCCACAACGAACGCATGTGCCGGTATCTGGCGGAGCGGGGTTTCGATCCCGCGCGGCTCATCCCGCTCGGCATGTTCGACTACCTGGCCGAAGGCGGTATGCCCGTCGCGGCGAACGCGCCTCTTGCCTCGATCAACATCGCGGGAAACCTCAGCCGCGAAAAGAGCGCCTATCTGTATACGCTGGCCGCTTTGCCGATGCGGTTTCAGCTGTATCTGTATGGCGCCGGACTGGATGCGGACCTGACGAGCGATTCCGTTTTTTACGAAGGGCTGCTCCCTGCCGAAACGCTGCCGCAGGCGCTCCGCGGCGCATTCGGGCTCGTCTGGGACGGGGACTCGATCGATACCTGCTCCGGACTGTACGGCGCATATCTGGCGGTCAACAACCCGCATAAGCTTTCGCTTTATCTGTCTGCGGGAATCCCTGTGATCGTCTGGAGCGGTTCGGCGCCGGCGGATTTTGTGGAGCGCGGCGGGCTGGGTCTGTCCGTTTCCTCGCTGCGCAGCCTCTCCGATGCGCTTGACGCCGTGAGCAAAGAGCGATATGCTGTTCTGCGGCAAAACGCCCGCCTCGAAGGCGAGAAAATCCGCGCCGGATACTATTTTCATCAGGCGATGGATCGTCTGGAAGACTTGTGTCTCAAACGTTGAACCCGAATCGGGTTTACCGGCCCGTTTAGCGGGCCGCCGGAGGAAATATGCTTCAAAAGCTGAAAGAATACCAGTTTTTGCTGGAAGAGCTGATCAAGCGCGACTTCAAGAAAAAGTACAAGCGCACGGTGCTTGGCGTGTTTTGGAGCGTGCTCTCCCCCTTGCTGACGCTGTTTGTCATGAAGCTCGTGTTCACCGGCTTTTTCGGCAACAATATTCCGTTTTACACGACATACCTTTTCGCCGGCAACCTGATCTTTTCCTACTATCGGGAATCGACCACGCAGGGCATGTCCGCGCTCATGAACAACGCCGACATCTTCTCCAAGGTCAACGTACCGAAGTATATGTTTGTGCTCTCGAGCAATCTTTCGTCGATGATCAATTTCCTGATTACGCTGGTGGTGTTCTTTGTCTTTGCCGCCATCGACGGCGTCACGTTTTCCTGGCGGTTTCTGGTTCTGATCTATCCGGTGGCTTGTCTGCTTTTGTTCAACATCGGGGTTGGATTGATCCTCTCCGCGATGTTCGTGTTCTTTCGCGACACGCAGTATCTTTACAGCGTATTTACGCTGCTGTTGATGTACGTCTCGGCGATCTTCTATCAGGTAACGTCCTTCCCGCTCCATATCCAGCGGCTGTTTCTGATGAACCCCATCTATGTGTATATCAAGTATTTCCGGGTCATCGTCATAGACGGAAACATCCCGAGTCTGGCGTTCAATCTGCTCCCGCTGTTTTGGGCGGCGGCGGCGCTGCTGATCGGCGGAACGATCTACAAGAAGAACAACCAGAGGTTCATGTATTATGTGTGATGCGGTTACGCTGGACGTCGATCATGTCTCCATCATGTACAAGGTCGGCGACTTTAAGGATATCGGCTTAAAAGAATTCGTGATGCGGAAGCTGACGCATCAGTATCACTCCCGAGAATTCTGGGCGGTCAACGACATCTCGTTTCGCCTGTATAAAGGCGACATGCTGGGCATCATCGGTTCGAACGGGGCCGGTAAGTCGACCCTGCTGAAAGCGGTCAGCAGTGTGATGGTCCCGACGAAAGGCAAGATTGCCGCAAGCGGGAAGGTCGTTGCGCTGTTGGAGCTCGCCTCCGGCTTTGACGGCGATCTCACGGTGCGCGAAAACGCGTATCTGCGCGGCGCGATGCTCGGGTACACACGCGCGTTTATGAATGAAAAATACGACGAAATCATCGCGTTTGCCGAGCTGCAGGAGTTCGAAGACCGGCCGTTTCGTCAGCTCTCCAGCGGCATGAAATCGCGCATCGCTTTTTCCATCGCGAGCCTGGTGCAGCCGGACCTGTTGATTCTGGACGAGGTCCTGTCCGTCGGCGACGGTGCGTTCCGGAAAAAGAGCGAGGAAAAGATGATGAATATCATCGGCAGCGGTGCGACGACGATACTTGTCTCTCACTCGCTTGAGCAGGTTCAGACGCTTTGCAACAAGGTGCTGTGGATGGAGAAAGGGAAGATGGTTGAGTTTGGGAATCCTATAACAATCTGCGAACAATACCAATCCTTTCTCGCCTCAAAAAACGCTCTGAAGTGTTGACGGCTACTTTATCTAGACAAGCTTGCCTTTTAGGCAGAAAGAACGCTATCTTACGCAACCATACGCGCCGCCCAGCGTAAGGCTACACGCTTTAGCGCATTGCTCAAACGTTGTTTAGAGCACGGAATTTTTACAAGGAGTTGTTTATGCCAAAAGTTTCCATCATTATTCCAGTATTCAATGCCGAACGATATTTAAATCAATGCATCGAAAGTGTGCTGCGCCAGACATTTCGTGATTATGAACTGCTCTGTATCGACGATGGATCGACTGACGGATCGCTGGAAATATTGGAACGCCATGCTAGCGTGGACGATCGTATCCATATTTTCCAACAGGCAAACTGCGGAGCAGGCGTTGCTAGAAACCTCGGAATCAGCCGTGCTTCAGGAGAATACTTGTATTTTATGGATGCCGACGACTATTGTCACGAACGCCTGCTCGAGTTGGCGTGTCAGAAAATAGAACAGACCGAATCGGATGTCGTCGCGTTTCATTATTACCGGGTATTTGACGATACAGGCGAAATTGAACTGCGAAAAAGCTGGAATCCCGCCCTAATTCCGCCACATAAACGAACGTATTCCTATCGCGATTTCCCAAACAGTATTTTCGGGGTCGTCAACATCACGCCTTGGAACAAGTTGATTCGAAGACAACTAATCGAAAACAACACACTTCGATATATGGAGTTGTCGTCCTCAAACGATATCACATTCAATGCGCTTGTAATGGCATGTGCAGATCGGTTTTGCCTGCTTGACAAGCCTCTGTATTATTATCGTGTCAATGCAGTTGGATCGATCAGTAGTTCAAAATCAAAAAACCTCAACAACGTGATTCAGGCGGTCGAAGGCGTCGCAGAGCGCTGCCTGCAATTTGCGCATGAAAAAGAGCTTTTGCCAGCGCTTAGCAATTTTGTGGTGGACAACACTGTGTTCACGCTGAAGCAATACGCACCCAGCACCAGCGCAGTGGAGTTCTGTAAGTATTATTCCCAGCTAGTAGCACTTTATCACGCGCCGTTTTTCGAGCATACTCAGCCAGAAGATTTTGCGTATCCAGAACTATATAAAGCCTTTAAAAGCATTCGGAATGCGACATTTCGCGAATTGAACCATGGCATCGTTACGAAAGATCATATCGCTGAACTGCAAAATGCCCGACAAAAGGTAAAGATCGCTCAATTCAGAGCAAAAGATATCATCGTGTATCATCGATCCTATCAAATTGGTTGTGCCATCACATGGCTGCCCAGGAAGATCCGCGGCGGAGTACGCTGCCTGAAAGAACAAGGCTGGAGCTATACGCTAAAACGCGGCTTAGAGCATCTTGGTATTCCTATGGGCATCAAGTTAATGCCGCATGCGCGCCTTGCTTATGGGCTTAACAAATCTCCACGTCAACATCGTATTGTCGTGAGCCTGACATCATACCCCGCACGCATTCAATATGTTGAACAAGCTGTTATAAGCTTGTTGCAACAGTCCACAAAACCCGATCGGTTGCTTCTATGGTTGGCAAAAGACGAATTCCCAAGTAGATTGCCTTCCCTCCCCTGGAAATTGCTCCGATTGATGCGCTACGGTTTAGAGATCCGCTGGTGCGACAATCTTTATTCCTATAAAAAGTTGATACCTACACTCAAGGAATACCCTAATGATATCATCATTACAACCGATGATGATCTTTATTACAACACAAACATGATTGAACAATTATACAATGCATACCTGAAAAATCCAAACATGATTCATTGTCATCGAGGATCAAAAACCAAGTACTTGGGGCCGGATAACTTGGAAATTATTTTTGGCGGAGCGGAGTATTATTCTGTTCCGTCCTACTTAAATCGACTATGTAGCGGAGCCGGGTGTTTATTCCCGCCTCACCAGCTCTCTGATTTAGTGGCAGCCCAAGATCTTTTTTTGCAGCTTGCGCCGACGAACGACGATATCTGGTTCTGGTTGATGGCAGTGCTGAACGAAACAAAGATCAATGTAGTAGATGACCCTCTGTATAGATTATCCTATATAAAGGATTCTCAAGACGGCCCCTGCTTATGGAAGGTAAACAATGTAAATGAGAAGCTGTTTTTCAAAGATTTTTACAGCATTATTAATGCGTTCCCTGAATTAAAAGAAACACTCAATAATGAGCAAATCGAAATGGATAGTCTTGAAAGGGCGCAAAGTGTACCTTGGTCAAAAAAAGATTATATGTATTATAAGGAGTTACCATCCACGCAATATAGAGCTGAGCTTTGCCTATGGTATCAAAAAAATTTGCGTAAACGTATTGATATTGATCATCCTTATTTGTTCACAGAAAAAGTACAATGGCTTAAGCTAAATAACTCAACACCAATGAAAACGCAGCTTACAGATAAATATCTGGCTCGTTTTTGGGTGTCTGAAAAGATTGGTGAAGAGTATTTAGTTCCACAATTAGGTGTCTGGGGTCATTTTGAAGATATAAATTTTGACTTGTTGCCTGATCAATTTGTTTTAAAATGTAATCATGGCAGTGGATGGAACATCATTGTCAAAGATAAAAACAAATTAAATTTGACTTTACTCAAAGAGAAGTTTGATTTATGGATGAGCAAAGATTTTGCTTTTATCAATGGGCTTGAGCTCCACTATTGCAATATTAAGCCAAAGATCATTGCGGAGGAATATCTCCATTCGGATGTAGATATTCCTGATTACAAGGTTCTTTGTTTCAATGGTACACCAGCTTATATTTGGGTCGATACAGATCGTTTCGTCGAACATAAGCGGGATATTTTTGACCTTAATTGGGATCTCGTACCATTTCGCATTGGACCATATCAGAACAATGCGATGATCCCACCTAAACCATTACTACTTGATAACATGCTTAGGTTAGCTAAAATTCTAAGTAACGGGTTTTCATTTGTTCGTATAGATTTTTATGTATACAACGGAAAGCTGTATTTTGGTGAAATGACATTTACTTCCGAGTCTGGCGGAACAAGAATTACGCCGCAGCTTTATGATGAAATCCTTGGAAACTTACTTCACTTACCCTGCGAGCCAAGTATTAATTCATAAACTTCGATAATTTGTTCACACAAACTTTGATGACCCCAGTATTGCAACTAGGTATTACTTTCATGAATCATCCCGTCGTTTCCATCATCATCCCCATCTATAACGCAGCAGCGCATTTGTTCGAGTGCATTGCTTCTGCGCGCAGCCAGACGCTGGCGGAGATTGAACTGCTCTGCGTCGACGACGGGTCTACTGATTCGAGTTTGGAACTTCTCCATGCTCTGGCAAATGAGGAACCGCGTATTCGCATCTTCCGCCAACCCAACAGCGGTGCTGGAGCAGCCAGAAACCTCGCCTTAAGCGAAGCACGCGGCAAATATATCTCTTTTCTGGATGCCGACGACAGGTATGCTTCGGACACCTGCCTGCGAGAGCTATATGATGCGGCAAGGCGTATGGGCGCATCCATCTGCGGCGGTTTCCGTCAGATACTTAATCCGAATGGGACCGTCACACTGCATTCGCTTTTCAGGCGGGATCTGAAGCGAAAGCCGCAGGGAGTGAAAATCGCATACAAAGATTTTCAATACGATTACCATTATCAGAACTTCCTGTTTCAACAAGAATTGTTGAAGCGACACCAGATTACGTTTCCGCTTTACAGAAGATTTCAAGATCCGCCGTTTCTGATCCGCGCGATGATCGCGGCCAAAGAGTTCGCCGTGGTCCCCGTTGAAGTCTACCTCTATCGCCGCAGCGAACGGCCAGTCGTCTGGGATGCGGAGAAAGTCGGCGGCCTGATCAAAGGATTGACGGACGACCTGAACCTGTCTCGGCAGGCGAATCTGCCAAAGCTGCATGCGCTGACGGTCCGGCGCATTGAGCAGGATTTTTATGAGGCGATTACCGGCTGTCTCGATCTGCCGGAGATCTACGATTTATGCATTGAGGCAAACGCGTCTGTGAATGTTGCCTTGCTGAAAGGACAGCGCTCGACACGCGGAGATTTTCTGCTTCTGCCGCTGCAAGCGTGTTTACAGAAGTCCGGTAGCTCGAGCAACAGCGCTCCCCGTTCGTTTCGCTCGTCCGGCGATCGTTTTCGAGCCGCGCACGGTTTTATTCAGTGCATTCACGATCATGGAATCGGTTATACCATCAGGCGCGGCATCGAACACCTCGGCATCCCCATGAACGCCGAGCTCTCCCGCTCCAAATCAACAAAGAAGAAGTAGCGCGCCCGATCCGCCCCGCGAATGAACCGCCATCCCGACGCAACAAAAAACGCCGCACGGCCTAGGCCGTGCGGCGTTTTTTCAGTCGCTCAACTCGTCGGAAATGATGTCGGCATACGACGCTCTGTTTTTACGAAGCCATGCGTTGGCATAGGAGCACGTCGCCGTCGCTTTCAGTCCGCTGTCCCTCAAATGCTTTGCGACGACTTCCATCATTTTCCCGGCGGCGCCCTGTCCGCGCAGGACGGGGTTGACATAGGTATGGTCGATATCGACCTCTCCGTCCTTGGTGTATACGTAAGTCGTCTCCGCCATCAGCTCCTGATGTTCATCCATGCTGAAGATGCGTCCGTTTGTAATCTGAAACTCCATAATCCTCTCCTGATCGTTCTCTCGCGCAAACCGGTGAATTCCGGCGGCAGTACTACTATCGCAAATTTCGCATGCGTTTGTCAATGGGCCGGCTGGCTCTCCGTTACGATTCCAAGATCGCTGATTTCATCGCGCGGACATACTGCGAAACATAAGGGATGGCGTCCGCCCCGTGCTGCGCAATCAGCTTTACGATTGCGGAACCGACGATCACGCCGTCCGCAATCTTCGCCATCTCTTTTGCCTGCGCCGGCGTTGAGATGCCGAATCCGACTGCGCAGGGCGTGTGCGGGTTCGCTTCCCGAATGGCGCGCGCCATGGCGCCGACGTCCGTCGTGATTCGGCTGCGCACGCCCGTTACCCCGAGCGAGGACACGCAGTAGATGAATCCCTTGGCCTCGCGCGCGATCATGGCGACGCGCGCCTGCGAGGTCGGTGCGATCAGGCTGATGCAGTCGATACCGTGCGCACGGCACACGGGCGCGAAGTCCGCCTTTTCTTCAAACGGTACATCCGGCAAAATCAGCCCGTCTATGCCCGCCTCCGCCGCGTTTTTCAGAAACCGGTCCGTGCCGTAGGAAAACACGACGTTTGCATACGTCATGAATGCGAGCGGTATGGATACCTCTTTTCGCACCTCCCGCACCATATTGAAGATACGATCCGTGGTCGCGCCGCCGGTGAGCGCGCGAAGATTCGCCGCCTGAATCACCGGGCCTTCCGCCGTCGGATCGGAAAACGGGATGCCGAGCTCGATCAAATCCGCGCCCGCCGCGGCCATCTCGCGCACGAGCGCCGCGGTTGTCGCAAGATCGGGATCGCCGCAGGTGACAAAGGGAATAAACGCCTTGCCGTTTTCAAATGCGCGTTTGATATTACTCATGGATGTCCTCCCCCCTGTACCGCGCGACGGCGGCGCAGTCTTTATCCCCGCGACCGGACAGGTTCACGACAAGAATCTGCTCTTTTTCCATCTGCGGCGCGAGCTTCATGGCGTGCGCGATTGCGTGCGCGGACTCGATTGCGGGAATGATGCCCTCGGTGCGGCTGAGGTATTCAAACGCCTCTACTGCCTCCGCGTCCGTGACCGCGACATACTCCGCGCGTCCCGTTTCGTGCAGATAGGCGTGCTCCGGCCCGACGCCGGGATAGTCCAGTCCCGCGGAGATCGAATAGACCGGCGCGATCTGGCCGAATTCGTCCTGACAGAAATATGATTTCATTCCGTGGAAGATGCCGGGTCTTCCGACGTTCAGCGTTGCGGCGGTTTCAAACGAATCCACGCCGCGCCCCGCCGCCTCGCAGCCGATCAGCCGGACGGACGCATCGCCGATGAAATGATAAAACGCGCCGATGGCGTTGCTGCCGCCGCCAACGCAGGCAAGCACCACGTCCGGCAGGCGCCCTTCTTTTTCAAGCATCTGCGCCTTGATCTCTTTCGAGATCACCGCCTGAAAATCCCGCACGATGGTCGGAAACGGGTGCGGCCCCATGACGGAACCGAGGCAATAATGCGTGTCGTCAATCCTCGCCGTCCAGGCGCGCATCGCCTCGGACACCGCGTCCTTGAGCGTCGCGGTGCCGCTGTCGACCGGGATCACTTCCGCGCCGAGCAGGCGCATGCGATAGACGTTCAGCGCCTGCCGCTCGATGTCCTCCCTGCCCATGTACACGACGCACTCCATACCCATCAGCGCCGCTGCCGTCGCGGTCGCAACGCCGTGCTGTCCCGCGCCGGTCTCGGCGATCAGCCGCGTTTTGCCCATCTTTTGCGCCAGCAGCGCCTGCCCCAGCACATTGTTGATCTTGTGCGCGCCGGTGTGGTTGAGGTCCTCCCGCTTAAGATAGATCTTCGCTCCGCCGAGCGCGCGCGTCAGATGCTTCGCATCATAGAGCCTGCTCGGCCGCCCGGCGTATTCGTTGAACAGCGTCGTCAGCTCCTCCTGAAACGCCGGATCGTCCCGAAAGCGCAGATATGCCTGCTCGAGTTCGATGACGGCATTCATCAGCGTCTCCGGGATGTACTGCCCGCCGTATTCGCCAAAGCGTCCTTTTCGTCCTTCCATATACTCCTCCAATCAACCGTTGCCGCGCACGGCATCGATAAACGCCTTCATCTTCGAATAGTCCTTTGTGCCGTCTGTCTCCAGCTTCGAGCTGGAGTCCACCGCGTACGGGCTGCAGCGCACAATCGCCTCGCCGACATTCTCCGCCGAAAGCCCGCCCGCGAGGAAAAAGGGACGCGGCACGTCCGCAATCAGCGACCAGTCAAACATTTCGCCCGTGCCGCCCGCGCCGTTGTCCAGCAAGATATAGTCCGCGGGGGATTCTACGGCCCGCGCGATATCCTCCGGCGTCTCCACGCGAAACGCCTGAATCACCGTCCGCCCCGTCCGACGCTTGAGCGCGCGCACGTCCGCCGCGCTCTCACCGCCGTGCAGCTGCGCCGCGTCGATCACGCCGCCTTCCAGCAGGGCGAGGATGTGCTCCACCGGCTCGTCGACAAACACGCCGACCGCCGGAATCTTGCGCGAGAGTACACGCCTGAGCTCGGCCGCGCGCTCCGGCAAAACATAACGCCTGCTCGCCTTTGCAAACACGAAGCCGATATAGTCCGGCATGAGCTCGTTTGCAAACGCGATATCTTCCTCGCGGCGCAGGCCGCAGACCTTTACTTTCGTCATAGCGCGCCTCTGAAGCGATCCAGCATCGCTTTCTTGTCCGGTTCGCGCATAAGCGTCTCGCCGATGAGCACCGCGTCCGCGCCGCTTTCGGCGATTGCGCGCACATCCTCCGCCGAGCGCACGCCGCTCTCCGAAACGAACAGCACGCCCGCCGGCACGACGGCGCGCAGACGCCCGCTGTTGCCGGTGTCCACGGAAAAGTCCTTGAGGTTTCTGTTGTTCACGCCGATGACGCGCGCGCCCGTCTCGATCGCAGTATTCAGCTCCGCCGCGTCATACGCCTCCACCAGCGCGCTCAGGCCAAGCGCGTCGCAGAGCGCGAGATACCGCCGGATCGCATCGCCGTCCAGCAGCGCGCAGAGGAGCAGCACCGCATCCGCGCCCATCCGCTTCGCCTGATAGATCTGGTACTCGTCCACCGTGAAATCCTTTCGCAGCATGGGCACGTCCACAACTGCGCGGACTTCGGAAAATATCCTGTCGCTGCCGAGAAACCATTTCGGCTCCGTCAGGCAGGAAATGCAATCCGCGCCCGCCGCCTCGTATTCCCGCGCAATGTCCAGATAGGGAAAGGCTTCCGAAATTACGCCCTTGGACGGGGAGGCCTTCTTGATTTCGCAGATGAAGGAAAGCCCGGGCTTTCTCAGCGCCGTCTCGAACGCAAACGGCTCCCGCTTCGGCGCCGCGCCTTTTGCGCAGAGACGCTTGAGTTCGTCCAGAGACATCTTCGCTTTATCCGCCTGCACGCGCTCGCGCGCATGGGCTGCGAGCCGATCGAGAATCGTATCCATGCGCTTACGCCTGCGACGCGGCGCAGAACGCGTCGAGCTTTTTAAGCGCCGCGCCGGAGTCGATCAGTTCCGCCGCGAGCGATACGCCGTCCCTGACCGAGTCCGCTTCGCCGCCGATATACAGCGCCGCGCCCGCGTTGAGCAGCACCGCGTCGCGCTTCGGCCCGCGCTCGCTGCCGTCGAGTATGGCGCGCGTCATCGCCGCGTTTTCCTGCGGCGTGCCGCCGACGAGGTCCGATAATCTGCATCTCGTCAGGCCGACGTCCTCCGGCGCGAGCACATAGGAGCGGTATGTTCCATTGTCGAAATCGCAGATGGTCGTCGGCGCGCCGAGCGAAAGCTCGTCCATCTTGTCCTGCCCGTAGACGACCATGCCGCGCCTGACGCCAAGGCTATACAGCACGCGCGCCAGCGGCTCCACCAGCGACTCGCTGTAGACCCCGAGCAGCTGCATCTGCGGGGACGCGGGGTTTGTCAGCGGGCCGAGGATGTTGAACACGGTACGGATGCCGAGCTCCCGCCGGATTGCGCCGACGTATTTCATGGACGAATGATACTTCTGCGCGAAGAAAAAACAGATGCCGACCTCGCGCAGGAGCCGTTCGCACTGCTCCGGCGACTGGTCGATATTCACGCCGAGCGCCTCGAGGCAGTCCGCCGTACCGCTTTTGGAGGAGGCGGCGCGGTTGCCGTGCTTGGCGACCTTGACGCCGCCCGCCGCCGCGACGAGCGCGGAAGTCGTGGAGATGTTGAAGCTCTGCGCCCCGTCGCCGCCCGTGCCGACGATGTCCATCACCTGCATGTCGTGCGGCACGCGCAGCGCATGCGCGCGCATGGCCGCCGCGCAGCCGGAGATTTCGTCTATGGTCTCCGTCTTGGTGCTCTTAGTCGAGAGCGCCGCAAGAAACGCCGCGTTCTGCGTCGCGCTGGTCTTGCCGCTCATGATCTCGTTCATAACGGCGTACGCTTCGTCGTAGGTGAGATCCTGTTTGTCTACGATTTTTACGATGGCTTCCTTGATCATCTGTCTCTTTCCCCCTGACTTTCAACATGAGTGCTTCTATCCGCGTTGTTTGCGGCGGCTCTTTTGAGCGCCAATCGATTCTTGCTTTGCAATCCGCAAAAAATTCTTCAGCATCAGCGGTCCCTGCGGCGTCAGGATCGACTCCGGGTGAAACTGCACGCCATAAACGTGATGCTCGCGGTGCTTTACGGCCATGACTTCCCCGTCTTCCGTGCGCGCGACGATCGCGAGGCAGGGCGGCATGGTCGCCTCCACCGCCGCCAGCGAATGATAGCGCGCCACCGGCACGGTATCCGGACAGCCGGCAAAGAGCAGACAGTCCGCGTCCAGCCGCGTCACGGACTGCTTGCCGTGCATGAGCTCCCGAGCATAGGATACCGTCGCGCCGAACGCCGCGCAGATGGCCTGATGGCCAAGACAAACCCCGAGCATCGGAAACCTGCCGCCGATCGTTTGAATCAGCTCGATGCAGACGCCCGCATCCTCCGGCCTGCCCGGGCCGGGCGATATGACGATCGCCTCCGGCGAAAGCGCCGCGATCTGCTCCGGCGTCATCGCGTCGTTTCGAATCACGCGGATGTCCGGATCGATCGAGCCGATGAGCTGATAGAGGTTGTATGAAAAACTGTCGTAATTGTCGATCAGCAGAATCACAGCGTCTCCTCCTCCGCCAGCCGAATCGCCTTGACCACGGCGGCGGCTTTGTTCAGGCACTCCTGATGCTCGGTCTCGGGCACGGAATCCGCGACGATGCCCGCGCCGCTTCGAACGAACACCTTGCCGTTTTTCTTGTAGGCGATGCGGATTGCGATGCAGGTGTCCAGATTGCCCGCGAAGTCCAGATAGCCGATCGCGCCGCCGTAGATGCCGCGCTTGTTGTTTTCCAGGTCGTTGATGAGCTGGCAGGCGCGCAGTTTCGGCGCGCCGGAGAGCGTGCCGGCGGGCAGAATCGCGTCTATCGCGTCCAGCGCGGTCCTCCCCTCGGCGATCTCTCCGGCGACGGTGGAGCCGATGTGCATCACATGTGAAAAGCGCTCGACCGAGAGGTATTTTTCCACCCGCACACTGCCGAAGCGGCTGATCTTGCCGATATCGTTGCGGCCGAGGTCCACCAGCATGTTGTGCTCGGCCAGCTCCTTCGGGTCGGCGAGCAGCTCCTTTTCCAGCGCGAGGTCTTCCTCCTGCGTCGCGCCGCGCGGGCGCGTGCCCGCCAGCGGAAACGTATGCAGCACGCCGTCTTCGAGCTTGACCAGCGTCTCCGGCGACGCGCCGGCAACCTCCATATCCCCGCTGGAGAAGTAAAACATATATGGCGAAGGGTTCACGGTGCGCAGCACGCGGTATGCGTTGAGCAGCGTGCCCTCATAGGCCGCTTCAAGCCGGTTGGAAAGCACAATCTGGAAGATGTCCCCCTCGCGGATGTGGTGCTTGGCCCGCTCCACCATGCCGCAGAATTCGTCCTTTTGAAACAGCGGCTGAAACTCCGACTTCAGCCGGCCGCGCTCGTTCGCCGCGGGCGTTCCGGTCTTGATCAGCGCCGCCATCTGTTCGAGCTCCAGCGTCGCGCGGTTGTACTCCGTATCGACGTCCGCAAGCGAGATATTGACGATCAGCACGATCTTTTGGCGATAGTTGTCAAACGCGATCACCTTGTCGAAGAGCATCAGGTCCACGTCGTTGAAGCCCTCGGTATCCGCCGCGTCGAGATGCAGCGTCGGCTCGGCATACTTGAGATAATCGTACGAAAAATACCCGACCAGTCCACCCGAAAACGGCGGCAGGCCGTCTAGCCGCGCGCTTTTGTGCTCGTCTATGATCTGCTGGATGTATTTGCCGGGATCATCCGTTTCAAAGCGGACGGAGCCGATCTTCATGCGCCCATTTTGGCAGGTGATCTCGAGCTTGGGATCGTAGCCGAGAAAGGTATAGCGCCCCCATTTCTCATAGTCCGAAACGGACTCGAGCAGAAAGCAGTGCGTGGACACGCGCTTGAGAATGCGCAGCACCTCGATCGGCGTGCGAATATCCGAGAGGATCTCCCTGCTCACCGGCGCGGTTTGATAGCGGCCGGATGCCGCGAGTTGTTTCATCTCTTCCAACGTAGGATTTGGCATATGCTCTCCTTCAAAACCGAATTCAATCCTGCCCGATCCACTCTTCCGGCGCAGCCTCCGCTTCACAGGCCAAAACAAAAACGCCCCGGACAGAATCTGATCATTCTGTCAAGGACGAATAAGCTTCTTATCCGCGGTGCCACCTTGATTTACGGAACTTCCGTACGCTTTGCGGGATACGTCCATATCCCCGGCAACTGACGTATGCCCACACGTTGCAGAATACTCGGGCCCGCGCCCTTTGACTGCACCCTCGGCGGTCCATTTGATGACTTGTGTTCCGCCTGACTCTCAGCGCCGCAGGCTCTCTGTGGGAGCATCATCACCGTTATCTCCGCGTCAACGGTTTTGACTATAAGATTATATACAATATAGTGAGGCGCGCGCCCGTTGTCAAGCCCTTTTTTACGCATTAACCGCCTCGCGCCCGGTCCGATTTCCCAAAAAACGCCGGAACCGGGATGTTTTCCCCCTCAAAAATAGCTTGTTTTGATCCGTTTGCCCATCCGCGCCAGACAATCCGAGAGCTCCTCCACCAGCCGCATCTTGAGGCTGAAGCTGATCGGAAGATCCGGGTTCTGATGCGCGGGGTTCACCGCACAGCCGACGAAGAAGTTGATGTCCGTCGCCTCCTCAAACAGCAGCCGCGCAATGCGGGACGCGCCGTCTTTTCCGACGCTCCAGCGCGCATAGCCGCTGTTGTCGGCCAGATAGTTTTTCGCGTATTCCAGCACGCGGTTGATCGTTACGACGCCCTCGGTCACGAGGTCCACGCCCGCAATCCGCGCCGTCGGCGGGATATCCGGGTCGGGGAAGTCGAGATCCGCCTGCAGCGATTGACCGAGATACTCCGCTGCGATGGCGGAGGTCGTGCCCCCGCAGACGATGTGTTTGCCTTCCTTGCCGAAGAAAAGCGACATCATCTTCTCGTTGTCGTCCCGGTTGGCGGGCGGACCGCAGAGCAGGTTCATCGGCACGCGCGTGCGGATTCGGACAGTGCAAACCGTGGCGTCGTCGCCGGGTTTGCCGTCGTAAAGACGGTCGGTCTCCTGCAGCAGGATCGTCGTGAGCGTCTTTGCCGTAAACCCCACATGCCAGAGCGTCTCCATATACCGCACGATGTCCTCGCGCCGCCAACCGAAGTTATATACGCCGCCGACGCCCGCGTGCTCCACGCCGTCGCTCATGGCGATGAACACGTCGTTTTCGCGCAGCGCCACATCCGTCCGGACGATTCGCTTGCCGCCGACCGTCAGCGACACGGACGGGAGTTCCACACAGGTTCCCTCGCGCAGCAGGATGACGGGCGGGTTGTCGTACTGTATGATCTCCGCGCGCTCGTTGCCCACAAGCCGGAGGATCGTAAAGGTCGAGTAAGCGATTCCGCGCTCGCCGCAGACCGGCAGCGTCGCCGCGATGGTCTCCACACAGTCCGTTAGATTCAGCCCGGCCGCGAGCATGGTGGAGATGATCTTGCTGGTGATCGTGGAGAGGATATTCGCCTTGACCCCGCTGCCAAGCCCGTCCGCGAGGACGATAACCGTGGAGCCGCCGTCCTGGCCGGCGATTTCAATGTGATCGCCGCAGAGCTGCTCGCCCGCGTGGTTGAGACTCATATATCCGATGTCCGCGCAGAGATTGTTATAGGCGCGCATGTCGCTTCGCCTCCTGTTCCGGCCTCGCGGCGCTCAGCGCGCGGTCTCGCCGGCGATCGATTCCTTGAGTTTGGTGAGCGCTATCTTCGTTTCGGCGGTCGTTTCCCCGAGCAGGGACGCGATCTCCTGCACGATGCGCATCTGTTTTTCGACCACTCGGTCGGCAATCTCGACCGTCTGCCGCCCGATTTCCTCTTTCTTCCGCCGCTCGGTCTCCTCGGTCGTCACGTCCCGCAGAATGGCAAATACGGTGCGCGTGGTCCTGTCGTGCACCAGCGTCAGATCGAGGTATTTCTGAAACTCCGCGTAAAAGTCCCGCTGGTCCTTCACGGCGCGCCCGTCCTCGAGCACGCTCAGAAACGGCAGCGGGTCCATGATGCGCACGAGCGGCTCGCCAAGCACATCCGCCTCCCGCTGGATATGCAGCATGTCCATCGCAGCCGGGTTGATCTGCTGCACCTCGAGCTCTTCGTTGACCACGAGGATGCCATTTGGCGTGTGACTCAGGATGTTGTTGGAAAAACGCTCCGCCCGGTCCATCAGAAACGGCAGGCACATGCTGATGTCCGCCTTGCCCCGATACACGGCGGTGGCTTTTTCACGGCAGGTGTTGTAGCCGCAGCTTCCGCAGTTCAGCTCGTCTTCCGGGCGCGTCTTGCCCATCTTGGCAAGGATTTCCACAATCTCCGCGTCCGACGGCGCGGGGCTGGTGACGCCGATGTAGGGATGCCGCCGCGCCAGCGCGCCGTCCGCCGCCGCCGAAACAGGAAAATCCCGCCTGCCGGCGTAACTCGTGACCGCCTGATAGTGCCGGACCGGCGAATTGTTATATTTCTCCATCACCGGACCGCCGATGCAGCTGCCCGCGCATGCGCTCATCTCGATGAAACAGCGGTGCAGGTTGCCAGCGGCGATGTCTTCCAGCGCGGCGCGGCAGTTGTCCGTTCCGTCCACGGTAAGGCAGGTATATCCCGTGTCCGGGATGTCCATGGTCTTGAGAATCCCGCCGACGGTCGGAAACAGCCGCGCGCGGCTCTCCTCCTCGCTGTCCATGCGCGCTTCCGGTTCGATACCCGCCGCGGCGAACATGCCGGAAAGCTCCTCAAAGGTAAGCACCGCATCGACGGGGCTGTTTTCCGCCTCGTCTTTTTTTGCCAGGCACGGACCGATGAACACGGTCTTTGCCCCCGGCGTCCGCCGCTTGATGTCCTGGCTGTGCGCAATCATCGGCGAGACGACCGGTGAGAGGCAATGGATCAGATCGGGATAGTATTTCCGGATGAGCAGATTGACCGAATGGCAGCAGGAGGTGATGATCACGTCCTCGCTCCGCCCCGCGAGCTGCTTTTCATACTCGCGCTTGACCAGCGTCGCCCCGACGGCAGTCTCCTCCGCAGAGGAAAATCCGAGGCGAAGCAGCGCCTCCTTCAGCGCGCCGAACCCGACGCCCTCAAAATACGCCGCAAACGACGGCGCGAGGCTCGCGACCACCGGCGCCTCCGCGCAGAGCAGCACGCGCACGAGTTCCGTCCCGTCCGCAATCTGCTTCGCGTTTTGCGGGCATACGACAAAGCACTGCCCGCAGAGGATGCACTCGTCGCCCACGATATGCGCCTGATTAGCCGAAAACTTGATGGATTTCACCGGACAGTGGCGAATGCACTTATAGCAGTTTTTACAGTTTGACTTTTTCAGCCGCAATACGTCCGACATGGATGTCCCTTCTCTCAATGCTATCTCTTCAATCCGATCGGCGCATGCCCGCAACGCGCTCGTCTCTGAGCAGCGGCAACACCGTTTCAATGAAAAATCGTTCCGTATTCTCGGGGGAAAGCGAATAGTACGCGCCGTCGAACTGCACGCTCACCCCAGACTGACAACAGCCCAGGCAAAACGTCCCGCAAAGGTCGATCTGATCCTTCAGCCCGTTCTCGAGGATGAGGCGCTCCAGCCGCCCGACCACCACCCGCGAGCCCTTCAGATGACAGGAGCTTCCGATGCAGACGGTGATATTCATGCGACGGCCTCCGTTTCCCTGCAAATTACACAGCTAATTTTCATTTCGATCTTTATTTATCGATATAATAATACCGATATATGAATTTGTCAACCGCCGCGGGTTTGAGGCAAGGACTATGTCCGGCTTCGATTGTTTCCGACGGCCACATATGCTATACTTTTTATCGAATAGTCCAAGGATTTACTGTAATTCGCGGTACTTTCACACCGCATTCTTCAAGAGGTGAACGTATGAAACCGTATTTCAAACTGCTGCGCGTCAAGCACTACAGCAAAAACGTCCTCTTGCTGCTTCCGCTGGTCTTCGGACGGGAGCTGTCCGATGCGACGCTGCTGCTTCGCATTTTTCTCGGGTTCATCGCTTTTTGTCTGGTCTCTTCCGCCGTGTACATCTTCAACGACATTCGGGATGTGGAGAAGGATCGGCTGCACCCGGTCAAGCAGAACCGCCCCATCGCCAGCGGGGCGGTTTCCATCCCGACCGCTTACGTCATTGCGGCGCTGCTTCTTGTCGCCGCGCTGGCGGTCAACGCGCTCGCAAGCCACGGCTCCGTTTTGCCATGGGTGCTTCTACTGCTGTACGCGCTGCTCAACGCCGGCTACAGCATGGGGCTGAAGGACGTGCCGCTGCTCGACATCACCGTGCTGATGTCGGGATTTTTGCTGCGGCTGCTCTACGGCTCCGCGCTGGTCGATATCAAGATTTCCGAGTGGCTGTATCTGACCGTTGTCTCCATGTCGTTCTTCATGGGTCTCGGCAAGCGCAGAAACGAGCTCATCGCGCAGCAGTCCGGCGAGCTGCAAGGTGAAACGCGTTCCGTGCTGAGCAAGTATACGGCTTCTTTTCTCGATAAGAGCATGTATATGTGCCTGCTGCTGGGTGTCGTTTTCTATTCTCTCTGGTGTGTCGACGCGTCGACGGCAGGTATGATCTCCGGCAACTATCTGCTCTGGACCGTGCCGCTGGTGATTTTGATCTGCATGAAATACAGCATGACCATCGAAGGAAAATCGGACGGGGACCCCGTCGAGGTGCTCTTCAGCGATCGATGGCTGATGCTGATGGTGGGCCTTCTCGGATGCGCCATTCTGGCGATCATCTATTTGTGACTTGGACAGACATGCTGCTTTACGATAAAAAGCGGTGCGCACCGGTCGGTGCGCACCGCTTTGTTTGATCAAACAGTTTTATTTTCTCCCGCCGCCGATATAGTCCGTATAGGACCCTTCCGGCCGCAGCACCTGCATGCGCGGCTGGGCGCTTCTCTGCGGAGCGGATTCATGCGATGGCTCTTCGCTTGCCCTGAGTTGGTTGACGAGCGCATACGCTTCCGCAAACGTGTTTGCGAGCTTATCAACGATTTGCGACAGCATGGTCTGCTTGTTGTTTTCGGGCTGCGGCAGATCGGGCGGCGCCTGCCGCTGCGGCATATACGACGCAGGATTGTTCCAGCCATAATCCCGGTCCTGCGCGGGGGGAGACGCCATGCCGCGCAGATACTCCAACTCCTGCCGCAGGTGCATGTTTTCATCCATCAGCCGCGTGCGCTCCGTCCTCCAGGATTCCATGCTCCGGCCGGCCTGCGACAGCGCGGAGCGAAGCTGCAGCGCTTCCTTTTCCAGCACCTGCACGCGTTCCGCCGCGGCGCGCGCTTTGACGGCCGCCGCGCGGATACGCTCGATATTCTCCCGCTCCGCCTGAAACGCTTTGGCGGACTGCACCAGCGTGGTGATGCGCGTATTTGCCGCAACCAGCTGTGCCTCCCGTTCGGCAAGGGATTCCTTGAGCGTACGGACCGACTGCACGAGCGAGCCGATCTGCGTGTTTGCCGCGTTTAATTGCGCTTCCTGCTGCGAAAGCGTCTCTTTCAGCGAAGTGATCGCATAGTTACGCGCCTGAATCTCGCTCTTTGCGGAATTCAGCTCGAAGATCAGGGATTCCTGCTCCTGCTTTGTGGCAATGATCTGCTGCGCAAGAACGCGCTTGACCTGCTCTACATAGGCGCGTACTTCGTTGGGATCGTACCCGGAGAAGACGCGACGAAACCGCGCGTCCGCATCCGTTCTGGTGCGAAGCGCTTCGACGTCCGCCACTTCTCTGGTATCATCCATCTCGATCATGGCACAACCTCCAATATATCTCCCGCTTGGATCGAACGCTTTGCGGCGTACCCCGCCGGCAGTTCGAGTACACGCCTTGCCCCTCGTTGCATCGGCCAGACTTTGCCGCGCACAAGCGCTTGGTCCACGCGAAGCACACATCCCGCGCGGTCCAGATAGACCGCATCGATTTCATAGCGCATGCCGAACGTATGTATGCCGTTGCAGGGTGTCAGCAAAAGCCCGCCGCCCTCTTCCAGCGTGCGCCCCAACAGTCCGCGCAACCTTGAAAAATATCGATTCGCGTTCCAGACCTTTGCAATCGGTTCCGCGTTTCGTAAAATCGTAACGGTCTTCATGCCGCTCCCCTTCAAAAGAACGTCGATATCAGGTTCATTACGGCCGGGCCGAGCAAAACGATAAAGATCACGGGAAAGATGAATGCCACCGTCGGCAGCATGATCTTCACCGGTGCTTTTGCCGCCTGCGCCTGAATCATCTGTTTTCTCTCCACCCGCAGCCGTTCGGCCTGCGTCTGCAGCACACTTTTTACGGGAACGCCGAGCTGGTCCGCCTGCAGCAGCGCGGTGACGAACGTAGAAAGCTGGTTGACATCGCAGCGGTCCGCCATCTCTTTCAGCGCGGTCTTTCGCGGAACGCCCATCTGCACCTCGCGAATGGCGCCGTTGAGTTCGGCCAGCACCGCGTTTTTATTCTTTGAATACTGCCGCACGATCGCCGCATCCAACCCGAGCCCCGCCTCTACGCTCACCACCAGAAGGTCCATCACCTCCGGCAAGTTACGGACGATTTCCAGTTTTCTGGATTTGACCTTCGACCTGAGGTAAAACGTCGATCCATAGACGGGGATGCAGAGCATCAGGATTAAAACCAGAAAACGCAGGATTTGCTCAATTCTTAGCAACATAAACAGCGCAAAACCGCCCACCAGAAAAACCAGCGACAGCATACCTTTGATGAACGAAAACTCCTGTACTGTCAGCGGCAATCCCGCCGATTTCAGCTG
>JAAYUE010000083.1 GCA_012517905.1 Clostridiales bacterium | reverse complement strand
TATAGCCCTGCCTTTTTAGCTCCAATACTTGCGGCATGATTTCTTTCCCGAATTGTTTTCCCATACAAAAACCTCCTATCGCTTTATCCTACGATAGGAGGCTCTTTTCTTTCAATGTCCATTTCCCGGGGTTCAGTTCAGTCAGGCGGGCTTGTTTGTATGCTTACAGCTTTTCGCCGATGTACATCGCGTGCTCGGAAAATGAAAGCAGTTCCGGCACCTCGAGATAGCGCTTTGCAATCTCCAGCCAGCAGGAAATCTCCTCCGGTTCGCGACGCAAGAGCTCCGGCTCGTTGGGCGAGAGGATGCCCTCCTGCCCGAACAGGTGCAGCTTTTTCAGCGGAAACTGCGCCATAAACGGCAGGATGTTGCGCGGATGCGTGAAGCAGGCGCGTGTAAACGCCGGCCCGCGGTAGTCCTCGCCGTCCACAATTGCGGGAATGATCGAACGCGTCGCCGGATCGGTCGAGTCGGTCAGGATGTTGCCGCCGTTTTTGAGGTCGTACAGGATTCCGGCGAAGGTTTGAATGAAGGAGACATAGAGCTTTCCGCCGGGCCGGAGGCGGTCCAGCGCAAGCTCCACCGCCCGCTTTTGATCCGCCGGATCGAGCAGGTGGTACATCGGCCCCATGAGAAACACATGGTCAAACAGGCCCAGCCGCAGGGGTTCGAGCGCGAGGCAGTTTTCAACGTGCGCTTCCATGGAAACGCCGGCTTCCTTCGCTTTTGCCTGCGCGAGGCGCACGTTTTCTTCGGAGAGGTCGACGAGGCAGACGTCGACGCCGCGTCCCGCGAAATGGATGGCATACCGCCCCGGGCCGCCGCCGATATCCAGCAGCCGGTCCCCGGCGGAGAGATACCGCTCCATCATGTGCGTGGTGAGCAGAAACTCAAACGGGTGTTCCTCGAGCCGCTGCCATTCGGTTTCCGCATTGTCGTTATAATACGTGCGGATGATCGAAACGTCGCTCTCCATAAAAAATCCCCGCTTTCCTGAGAAGTTTCGAGTATGGTATCACAAAACAATCCGGATGTGTGCGAAAAAGCGATAATATATAGTTCTGCAATTTTGCGGCGATCTGGACGGGACGCGCAAAAAAAGCCCCGCGTGTGAAAACGCGGGGCGGTCTGCGTGTTTGCCGGCGATAGGCCGTTATCGATTGTCCGGCACGCGGAACACCGATCCGGGATGGATCAGATTCGGGTTTGTAATCGAAGGATTTGCGTCCGCAATCGCTTCCACGGTGGTCAGATGCGCCTTTGCGATTTTGCCGAGGGTGTCGGTAGGCATCACCGTATACATGGCGTATTTCTGATGTCCGGGCCGGTCGTCCGGCACGTCCAGCTTCCATCCGGGTTCAATGTGGCTCGGGTCTTTGATGATCGCGTTGTGTTTGTCGATCAGCGCCACGCTCGTGTTGTATTTTGCGGCGATTCTGGAGAGATTTTCCCCTGCTTTCACCGTATGGACGACGAAGCGCCGCCCCTTTTTTCTGGAGAGAGCATCCATTGCAACGGGCATTTCCTGCGCACCCCTTTCTTCGGCTTGAGACCGGGTTGGTTTGAAACTGCATGCTTGCGTATCGCACAAGCGCTTGCTGGCTTGAGTATATCCCCGGAGCGCTGTCAAATCAAGCGTTGACGCTTATATCTTTGGAACAACTCTCCGTCATACGGCCATTTAAGACGTTTTGCGATGTAGGGGAGGGTGCGCGCTGTCGCCGGGATTATGCTTCGTCCACCCCGACCATGACCGAGGTCGCCTTGATGACCGCGTAAGCGGGCTTGCCGACCTGCAGATCGAGCTCGCGTACGGCGCTCATCGAGATCGTGGCCTTGACGACATGTCCGCCGCCGATGTCTATGGTGACGATGGCGTTCACCGCGCCTTCGTCGACCTTTGTGACGACGCCTTTAAACTGGTTTCTCGCGCTGAGCTTCATGGCTGTTGTTCGCCTCCTTGTCTTTTGTGATTTCAGCATATCAAACGCGGCAGTGTCCTTCCGTGACGATGTTGCGCGGCGCGGGCGGAAAAAACGGCGGATACTGCCGCATTTAGAGGGAAAAGAGCCTTGTCCGTGCGGGCGGGATGAAATATAATGTACAGCAGAAAGCAGTTCCGGCCCTTGCCGATACCGATCCTGTCCAAATGTATTGATGCGGATTTTCATTCGTTTCCCAACTCAACAAAACGGGGGAATGCGACCGATGAACTTGCAGCCATATTGCGGAAACAGAAAGCCTTTTGTCTACGCCGCCTATTTTTCGGGCGACGCCGAACACGTCGTTCCCGTGCTGGAGCGGTTGCAGGAGCGCGGCTTTGCGCTCTTTCCGACCGAGCGATGGAATCGGCGCGCGCTGCGGCGCGCCGCGCTCGTGCTGCTGTTTGTAACGCAGGACGCGAGCAAAAGCGATGCTATTCAACGTATAATCGAGCAGGCGTCCTCCGAAGACGTGCCGATTCTGTCGGTGCATCTTTCGCCGACGGAGCTGACCCCTGCGCAAAAGCTGCTGCTGGGAACCAATCAGGCGATTCTGCGGGACGAGTGCATCTCGGAAGCGGCGTTTTATGAAAAACTCTTCGGCGCGCAGGCGCTGCAAAATCTGCAGGTGACGCCCGCGCAGAAGCGCGCGGCAGGCTTAGCGACCTGGTCGGTCAGCGGCGGCGTTCTGCTCGCGGCGGCGCTCGCCGTCGTTCTCGCGCTCGGCGTGGGCGCGACGGTGCCGCAGGACTCGACGCTTGCGGAGCTGGGATTCAGCGGCAGGATGCGCGAGATCCGGGAGGTTTGGGTCTACGGAGACAGGACGTTCGATACCTGCGCTGAAAAAGTGATTGCAAGCGCGGACTACATCGACGGGGCGGCCGAAGACAGAACGGTTTTTTTTGACAGCGGAGCCGATAAAACCGAAGCGGGAATGATCGAGGACATTTCGGATTTTTCGCAGCTTCGAAATCTGCAGCGGCTCTCGCTGGCCGGCAACAGGATTGCCGACATTTCCCCGCTGTTTACGCTCGGGCAGCTTCGATATCTGGACGTTTCGGCAAACCCGATCCATTCGATCGAGGGGATCGGCGCGATGACGTCGCTTGAGACGGTCTATCTCGGCTATACGGGCGTTCAGGAATTTTCTGCGCTCCTGGACTGTCCTGCGCTGAAAGAGGCGTTTGTGGACCAGACACAGCAGGAATCGGCCCGGAGCGCGCTTTCTCCGGCGGGGATCAAGGTTACGACCGTCGGACCCGCAGAGGAGATGGACAAGCTGAGATGCCACATTTACAACGGCCCGTTTGAAGGAAACATGGGGGAGCCATACGGCGTCTGGTATACACCGCCGAGCTGGGCCGTCTATACGGATTATTCGCGTAGAGTGACGAAAAACGGCGAGCCTGTGACGATCTCCAGAATCGTTTTTGAGGACGACGACGGCGACGGCGCGCCGGATAAAACGCATCTGATCCTGAGCAAAGCGTCCATGGGGGATTATGATACGAACGCCGTCTATCTTCTCGAAATCACGTATGAGGGGCGGTCGGTTACCTATCAGATCTGGCACAAGTCTGACAGCAGCCATCCGAAGGCAAACGACGGATTGCTGCTGAACGATTAAACGATAAAACGAACAGAAAGGAAACGACATGGCTTCTCGGGCAAGATTTCCGGTCTATCGCGGGGAAAACCCCTACATCTTCATCAGTTATGCGCATGCGGACAGCGCAGTCGTGCTGCCCATTGCGGAAGAACTGCACAAGCGGCATTACCGCGTCTGGTACGACGAAGGCATCGAGGCGGGCGCGCGCTGGCCGGAATACATCGCGACGCACTTGCTCAACGCGGGCACGGCGCTGTTTTTTCCGTCCGAGCGCTTCAATGTCAACCGCAACTGCGAGCGGGAGGTGAACTTCGCCGTCGATGCGAAGAAGCCGATGGCCTGCGTCGGACTCGATGATTCTCAAATGCCGCCGGGGATGAAGATGCAGCTCTCCACCGCGGCGTACATTCGCGCAGGGGAGAACCCTGCGGACGCCGCCGACAGGCTGATCCAATCCGGCGCGCTCGGACCGGAGCTCATCGGAGACGGGGTCGAGGGCTATGAAGCGACCGGCGGAGGCGTGACGCCCCGTGCGAACGCCGCGCTCATCGTCGGCGTCGTCGGCATACTGCTTGCGGTGATCTTCGGCGTTGCGCTGCTGGGGTATATGAAAGGCTGGATTGGACCCGGAACCGGCCCGACATCCACGATCGTGGTCATGACGCCTGGCGTAAGCGGCGGAGAGACGCAAACCGTAGAGGTCACGAAATGGAGCGGCGAAGTCATGCGCGATCTCATCATTTCGCAGACCAGCGGACAGGCGCTCTATTGCTGCGGAAACGCGTTTGTTTCCGACAGGACAGGAATCGAATACCGCGACGGCTCGTTTCGCATCGCCGGCGAGACGGTGGCGCGCGGCGATATCGCCGATCTCGACGCGATCTCCCGGCTGACGGGCCTCGTCGAGCTCGCGCTCTGCTATGAGAGCGTGACGGACGTCTCCGCGCTTCAAACGCTGACCGGGTTGACGTATCTCGATCTTTCGGGAAATGAGATCAAGGATATCTCGTCGCTTTCGTCGCTGAGCAGCCTTGCGACGCTGAAACTCTCGCACACCAATGTAACCGACCTTTCGCCCGCGCTGAATCTGCCGGTGCTGAAAAAACTTTACGTCAGTTATGATATGATCGATGATGCGAGGGATATTTTAACAGGGAATTTCGATGTGATCGTCACGCAGTGAGGGGGAATGTATGGACCTGAAACCGTATGCGGGAAACGGCAGGCCGTTTGTCTACGCCATGTATGCGCCGGAGGATCGCGCATCTGTGGAACCGGTGCTGTCCGCCATGCAGGAAAAACGATACGAAATCTGGGCGAGCGCGCGGTTTGACAGGCGGCGCATGAAAAAAGCCGCGCTCGTGCTCTTCTTTCTGACGCCGGCCGCCGCGGCAAGCGAAACGGTAAATCGTGCGATCGGCTATGCGGCGCAGTCCGATCATCCGATGCTCGCGGTCCATCTTTTGCCGACCGAGCAGACGCCTGCGCAGCGGCTGCTATTGAACACGCAGCAGGCGATTCTGCGCTATGAGTGCGCTTCGGAGCCGGCCTTTTTTGAAAAGCTCTTCGGCTCGCAGGCGCTGCAGAATCTGCAGGTGACGCCCGCGCAGAAGCGCGCGGCGAGCCTGACGACCTGGGGAATCAGCGGCGGCGTCCTTGCCGCCGCCGCGCTCGCCGTCGTTCTCGCGCTGGGCATCCATGCGGAGGTGCCGAAGGATTCCCTCCTTGCGGGGCTGGGTTATGGCGGCCGCATGGCGGATATCACGCAAATCTATATCTATGGCGCCCAGACGAGCCGAGCGCGCAGCCGAACGTCTTACACCGGCACGGTGTACGACTGGGAGCGGCAGCGTTGGGTGGACCGGGTGTTCTTCGATACCGCGGACGGGGATGTCGAAACGGGCGGCATCGACGACGTCTCCGACTTTGCGCAGCTGAAAAATCTGGAGCAACTCGCCGTTGCGGGAAATCAAATCTCCGACGTCAGCCCGCTGTTTGGCCTGCGCAAGCTGAAATTTCTCGATATCGCGGGAAATCCGGTCGGCGACCTGACCGGAATCGGTTCGCTGGATGCGCTTGAAACGCTTTGCATCGCGAAGACGGACGTCACGAGCCTGTCGCCGCTCAGCGGCTGCAAGAGCCTCAGAGAAGTATATGTGGACGTTGGGCAGTATGCGGCGTTTGCAGGCGACGGCGCCACGTATGCGTTCGACCTGATCGAGGTCGGCCCCAAGGAGGACCTGCTGCATTTCGATACGTACCTCGTCGGCGGGGCGGAAGAACCGATCGAACCCAAGCGGCCGTATTTCGTTTTTCTGCGGACGCTCAGCTGGGCGATCTACGACGATTATACCTACGAGGTGTTCAAAAACGGCGAGCCGGTACGGATCGACCGGGTGGAGAACACGACGGTGTTTGCAGGCAGAGCGGATGACGAGGTCGATCTCTGGCTGAACCGGGACGATTTTGGAAGTTATGACCCCAACGCGGAATATCTGCTGGTTGTCCACTATCAGGGCGCGAACGCGACGTATGCCATCTGGCATCAGCAAGACGAAGCGCATGAAAATCCGATGTGTCCGGAGCTGATCTCTTACAGCGGATTTTAACGTGGGCAGGCAACGCATCCCAACAAAAAGGAGTACGATCCATGAGCGAAACAAAGCTGCTGCACAGCGTGGAGGCATTTTTCGAAACGCTGGACCTCTCGGCGGAAGGCGCGCGCGCGAAGAAGGATTACCTCGCGCAGTCGGTCTACGCGTTTTTGCAGGACGAATCGAAGGAGACGGCGTTTCAGGTGTACGAAATCTTCTTCGGCACCTATCGCATCACGCTCAAGGGTGCGAAAAACCCGTTCATCGACCTGCTGGACACGCTGCGCGCCTACGAAGAGCGCGCCGCGACGCTGATTGAAAAGCAGCGCGACCATTTTGTGCACTCGGTCAACGTGTTCATCCTCGGCCTTGCGATCTATGCGTCCAACGCGGCGTACCGCAACGCGTTTTCCGCCGCGGTGATGGACAAAGCGAAATACCCCGAAAACTATCCCGCGGCGCGGGAGGAGTTCCTGTTTCGCTGGGGACTTGCGTCGCTGTTTCACGACGTGGGCTATCCGGTGGAGATCATCAGCAATCAGCTCATGCGCTTTCTGAAATTTGTCACCGACGCGGACCACGACCAGTCGCTCGGGGAAATCAAGGCGCATCTGGAATTTGAGAATTTCCGCAGATTCAACTCGGTCGCCGAGGTGGTGCCGAAAAAGGCGTTCATCCGGCGCTATTACGAGGAGGACGACAGCGGCGTATACGTCGATCTGCTGCAGCCGATCGACCTGCTCGCGCAGCGCATCCATCAGACCATCGGCATTCCGATGCTGCCGATCAAGAACAAACTGGACCTCTACCATGCGGAGATGGCGAAAAAAGGGTTTGTCGACCATGGCTATTACAGCGCGATCATCGTTTTGAAATGGTACGGCTATCTCATCCAGACCACGGGAGAGGAGCCGCTGCGCTTTTATCACGCAATTGTGGACAGCGCCTGCGCCATCCTGCTGCACAACTATTATTCGCGGACGCTGGTGGACGCGTTCGGCCTGCCACCGCTCGACGCGGCGCAAAACCCCATTGCGTATCTTCTGATGTTCTGCGACGAAATGCAGGACTGGAACCGCGCGGCTTACGGCGTGCTCGAAAAGTATCGCACGCAGATTGCGTCTGCAAACATCGCCATCGACGACGAGCGCTTCGCAATCTCCTATTATGCGGAACAAGGCATCATCCCCGGCAAGTTTGTGGAGAGCAAGCGAAAGCTCTTTGGCAGGATTCTCAACATTGGCGGCGTGTTCCCTGCGGGGCTGGACATCGACTGCGTCGCGCTGGAGGAAATCTTCGCCGAGGCAGAGCGGGACGAGGCCGTGCCGCGCCCCTTGCTCGAGAGCATGGAGCTGCTCGCGCGCGCGATTCACGAGGACTATATCGAGAGCCAGAAGCGGCTTGGCGCGAGCATCCGCGTCGCCGAAAACTTTGACGAACTGGAGGCGTCTTCGCGCTACAGCAATCTGCGCCAGGCGATGAATATCGACAAAAAACTCCGTCGGCTCGGCTACGCGCTCACGCCGAAAACAGCCGAGGGCGAGGCGTTGCCTGCGCTGCCGGGCGAAGCGATCGAACGGTATGCGATTGCGGAGCACGAAGACTGGATGCGGGGCAAGGAGCGGTATGGCTGGGTGTACGACCCCGTGCGGGACGACGCGCTCAAGCGGCACGACTGCCTCCTTCCCTGGGAGGAGCTGCCGCCGGAGCAGCAGGAAAAAGACCGCAACGCGGCGCGGAACGTCGTGAAGCTCGCGGGCATCGCGGGCATGAAGGTGGTCCGCCTGTGACGGCTGCCGCCGCGCACGGAAAAACACCGGCAAAACCGCGACGGGTTTCTTCTGAAAAAAAACGGGTTCATTGCTGTCGACGTGCCCGAGCCGGCTCTGACGAATCCAAAACAGCCTTCGATTTCAAATCGAAGGCTGTTTTTGACGCAATGCGTTTTTTTGTTATACCGCGGGGAACCGCCAGCGGAAGAGCCAACGCTTCAGGCGCGGCAGTCGGCCGGGCAGCGTGCCGGTCAGCACTCGTGCAAACGCGAGGGCTTCGTCCCGCTCCGCCCGTGTGCTCATCCTGCCGGAGAAGCGCGCGCGCTGCGCGATGAGCAGCACGGACTCCAGCCAGCCCCGGTCGACCCAGGGCAGCTGCTTCGAAACGGCCGCGGCATATTCCTCCGCCGATTGCGCGGGGTCCATGGGATTTGCGCCGGCGAAATGCAATAGATGCAGCGCATAACGGCAGATGGCGAGCGCGGCGGCGCTCAGGTCCTTCTGCATAAAGCTCTTCAGGCGCTTTTCGTGCGCCATCTTGCGCCAGCCGAATGCAAACAGCGGCACGCCCGCGGCGAATACGAGCGCGAACACCGGCCAGAGCGGCGGACGCTCGCCGACGGTCTGAACGGCTTGCCCCGCGTCGTCGGGTTCTGGAGACGGCAGCCCGCCTTCCTCCTCGCCGCCCTGCTCGCCGGGCGCGGGCGTTGGCGTGATCTGTGCTTCGTCGCTTTCGCCCGCGGCGGCGTCCGGCGTGGACGCGGCGGTTTCGGTATCGTCGGTCTGTTCCTCCGGCGGCTGCTCCTCGGGCGTCGGTTCCGGGGTCGGCGTGGGCGTCGGGGTCGGCTCGGGCGTCGGCTCCGGCGTGGAGGTGGTGAGCGTCTGCGTCGTGCCGGGTTCGTCCCCTTCGTCGTCCGGCGAGGGAGAGGCGTTCGGGCTGCTCTCCGTGCTCGATGTCATCTCTACGGGAATCCACTCGAGCTGCGCGGGGTCGAACACCTCGACCCAAGCGTGCGCGTGCGTGTCCTCGATGTCGATGTACCCCTCCGCGTCGGGCTGCTTGTCGTAGTCCGTCTGGATGACGATATACCCCTCCGCATAGCGCGCGGGGATGCCCAGCGCGCGCAGGAGCACCGTTGCGCTCGTGGCGAAATGCACGCAGTAGCCGCTGCGGCTCTCTTCCAGAAAATAGGTGGTGAAATCCGCGCCCTCCGGCACCTGCTCCGGCGAGTAGGCATAGCTGCAGCGCGCGGAAAGCAGCGCGCGGACGGTCTGGCAGGTCGCCGCGAGGTTCAGCGTTCCGTCGTCCACCTCGCGCGTCAGGCCGTAGGTTTCGCAGAGGCGTTCCGCCGCGGCGCGCGTGTCGTCCGGCAGCGCGGTGTACTGGTCGAAAATATAGCCGATATACGCGCTTGCGGCATCCCGGACGCGGTCCGCGTCCGATCCGCCGGCGCGGCTCAACCCATAGGCGGAGCCCGCCGTGTCGAGATAGGCGCTCTCGAGCGAATCCGCCGTGCCGTCCACATGGGACACGGAGTAGAGCGCAGAGCCGACGGGGACCGCCTCCAGCGAGTATTCCGAAGAGCCCGCCGAGGAGGCGAACGCCAGCGCCGTATCCTGCACGTAGCCCGCGTTTGCGATTTCCCCGGCCTGCGTGACGAGCGCGGGCGGGGTCCAGATGGAGAGCGGGGTCGCCTCGACGTTTCGCACCGACAGCGCAAAAGTGGAGACGGATGTGCCGCTTACCGTTGCGGCGGCCGCGAGCAGATTTTGCGGCGCGATGCCCGAGACGCTGTTTTCCAGCGCGGAAAATTCTTCCGCGGACACGCTGGACCAGCCGTCGCTGGAATAGCGCGTGCCGGCGAAGTCCCGCAGATAGAGGGACAGCCGCTCGGATACGCGCACCTGTATGGCGGTATTTCCCGAAAACCGGATGGAGGTAAGGTTGTTCAGATTTCCGCGCGTGAGTCCGTCGTTCGACTTCCAGAACGACTCTTTGCCGATGTCCAGCGAAAAAAGCTTTTGCTGGAGCGCTTCAATCGCTTCGGGGCGCGTATACCCCTCCTGTGGCAGGGTGACGCTCGAGAGCAGCGCAGCGAGCGCGATGAGCGGGAGCGCAAGGAGCGAAAGCGTCTGCTGCGCGGTGCGCCGGGCGGAGAGCTCGGCCTTGCGGCGGGTCTGCGGGACATAAGCCCCCGCGCGGAGCGTGGTCGGCGCGCGCCGGCCGTTGTTGAACGCAAACACCATCAGATGCGCGGTCAGGAGCGCAAAGAACGGCACGACGCCGGGCGCGAGCAGGTAGAACGGCGCGGGCAGCAGCAGCGGCAGCGTGGAGAGCGCAAGCCCCGGCACGCTGGCATGGCAGACGGTGAAATACCCCGCGGCAAACGAAACGAGGAAGAGCGCAAGCTGCAGCGCCTGCGTCATGAGCCGCAGGGCGTAGTCCTCGCCGACGGGCTGCAGCAGCTGGCCGAGCGACTCCGGCAGGCGCAGCGAAAGCGGCGTGATCGCCTGCTCGATGAGTAGCAGAAACCCCTGCTGAAGTTCGGATGCGTGAACCCAGACCCAGGCGCCCGCGGCCAGCAGGCATACGAGCGCGAGGATGCCGTATCGGCGGAAGGAAAACACGCCCAGCGCCAGCAGGGAAAAGGCGAGCGCCGTCAGGACCAGCGTTGAAACGGGCAGGTCGAGCTGATAGCTCGAGAGCAGGCAAAAGAGGAATCCGAGCACGGCGAGCAGCAGCACGACGGCCTGCTGCAACAATCTAAGCGGCCAGCGTTCCGATGCGGATGCCTGCGCCGGCGCGGCCGTGTTCGGCCGCCGTCTGCGCGCGCTCATGATTCCGCCTCCGCGCCCGGGATGCTTCCGTCGAGCAGCTGCACCTCGCAGCCGAGCTCCAGCAGCGTCTGCGCCGTATCCGGCGGGCATCTTTCCGGCATGATTGTCATGCGGCGGCAGATGCCGAGGTCGACCAGGCTGCCGAG
Source organism: Clostridiales bacterium (assembly GCA_012517905.1). Classification (GTDB taxonomy): domain Bacteria; phylum Bacillota; class Clostridia; order Christensenellales; family CAG-138; genus UBA7703. The sequence goes on along the minus strand of JAAYUE010000083.1, from coordinate 72,115 downwards.
CAGGCGCGCGGCGTTTTCATCCCCCGCCGCGTTCCAGATGTTCCCCGCGACGAGGTAGACAAGATGCGTGTCGGATTTTGCCGCGCCGCTCGCGGCGAACCGCTCCAGCGTGCTCCAGCGCCTCTGGCCGGGCAGCGCGAGCAGTTCGTGCAGCACGGAGGCGAGTGCCTCCGGTCCGGTCACGGGCATGGTGCGCAGGCCGCCCTCTTCCCCGATCCAGCTGATGGAATGGGTGACGTCCCGCGCCATGAGATGCTCCGAAAACGCGAGCATGGTGCCGAGCATGGCCTCCGCGGCGGCGGGGTTCGCATCCTCGCGCAGTTCGAGCAGAAAGTGCAGCGACGGGTTGAGCGGCAGGCCGAATTCCCGGACGATCAGCCGATTCATGCGGCTGCTGAGCTTCCAGTGCACGCTGTGGCGCGCGTCGCCTTCGCGGTAGTCCCGCAGCTGGAAGATCTCCGAAGGATCGCCGCCCGCTTTTTCGGTGGAATAGGTGGCGCTGTCCATCCCGAGGTCCGCCGCCTCCTCCGTCTGGATGCTGCGAACCTGCAGCTCCGGCAGCACATAGACGCTGCCCATGCCGGCGGAACGGCTTTTCGGCGGGACAGGCAGCGCAAACAATCCCATCATGTCGATAACGGATACACGGCGGACGGCGAGGTCCACCCGGCCGCAGTGCGCCATCCTGACCGCGGGCTCCATAGAATAGGAACTCCGCGGGCCGAGCGGAAACTGGACGATGTCTTCGGACGTTTCGATATACCGCTCGCCGAGCCGGCCCAGAGCGTTATGCCGCTCGAGCGTAAAGCGCACGCCCGCGCAGGGCAGCATGCTGTCGTTGCGCGCCGAGAGGCGGATGCCGCACATGCCCTTGGGCACGATGTCGTCTTCGATCTCCAGCGCGTAGCGCAGTTTTTGGCGCACGGGAAGCGCCGCCAGCAGCGAAACGGGCGGCAGGATCAACAGAAAGATCAGCAGCAGATGAAACAGATACAGATCGAACAGCACAAACAGAATGAACGAAAAAAACAGCGCGTAACCGTACAGAATCCGATTTCCGGCCATGGGATTATACCGCGACGGGCGCCTGCACCTGCGTCAGCGCGCGCTTGGCGAGCTGCTGCTCGCTCACGCCGCTGACGAGCGCACGGGGGCTGAGCTGGATGCGGTGCGCCGAGACGCTTTCAAAGACCGCCTGCACATCCTGCGGAATCAAATAATCCCGTCCGGAGAGGTACGCCGCCGCCTTGGACATGCGAAGCAGCGCGATGGTGCCGCGAGGGCTGACGCCGATGCGGATGGCGGGCTGCGTGCGCGTCCATGCGGTCAGTTCGGTGATGTAGGCAAACAGCGCGTCGGAGACATAGATGCCCTCCACCTCGCGCTGCATGACCGTGAGGTCCTGCGGAGAGATCACGCGGCTGACGGAGTCGAGCGAGACCGCGTTCTGATGGCGGCGAAGCATCTCCACCTCGCTGCGGCGGTCGGGATATCCCATCGAGAGCCGGACCATGAACCGGTCGAGCTGGGACTCCGGCAGCGGCTGCGTGCCGGAAGAGCCCGCCGGGTTCTGTGTTGCGATCACGAGGAACGGCTGCGGAACGGGGCGCGTCACGCCGTCGACCGTGATGCTGTTTTCCTCCATGACCTCGAGCAGGGCGGACTGGGTCTTGCTCGACGCGCGGTTGATCTCGTCCGCGAGAAACAGGTTGCACATCGCTGCGCCGGGCACATAGGCGCCCGCCGCGCCGCCGGTCTGCAGCGTGGTGTAGCCCGTGATGTCCGAGGGCATGACGTCCGGCGTGAACTGCATGCGTTTATAGGAGAGATCCATCGTTCTCGAGAAGGCCAGCGCCAGCGTGGTCTTGCCGACGCCGGGCACGTCCTCGAGCAGTACGTGTCCCTGCGCGAGCATCGCCATGAGGATGCTGCCGATCACGGGGTCCTTGCCGACGACGACTTTTCGTACCTGGTTGACGATCTCCTGCACTTGCTGCATCAAAGCTGATTACCTCTTACGATTTTCATAATCCGCGATACGCGGTTTCTGCCATACATTATATCAGTCTAATGGCATACAGAGGCAAGAGTATTGCAATTTTGTAACATTTTATGCAGAAGAATGCCCTCCCGCGGCGCAGAGTAATCGATGCAACTGTTTTTTTTACCGGCACCGTATTAAAACAGGTGTCTTAGTGTTATAATCATACATACTTCGACGCGCGCATCGGCGCGCGAAACTTTTCGGAGCGGCAGAGGCATCGTTTTGTCTGTAAATCAACCTGCGAAATCCGGCCTGAACAATCCGTTCATTTCGCTCAAGCATGCAAATTTTCGCTACTATTTCTTCGGAATGTGCGTCTCCACCATCGGCACGTGGATGCAGAACACTGCACAGCCCTGGCTGGCGTATTCGCTGACGAATTCCGCGCTGCTGCTCAGCGTGGTCAGCGCGCTGCAGTTTCTGCCGTCGCTGCTGTTTTCGCTCTTTGCGGGCGTGCTGATCGACCGCATGCCGAAGAAGAGCATGCTCGTGATCACGCAGTCGCTGTTTCTGGTCATCACATTCGCGCTCTGGCTGCTCTCGCGCTCGGGCGGCATCCGCTACTGGCATCTGCTCGTCACGGCGAGCCTGATGGGCGTGGTCAACACGCTCGATATGCCGCTGCGCCAGTCGTTCGTCGTCGAGATGGTCGGCCATGAGGACCTCATGAACGCCATCGCGCTCAATTCGCTTGTATTCAACGCCGCGCGTATGGTCGGCCCCTCCGTCGCGGGCCTCGTGATGGGGGCGTTCGGCGTGTCCGCCTGCTTTCTGATCAACTCCATCAGCTTCGCCGCGGTGCTCATCAGCCTGTTTTTCATCCATCCGAAGGTATGCGCCCTGCCGGAAGAGCCGGTGAAACAGAGCATGATGGAGAGCATCAAAGAGGGCCTTCGGTATATCCGGCGAAACGAGGACCTGTTTGTAACCATGCTGTTCATCGCGGTCATCTCCACGTTTGCGCTGAATTACGGCGTGAGCGTGCCCGTGTTTGCGCAGCAGATCCTGGGCCTCGCGGAGACGGGCTACGGCTTCCTGCTTTCGGCGCTCGGGGCGGGCGCGCTGCTCGGCGCGCTGCTCGTCGCGTCGCTGAGCAAGAGCGGGCCGCGTCACTTCATCCTGTTTGTGCTGCCGGCGATCACCGGGGCTGTGCTGATCCTGATCGGTTATATGAACCGTTTCGCGACCACGGCCGTCACGCTTGCAATCGGGGGATTTCTGTTTGTCACCTATCTTTCCACCGCGAATTCCAATATCCAGATTCGAACGGAGGACCGCTTTCGCGGCCGCGTAATGAGCGTGTATTCGCTGATCGTGGCGGGATCGACCCCCATCGGCAATCTGTTCGTCGGCGCGGCGGACAACTGGTTCGGCGCGCGCATGGGCTTCATCGCCTGCGGCGTGGCGGTGCTGCTGCTGATCGTTCCGATTTACTTTGTCCTCTTCTGGCGGAAGGAGCGCGTGTAGCGCCAGAGCCGCCGCCGGTTTGTGCCGCAAGCGAAAAAATTCGACAGCCGCCGAAAAGCGGCTTTGTTTTTTCGTGCATTTTTCGGCAAAGGATGGTACGATCAAAAAAAGCGGACAAACGCCGGAACGATCTGGTCCGGCGCGGAAATGGAGGGACGCGGCTTGATCCGGATTCTGCTGGTGGACGACGACATGCGCATCCGCTCGATCGTGCGCGAATACGCGCAGGCGGAGGACTGGAGCTTTGACGAGGCGGGGGACGGCGAGGAAGCGCTTTCGCTGTTTGCGTCGGGCGACTATGCGCTTGTGGTGCTGGACGTGATGATGCCGCGGCTGGACGGCTGGGGCGCGCTCAAGCAGATTCGAAAAAGCAGCCGGGTGCCCGTGATTCTTTTGACCGCGCGAAACGAGGAATACGACCGCCTGCTCGGCTTTGAGCTCGGCGTAGACGACTACATCGGCAAGCCCTTCAGCCCGCGCGAACTGATCGCGCGCATGAAGGCGCTGCTCAAACGCTCCGGCGCGGCGCAGGAAAGCGAAACGGCGTTTGTGTTCGGCGGGCTTCGGGTGGACGCCGCCGCGCGGACGGTGCAGGTGGACGGCGAGGGCGTCAACCTCAGCCCCAAGGAATTCGACCTGCTCGCGTTTTTCGTGTCTCGGCCGGAGATTGCGTTTACGCGCGACCAGCTGCTCAACCACGTTTGGGGATACGACTTTTTCGGCGACGCGCGGACGGTGGACACGCATGTCAAGAGCCTGCGCGAAAAGCTCGGCGCCTATCGCGAGCACATCGTGACCGTCTGGGGCACGGGGTATCGCTTTTCGGGAGGCGCGGCATGAAGCGGATCGTCACAAAGCTCGCGCTTGCGTTTCTTGGCATGGCCGCGCTCGCCGCGGCGCTCGTCTGGCTCGTCCAGGCGGTGTTTTTGAGCGACAGCTATCTCAACCAGCGCATCGAAACCATCGACGCGGCGGCCGCGCAGACGGCGATCGCGCCGGAGACGGACTACGCGGCGCTGGAGACGGCGCTCAACGTCAGCCTGCTGGCGGTGAATACGGACGGCACGGTCGTGTACCAGTCGGACGGGCTGCCCATGCGCGGGCAGATCGTGCGCCGCATTCCGGAGCTCGTCGCGGCGGCGGGCGGCGACGTGGAGTATCTGCAGACCGAGACCGACGACGCGCGCTATGCGCTCTTGAGTCGCTCCGTCGAGGGCGGCACGCTGCTCATCGCGTTTTCCCTGGTGGACGTGGCGGAGGCGTCCCGCGTGCTGCTGCGCCAGCTCTGGGTGATCACCGGCGTGCTGATGACCGCGGCGCTGCTGCTCTCCATCCTGCTCTCGCGGCTGTTTTCGCGTCCGATCGTCGAGGTGACGCGGGCCGCCAAACAGATGGCGGCGGGCGATTATTCGGTGAAAACGCCGGTGCGCGCCAGGGACGAGATCGGCCAGCTCACGCAGGCGCTCAACGAACTCGGCGACGAGCTGGGCAAGGCGGAGGAGCTGCGGCGGGAGCTGATCGCCAACGTTTCGCATGAACTGCGCGCGCCGCTGACGATCATCCGCGGCTACGCCGAGACCGTTCGGGACGTGACCTGGCCAAACGAGGAAAAACGCACCGCGCAGCTCAACGCAATCAGCGACGAATCGGTGCGCCTCAGCGCGCTGGTGAGCGATATATTGGATTACTCCAAGCTGCAGGCGGGCGCGGAGGAGCTGCACCCGGTCGATTTTTCCTGCGCGGAGGCGCTTGGCGAGATCGTCGGGCGGTTTGAGCTGGAGGCGGGCAAGCGCGACATCGCGCTGGAGCTGGAGTGCCCCGAAGGGGATGTGCGCTTCGACCGCGGGCAGTTTACGCAGGTGGTGAATAACCTTGTGGACAACGCCGTTCGGCATGCGTCGCCGCGTTCGCGCATCCGCGTCGTCGCGCGGGTAAGCGGGCGCGCCATGCGCATCTCGGTGGAAAACGCCGGCTCGCCGATTCCGGCGGAGGAACTTCCGGCGATTTGGGATCGCTATCACCGCGCGCCGAAGCATGGCGAGGCGGGCGGCCTCGGCACGGGGCTGGGACTCGCGATCGTCAAGAGCATCGTCACCCGCCACGGCGTTGCCTACGGCGTCGAGAGCGACGAAAAGCGCACCGTGTTCTGGTTTGACACGATGTCGATGGAATAATGGAACCTATCAACAACCAGGCTCCGGCGTCAGCCGGAGCCTGGTTTGCGTTGTTTTGTTCAGTCGAAGAGCTGGTGCTTGAAGTCGCTCAGGCCCATGCCCATGTCCGTAGCTGCGTTGCTGAGCGAGGCGTTGGCGGGATAGTCCGCCGGAAGGCCGAGCCGGCGGTAGAGTTCGTCAAGCGGAATGCCCAGCAGGTCCGCCGTCTGTTCCAGCGTATACGACCCGCGCAGATCGTTCGGCGCATAGCCGTTGATCGCTTCATAGTCCTCGTCTTCGAGGACCGTCGCTTCGCCCTCGTGGTCGCCGCTTTCTACGCCTTCCGCCTCGTCTTCGTGACCGCCGCCGCCTTCCTCGGCCTCCGCCGGGACGCCCCAGCTCAAGCCTTCGTATTTATTCGGCAGCAGCTGCATGTTGCCCGTCGCCGCGGCGATGCCGATGGGGGTGAGGAACAGCGTGAGCGCAAGCACGGTGGCCAGGATCGGATGGATGCGCGCCTTCTTCGAAAAGCCGGTGTGAATCGCGCCCTGCACGGGGCATACGGTGATGCATTCGTTGCAGTTGATGCACTCCATGCTCGTGACGCGTCCGTTTTTTGCGTTCATCACGTCGATGTTCATCGGACAGGCGCGGCTGCACTTGCCGCAGCGGATGCAGGCGCTTTCTTCCACGCGCACCGCATACGGGCTGACCTTGCCGATCGCGCCGTAGAGCGCGCCCGCCGGGCAGAGATACTTGCAGAAGAAGCGATCGTATACGACCGAACCCAGCAGCGTGATCACGAGCACGATAAACCCGACAAGGTACGAGGTGATCAGCGCGTTGAAGTCCGCCAGATGCCCCAGCGCGTTGAAGGGGTCGTAGGGCGTAATCCAGAGTTCTCCGGTGATCCATGCCATGGCGACGGTCACGCCGAGCACGACGAACTTGAGGTAACGCAGTACGCCGTCCAGCTTCTTCGGAATCGTCGGGCGCTTTTTAAAGAGCTTGGCGCCGATCTTGCCGAAAAACTCCTGCAGCGCGCCGAATGCGCAAATCTGCCCGCAGAACGAGCGGCGCATGACGACGGCGAGCAGTACGGTCGTGCCGAAGAGAACGAACGTGCCGATTACGATTCGTTTCAGAAACGTGCCGACGGCGACGATCGAGAGCATGGACTCCAGCCCGCCGTAGGGGCAGAGCGCGTGGATGGACGGGCCGACGTAGCCCAGCGTGTGCAGCGCGGTTGCCGCGAGTACAAAGGCGAGAAAGCTGCCGAGCGTGACCCAGCGGAGTATGCGGGAGACGAGCGCAAGGCGTTTTTCGCGCTTGCCGGTCGGGGTGGCGGGCGTGGCGGACATGGTCAAATCCTCCTGTCAGTCGTTTGGTCGATGAATCGGGCGCGCTTCGTTACAGCTGGTTCTGGAAAGCGCGCAGATGGTTTTCCGAAGCGCGCATGAGGCTGGTAAACACCGCGCGCACGTCGGACGGCAGGTCCTGATCGAGGAACGTTTCATACATGGCGATGTTGTTAACCTCGGCGTTCACGCCCGCTTCGAAGGCGTTTGTGAGACTCGCCGGGCTGGCCGTATGGCTCGCGCTCTCGTCGGCGGGGCTTGCTATGCCGTAGGTTTCAAACAGCGGCAGCAGCGCGGCAACGTGCGTATCCTCCGCCTTCATGATGTTGGTAAACGGGCGGATGCTGCCGTATTCGTCCATGATCAGCGCATACTCGGCGCGGGCGAGGTATTCGTCCTGAACTGCGTAGGTGAGCATGTCCGCCAGCGTCAGGTTCGTGTCGTCCAGCGCGCCCTCGGAGCCGTAGCCCGCGAGCGAAAGCGTCTGGTCCTGCTCGGTCAGCGCGTAGTCGGGGTCGGCGATTCCGTCATAAACGGGGTCGCAGTCGTCGCTGTAGTTATAGCCTCCGGCGGTGTTTCCGGCGCCGTAGCCGTCCAGATACCCGTCGCCGGCGCCATAGCCGCCGCCATAGCTGCTTTCTGCGGCAGCGTTTCCGCCGCGGTAGCCTGCGCCGAGCTCAACGGGATCCGTCGCCGCGTACGAGTTGCCGTAGCGCGCATACCCGGTCGTGTCGGATTCGGCGGTCGCTGTCGTGGTGGCGCAGCCCGCCAGTAAGAGAGAGATTGCAAGGATCGCGACAAGGGCGATCGTCAGTTTCTTTTTCATGTTTGTGTGCCTCCTGTGGTTTACTTGGTATGCTTTCATGATAAAGCCGAGATGTGATGAAATCGTGATGGGTTTTCGAGAGTTCGGTCAAGGTTTTGTTTGATTTTTGTGCCTGCGGATTTGGCGGCGACGCCGCAAACAGGCGCAAAAAAAGCGCCGAAAGGCGCTTTGGGAGACGGACCATCGCGTCAGTGGTTCGCCAGAAACGGAACCATCCATACATACGGGGTCGTAATCATATGCCCGGCGTCCGGCGGCAGGTGGATCTCCGCCTGCGGCATGTTGTCGCGGACGGCGGCGAGGCTCGCCTCTGCGTCGAGCAGGTTGTCCTGCCCACCCGTGACATAGAGCACCGGCATGGTCAGGCGGCGCAGCGCCTCGGGGGAGAATACCGGAAGCGGTACGCTGATGGGATGGTAGCTTGCAAGAATGAGGTTGATGAAGTCGAGGACTTCCTTTGGCAGCGATTCGCCGCCCGAGACGCTCTCTTCCATTGTAAGAGGTTCGTTTGTCTGCTTCGCCTGATTCGCCTTATCCAAAAATTCCGTCCGGACGTCCGCCAGCCCGCCGCTGGCGATGAGCATGAGCTTCTCCACGCGCTCGGGGAAGGCCGTTGCGAACTTCAGCGCCATCCAGCCGCCGAGAGAGTTGCCCGCGAGGCTGACGCGCGGCAGGTCCAGCGCGTCAAGCAGCGCGCTCAGCCACTGCGCGTAGTCGTCGTTATCGAGGTTCAGGCGAACGTCCGAGCTGTTGCCCGCCTCGCCGGGGATGTCCGCGGCAAAGACGTGATAGCTGCCTGCAAGCGCCAGAATGTCATTGAACCAGAACGCGCTGTTGGAGCAGGAACCGTGCAGCAGCAGCACGGCGGGGGTACCCGCCTCGCCTGCCTCCAACAGGAAGGTTTCGCCATACGGCGTGTCCACCGTTCGCCTGACAAACGGCATCGCGTTTAAAAATCCGTTGTACGCCGCGCGAAAGAGCTCTTTCTTCTCCTCGCTTTTGTATACGCTGGCATTCATATCAAGTTATCCTTTCTTCAGAGAGATTACGCTTCTTCGGGCTCTTCCGTCAGCATTGCGATGGCGTCCAGCATCGCGGCGACGATGCGCGCGCCGCCATAGAGCGTGACGCGCAGCTTTTGTTCCTCGGGAATATACTGCGTCTGCATGCTGCTCCTGCCGTAATCTGCGGGCTTGCTGTTGAGCCCCGCGCCGAGGGTGTTCATCAGGCGGATGGCGGCTTCTTTGTCCGCGGCGTAGACGTCCGCAACGCAGGAGACGACGGCGGTCGGCCTTTCGGAACCGCTCTCCGGCACGCTCTCGGTGAACACGCTCAGATCGTGTCCGCTGACGCGCCAGCCCTTGCCGACCTTGACCGCGCGGAGCTTTCCCTCGCGGATATAGCGCTGCACGGTCTTCGGGTGCATCTGCAGCAGACCGGAAATCTGCTCCACGGTGTAATACTTCTCCTGCATATTGGTTCCTCCCAATTCCCCGTTTCATGTTGAAAACGCGAAATAGAACTTCTTATAATTCCTTATAACGGAATAATATGGAATAATAAGGAGTTTGTCAAGCGCTTTTTTGACAAAAAAATCCCGCGCATAGGCGCGGGATAGAAATCGATCATGTTCAACCGTTGAAGCGCTTATTTCTTTCTGGAGTCTCCCCAGAAAAACAGCGCCACGGTGCCGGGGCCGGTATGCGAACCGATGACGGTGCCGACGCTGTTGATCATCACCTTGCCGTCGAGCTTGGGAAAGGTCTGCTCCACGAGCGCGGCGACGGTCTTTGCGTCCTCCATGCAGGCGGAGTTGGAGATGAAACACTTTTTATCGTAGGCCAGTCCGTTTTCGGCATGCAGCTCCATCTGTTTGACGATTTCGCGCATCACGCGCTTCTTGCCGTTGATCTTGAAGCGCGGGGTCAGGTGGCCGCCCTCGTCCATGTTCATGAGCGGATAGATGTTGAGCAGTGAGCCGATGGCGAACGCCGCCGGCGAGATGCGCCCGCCGCGCTTGTAGTGCGTCAGGTCGGTGGAGAAAAACCAGTGGTGCAGATTGAGCCGGTGCTGTTCAATCCACGACGCGGCTTCTTCCAGAGAAGCGCCTGCGTCCCGCATGTCCGCAAGCCGGTCCACCATCAGGCCGTATCCGGAGGACGCGCCAAGAGAGTCGATCACCCGGATCGTTCGCTCGGGATAGCGCTCCTTCAGCTCGGCCCGGGCAAGCACGGCGCTGGCGTAGGTGCCGGACAGGCCGGAGGAAAACGAGAGGTGCAGAACGTCTTTGCCGTCCTTTAAAAGCGGTTCGAAAAACGCGAGAAACTGCTCGGTGTTGACCAGCGAGGTGGTCGGCATGGCGCCCGCCTCGATGCGCGCGTAAAATTCGTCAAACGACATGCTCTGGCCGAGGTCGTCGGGATATTCCACGCCGTCTATGGTGAAATGAAAGCAGACATAGGGGATGTTCCGCCGCTCGAAATATTCCTTCGGCATGTCGGCGGTGGAGCAGCAGGTCAGCACATACGGATTCATGGGTTTCCTCCCGAATGATAGGATTGAAAAGCGGATGCCGGGCCGATCAGAACGCCATGATGACGCCTTTTTCGTTGGCGTAGAGCGAGCTGAGCCCGCGCGTCGGCAGCACGAGGATCTCCGCAAAGCGGTAGCGCCGCTCGATTTCGGCCTTGAGCTCTTCGGCAAGCGTGGGGTTGTTGCAGTGCGTGATCACGAGGCTTTGGCCTTCGGTGTCGCGCCCGTCGGTTTCAATGGTGTCCGCGAGCTTGCGTACGACCTGCTTCCAACCCTGCACGTGCGAAAAGAGCGAGATGTTGCCGTCCCCGTCCGCGCCCATGATGGGGCGGATGTGCAGCGTAGAGATGATCGTCGCCGTGATGCGGTTGAGCCGGCCGTTTTTGAGCAGATTGTCGATGTTGTCCAGCACGAAAAACGTGCGCATTTCCTTGATAAAGCGATCGACGCGCTGGATGATTTCGGACTTTTGCAGCCCGTCCTGAATCAGTTTGCGGAGCTTGAGAACGAGCAGCACCTCCGCCGCGGCGGCGCTGCGCGAGTCGAACACGTGAACCTTCGCGCCCGCTTCCTCGGCCATTTCCTTGCCCGCCATGGCGCTGGCGTAGGAGCCGGAGAGGTTGCCGGAAAGCGTAACGGCGAACGAGTCGTCCTTGCCGAACGCTTCGGCGTAGAGCCCCGGCGCGGGGGCGGCGGAGCCGACGCGGCCCTTGCAGGCGTGCATGCGCGCCATGAAATCCGGCAAGTCGAGTTGATCGTCGTCCTGATAGGATTCGTCGGCGAGCGTGAGCGTCAGCGGAACGGTCTTGACGTTCCACTCTTTTTTCAGTTCATCCGTCAGGTCGCAGCAGCTGTCGGCAACAAGCGTATAGTCCATCAACGGTTTCTCCCTGTTCTGTCGTTTGATTTGACTGCATAACAGTAAGTTATTAGCATAACAGGCGTCCTTCAAACGAAGTTCAATAGAACTTCAACAAAAGTTCAACTCAAACGCGTATCGACGGTATTGCAACAAAAAAAGCGACGCCCGATACGGCGCCGGCGTGTATAGGGAATAGCGCTGTTTTTCTCAGTCCGCGTGCGGTTGCGTCGCGTCGAACATCACCGTGATTTTGGTGCCCTTGCCCTCCGCGCTGATCAGCTCGATGGTACCGCCGCAGAGCGTGACGATGCGGCGCACCAGCGCGAGGCCGAGGCCGCTGCCCTGGCCGGCATGCGACCGCTCCCCCTGATAAAACTTATCAAACGCATGTTTTTTCACCTCTTCGGACATACCCGTGCCGGTGTCCGCGACGCGAACAAAGACCTTGCCGTCGAATTCCCGGCAGCCGATGGAGAGCGTGCCACCCTGATTGGAAAACTTGATCGCGTTGTCGATGAGGTTGCTCCAGACCTGCGCCAGGAGCGACTTGCTGCCGTAAAACAGCGTGGCTTCGAGGCTGAGATCGATGTTGAGCTCCTTCTCCTCCCAGAGCGGCTCGTAGCTCAGCAGCACGCGGCGGATCTGCTCGTCGAGCATGAAGCTCTCCTGCTGGAGCACGATCTCCTGGTTTTCCAGCTGCGAAAGCGAGAGGATGCTCTGCGTCAGGCGGCTGAGCCGGCTCGTATTTTCGAGGATGCGGGAGACGTATTGCGCCTGCTCCTCCTTGCTCAGGCGCTCGTCCTGCAGCAGCGTGGCGTAGCCTTCTATGGCGGAGAGCGGCGTTTTGAATTCGTGGGATACGTTGCTGACAAAGTCGCTGCGCAGCGTCTCCGTGTTGGAGAGCTCCTTTACCATGATGTTGAAGCTCGTTGCGATCTCTTCGATCTCTTTTGCGATGCTCTTTTCTTCCAGCCGCACGGAAAAATCGCCGCGGGCGACTTTCTTCGCCGCGTCGTTGATCTTCAGGATGGGGGAGAGCATCTTTGCGGACGTATATGCGGCGATGCCGACGCCGAGGATGATCACGAATATGCTCATGTAGGTGGTGGAGGTGATGATCGCCGTGAGCGTCGCAATTCGCAGCCGGAGCAAAACAAAGATGATGCCGTAGGTCAGCAGCAGGGACGCGGTGAGAATCCCCGCGATGATCACGGCGAAGATCTGCGCCGCGCGCGGGCGGGCTTTGATCTCGGGCAGCTTAGGCATTCCTTTTCACCGCCTTGTACCCCAGCCCGCGGATGGTGACAATTTCAAACTGCGCGCCGTCCTTAAAGCGCTCGCGCAGGCGGCTGATGTGCACGTCCAGCGTATGCGGATCGCTTTCGGTGTCCATGCCCCAGATTTCGTCCATGATCTGCTGCTTGGTAAACACGCGGCCGGGATTGGAGAGCAGCTTGTAGAGAATGTAAAATTCCTTTTGCGGCAGCACGCTGCAGTCCCCGCCGATGCAGACGGTGAGGTCGTCATACTTCAGCTCCGCATTTTCAAAGCGGATCTTCTTTTCGTTTACGATCTGCGCGCGCTTGAGCAGCGCGTTGATGCGTAGGATCATCTCGTTGACGTTCACGGGCTTGACCATGTAGTCGTCCGTGCCCGCGAGAAATCCGCTCTGCATGTCCTCGAAGGTGTCCTTGGCGGTGATCATGAGCACGGGCATGTTCAGGTCGTTTTCGCGCAGACTCTTTACGAATGAGAACCCGTCCATGTTCGGCATCATGATGTCCGTCACCACAAGGTCGATATACTGTTTTTCCAGCACGTCCCAGGCGTCCGCGCCGTCCCGCGCTTCGTGATAGACGAAGCCGTTTTTCGACAGCACCGTGCAGAAGAGCTCCCGCAGCGCCCGGTCGTCCTCGACGACTAAAATGTGAAACATCGTATCCCCCCGAACCTGAAAAAGAAGGTGTTCTGGTGCAAATTACCCACAGGGTATCTGTCAAAATAGCACAGATGCATCAAGTTTTCTTCAAATGCCGTTTGTCCGGTCGAACAATCCGCAGTCTGCGGGCGTTCCTTCATAGTAGACGAGCAGCCTGCCGCTGCGCACGGACAGCTCTGCGGGCGCGCCCGTAAACGCGTTGCTCACGCCGAGCGGGTTCGCGTCCGTCAGCGTCGCGTCGTCCAGCGCGTAGGCGAGCCCGCGCTCATATACGCCGCTCGCGCGCTCGCCATAGGAAAACGCCGAGAGGATGCCGCTCAGCCCTTCGCGAAAGCGCAGCGCTTCGTTCTGAATCATCGTGACGGTCACGGTCTCTCCCTGCAGCGCGGCGCGCGCGCCGTTTGCGCGCAGAAACGCAAGCGTCTGGATGTTTGCCAGCGTATGGTCGAGCCGGCCGCCCACGCCGCCGAGCAGCAGAAACGCGTGGTATCCGCGTTCGAGCCCGAGCCGCGCGGCGAGCATGGTGTCCGTGTCGTCCTTTTCGGCGGGATGCCTGACGACGGTTTCCCCCTCGGGCACATAGCCGAGCGAGTCGAAATCGCCGACGACAAGGTCCGCGTGCACGCCCGCCAGATGCGCATATCCGCCGTCCGCGGCAATGACGAGATCGCCCGGGGCGGGACGGAGCGCATGCTGCTGCGGCAGCGCGCAGACGATATAACAGATGGGGAGTTGTGTTTTCATGGATGATCGCCTTGCTTGATCTGGCGGCGTTCGGCGCGCACAGGCGCTAAACGCCGCTCTTATTCGTAGTTATACCATGTTTGGGGGCGCAAGAAAAGCGCAAGGAAGCGCGCGCAGGAATGAAATCGCTGGAAATCGGCGTTTTTTTCGAATGCGGGTGTGATATAATAGCCTCTATGAATCATCGGCCCCGCTTCGGGGCAAGGGAGGGCAAGGGTTGCCGGGCTTATTCGGGGACAGCGAATTCGATCGCTATACCGCCGTGGACGTGGAAACGCCGAACCGCTATTCCCGCTCGATCTGCTCCATCGGCATCGTCCGCGTGGACGGGGAAGGCGAGCCGCTGCGGCTGCACCGCCTCGTGAACCCCTGCGACGATTTCGACGCAGGAAACATCGCCATCCACGGCATCCGCCCGGAGGATGTGGAGCGCGAACCGTCGCTCTCCGAACTCTGGCCCGAGATCGAGCCGCATATCACCGGCCGCCTGCTCGTGGCGCACAATGCGCTCTTCGACCTGCCGGTCATTCGAAAGGCGCTGCTGCGCGAGCAGATCCATGCCGAAAACTGGCGGTATCTCTGCACGCTGGAAAAATCCCGGCGGCATATTCCGAAGACGGCGTTCGGCAGCCACCGGCTCAACGACCTCTGCGCGGGGCTGGGCATTCCGCTGGAGCACCACCACAACGCGCTGGACGACGCGCTGGCCTGCGCCAACCTGTACGAATATCTTCGGATGCGCTATGGCGTGTCCGAGCGGGAGATCAAGCTCTACCGATAGAAACTTTGATACGAATCTCTTCGGATGCGCGGCGGCGTATCCGAGCGGCAGATTAAAGATTGCTGATATAAATTTTAAAACGAGAAGGAGGGACAGGTTCTTCATGGACGACCCTGGGTTATCCGGCATACCAAGTATTCAGCTCGAGGACATCGACCCCGACAAATGTTATTTCAACCCCGGCTGCGCGATGGCGCTGTATAAACCGGACGAGGTGGAGGAGATACTGTATCTGCTCAACCGCCGGTTTCTGCCGACAAAGCTGCACACCACCTGCTGCCGACACGAGCCGAACCTGCCGAAAGGCGCTACGATCATAAACAACTGCGCCGGCTGCGACCGCCGCTTCCGCTCGCTCTACGAGGGGATCAGCACCATCTCGGTCTGGGAAGTGCTCGACGGCATCCCCGCCCTGCCGCTGCCGACCTACGACGGGCTGCAGCTTTCGGTGCACGACTCCTGCTCGTTTCGAAAGAAACCGCAGGTGCACGCCGCGGTGCGGAGCCTGCTCGACAAGATGCACATCGAAGTGATCGAAAGCGAATTTTCGGGGACAAAGTCGATCTGCTGCGGCGATAACTTCTACCCGCTCGTCTCCGTGGAGGAGGTCAACGCGTTTCAGAAAAAACGCGCCGCGCAGATGCCCTGCCAGGATGTCGCGGTCTACTGCGTTTCGTGCATCAAGTCCATGTACATCGGCGGCAAGACGCCGCACCACATGATGGATCTCGTGCTTGGCGAGCCGACCGAGGTGCAGGAGACACGCATCGACGTATATCACGAGGAGCTGGATCGCTATATTGAAGAACACTGATCAGTCGCTTTCCCTCACCCGCTGCTGCGGGGACGATCCGGGCTTTTGCGCGCTGACCGCCGCGCTGGACGAGGACCTCGACGCGCGATACGGCGCGCAGATGGAGTTTTTCGGCCAATATAATCATTCTGCGGACGTGGAGACCGCGCTGGTGGCTCGCATGGACGGCGCGCTCGCCGGATGCGGCTGCTTCAAGCCGTTTTCCCAGGATGTCGTGGAGGTCAAGCGCGTATTCGTGCCCGCGGCGTATCGCGGGCGGGGCGTCGCCCGCGCGGTGCTTGCCGAACTGGAAGTCTGGGCGCGGGAGCTGGGGCATCGCGCCGTCGTGGTTGAAACGGGCGTTCTCCAGCCCGAGGCGATCCGCCTCTACGAAACGTCGGGGTATGAGCGCATTGCGAACTATCCGCCGTACGAGGGCGTGAAAGAAAGCATCTGCTTTCGAAAAAACCTGACGGAATCAAACGAATAAAGAGCGAATACTGAGAGTGAATATAAAAACATACCGCCTCCGGCCATGCGCCGGAGGCGGCGTTTTGTTTGGGCGCGTCTAGAGCCGCTTTGGCGGAAACAGCGCGTTATCGTCCAGATACCGCCGATATTTGACGAGGTCCTCCGGCGAGAAGGGATTGCCGTGCGAAGGATAGATGCGCGTCGGATTCAGCGCGAGCATGTCATCCCAGGAGCGGCAGAATGCGGCGGCGTCTTCGATCAATATGGCGTGCCGCGCGGGGGCGATGACGGCGTTTGCGGCCGCGTCGCCGCAGAGAAGCTCCCGCGTTTCCTCCAGAAACAGCGCGATGGAATCCGCCGTGTGTCCCGGCAGATGCACAACGCGAATCGGCAGTCCCAAATCGAGAAACGGTTGATCGCGCCCGTCGCGCAGCACCAGCGCCGACCCGTCCGGCACGACCGGCGGATATGCGCCGGATTTCATCAGCGAGGAAAACAGCCGCGCGCCGCGGGAGATGAATCCCGTTCCCTCCGGCAGTATGTTTTCTCCCGCGGCAAGGCGGGGCAGGCTCTTTTCGCTCAGCACGAGCCGCGCGCCGCTTTCCTTCAGCAGTTCGGCGAGAAAACCCGCGTGGTCGTTGTGCGCGTGCGTGAGAAACACAAACGTCATCTCCCGCAGCGGCGCGAGCCGTTCAAAGCGCGCGCGGTAGCGCGAAAATCCGCCCGGATAGCCCGAATCCACGCCGATCCAGCCCAGCGGGGTCTCAAGCACATAGTTGCGCAGTATATATCCGCCGATGTCGTGAATTCGAATCTCCATTTCGTCGCGCCTCGCTTTCTGATTTCAGAATAGCACGTTTTGCCGCTTTGAGCCAGCGGTGCGCCCGCTTTCGGCGGAAGGTCCGTGCCGCGCTTTTGTTCATAAAAAGTTCATAATTTCTCGTGTCACGAAACGCGGGTTCGATCGTCTTATATACAGATGGTATCCGTTGGCCGCGCGTTTCGCACGGGCGGCGGAGATCGGCAAAGCAGTTTTCAGGGTTCGCCGTCCGTATGCGCCGCCCGGCTGTGGGAACTCTCTCCTCACGTCGGCCGCAGCATCAGCGCCCTCTACGGAAAGGGCCGTCGGGCAGCGATACGAGTCGCGAGGGCTGCATCCGGTATACGTGCAAGGGCGGGACCCCTTTGCGAGTATCGGATGCCGCCCTCGTGCGATTTAGCAGCGTCAAAGGCAGTCCAGAAGGGCTGTTTTTTATTTTTGCTGTTCAGTTCAGTATATTTTAATTTTGTTAGTAAAATTATATTGACAATATAGTGCGACACACAGTATAATGCGTCCGAGGTGATACCGAATGCCCGAATTGGAACCGATGCAAAATTTTCTGACCGAGTTGCGGCGCGGGAGCCTGACGCTCGCCGTGCTGGGCAGCCTCCGGCAGCCGCGATATGGCTACGCGCTGCTGCAGACGCTGCAGGAGCAGAACATCGACATCGAGGCGAATACGCTTTATCCGCTGTTGCGCCGCCTGGAGAGTCAGGAATTGCTCACCAGCGACTGGGACACCAGCGAAAGCAGGCCGAGAAAATATTACACGCTCAGCCGCAAGGGGAAAGAGGTCTTTTCGCGGCTGCTGAAGGAATGGGAGAGCATGCAGGCGAGCATATCGGCCGTCTGCGGAAAGGGAGAAAATCATGAATGACTTGATCGAGCGCTATGTTTGCGACGTTGCGCGCCGCCTGCCGGAGAAAGACCGGGAGGACGTGAAAAAAGAGTTGCGTTCGAATATCTGCGATATGCTGCCGGAGGGGGCGGGCGACGAAGAGGTGAAGCGGGTGCTCTATGGGCTCGGCTCGCCCGCGTCGCTGGCGGAGCAGTATCGCTCCAAGCCGAGATATCTGATCTCGCCGGCATATTTCGACGAATACATCCGCGTGCTCAAGTGGGTTCTGCCGCTTGTCGGCGTGGTCGTGATGGTCATCGGCTTCGCGGTCGGCGCGTTTGACGCGGCGAGGGAAGGATCGACGAACTATGCGCTCGTCATCGGGGAGATCCTGTCCAAAGGGTTCAGCATGGGCGTTTCCGCCGCGCTGCAGGCGCTGATCTGGACGACGGCCGGGTTCGTCATCGCCGAGCACACCGGGGCAAAGCACGAAAAGATGGGCGAACACGGCTGGCGCGTGGAGGATTTGCCCGACGCACGGCAGGAGAAAAAGAGCATCCCGCTTTCCGAGGGGATTGCGGAGCTGATCGTGACGGTGATCTTTTCGATTCTCGGGCTGCTTTTCTGCGCCGGGCGGCTGCCGTTTGCCATGGTGATTTTCCATAACGGCCTGCAGTTTTACCAGATCTTCAGCGAGAGTTTTCTCGCGCTGTGCGTGCCCGTGATTCTCGTCACCCTCGTGCTGGCGATCCTGATGGACATCGCCAAGATCCGGGACCGCCGCTGGTCGCCGTTTGTCTGCACCGCGGTTGTGGTAAAGTCGCTCGTGAGCATGGCGATGTCCCTTTGGCTGATCAACCGCCCGAACCTCTTTAGCGAGGCGTTTCGGGGGTTTCTCTCGGATACCGGCGTGCTCGGCATGCTGCCGAGCGTCGACGGCAAGAGCGTGCTCGTCATCGCGCTCTCGGTGCTCATCATCATCGGCTCGGTGAGCGAATGCGTCACCGCCGTGAAAAAAACCGTGGAGACCGCAACGGGAAAGAAATAGGGCGGCATAGCGCCACAACACAACAAAAAAGGCCGCGCGGCCTTTTTTGTCGCTCGATCTTGACCAACCGGTCAACCCGTGTTATGATGAATTTGACCAAGTGGTCAAGGAGGGGCGTTATGATTCAGGTCAAGCAGGTTTTTCACGACTACGAAGGAAAAGGCAAGTTTGCGGTATCGGACATTTCGTTTTCGGTAGAGAGCGGAAGCATCTTTGGGTTTCTCGGCCCGTCCGGCGCGGGAAAGTCCACGATTCAAAACATCATGACGGGGCTTTTGCCGATTCAGCAGGGCGAGGTGCTGTATGAAAACCAGTCCGTGCGCGGGCTGAAGACGGCGTTTTTCAATCGAATCGGCGTGTCGTTTGAGCAGAGCAACCTCTATGCATCGCTGACGGGGCTGGAAAACCTGCGCTATTACGCGGCGCTGTTCTCCGTGCCGACCGTGCAGCCGATGGAGCTGCTCGAGCGCGTCGGCCTGCGCGAGGACGCGAACAAGCGCGTTTCGCACTATTCCAAGGGGATGCGGCAGCGGCTGACGTTCGCGCGCGCGCTGCTCAACCGCCCGAGCTATCTCTTTCTGGACGAGCCGACGAGCGGGCTCGACCCCAAGACGGCGGTCGGCATCCGCGATCTGATCCTCGAGCAGAAGGCGCGCGGGGCCGCGGTGTTTCTCACCACGCACAGCATGGAGCTTGCGGACGCGCTGAGCGATACGGTCGCGTTTCTCTACGGCGGCGTAATCGCCGCCTGCGACACGCCCGAGGCGCTCAAGCGCGAATACGGCAGGCGGGACGTGCGCATCGTCTACCGTGAAAACGGTGAGGAGCGCGAGACGTCCATTCCGATGGACGACCACGAGCGGCTCTCCGCGTTTTTGAAGACGGCGGACGTGGTGAAGCTGCACTCGCAGGAGGCGACGCTGGAGGAGATCTTCCTGCGCGTCACCGGAAAGGAGCTGACCGCGTGAAGAGCATCCTCTCTACCTGCGCGCAGGACTTCAAGCGCCTTCTGACCAACGCGCTGTTCTGGGTGCTGACAGCGACGCTCGCCGTCATCGTGCTGGTGGTCGATCTTGCGCTGCCGAAAGAGGTCGCGCTGGAGTCCGCGCAGCTATTGACGCTGAATGCGCCCGCCGACGTCGCGTTCGGCGTTCCGGCCGAGAGCGAGGCGGCGCTGCGCGACGCGGTCCGCCAGGGCGACGCGATCGGGTTTTTGTTCGGCGAGGACGGGCTGACCATCGTCAACCCCGGCTATTCCGAAAAGAGCCTGAACGTATATGTGCTCGAGCTCATGCGCGAAGGCTTTGTGCCCGTGCAAACGGAGTCGCTCGACGCCTCGGCAAAGGAGATCCCGTTCAATCTGCGCTTCACGCCGGTATTCATCTGTTTTGAGGCGCTTATGACGGGGTTTATCCTCGGCGGGGCGCTGATGCTCGCCGAAAAGCAGGACGGAACGGTGAAGGCGCTGCGCATTTCCCCGCTCGGCGCGCATCGCTACATACTGGCAAAGACGCTGCTCTTTTCCCTGATCGGCACGCTGTACGCAACGCTGATCTGTCTGCCGACGGTCGGCGGTTCGATCGACTGGGGCGCGTTTCTGCTGCTTTCGTTTTGTGGAACGGCGGTGTTCACGATGATTGGTCTGGCGTATACCACGCCGTTTCGGGACATGAGCAGCTGGTTTTTCTCCATGGTGGTGCTGCTCAGCGTCAACATGCTGCCGACGATCAGCTATACTTCCCCTGCGTTCACGCCGTTCTGGATGCGTTTGATCCCGTCCTATCCGATTCTGATGGCGTACCGCGCCGCGATGTTCGGCGGCTCGATCGACTGGGGGTATACGGTAGTCGCCATTGCCGCGTGGGCCGCGATTTCCTATCTGCTTGCGCTGTGGTTCGTGAGCAAAAGGCATCTGAGGGGGGCGAGGGTATGAAGGCGTTTTTTTCTTCGATCGATCGGGAGTTTCGGCTGATCTTTCGAAACGGGATCTCCATCTTCATGGTCGCCGCGCCAGCCATCCTCGCGTTTGTGTTCATCCTTGTCTTCGGCGCGGTCAGCGGCACGGTGCTCCGGCTCGCCGTGGACCAGTCGATCACCCCGGCCGATCAGCAGAAGCTGGAACGGGTTGCGGATGTCGAGCGCTTTGACGACGCGTCCGCGATGTCGGCGCGCATCCGTCAGACGGACGCGGTCGCGGGCGTTTCGAAGGACGGCGCGGGGTACCGCGTCCTTCTGGAGGGCAATGAGGACGAGGCGTTTGTCGGCGGCGTTCGGCTGATCGTCGGCCTCGCGCTCGGCGCCGGAGACGAACTGATGCCGTATCAGGTGGAAACGGTGGAGGCGCGCGGCGGAATGGCGTATACTGTTTCCATGATCGCGATGCTGCTCATGACGCTGTTCGTCGGCGGGGCAACGATCGGAATGTCGATTGTGGACGAGCGCGAGAGCGGCGCAATCCGCGCCGTCGCGGTCAGTCCCACGCGCCTTGGCGGCTATGTGGCGACGAAGCTCGCGCCAGCGCTGATACTGGGGCTTGTTGGCATAGTCGCCGCTGCGCTGATCATCGGCAAAGCGTCGCTGCTGCCGAACTATCTGCTGCTGGGCGTGGCGAGCGTGTTCGTCTCCGGCATGATGACGTTCGCCGTCGGCGGGTTTGCGACCAACCAGGTGGCCGCCGTCGGCGTGCTCAAGCTGCTCATTCCGGTCAGCATGATATTGCCGGTTTCGGCGATATTTGTGCCCGAGCAGTGGCAGTTTTTCTATTATGCTTTGCCGATGTACTGGCAATACCGCGCGCTGGAAGCGATTTTGAGCGGCGCGCCCGCGCTGTGGTTTACGCTGCTGACGCTGCTGGTCAGCTTGCCGTGGTTTGCCGCGGCGGTCCGGATGTTTTCGAAAAAAGCGGTTTTTCGCAAAAGGAGGTGAACGAATATGGCATGGTACTGGTGGGCTCTGATCGCCGTCGCCGTGATCGCCATCGTGTGGCTCAAGATCATTTTTGTCCCGAAGTATTTTAAAAAGCAGCGGGAGAAGAAGGCGCAGCGCGAGCGCCTGGAGGAGGAAGACTGATGGGTGTTTCGCCGAAACTGAAGTGGCTGGCGTCCGGCGGGAAAAACCCGCTGGACGAATCGCCCGCGCTGTATGAAGCCGCGCTGACGGCGTTTTCGGAGCACTCGTTTCGGGACGCCTCGCTCAACGACATCCTCAAGGCGGCGGGCATGAACAAGGGCAGCTTTTACTATCGCTTTCGCGATAAGATGGAGCTGTATCTGTCGCTTCTGTATCGCGTAGGCATGGAAAAAATACGGCTGTTTGAGGAGCACGACGTATCGGGCACGTCCGGCGGATTCTTCGACGAGTTTCGCAACATGGCGCTGCTCGGGCTGCTGCTTGCGAAAAAAGACGCGCGCTATGTCGTCTTTTCGCGCCGCATTCTGCAGGAAGATCCGATCGTTCGAGAGCAGATCACGGCGTGTTTTGGCGACATGCGCAGCGGGCTGCTGACCGACATGGTCGAGCGCGCGAAGGCCGCCGGCGAGTTTCGGCAGGATCTTTCGACCGGGACGACGGTGTTCGTCGTGGAGACGCTGCTCAACCATCTGGACACGCTCATCCCGCTGGACTGGGACGACGCGAGCATCCTGTGCGCGGTGGATCAGCTGTTGGACGTGGTGCGCTCCGGCGTCGCCGCAAAATAGAGCGTGCAACAAAAAAAGGCCGTACGGCCTTTTTTGTTTTGCAAACGCGCAAATCCGCGGTTATCGGTCCGGCGTGCGTTTCGCCCCGCGGATCATGCGGACAACCGGCAGGATGGCGATCAGCGTTGCGATCGCGGCGGCGACGAACACCAGATGCGTGGGCAGAAAGCCCGCCTTTCCGTCCACCACGATGGGCTGGCCGAACGTGCTGATGATCCGCTCCCCGATGAACGGACCGATCACCATGGGCAGCAGCACCCAGAAGATCATGCGGATGCCCTGAAACTGTCCCGCGCTGGAGGGCGGCGTGAGGTCCTTGATCCACGCGCCGGTGACGATGAGCTTGCTCACCATGCCGAACGCCATGACAAAGATGGCGACGCACAGAAACGCCATGCCGCGCGCAAGCGAGACGAGCAGGAACCCAAGCGCGGAAATCAGCAGCGTGACGAGCAGTAGCTTCTGCTTGCCGACGCGGTCGACCAGCCGCCCGAAAAACACACCCGCCACGCCGGAGAGCAGCACCATGAGGCCGAGGTTGACGCCGATGACGTCGTAGCTGTAGCCGAGCGTCTTGGTGAAATAGATGATCTGATAAGGCATGCAGATCTGCTCCGCAATGGAAAAGAGCAGCACGCAGAAATAGAGCGAGAAGAGCATGCGGTTTTCGCGCACGTTGCGAACCGAAAAACCGGAGAACACCTGCTTCCAGAAGCCGACGCCCTCGGTCTTTTCGCGCGGGAAATGCGCTTCCTCCATCAGCAGGCCGCCGACGAGCCCGCAGAGCACGACCAGAAGCCCCATGGACGTGAAAAACAGCGTGTAGCCGAAGTATTCGATCAGCATGCCGGAGACGATGGTGGTCACCACCATCGCCAGCAGCGGAAAGAGCTCGGTCACGCCGCTGACGGTGCCCCGGTTGGTTTCGTCCGTGATGTTGGTCAGCCAGGCGTTGAAGCTCGCGTCGTTGGCGGTGGAACCGAAGAAGGTCATCAGACAGTCCAGCGCGACCACGGCGACGATGGCGAGCGTGGCCGAATGCACCGCGCCCGCGGCGGGAAACACCATGGTGGAGATGCCCCAGAGGATGTAGCTGACCAGTATGATCGCCTTGCGCTTACCGAGGCGGTCGCTGAGCGTGCCCATCACGAGCGTGGTGATGGTCGCGGTGACGGCGCTGAGCGCCACCATCATCGAGATCACCTTCGGGTCCGGCGAGATCACGTCGTTGACAAACGTGTTGAACCAGGAGTTTTCGATCACCCATGCGATCTGCCCGGAAAACGCGAGCAGCACGATGGCGATCCAGTTGTTTCTGCCAAGTTTGGTCTTTGTCGGTTGCGTCATGAGATATCCTCCTGATTTGGAATTGCTGTGCGTTTCGGCGGCGATGGCCGGATGTCAGCGGAGCTCTTTGTCGGCGGAGTCGATCGTGGCGATGGGAAACTGCGCGATGCGCAGGCGCGTGCAGCCGTAGGGCACGAGCGTTTTTTCCTCCAGCGCGTCCGGCGCGGCGGAAAACGGCGGCGGAACAGGACCCGCGCTGTGCCGCCTCGTTTGCCATTGCGGCGCGGGCGCGAGCCTCAGCTGCACGGTCAGCGGCGGTGTGTCCCCGCCAAAGGGATGCTCGCCCGGCTCGTTCAGCGTGATTTGCGCGTCCGGCAGCTCCGTCTTTGCGACGGCATAGCGCCATTTGCCGCGCGGGAGCAGTTCATAGTCCGCAAACGGTTCCCTGCCGTGCAGCACGCGCCGCCGCGCCTCGACGGGCAGCGCGAGCAGCAGCGGCCCGCGCCGGAGCGTGACGCCGCCTGCCGGCTCGGGATGCAGGCGCAGGGGCATGGGAAAGCGCAGCGATATCCGATCGCCCGCGCGAAACAGGCGTTTCAGACGCAGATAGCCGTTCTCCGGCTCCAGCGGCTGGGGGTTTTTGTTGAGCCGGAGTTCGAACGTCTCCGCCCAGCCGGGCACGCGCAGCAGCAGCGTAAACGCCATCGCTCGATCCGCGGTTTCGATTTCGTCGACCGCAATCGTGATTGCGCCGTCGAATGGGTAGTTCGTCGTCTCGGTGAAGCGCACCGCCGTGCCGTGTATGTCCACCCGCGCCGAACAGGGCGCGTAGACCGGCGCGGCGACGCCGTCGGGATGCGCCATGAACAGCGCGCCGAGCAGCTTCGGCCAGCCCTGGTGCATGTTGGCCGCGCAGCAGCCGAAGTTTGGCGCGAGGCCGAAGAGGTTCGCTTCATCGTAGGCATCATACCAGTCACGCTTTTGGCGGGACACCTCGATCTGGTTGACCTGCTGGACGTACTGATGCGCGCACATGTCGGGCGTAAACATCGCCGGCCAGGCGTTCCAGGCGACCTGTTCGAGTTTGTCGGCGTAGTCGACGTCCCCGGTGACGGCGAGCAAGATCTGCAGCGAATAGAGATACTCCGCGCAGAGGCAGAGTTCCGCGCCCACGGTCGGCGAACGGCCGTTGAGGTGCTCGTCCCCCGAAAAGAGCCCGCTGGCCAGCCCGTGAAACCGCGTCAGCGCGTCGAGTCCGGCGCGCGAAGCGGCCGCCCCGTCCGCCGCGCCGCGCCAGAGGCCGTCCAGCGCGGGCATCTTGAGCGCCATCGCAAGATTGACCGAATGCGTTTCGTGGTAGATGTGCAGAAACTTTGATGCGTTGGCCTTGTCGATCTGTTTCTTCGTCTGCGGCTTTGGCGCTGCGCGGCGGTATTTCTTCAGCCGCTTTGCCGTCCAGTCCGAAATCAGCGTCGCGCGCTTGACCGCCATGAACAGTGGGCGGTTGAGATAGGCGTGCGTGCGCTTTTGATAGGGGAAGCGGGCGAAACGTTCGCCCCAGCGGTAGGTCTGCTCCCGCAGCAGGCGCGCCAGCTCGGGCAGATCGTCCGCGCCCGTTTTGCGATACAGCCAGAGCATGGGCAGGAGCTGCTCTTGCCCGCGCGCCGCCGCCCACATGGCGAGCGGTTGTTTGGGAAGCCGGTCGAGCTGATAGCGGAAATAGCGGTCCATCAGCGCGGGCACGCGCGCGTCCCCGGTTGCTTCGCCATACTGCATGAGCGCCTTGAGCGCGACGATGCGCGGCCACCAGTCGAGGTTGTCCGCCGGCCCGAAAAAGCCGTCTTCGCGCTGGCTTTTGAGCATCCACTCGATCCATGGCTGCGCTTTTTGTTTGAGCGCGTCGTCGTCGAGGGCATAGGCCAGCGGGATCAGGCCGTCGAGGTAATACGGCCCGCGCTCCCAGTTTTCGCCCGGTCCGCCGCGCCAGCCGGAGGACGCGCCGAGGTCTTCCCAGATTTCGTCGATGTGGCCGGTCAGACCGTTTTTCTGCACGACAAACTCCCGCTCGAACCAGCCGCGCGGAAACACGCTGCCCAGCGGCGCGGGGGTAAATGAAAAATCGGCGGGACGGCTGCCTGCCATCGACGTCACCTGCCTTTGCAGCGCGGAGCGCTCAAACGGAAAACGGGCGACCGACGCCGCCCGAAGCGTTCATTGCGCAAGCGGTTTTTCGTAGATGCGATAGGTCTTCGTGTGCCGCATGCCGAGGCGCTCGAGGGCGTTTTTGATGTGCAGATTGTCCTCTAAAATATAGTTTGCCTCCATGCGGATGCGCTTTGCCTTCAGGTTCTGATAGAGGTGGATGTACATGAGCGCGTCGAGCGCGCGCTTGTGCCACTCCGGCGTGACGGCGAGGCCGAAGAGCCGGTAGTCCCGCAGTTGTTTCACGCCGAGCAGCAGCCGCGCCCAGCCGAGCGGCAGCATATGCCCGCCGATGCGCTTGAGCAGGATGTTGATGTCCGGAAACCCGAGGCAGAAGCCGACGGGTTTTCCTTCGTTTTCCACCATCCAGACCGCGTCGGGATCGACGATCATGCGGAGTTTTTTGAGCATGTCCTCCATGACGGGCAGTTCGAGCGGAACGTATCCCCAGTTGTCCGCCAGAGAGGTGTTGGAGATCTCCCAGATGGCGCGCGCATCGTCGTGGATGCGCTTCATGTCGAGGCGGCGGATGGAGACGCCCGGATAGCGCGTCATAAACCGCGCGGGGAAGTCGTCGTACCGCCGGGGAATTTCGTAGCCCTTGGCCATATCCGCCTCGTACACGAGCAGATCCTTTGCCTTGCCGTAGCCGGCGCCGGTGAAAAACGGATGGTAATACGCCGGGTTCCAAGGGGACATGTAGACGGGCGGGCTGTCGTACCCTTCGAAGACGAACCCCCAGTTTTCCGCAACGGGGTGGATCGGGCCGCGAACGGCGTCCATGCCGCGCGCGGCGAGCCAATCCTCCGCCGCGCCGATGAGAAGCCCAGCCGCCGCCGGATCGTCTATGCACTCAAACGCGCCGAAAAAGCCCATGCGCGCGTTGTAAAAGCGGTTGAACGTATGGTCGATATACGCGATGGTGCGCCCGACGGGCCTGCCCGCGTCGTCCAGCGCGAGAAACAGTTCAAAATCCGAGTTTTTCAGGATGGGGTTCGCCTTGTCCGAGTATGCGTGCGCCTCGTCCATCCAGATCGGCGGCACATAGCACGGATGTTTGCCGAAGATTTGCTGCGGAACGCGCACAAAATCGCGCATCTGTTGTCTGCCGCGCACTGCGACCACCTGCATTGCGTTGTCCTCCTCTGCGGCTTGTATCGGGGTTCGATCGGGCGGAAATATGCCTTATTTGCAGTATAGCAAGCGCGCAGAAAAAACACAATGCACGCAAGAATCCGCTTATTTTTGTTCGGCAGAATATTTTCTTCGGCGTGAAATCTGATACAATCATGCTATTATATGGTTCGCCGAAGATGCGGCCTGCCAGAGGCGGCTGAAGCAAGCGCGCCGCGGGAGGAAAAAGATGAAGAAGATTGCCGTCGTGTCCGACTCGTTCAAAGGCTCGATTACCTCGAGCGAAATCTGCGCCATCGTGACCGAGGAGGCGAGGCGGTTTTTTCCGGCCTGCGAAGTCGTCGGCCTGCCGGTTGCGGACGGCGGGGAAGGTACGGTGGATAGCTTTCTGGAGTGTCTGGACGGCGAAAAGGTGCAGGTCGAGGCGGCGGGGCCGCTGTTTGAGCGACTCTCTTCGTTTTATGGCCGGTTTGGCGACACGGCCGTCGTCGAGATGGCCGCGGCGGCGGGGCTGCCGCTGGTAGGGGACGAGAAAGACCCGGCCCGCACGACGACCTATGGCGTTGGCGAACTGATCCGGCACGCACTGGAACACGGCGCGAAGAAGATTATTTTAGGTCTCGGCGGCAGCGCGACGAACGACGGCGGCTGCGGCGCGGCGGCGGCGATGGGGACGAAGTTTTTGGACGAAAGCGGGAAGGAATTCGTTCCGACGGGCGGGACGCTTTCGAGAATTGCGCGTATCGACAATTCGGAAGCGCTGCGCCTGCTGCAGGGGATCGAGGTCGTCGCCATGTGCGACATCGACAATCCCATGCACGGCCCGCGCGGCGCGGCGCATGTGTTCGGCCCGCAAAAAGGAGCGGACGCGGAGCTGGTGCGAGAGTTGGACGCGCAGTTGCGCGCGCTGGACGAGGCGATTTCGCGCGAACTCGGCCTGCGGGTCGCGGACCTGCCGGGCGCGGGCGCCGCGGGCGCGATGGGCGCGGGCATGGTGGCGTTTTTCGGCGCGCGTCTGCAGCCGGGCATCGAGGCGGTGCTGGACACGGTGTGCTTCGAGGCGCGCATCAGCGACGCGGACCTCGTGATCACCGGTGAAGGAAAGCTGGACAGCCAGAGCCTGCGCGGCAAGGTGGTCATCGGCGTCGCGCGCAGGGCCAAGCGCGCCGGCATCCCCGTGCTCGCGGTCGTGGGCGATGTCGGGGACGACATCGAGGAGGCATATGCTGAGGGCATCACGGCCATCTTCAGCACCAACCAACTTGCCATTCCCTTCAGCGAGGCGAGATTGCGCAGCAAGAAGGACTATCGACTGACCGTGGAAAACCTGTTTCGATTGCTCTCGGCAACGGGGCAGAGGAAATAGACGACCTGAAACGACGAGACCACCCGAACGGGTGGTCTCGTCGTTTCGTTGCTTTGCCGCGGGCGGGCCCCCGGATGGAGCCTTGCTCATGCCGGATACGGATTCTCGCTGCTCTGAAGATAATGGTATATCTTGCTGATGATGTCCTTTTCGCCGAAGCTGCCGGCCTTTGTGACCAGCGTGAAATTGTTCTTGTCGCCCAGTATTTTGGATGCTACGACGCCCGGGGCGATTTCCTCATAGGGGATGATCCCTTTGCAGGCAATCGCGTCCATGATCGCCATCAGGGTGTCGCCGCCAAATATCACCAGGTTGTCAATCGGCACGTTGCCGATGAGTTCTTTGGTGATGGAGGCGATGTTGTTGGCGGTCAGCGCCGGGATTTGGTCGGCGGGAATGCCGACCTGCTCGCCATACGTGTTGGTGATGTCGATGTCGTCCTTGCTGGTCAAAGTTGCGACGATGACCTTGCCACTGTCCATCAAGGATTCCTTCGCTTTGTTCAGCAGAGCCGTCCGCTTGGCGTCGCATTCCTCCGTCGTGCCGATTTTCTCCTCGGGAGACAGGGAATACAGCTCGAACCCATACAGTTCTCCGAGCGAAATCTGCTGCAGGGAGATCTGGTTTGCGCTTCCGACCACGATGAGGACGTTGCCCGGGGTCTTCGATCGTTCGATGGGATGCTGTCTGAGCTCGAATATGTCGGGAAGGATCTCGGCAAATCCCGCGCAGCCCGACAGCACGCCGCATTTTCCCTGCCGGAACAGGTTTTCGCCGATCTTGCTCAGGTGCTCGTCCGTTTCCGCGTCGAACACATAGATTACGCCGTCCGGGCTTCCCTCCAGGGATATCTCCGTATGCTTCTCCGAAAAGGGGACTTCGACCACCTTCTTGTTCGTTCCGCTGGAGATGACGGCCTTGACCCGGCTGACAACGACGGGGTTGATGTGGTCGTTTGCAAAAATCGTGTCGGACAGGGGAATGCCGTCGACATACTGAATGCCGTTCTTTGTCGTGCGCCCATTCTTGGGAAACGCCGGAATGAACATCAGCGCTCCGGACTTCGTCTCGTCCAACAGCGCAGCGAACTCTGCGCCGATCGGGCCCCTCAGCGTGGAATCCGTCTTGAGATAGATGCACTGAGGCGATAAACTCATTGCGAATGCAACCGTATTTTGCACCCGGGCGTAAGCTGCTTCACTATTCAAATGCCGACTTTCAATATCGATTGTCAGGACCTCGATTTCTTCGTCGAAAGAAGCCAAATCTACGGTCGCGTCAGCCGTAACAAGCGTTTTGATTCCACGCTTGGCAAATTGAACCGCCGTATCAAGCGCCCCCGTAAAGTCATCTGCAATTACAACAAGTTTTATCATGTCCTTTTATCTTTCTACATGTTGATCATTATTTTGATGATGTCGCCGCTTTTGTTGTTCAGCATCTCCAGAGCGGACCCCGCCTCCGAGAGAGGCAGGTTTTGCGTTACGAACATGGAGAGGTCCAGCCCGCCGTTGATCAGCTCCATGGCCTTCTCATAGTCCGCATTGCGATAGGTCATCGCCCCCCGCAGGGTCTGCTCGTTGTACACAAAGCCGTAGGTGTAGACCGGAATATCCTTGGTGATCATGGAGATCAGCACGATTTCACCCAGACGCTTGGTCAGCCGCGACGCATGGTTGATGATGTCGGGGCTTCCGGCCGCGACAAATGTAACGTCCATGCCGCCGCCGTTGTCCTTCAGGAAGGCTTCCACCGCGTCTGTTTCCAGCGGATTCAGCGCCATGTTCGCCCCGCACTTCAACGCCATTTCGTTGTTGAAGGGCGCGGTGTCGGTGCAGTAAATCCTCTTGTATCCGAATTCTTTTGCCACCATCAAGGTCAGCAGTCCGATCGTGCCGCAGCCGAGGATCGCGATGGACCCTCTTTTGTCGGATAACACGCGGCTGACGGCGTGCACGGCTACGGCAAGCGGCTCCACCAAAGCGCCCATTTCGTAACTCACGCCGTCTGCGATTTTGTAGGTCTTTGCTTCGGGCGCGGAGAAATACTCCGCAAAAGTGCCTTCCCACTTGGGCGTTCCGGGAACGGTTTTGTTGACGCAGAGATTCTGCATGTCCGCTTGGCAGAACTCGCACGTTCCGCACTCGATGTGCGGAAGCACGGCGACCCTGTTGCCGACCTGCAGCTTCGTAACGTTGCTCCCCACGGCGATCACGTCGCCCGCCACTTCATGGCCCAACACCGCCGGCGGCTGCCGGAACGGGTGGGTCCCCCTGTACAGCTGCAGATCGGACCCGCACACGCCGGCGACCTTTACCTTGATCAACACATCGTCCGGCCCGTATTTGGGGACGGGCTTTTCAACGATCTCGACAGTGAATGGCTTCGTAACCATTGCCGTACGCATCATATTACTCATACAGTTTCCTTTCGTTCTTCGCTTCGGCAACGTCCTTATTTTCCGGGGATCAGGAGCATTTTTCCGGGGACGCCGGAAAAGATCGCGTTGAAAGCGTCCATATAGTTTGAAAGCGGATAGACGCCGCCGGTGACCGGCTCCATCGAAAACTCGCTGTTTTTCAGGATATCGATGCATTCGTCCCATGTTTCGTACATCAGCCTTCCGGTAACGCCCTTTACGGTCGCCTCCTTATAGACGATGGCGTCCGTCAAGTCCAGCGCAATCGGCTTGTCCGGCAGTCCGACCATGATGAACGTTCCGTTTTTCCGAAGCATGCCAAACCCCTGCTGAAGGGCGGCGGCGTTTCCCGTGTAGTCGATCACGACGTCCGCGCCCATGCCGTCGGTGTATTCCAGCAGCTTTGCGCGGGCTTCGTCCGCGCTCATCGCCCGGGTGTTCAGCACGGCATCCGCGCCCATCACCTTTGCGATTTCGAGCTTTGCGTCGAAAACGTCCGCGGCGAAGATCTTTTTCGCGCCCATCGCCCTGGCGGCGCCGACGGCCATCAAGCCGATCGGCCCGCAGCCGAAGATCAGCACATTGCAGCCTTTCACCTCGCCCGCGGATACGCCGTGCACGGCGACGCCCATCGGTTCCAGCATCGCCCCGATTTCATAGCTGATATCGTCGTCGAGCTTGTAGGCGCAGTCCGCCGGAAAGGAGATGTATTCGGCAAAAGCGCCGGGAGCATGCACGCCGATGATCTTCATATTTGCGCAGTTATGCCGCCGGTTTGTCTTGCACATGTAGCAGTGGTTGCAGGGGATATGGGTCTCTCCCGCAACGCGGTCGCCCACGCTCAGCTCGTGTACGTCGCTTCCGACGGCGACCACGTCGCCCGCGAACTCATGCCCAAACACCATGGGGAGCGTGAGGCGCTGCTTTGCATACTCGGTCCAGTTGATGATGTGCTGATCGGTGCCGCAGATCGCCGCCGCCTGCACTTTTACCAGAATATCCCGCGGGCCCACTTCCGGAATCGGCAGGTCTTCGCGGTATTCTGCGCCTTCCTGCGGCAGGCTTTTCAGGACGCCTTTCATCGTTTTCCGTTCCATTGTTTTTATCTCCTTGATTTGTTATTTGCCATCAATATCGCCGTGTCGATCGCGTCGATCAGCGATTGCGCGTTCGCTCTTCCTTCTCCGGCTTTTCCGAACGCCGTGCCGTGATCCACGGACGTCCGGATGATCGGAAGACCGATGGTGCAGTTCACGCCGCTCATGGAGGTATATTTGTTCGTGTTCAGGTCCAGCTTGAATCCGTCCAACTTCAGCGGGATATGCCCCTGGTCGTGATACATGGCCACTACGACGTCATACTGGCCCGCCAGACATTTGACAAACACGGTATCCGGAGGAACCGGCCCGTCGCAGTCGATCCCCTCCCGCTTCGCCTGCTCGATGGCGGGGATGATCGCGCGGGCTTCCTCGTTTCCGAACAGCCCGTTTTCCGAGCAATGCGCGTTGAATCCGGAGACGCCGATTTTCGGGTGCTCGAATCCCAGGGACCGCATGCCGGAATCCGCCAGCTTGATGACGGCGTGTACGCGTTCCGTCGTGATGGAATCGCAGGCCTGGCGCATGGATACGTGCGTGGAGACGTGAATGACGCGAAGATGCTCGCTGATGAGCAGCATGCCGTAATCCTTGGTGTGGGTAAGGTCGGCGTAGATTTCGGTATGGCCGGAATAGTGGTGCCCCGCCAGATTGATGGCCTCCTTATTGATGGGGCCGGTGACGGTGGCGTCCACCTGATTGCTCAAGGCCAGTTGTATGACCTTTTCCACATACCGGAAAGACGCTTCTCCGCAGAGCTTTTGCACCTGCTTGTATTTCCAGCTGTTCGGGGCGAGAAACCCCATGTCGATCAAGTCGATCGTTCCCGCTTCCCCGACTGCCTCGGACACCTCCGAAATTCGATTGATCTTCAGATTTGCATGGCAGAACTCGTTGGCGTCGCGGATGGCTTCGTAGTCGCCCACGACGACAGGGACGCACTTGTCATAGATTTCTTTTTGCATGAGCGCTTTGACGACGATCTCGCCGCCGATTCCCGCGGGGTCTCCCATGCTGATTGCGATCACTTTTCTCATAACCTGTTCCCCTCATAAAAATGCAATGATCCATTTTGCCGATGGACGGCATGTATTCAAATCGCCTGCTCCGTGCGCGCGATTACCTCGTCTTGTATGCTCCTGCTCAGGGTGACAAAATACGCGCTGTACCCTGCGACGCGAACGACCAGATTGGCGTACTCCTCGGGATTCTCCTGCGCCTTGTGGAGCGTCGCTGCGTCTACGACGTTAATCTGCAGTTCCTGCCCGCCCAGCTTCATGAAAGTCTCCGCCAAATCGCCCATCGTTTCGATTCCCTTCGGGGAATGGATGCTCATCTTCGAAAACTTGATGTTGCAGGTGTTTCCGCCCTGCCAATCGCGAACGTTGTTCAGCCGCGCCACGGATTTGAGCAGCGCGGTCGGGCCGTTGACGTCTGCGCCGTGGCAGGCGCCCACGCCGTCGGCCAGAGGCGCGCCTTTGTGCCGGCCGTCGGGCAGCGCGGCGGTGAATTTTCCGGCGGCGACGTGATCGTTGACGGGCCAGATTCCGCAGGTATAGTGCCCGCCGCGCATGTCCGGATGCGCGACGCAGAACTCCGAATGGACGCGGTTGACCTTGTTTGCCATTTCATCCGCTTCCGGAATGTCGTTTCCGAAGCGGCAGGGTTGATGCAGCAGGATTTGCCGCATCTCCTCATAACCCTCGAAGTTGGCTTCCATCGCCCGGCAGATCTGCTGCAGGGTGTATCTTTTTTCTTCAAATACCAGCTTTTTGATCGCAAGCAGCCCGTCGCAGGCGTCGGGCGTTCCAATCACCGCCGTCCCGGAAAGGCTGTATCGAACGCCGCCGTCGACCATATCGCGCCTTCTGGCAATGCAATCGTCCAGCAGGCAGGAGTGCATCGGGCAATGGCCCAGCAGCTTTTGCACCGTCCCCGCCACATTGCCCGTCAGCAGCGTCACCGCCATCAGATAGCGCGACTGCTTTTCATATGCCTCCCAGAGCTGATCAAATGAGGAAAACGCGGCCGCTTCGCCGGTGGCGGGGCCCATCTGCACGCCCGTGAAGAGCGAGCGCCCGTTGAACAACGCCAGCTCCAGCGCTTTTGCGACATTTACATGTCCGCCGGCGGTCATCCCCATCTGTTTTCCGGGGATGGCCGGTTCCACACAGCCGACAACGGCGTAATTCCACGTGTCGTCTGCGGAGGTGCCGTGCGCCTCCAGCTCTTTCATGATGATTTCGTCGTTGAACAGCGCGGGCATTCCCACCCCGGTCGCGATCGTGCGCATCGCATGCGCCCAGAAGTCGTGGTCGACGGCGCTGTGCCAGCGAACGGACAGCGCCGGCTGCGTATAGCCCGTCAGCATCGTCGCATCCAGACACATGTGGGAAAACGCATTCGAAAGATCGTTTCCGGCCTGATCCTGTCCGCCGAGCGTCAGGTTTTGAAACTGCGTTTTTTTCAGCTCGCCTTCGATATTCTCCATGAATTTGACCCAGAGATTCAGGAGCAGTTCAAACGCTTCCCCGTCGGTGATCAAACCTTTTTCGATGTCCGCCCGATAGTATGGATACATGTACTGGTCGAACCGCCCGGTGGAAATCGACCAGCCCTTCTGCTCGATGTGCAGCGCGACATGGACGAACCAAAAGCTCTGAAGCGCCTCTCTGAAGCTGCGGGCGGGATGCTCCGGCACGTGCCGGCACACGGCGGCGATGTCGGCGAGTTCCTTTGCGCGCGCGGCGTTCGCCGTTTTTGCCAGATTCTCGGCCAAATCCGCATATCGGTTTGCCCAGGCGATCATTCCGGTGCAGGCGCTTTTTGCCGCATTGAGAAAATCGACGCCGCTTTGGTCGTCGCCCGCCGTTTGCAGCGCGGCATCCAGTTCCTCAAGGATGCCCCGAAAACCGATGCGCAGAACCTTGTCATACGCGGCGATTCCGTGCCCGATGCCGGTCTTGGTCCCCGTGGTATACCCGGAGACGTGTTCCGCTTCCGATATGGGGACGATCGGGGGATAGAGTTGATTGCTCAGGTCGTGTATCGTTTTTCCCGTCCAGTATGCGCGGACTTCCTCGGGCCAGGCGTCGTGGTCCTCCAGATCGTACTCCGGATAGCTGGTCTCCCAGCCCAGATGCGAGCTGCGCGAACCGACGATCAGTTCCTTTTCGCGAATATAGAGGGGCATCTGCGTTAAAATGTCCTGAAACGCGCGGCCGCGCCTCAACACCGTGGGAAGTCCCTCGGTCTTCTGATAGGAGCCGGTTATGATCTTGGCCCGCTCGTAGCATGTCTGCGTCCGAATCGAATACAGTTCGTCTTCAAGTTCTTTGATACGAACAGGCAACTGAACCTTGCTATACATAGATGCTCCTCCTTATGCTTGTATTTTCACCCAATCTCAACCTGATCAAACGCCGTGTAAAACGGCCTGGCAAGCCGACGCATGCGCTCCTGCGAAACCGGGGCGAGATCCGCGGCTTTGTATGCGCGGTCCAGCGCCTCGTATTTGACGATCCCCAGCCGGTGAAAGGGAAGCAGTTCGACCCGCGCTATGGCATTCGCCATCGGGGTGAGAAACGCCGCGATCTTGCCCATTTCCTCGTCGTTGTCGTTGAACCCGGGGATGATCGGAATGCGGATATAGATGGCCGCTCCTTTTTGCACGAGGAACCGCAGATTATCGTGGATGGTCTGCAGGTGTTTCCCCGTTCCGCGGACATGCGTCGCGTCGTCGCCGGCTTTCAGGTCGTAAAGAAACAGGTCCGTAAACGGCAAAATCCTTTCCAGGGTTGCCTGCTCGCAGTAACCCGAAGTATCCACCGTCGTGTGGTAGCCTTCGCTTTTGCAAAGGCGGAGGGTTTCCTGAAGAAAGTCGATCTGCGTCAGCGCCTCGCCGCCGGAAAACGTCACCCCGCCGCCCGATTGCTGATAAAAGGAGGCGTCCACCCGGAGGACGCTGAGCGTTTCGGCGGGCGTCATCCACCGGCTGTCGAGCTTCAGCGCCTCGGCCGGGCAAGCGCGCGCGCAGGCTCCGCATTGCAGGCATTTGCTTCGATCGATCCGTACGCCGTCCGCGTCAAGCCGGATGCATCCGACCGGACACGCGTTCACGCAGTTTCCGCAGCGGATACACAGGTTGCGGTGGATCATGATTTGCGGATGCGCCGCCTGGGTCTCCGGATTGTGGCACCAGTAGCAGGCCAGAGGGCAGCCTTTCAGAAAGACCGTAGTTCTGATGCCGGGCCCGTCATGAATCGAAAACCGCTGGATGTCGCTAATCAGGCCGCGAATCTGATTGCTGCTTTGAGACGACATGGTTTCTCGCTTTCTATTGACCCGGCAGTAGCAATGAGATACCCGGTATATACGAAACTAAAAACAATACGATGATCAGCGTGAGTATCAACGGCCATGTCGCCTTCGTATACCTTGGAATCGAAGTGCCGCTTGCGGCGCAAACGGTGAACATATAGGTTCCAAAGGGAGGCGTGCATCCGCCGATGACGATGTTGATGCTGGTCAGAATGCCGAAATGCACGAGGTTGATGCCGAGCGTCTGCGCCGCACCCACGAGCAGCGGGATGACCATGATCTGCGCAGCGGTGCACTCCAGAAACATGCCGCAAATCAGCAGAAACACGTTGACAATCAGCAGGAAGACGTATTTATTCGTCGTTACCCCTAAGAGCATCTCGGAGATGAACTGCGGGATTCGTTCCCAGCTCAGGTAATAGCTGAAAGCGGCCGCACCGGCGACGATGAACATGACGCTGGCGGTTGTGCGCAGCGAATCCAGGAAAAGGCGCGGCAGCATTTTCGGCTTTAAATCTCTGTAGATAAACAACCCCACGAGCAGACAGTATACGACGACGACCGCGCCGGCTTCCGTCGGGGTAAACACGCCCATGCGCAGCCCCATGAGAATCCCCAGAGGAACCACGAGCGCCCAGACCGCCGAACCTGTAATCCGGACGATCTCCTTAAAGTTGGGCCATTTGTCGCGGGTGGGCGGGTATCCGCGCTTTCTCGCAATGATGGATACGGTAATCATCAGCGCAATGCACATCAGTGCGCCCGGAAGATATCCGGCAAGGAACATGTCTCCGACGGATACGCCTGAAATGGTGGCGTAGATGATCAGAACGATGCCCGGCGGAATGATGGGCGTAATGCAGGCCGAAGTCGCCGTTACGCCGGCCGAAAAGCCGACGTCGATGCCGCTCTCTTTCATGAGCGGAATCAGCATCTTCGCTTCCATCGCGGCGTCCGCGTTTGCCGAGCCGGAACATCCGCCCATGAATGTGCTGAGCAATATGTTTGCATGAGCCAAACCGCCGCGGGTTCTGCCGGTGAACAGCCCGACGAAATCCATCAACCGTCTCCCGATTCCGGCATACTCCATGATCACGCCCGCCGTCACGAAAAACGGAACGGCCAACAGCGCGAACGATTGACACTGAGCGATCAGCCGCTGGAATATCAAAGCGACGTCCAGACCCGTATCGAATGCGCTGAAATAAAACACGGAAGAAATCAGCAGGGCATAGGATACGGGAACGTTGATCAAAACCAGTACGACCACTAAAATTAACGGCCAGAAATTCATAAAAATACTACCTCCGCCTTATTCCGCTCTGCGCTCGGTTTCCATGTCGTCCAGCTTCAATATGGCACGGATTAAATCCCTGAATGAGAAGAGGACGATAAAGGTAAACATGACGACAAGGCACGCGTCGATATAGGAATAAGGAATCCGCATGAGCGGCGACATTTTCGTTGCGGCGTTCATCGTGAATTTCACGGAAAGAATCAACAGATATATGTTGACTGCCGTAAGCAGAAACCGATCAAAATAGAAAATCCCCTTTTGAACTGCTTTGGGCAGCAGCAGCACGACGGAGTTGATGGAGATCAACTCCCCTTGCTTGTAGCAGAAGGCGGTTCCGACATACACGGCATAACAGAAGAATAAGTACCCGTATTCTTCCGACCATGCAATCGATTTTCCGAAGACGGCGCGCATCAGCACGTTTGTCGTAATGCAGAAAATCATTGCGATCAGGCAGAATATGCCGATGGTTGAAAGCAGCGTTTCGATCCCCTTCGTAATCTTTGCATCAAGATCTTTCATAATACATGCTCCATAGCCATTGAAAAGCTATACCGGTCACAGTACGGAAAGGCGGGGAAGGCCTCCGCTCGTTCCAACCGCGCTGCGGAATATGTTCCGATGGTCTTCGTTCCCGCAGCGTGATCGACGGAAGCCTTTCCCCGCTCGTTGACATCAGCGGCCCAGGATCGCCTGGCACTTCTGATACAGATCGGGCTCTTCCCACTGAATCGAGTCGTATGCGGATTTGGTCGCCTCGACCCAGGCGTCCTTATCATCCACTTCGATAAAGGTGACGCCTTCGCTCTCCAGGAGCGCTCTGTATTCCGCTTCGCTCTGATTGATGTAGTCGACCGATTCCGCGCACGTTTCTTTTACGGCTCTCTCAAAGCCCTCGCGGACATCCGCGGGCAATGCGTCGACCCAGGATTTGGCGATCCAGGGCGCCTGGAATGCGTAGATGTGCTCGTCAAGGGTAATATACCGGCAGACCTCATAGATCTTTGTGCTCACGATGGAGCCCAGCGGGGCTTCGCACATTTCGGCGACGCCGGTGCTCAGCGCCGAGTAGATTTCGGACCAGGCAATGGTCGCGACGTTGCCGGTGATGGCTTCGCACATCGCATGCCGCATGGTCGTGGAGGCGGAGCGCATGACCTGACCCTTGAAATCCTCGGGAAGCTTTGCGCCCGGCACGTTGTGAAGGAGGCTGCGCGCGCCCAGGTACATTGCGCCGCCATACCAGAGGTTGATGTCTTCCATCTTCTGGACCTGCTCGGCCCACCAGTCGGACGCTTCCAGCTTTGCCAGCTCATCCGGAGACTGGAAGAAGAAGGGGCCGTCCAGAATGGAAACATCCAGAATGTAAGGGGCATAGAAGTCGAACGTCGGGAACGTAACGATATTGGCGCCCTGGAGAATCGCCTCGCAGGTGTCTACGTTATCGCCCAGTTCGCCGTTGTAGTACACTTCGCACTTGACTCGACCGTTCGTGTACTCTTCGATCCTGCTTTTCAGAATCTCGACCAGTTCGCCAAACGGCTCGTTTGCGGACTGCACCAGGGACAGCTTCAGATCGTACACCTTTCCGGAATCAGCAGCTGGAGCGGCGGCTTCCGTTGCGGCGGGTTCTGTGGCGGTCGCAGATTCCGTGCCCGTGCTGCTTACTTCGGCAGCGGTGCATCCGACCACCGAAAGGGCTAAAGCAAGCACCAGCAACATTGATAACACTTTTTTCATTTGGTCTCCTCCTCTTAATTTGTCGATCGAATTTTGGGTATAACCTGTTCCCCACTCCCTTGAAATGAAAATTATTGGCCGCATCTCCTCCTTGCCGTGTCAATTGTAGCGATGATGAACCGCTGATATCGAAAACATGACGGGGCGTCCACAACAGCTCTGCAGAACCGCTGTTTCTTTTTGAAATTGTTTCAAATGCGAATCATCATAGGCTGCGATTCCGAGAAAAAACCGATATGACTTATTTTTGCAGCCAAAAGGAATCATCAAACTTGCGACATCATTATATATTCAAAATGAAGCACAAGCAAGAGGAAAAATGCAAGATGTGTTAGATTTGATGTATTATTTTGAAACAATCTAAAGCGCTAGATTACGATACCGCCTAAATCTGGTTGAGCTTTCTCCACATTGTGCTGCGCCCGATCCCCAGTCTGTCGGCCGCCCTGCTCTGGTTCATGTCCTCGTCCTGCAGAACGGAGAGGATGATTTCCTTTTCAAACTGGTCCAGCGTCTTGTTTTTGGAAATGTAGATCACGGTGTCCTTTGTCTGCTTATCCTCCGAAATAAAGGACTGGACCGTCGATTTTGAAATAAAAGACGCCTCGGTCACCCGGACCGCATCCTCCATTACGCTGCAGATCTGCTTTAAATTGCCGGGCCAGCGGTAATTTTTGCACAACTCCATCGCATCGTTTTCCAGCGCGACCACCTGCTTTCCAAGGCTTTCATTTGCGCTGCTGATTGCGATGCTGCACAGGTTTTCTATGTTTTCCTGATGTTCCCGTACGGACGGGAGATAGATTGCGGAAAATTCGAAAGCGGAAATCAGCTCTTTCAGAAAACTTCCTTCCTCGCCCATCGCCGTGATGCTCTTTCTCGATGTGGCTACAAACCGAAACTGCTCAAACCGGCTCGAATAGGACAAAAGCTCCGCCTGCCCGTGTTTGCTCAGCATGTCCAGATGGTTGAGCAGGACCGGCGTTCTTTTGTGCGAATCCGGCAGAGCGTAATGCACGAAGAGATGATCGATATCTTCTTTCGTCAGCAGAGAGCAGTCCAGAATCATCAGCCCGGACTCCATGCCGGCCGTGTTCAGATGCATCAGAATGCCGAACCAGTCTTTCCCGACGCCGGGTTCGCCCTGAATCAAGACCGAGCGATTGGTCTTCGACAACGACTCCGCAAGCGATATTGCATTCATGCTGTCCGGATCGTTGTTCATAAAGAGGTTGTAAGACAGGGTGCCAAACTCGGACAGGGGCCGGATCCGGATGCCCTGATACCGGGTTTGAATCTCTTGTGCGGTAAATATTGTAGCCGTTGTCCCGTTTTGATGCCAGGTCTGAGCCGTCACCGCGAAGACCTGCCCCTTCGAGTCGGGCAGATAATCCGGGAAGCGGGCCAGAAATCCCGGGTCCGCCATCCGGGATTTCAGCGCGTTGGCAAGCGTTTCGTCGAGGGATGCCGTCTGAAACAGAAGGTCGCCCTGATCCGAAAAGATGAGCGTTTCCCGATTGGGTTCGCGGTTCAAAGCCTGCTCGAGTAATTCAGCGCGCTTTTTATAGTATCCGATATGGCTTTCCAGAAATCCGACCTGTTCGAGCGCGTCGCGCACGCTCTCCTCGCCGGACGTAACCAATACGCCGACAAAATTCTTCTTTTTTGCGTAGTCTACGGTAACCACGTCGCCGATGATCAGCCGTACGCCTTTGCTTTTCATGTAGTCCAGCACGGCCGGCAGTTCGTCTTCCTCGTTGATCGTAACGATCTCCATGTCCGTGTCCAAAAGCGTGTTGACGGCCTGGTATCCGTGTGTAATCGACTCAAATCCCACGACCGCCCGCTTTCCGTAGAATGTTTTTGCAAGCGATATGGATCGCAAAACATCGTAGCCGGAGACTGGAATATTCAGAACGGGGATCGAGGTGTGCTTCGCCAGCTGCTTTGCGGTGCCGCCTCTCGAAAGAATGATAGAGACGCCCTCGAGTTCCGCGCGTTTTACATAGGGCAAGGCGTTTTCAAGGTTTCCCTGAACGGCCTGTATCTCATAGTTCGCGAACTCCCCCGCGATGGACGACACCAACTCTTTCAGTCCCGCATACGGCGCAATCACAAGTACTTTTTTTCTTTCCATCTTCGGCTCCCTCAATCATCGTTCGCTTCGTGTTTCATAATGACACTTTATCGCCCATTACGTCTGATGTCAATAAAATATATACTCGGATTTGTTTCAATATTTCGAATGCGGACAAACCGCCCGCTCAGGCTGATCCCGTTGCCGAGCGAAAGGAAAGGGACGAGCGATCGGCCGACTGCGCCATATGGCGCGCAAACGATGCGGCGAAAGAACAGCGCCGTGGTTCGCTCGGCCGTCTCTTCCTATGATCCCGCTGCAAAAGTCCTGCGACGATATTCCCCGGGCGTGACGCCCATGGCTTTTCGAAAGCACTGTACGAAATGGCTCTGCGAACAGAATTGGTAGAAGGAGGCGATATCCGCGATGGAATCGTTTGTATTCTTGACGAAATGTGCGGCTTCCTCGATCCGCTTTTTCAGAATATACTGATGAATGGTCTCTCCTGTTTCGTGCTTGAACAGACGGGAGAGGTAGTTCGCGTTGTGAAACACGGCGCCGGCGATCGTCGCGACGGTGAGCGGGTCGCTCAGGTGCAGATTGATGTACTGCATCGCCTGCGCGACTTTGGCGGAGAAACGCTCGCCCTGCACCGCGCGCACATGCGCGGTGAAGCCTTCGATCATCTCCGCCTCGAAGCCGTAGAGATCGAGCGTCGTCGCGGAGGCTTCGATGCGCTGGATGTATGCGTCGCTGAGCGTAAACGCCTCGTCCGGCTTGACGCCGCCGGTGATGGCGGCGCGCGCCATGAAGGTACAGCTGCAGATCAGAGAGTTTTTCAGCGAGCGAAAGGGCGTATTGGCC
This sequence comes from Clostridiales bacterium, assembly GCA_012517905.1. Taxonomy (GTDB): domain Bacteria; phylum Bacillota; class Clostridia; order Christensenellales; family CAG-138; genus UBA7703. The sequence continues at coordinate 29,935 of JAAYUE010000083.1, read as the reverse complement.
AGTTTGGCGCGCGGCATACGGTTGATGTCGCGCAGGATGTGCTTGGAGCTGGCGGTGTCGCCGTTTGCGATCATGCGGCAGACTTCCTGCTCAATGGCGTATGGCGCGTGCTGAAACTGCATGGAGCGGTAGTCGAACGTCTGGGAGAAAAAGCTGTTGTCGATCGGAGCGCCGGTATCCGGCACGACCTCGACCAGATTCGGCGCCGGCGCCTCGCGCAGCAGCAGCGTTTCTAGCATCTTGCCCGCGTAGAAGAGCGTTCGGTCGTCCAGAACGCGGCAGCTGGAGTAGTGCGCACCGAGCGCCTGCTTGCAGCGAAAGGGCAGCACGCCGGCGCGGATCAGCGGGGCGAGACGCTCCGGATTTACGGGGCTTTGCAGCACAGGACCTGCGCGTAACAGAAACCCGTCCCCGGTGCTGAGCAGCAGATAGGTTTCCAGCGCGGGGGTGGTGAGATATTGCACGCTCCGGTCGTCCGGCCCGGGCGCGGGCAGAAGCGAACGGTCCCCGGTAATCTGCGCGGCGCTGGGAATCTCCTGCGGCAGGCGATAAACGCAGCTTAGGCCGCAGAGCATTTCGACGGGAATGCCGGATACGTAATGAAACATTCGCAGCAACTGTATCCGCTCTTCTGGATGCATACGCCGATCACCTCCTCCAGATGGTGAAAATTATAACATAAAAGTGAGAATATTTATAGATTCGCACGAAACAGAATAAATATAATAACAGTATAGTCAAAGCCCGCGCTCCACATTTCGACGGGTATATGGAAACCAAAACAGCTGAAAATTGAACAAGGAGGAAGAGAAGGATGAAAAAGATTCTTGGTATTTTGTTGGCGCTGACAATGGTGCTTGCCCTGCTTGCCGGCTGCGCATCGACGCCTGCCGCAACGGAGCCCGCCGCAACCGATGCGACCAAGCCCGCGCAGGAAGCGCCTGCGGAGACGCAGGCCGTTCCCGCAGAGCGGGTCATGATCAAGTTTGCCGCGCAGGCAGACAGCACGCCTGCGACGCAGGCGGTCGTAGATGCGTACAACGCGTCGCAGGATATGTACACGGTGGAATGGATCGACATGACCAACGACTCCGGCGCGATGCGCGAGCAGATTCTGACGAGCATGCAGGCCGGCTCAAGCGACTACGACGTGCTTTCGATGGACGTCGTGTGGGCGGGCGAGTTCGCCGCCGCGGGGTATATCGAGCCGATCGATCAGATGATGCAGGCGGACGGACTGAAAATTTCGCAGTTCAACGCCGGCTCCATGACCGCGGGCAACTATAACGCAAAGCAGTACACGCTGCCGTTCTTCCCGGACCTCGGCCTGCTCTATTTCCGCAAGGACATCGTCTCCGCCGAGGATGCGGCAAAGCTCGTCTCCGGCGACTATACCTATGCGGACCTGCAGACGATGGCCGAAACCTATATGGGGCAGGGCGGAACGACCGACGGCATCGTCTTCCAGGCAAAGCTCTATGAGGGCCTGGTCTGCAATCTCACCGAGTATACGGCTGGTTGGACGGATGTGGAAGGCGGCCTTGTCGCGCTCAAGAGCATGGTGGATTCCCCGGCATCCCCCGTGGATATCCTCAACTACTCCGAAGGCGAGACGCACAACAGCTTCATCAAAGGCGCGAGCGTGTTCGCGCGCAACTGGCCGTATCAATGGGGCATGATCGCTTCGGAAGGCACAATTTCGCAGGACGTTGTGGACGTTGCCCCCCTGCCCGGCGGATCGACCGTCGGCGGCTGGCTGCTCGGCATCAACAAAAACTCGGCCAACAAGGACGGCGCCTGGGACTTCATGAAGTTTGTGGCGACGCAGGGGCAGAAGATCATGTCCGTGCAGGGCGGCTATCTGCCCGGCTATAACGAGATGCTCAGCGACGCGGATGTCGTCGCGGCCAACGCCATGCTCTCCATGCCCGGGTTCCAGAATGCGCTGGCAACCACGATCTCCCGCCCGGTCTCGGCGCACTATTCCGAGACTTCGGACGCGATTATGAATGCCGCGCATGCCTACCTCTCCGGCGAGATGGAACTCTCCGCCGCGGTAGAGGCGATCAACACCGCGCTGGCGAACTGACAGCAGGCCTGAGGGCGGCGCTCGTCCGACTCGACGGGCGCCGCCTCTTTTCTTGATCGAATGACAAAAACCAAACGAATATCGATAAAATGACCTAACATCGGGAAAATCAACCGAACGCCGGAAAAGGGAGGCTGCCGATGCGCAAAAAGATCACCGCAAAACAGGCCGCGTTTTTGCTGCCGCTGTTTCTGCTTTTAAGTGTATTTGCGATCTATCCGATCGTCACGTCCGCCGTATACTCGCTCTTCGATTATCGAACGAACGATCAGCGGGTTGCGGGGCTTTACACAAGCACAAATTTTAATGCGCCTCTCTTTGTGGAAGACTGCGGATATATCGCCTGGTTTCTCGAGGACGACCTGACGCTGCTTGACGATGCGGATCAGAAAGAGCTGCAGCGCATTGCGGACAGCGCCGGCGAACTCGCCGACCGGTATCAGAGCGAAACGGACGTCATCAAGGTTTCCGCGGGTGAGAAGGATGAAATCGCGTCCGCGATATCCCGGCTGAAAGCCGACACGCTGGCGGTGTATCAAAAAAACGCGGACATCGCGTTTTATAACGGCTCGGACAAACTGAGCACGATCTTCGGCGAAATGGATTCCTGCCTGATCGAGAGCAACTTCACCGGCCTGAGCGCTTACGCTTCGCTGCTGACGGATACGCGCTTTATGCGCTCGCTGCGAAGCACGGCGGTGTTTACGGTGATCTCCGTGTTCCTTGAGCTCGTATTCGGCATGGCGCTTGCGCTGATCATGAACAAGGCGATCAAGGGCATCGGCGCGGTCCGGACGACCGCGCTGATCCCCTGGGCGATTCCGACCGCCGTCTCCGCGCTGATGTGGAGCTACATGTACGACGGCACGAGCGGCATCGTCGCAAAGGTGTTTGCGGATATCGGACTGATTGCGTCCCCCGAACTGATGCTGCTCTCCTCCGGCGGCGCGATGACCGCGGCCATTCTTGCGGACGTCTGGAAGACGACGCCGTATATGGCGCTGCTGCTGCTGGCCGGATTGCAGATCATCGACCGCGGGCTGTACGAAAGCTCTAAGATCGACGGAGCGGGGACGGTGCGGACGTTTTTCAGCATCACGCTGCCGCTGCTCAAGCCCTCGCTGTTGGTTGCGCTGCTGTTTCGAACGCTGGATGCGTTCCGCGTCTACGACCTGATTGCGGTGCTCACCGGTGGCGCGCAGGGAACGGAGACGCTGTCGATCTATGCCTACAAGCTCATGATCGGACAGAACAACTATGGGTACGGCGCGGTGGTCGTCCTGGCGATGGCGCTGTGCGTTGGCGTGATCGCGTTTGTGTTTGTCAAGGTGCTCGGCGCGGAACTCGTGAAAGACGACTGAGGGAGGGTGAGCGTATGCAGAAAAAGATGCTGACAAAAACCATATCGGTCATCATCATCGCCGCGTTTCTGGCGATTATGGTCTTTCCGTTTTTCTCGATCCTCGTGACGTCCTTCAAGCCGTCCAGCGAGATCTTCGGCAAGGCGACCGCGTTTCAGGTGATCGCCAACAATCCGACGCTGGACAACTTCCGCACCGTCATCGACAAAGGGATTCTCAACTCGATCAAAAACAGCTTTATCGTCGCCACGCTGACGACCCTGTATGTCGTGAGCGTCGCCACGCTGAGCGCCTATATCCTCGCGCGCGTGCGGTTTAAGGGGAAGGGGCTCGTCCTGGGGTTGATTCTGAGCGTATCCATGTTTCCGCAGATGGTGGTGGTCGGGCCGATCTTCAATATGTTTTACAAGCTCGACATGCTCAACAGCTATTTCGTGACGCTGGCGTATTCGTCCATCACGCTGCCGGCGGCGGTCTGGATCATGGTTGCGCACTTCAAACGCATCCCGATTTCTCTGGAGGAGGCGGCGAGTATCGACGGCTGCTCCCAGTGGAAGACGCTCTGGCGGGTGATCTTTCCTGTCGCGCTGCCGGGCGTATTTACCTGCGCGATCATGACGTTTATCGCCGCGTGGAACGAGTACCTGCTTACGCTGACGCTGAACTCCGACAAGGAGTTCCAAACCGTTCCGGTCGCGATCAACGCGCTGAGAACGCAGTTTTCCATCTTGTGGGGCGAAATCACCGCGGCAACGGTCGTGGTGGTGGTGCCGACGCTGATTATCGTATTGTTGTTCCAGAAACAAATAGTGTCCGGCATGGTGTCCGGAGCGGTCAAGGAGTAGCAGGGTTGAAAGAACTGGAGTTTTCTTTAGACGGATATTGTGCCAGGACGCAGACGCGCGACGAAACGATGTTTCATTGCGCGAATGGATATCTCGGCGTGCGCGGGTGCCTGGAGGAAGGCGCGCCGACAGGCGTAACCAGCATACGCGGCACGTATATCAACGGATTTTCCGAAGACGTGGATATCTGTTATGGAGAGCGGCTGTACGGGTTTCCGCAGACCAAACAGGTCATGGTAAACCTGCCGGACGCGCAGGGCGTTCGGCTTTGGATCGATGGCGGGATGGCCGCCTGCTGGGACGCGCCCGCGGCGGACGTCCATCGGTTGCTGGATCTTTCGGCGGGGCGGTTTGTGCGTTCGTTTTCTTGGCGGACGGAGCGCGGAACGCTTTTGATTCGTGTAACCCGCATCGCGAGTTTCGTGCAGCGGGAACTGTTTTTGCTTCGATACAGCGTTACCTCGCTGGACTATACGGGAGAGATCGTGCTGGACTCCATGCTCAACGGGGACGTCCATAACTTCAGCGACCCGGATGATCCGCGCGTAGCCTCCGGTACGGAGCAGAAATTTGCCGTCGAACAGCGGCTGACAAAAGACGGCTGCGTGGGACTGCTGATCAAGACCATTTGCAGCGGGCGTTATGCCGGCTGCGCCGTGTCGAATGAAATCGCGGCGGATCACGGGCAGCTGCTTGAAGAGGGAAACGAGCTTACCGCACGATACCGCTGCCGGATTCGTCCCGGCGAAACGATACCGCTGACGAAATACTGCATTTATACCGACGCGCCGGATCGGGACGACTTGCTGTCCTATGCAGTCTTGCTCGCAAAAGACGCTAAAGATCGGGGATTTGCATACTGGGAAGACGGACAGCGCGCTTTTCTGGACGCGTTCTGGGCAAGATCCCGCCTGACGATTCAGGGCGATGAACAGACGCAGGCCTATCTTGACCTGTGCCTGTATGAAATGCTCAGCGCGGCGGGGCAGAACGCGCGAAGCAGCGTCGCTGCCAAGGGCCTCAGCGGGGAAGGATACGAGGGTCACTACTTCTGGGACTGTGAAACGTATGTGTTTCCGTTCTTTCTGGCAACGGCGCCGGATATGGCGAAAAAATTGCTGGACTATCGCTATTCGCATCTCGACGGGGCGCGCGCGCATGCGCGCGAAATGGGGCACGGACACGGCGCGCTGTTTCCGTGGAGAACGATCACGGGATCGGAGTGTTCGGCCTATTATCCGTCCGGCTCGGCGCAGTATCACATCAACGCGGATATCGCGCATGCGTTTTGCCAGTATTGGTATGCGACGCTGGACGGCGGCTATCTGCAGCCGATCTGTGAAGTCCTGGTCGAGACCGCCCGCTTGTTTCTGGATACGGGACACATGGAGGACGACGGCTTTCACATTGACGGCGTGACCGGGCCGGACGAATATACCTGCATCGTCAATAACAACTATTATACGAACGTCGGCGCGGCGTATACGTTTCTGGAAGCGGCCAAACTCTGTTTGGTGTTGGAGGAGCAGGGCGGGTTCGATGCGCTGGCGGACAGGATCGGCGTGACGCAGGCCGAGCTGAGCGCGTTTGAAGAGGCCGGCAGGCGCATGTATCTGCCATACGATCGGGCGCGCGGCATCTGCAGGCAGGACGACAGCTTTCTGTCCAAAAAGCGCTGGAACATCGGCGAAATTCCGCCGCAGAACTTTCCGCTACTGCTGCACTATCATCCGCTGTACATCAACCGGCACCAGATCTGCAAACAGGCGGACACCGTGCTTGCGCATTTCATCTTTCGGGAAGAAACGCCGCTGATGATGGCGCGCACGTATCGGTACTATGAAGAAATCACAACGCACGATTCAAGCCTGTCCGCCTGCGTGTTCGCCATCATGGCGGCGAGGCTCGGCAGCCTTGGCCGCGCGATGCGGTATTTTCAGGGTACCGTGGGCATCGACATGAAGGACCACAGCGGCAACACGCGGGATGGTCTGCACATTGCCAATATGGGCGGCGCATATCTGTCCGTCGTGTATGGGTTTGGCGGGTATCGGATTGCGGAAGACGGCGTCCGGCTGTTTCCGCTGCTGCCGGAAGGCTGGGATACCCTGTCGTTTCCGCTGAAGGTGCAGGGCAGCCGGATTCGCGTTTCGGCCGACCGCGCGGGATGCACGCTCGCGCTTTTGGAGGGGGACCCGGTCGAGCTGACGGTGTTCGATACCCGTGTATGGGTGACGAAAGCTAGCGCGCGCGTTAAGCGGGCTGTGCGCGGCGTGATTTTCGATTTGGACGGTGTGGTGACCGACACGGCAAGGTATCATTTTCAGGCGTGGAGCCGGATTGCCGCCGAGTTGGGGATTCCGTTTGACGAGGAAAAAAACGAACGGTTCAAGGGCGTTTCCCGCGCGGCGTGCATGGACTTGCTGCTTGAACTGGGCGGCCGCTCCATGACGCAGGAAGAAAAGCAGACGTGGGCCGCCCGAAAAAACGGGTACTATTTACAGGAACTGGAGGCCCTTTCCCCGGACGATATCCTGCCGGGCATCGGCTTCTGCCTGAGCGCGCTGCGCAAAAGAGGAGTACCGGTCGCGCTGTTTTCGGTCAGCAGGAACACGGATCGGATTCTGCAAAAGCTTCGGCTGACCGATGTGTTTGACGCGGTTGTGACCGGGAACGACATCGCGCAGTCCAAGCCGCATTTCGAAGGATATCTGCTTGCGGCCGAGCGGCTAAATGTCGATCACAGGCTTTGCCTGATGGTTGAGGATGCGGAGGCGGGCCTTGCCGGGGCAAGGGACCTGTCCATGAGGACGATCGGGATCGGTCCGCTGATCGAGCAAAGCGGCGCCGACGTCGTTCTTCCCGACACGAGTGCGTTGCTTCCTGCGTTGGAAGGCTTTCTGGAATGACGGGCAGCCGCATGTCTTCTCAATAAAAAACGCCGGTATCCGGCGTTTTTTATTGCGCGCATGTCCCAAAATTAAAAAAAGCCGGGAAGGTCTCCCGGCATGGATCGCGGTTCGATTTTTTTTACGGTACATTTGGTACAATATACGTCCGACAGGATGGCGATCAGGTTTTTTTGCGCTTTTGCAGCGAGAAGACGCTTTCCCGCTCCACCAGGTGGACGGGAAGGATGATGTTGTGCTCTTTGACGCGCCCGCCTTCAAGCAGGGTGACCATCAGGTCCGCGGCGAGCTGGCCTTTGCGCCGCATGTTCTGATGGATGGTGGTCAGGCGCGGACTGGTGAGCTGGCACCAGTTGAGGTCGTCAAAGCCGACGATGGACACGTCCTCCGGCACGCGGCGTCCGCCCTGACGGATGCCGGACATGATGCCCGCCGCCATCACGTCCGCCGTGGCAAATACGGCGGTGACGTCGTGCATCTTGGCGATGCTGGCGCCCAGGGCGAGGGTATCCCGGGTCTTGAATTCGCTTTCCTGCACCAGTGCGGGATCAAACGGCAGGTCCGCTTCGGCAAGGGCCGCCCTGTATCCCTCCAGCCGCTTTTCCACAACGCCGCCGGTGTGGATGGGCGGGCCGGCAAAGACGATGCGGACATGGCCTTTCTGAATCAGATGCCGCGTGGCGAGCAGCGCGCCCTCCACGTCGTCCAGGCCGACGTTGAACATGCCGCCGTAATCGGAAAGATAGGAGTCCGCCAATACGATGGGCTTCTCCATCTCCCTCAGGGCGATATACAGGTCGTCGTCCTCAAACAGGCCCGTAAAAAACAGGCCGTCCACATTCCAGTTGGCCAGAAACTTTTGCAGATCTTCCCGGCTGCCGATGGTGCGGAGCATGATGTAGTAGCCCTTTTCGCGCAGGGTGCTCTCCACGGCGGAGATAAAGCGGGTCATGAACGGGTCGTCCATGAAGTCGCCGCTCTTTTCGGGGTCCATGTGCGAAATGAGCGCCACCACCTTGGAATTGCGGGTGGAGAGCGCTCGGGCGGACATATTGGGAGAGTACCCCGTTTCGCGGATGATCGCCTGCACCCGCTGAATCGTGGCTTCGGACACACGCTTGGTTTTGCCGTTGATGACATTGCTCACCGTGGTCGTGCTGACCTTTGCGCGGCTTGCGACGGTTTCGATGGTGACCATGTTGGTTTGTCCTTTGCTCTTGATACGTTACATTATAACCCCGACAGGTAAAACGTGCAACGCCGGAGCAACGGGCGTCTTTTTATTCGAAGATCATGATCTCGGACGCCTGCCCGCCGGCGGCGCCGGTGTTGCTCAGAAACGTAAAGCGCAGACCGGTCGCGGCAAGCGGATCAAACGTCAGCAGCACCGCGTTGCCGGTCAGGGGATCGAAGGACAGGGTTTGCTCGGGCAGCAGGGGCGAATAGGTTTCGCCGTCGGCGCTCGTTTCGATCAGAACCGTTTGGGTGCGCGCGCCCCAAACGCGGAGCGGCGGCAGGCAAAAAGCGATTTTGGTAATGGTGTGTTCCTCCTGCAAATCGAGAGTCAAGGAGGAAGGGAACCCGTCCCCTTCCCAATAGGTGGTGTTGCGGCCGTCCGTCGCCTTGGCGCCGAAGTATACGTCCGTATGCCCGCTTTCCGTCAGCTTTGCCTGCGGCGCCAGATTTTCGCCTTCGGGTGGGACAAACGTCTGCATTTCCTCGGGGATGAATTCTTTCGGCGTTTCGGCGCTTTGCTGCGGCGGCACGGTCATCCGATGGACGATTTCTTCCACATCGCGCTGATGCAGCATGTAGTAAATGCAAAAGCCCGCGCTTACCAGCGTGACGGCGGCGAGCAGAACGCATACGATCTTCAGAAGCGGCTTCATTCTTCCCACCTCACTTCCACATTTCGGGCAAACTGGATGGTCGCCTGCAGGTCCTCCAAAGAGGTGACCGGCGTGCCGTAGACGGTCAGGTTCTGAAGGGTGACGCCGTCGATGGCGTGGGTTTCGTCAAACCCCATCAGTCGGATTTCCTGATGCTCCAGCCCCTGCAAAACCGTGATGTCTTTGAATTGCACGTCCTGAATCCGGCCGCGGGTTTTTGTAGAGCTCCAGCCGCTGCCGGCGATGGTCAGATCGATCAGCTGCTTGTTGTCCTTGGCGTCCCCGTTGCCCAGGTCCGCATTTTCCACGACGATGGTTTCCCAGACGATGTGCTCCACCAGCGCGTCGTCCGCGTTGTGGATGGACATAACCGGTTTGTGAAAGGCGTTGACGACGGTGATATCCTGAAACAATACGTCGCTGATTTTGGAGTTTTCCTGTTGTCCCTTGTTGGTTTCGTAGCCGACCTCCATGCTTTGCGCCAGATCCGTCCAGAGGATCATATGGCGGAAGGTGATTCCCTCCGTGTTCTGCCCGTAGTTTTTCACGACGAGCGAGTCGTCCCAGGTCCGGGCAAAGCTGTTTTGCACCGTGAAATCGCGGCAGCTTTGCAGGGTGAAGCCGTCGCCGTTGGGACGCGCGGAGATGATCTTTACGTTTTCCACCAGCGCGTGTTCCGTTTCAAAGGCGTTGAAGCACCAGGCGTTGGAGTTGTTGAGAATGACGCCTTCCACATAGACGTCCGAGCAATACCGGAAATCGATCGGAATGTGCGCGTCCTGTCCTTTCCAGCTCTCCCAGATGCCGCCGTCGATCATGCCCCGGCCGCGGATTTTGATGTTGCTGCCAAACTGGGCCGACACGGTCGTATGCACCACCGCGCCGGGGGAGAGATAGAGCGTCTGCCCGCTTTTGAGCTGAATCCCGTCCGGAATGGTCCACTCGCCCGGCTCGATCCAGAGCACGTTCGGGTTGGTTTTGTCGGGCAGGGCTTCCTCCGGCGCGTTCACAAACAGATGGAACGCTTCTCTGGCGGTGCCGTTGAACTGCACGATGTACTGTCCCGGTTCCGCGATGGAAAAGCGCGCATGCCGCCCTTCGATCTGAACCTCGATGCCTTTGCCAAGCGGGGATACCGTCGCCGACGTCAGTTCGGGAAAGGAGCTTTGATCCGTCAGTTCGATGTCGATTCTGGCCGCGCCTGCGACCAGATCGAAATACGCCATCGGCGCGCGGGAGACGGAGCTTACGTCATAGTTGCCCTTGTTTTCCCGCCCGGGATTGACAAAGACGCTGTAGACAAAGCTCTCCGCTCCGTTGACAAACAGCTTCGCGGTTTTACTGGGGGACAGCGTGGACGGCGCGTCGTACAGCGTGACCTCCGAAACGGTTTTGCCGGACTGCGCGCTTTGCCGCGCTCGAAGCGCAAAGCAGGCCGTGCCCGCCGCGAGCAGGAGCAGAATCAGGATCAGCCATAACATTTTTTTCATGGGCGCTCCCCTCTTTTTTCAGTCGGGTATTGCTAAAACAGGTCTTCCGGATGGAATCGGGATAGGTCTTTTACGATCATGTCCGCATTGGGCAGGTGTTTGGCGGACCCTACGCCGACGGCGTACATCCCGCCGTTGTGTGCTGCTTCGATGCCGGAATAGGCGTCCTCGAACACCGCGCAGTCGCCGGGGTCCAGCATAAGATCGCTGGCGGCGAGCAGAAACACTTCGGGATCGGGCTTCGCTTTGCTCGCGCGCGTGCCGTCGGCAATGGCGTCGAACAGGGGGAGGATGCCCGTGGCTTCCAATATAATACGGGCGTTTTTGCTGGCGGAGCCCAGCGCGACTTTAACGCCGCGGCGGCGCAGTTCCGGCAGCAGGGTCAGCGTTCCGGGCAGCAGCGCGCTCTGGTCGATTCTGGTGATGTGCGAAACGTAGAGCGCGTTTTTCTCACGCGCCATGCGTTCCTTTTCTTCGGCGGAAAACCGGTGCTGCATATGTCCCGTGCGCAGCACGACCTCCAGCGCCTCCATCCGGGCGACGCCCTTGATGCGCTCCCCGTCCTGCGGGGTGAAGGCAAACCCCAGTTTGTCCGCCAGATCTTTCCATGCCAGATAGTGAAAACGGGCCGTATCGGCGAGCACGCCGTCCAGATCAAAAATCGCCGCCTGAAATTTCGCTTGTGCCATGTATGGTTAGTCCCTTTCGATGATGGAAGCGCCCGCCGCCGTGGCGGTGACGCGGTATTGCCTGCCCCTGCAGGTCACGGGAAAGCTGATTTTTGTGATACCGGACGGCAGATGCGGCGTTGCAATCAGCGTTCCACCGCGGGAGGACAGGCCGGCAAAGCCGAATATGGCGATCTGCCAGGCGCCCGCCGCCGCCGCCGGATGCGTGCCGCCGATGTATACGTCCCCCGCCCAGGATTTGCTGTCGCATCGCACGTCCGCCCCGGCGGACTTCAAAAACAGCGGATACGCTTCCTCCGCCTTGCCCACGCGGCAGGCCGTCAGCGCATACATGCAGGCGGAGAGCGAGCTGCCGTGTTCCGTGCGGGGCTCGTAGTAGTTCCAGTTTTTCAGCACCTGCGCATCGGTGAACTCTTCCGGAAAGAGCTGCATGAGCGCAATGACGTCCGCCTGCTTGATAATCTGGGTCGGATACGCCACGCCGCCGGGCGTGCCCCAGTATTCGCGCGGGTGCTTCAGCCGGCTTTTCACCTCGGCGAGAGTGACATCCTCGTGGCGAAAGTATCCTGAAAACTGCTCGACGATCCCGTCTTTCACGTTCGGTTGGCGGACGCGCCGGTCGAAGCGGCCGAGGTCTGCTGCATCCTGATGGCAGGTATGCCGCGTTGATTCCAGTTCGCGCGCTTTCTGGATTGTAAACGCCGCCATTTTGTTGGTGAAGGCGTTGTTGTCCACGCGGTCGTGGTACTCGTCCGGGCCGATCACATCCGTAAACTCCAGCACCTCGCTGTCGATCTTGCGAAACGCGCGCGAGAGATAGAATCGGGCCGCCTGACAAACGACCTTCGCGCCCGCGTCCTCCAGCACGGACTCGTCGCCCGTGATATCCGCATAGTTGCAGAGGGCATAGACGATGTCGCCGGAAATATGGATCTGTTTGTCGCGAAAATAGGTGCGCACCGGCCGGCCGGTGAACACATCCGTCACGTTGAAGTCCGTGCAGCCTTCCCGTCCGCCTTCCTGACTTTCCCAGGCGTAAAATGCGCCCTCATAGCCGTATTCCTGCGCCTTTTGCAGCGCGCCGGGCAGCGTATCGATGCGGTATTGAACCAGCTTTCGCGCCAGCGCGGGCTCCGTATAGGCAAAAAACGGGAGCAGAAAAATCTCCGTGTCCCAAAAAACCGCGCCCTTATAGGTCTGTCCGGAGAGGCCGCGCGCCGGAATGCTCCGCCCGCCTTTTGCGTGGCGGGGGGCGATGCAGTGGAGGTGATACAGGCTGTCGTTGAGATAGAGCTGCGCCTGTTCGTCGCCCTCCAGCTCCACATGAGACGCCGCCCAAAGCGCATCCCATGCGGCCGCATGCCGCCGCAGCGACGCGGCATAATCCCCGTAAACGGGGGCTGCGTTGATCGTGATATGGCGTTCCAGCACGGTTTCTTTGCTGAAGGAATACACGCGAAACGCGCCGGTAGCCGTCGTTTCGACGGCGTCCGGCGGGCGGTTTACCGTGTCGCGGACGGCGATCGGCAGCTTTTGCTCGCCCGTTTCGCATGTTACAAACAATACGCCGTCTTCTTCGCCGCAGCGATAGTCAAACAGATGGGGACCGTTCAGGTCCCAGACGTCTCCGTCGATTCCGCAGCGCAGCGTAACCGCGCCCGCCTTGGGACGAACGGTGATTTTCTGACAGAGCAGCTGCGGGTTTTCCTGACTGGCAAAGCGCTCGATCGAAAGATGCGCATTTTCATATTCCGTTTCGCGGCTTTGAACGGCATGCCGCAGGTCCAGCCGCTGCGCATGGCGCAGGACGGGGCCGGCGCCGACCAGCTCGGCAAAGAAGCCGTTGGGGGCGTTGACCGGTTCGCGCCAGGCGTTGTCGCCGTGGCGGTCGTAGACGCCGGCCAGATTCCAGGCGGCCAGCCGATCCTTTTTGAACTCGTCCAGCGTGCCGCGGACGCCGACGAACCCGTTTCCCGTAAAAAACCGATTGCCGTTTTCCTCCGCCTTCTGCGGGTCGTATCCTTCCTGCGAGAGCTCCCAAACGTTCATGCTATACCGTCAGTTCTTTGCCATGAAGCCGCAGGGCGATTGGATCTCCGCTTTCGCGGCGGATATCGCAGGACTCCCCGGACACGGTTACGCGCAGAGTGGTTCCCCGCCAGAGCAGAGCGAAGGAGAGCCTGGTCCACCCGTCCGGCAGATAAGGGGCGAGCGAGATGCCGTCCTCGCCGACGCGCAGGCCGGCAAAACCCTCCACGATGTTTTGCCAGGCCGCGGCGATGCTGGTGATGTGCAGGCCCTCTCCCGCGTTTCGGTTATAGTTGTCCAAGTCCAGCCGCGTGGCAAAGCCGAAGAACTGCAGCGCGTCCGGCAGCAGGCCGAGCTCCGCCGCCAGAATCGAGTGGACCGACGGCGAAAGGCTGCTCTCGTGGATGGTGCGGGATTCGTAGTATTCGTAGTTGGCGCGCTTCTCCGCCAGCGAAAAATCTCCCCCCCAGAGGAGAAAGAGCATCAGCGTGTCCGCCTGCTTGATCATGTCGGAGCGGTAGATGCGGTCGTAGCTCCAGTGGTGATACAGCGGGAACTCGTCCGCGGGGATCCGCTGGATCTCCTTGTGGGGCAGGGAGAAAAAGCCGTCGTGCTGTTCAATCAGATCCCCGTGCCGCGGCAGGATCATGTGCTGCGCGATTTCGCGCCAGCGGGCGGTGTCGTAGGCGTGTTCTTTGTTCGCACGCTCCGCCGTTTCGGCCGCAAAGAGCAGCGTCTTTTTTCCCATATAGTTGGTGTAGGCGTTGTTGTTGACCATCAGATGGAATTCGTCCGGCCCCATCACGCCGTAGTATCCGTATTCCCCGGTCTCGGGATTCTGTCCCACGCGCGAGGCGAGATAGACGGCGATTTCCATGAGCATATCGAAGGCGACGTCATACAGATAGGACGTGTCTCCCGTAACGACGACGTACTGCCAGAGCGCATATGCCACGGCGGTGGTGGGCTGAAGCTGCAGGTTGGCGTGCTGCCAGAGGGTGCAGGCTTCCTCCCCGTTGAGGGTCGCCACGGGATAGCAGGCGCCTTTGCAGTCCAGCATGCGCGCCCGTTCCCGCGCCTGCGGCAGCGTTTTCACGCGAAAATCCAGCAGCGATCGCGCCGCTTTGGGGTTCGTGAACAGATAGTACGGCATGCAGCAGATTTCCGTGTCCCAGAACGCGTGCCCGTTATAAAACTCGCCCGTCAGGCCCTTGGCCCCGATGTTGTGCCCCTCGCCGCGTCCGCCATATGTCTGAATCAGCTGAAAGATGCCAAACCGGATGCCCTGCTGGTTTTCCGGATCGCCGTCGATCACCACGTCCGCCGTTTGCCACGCCTTTTTCCAGAAACGGGCGGCGCGCTCCTCGACGGCCGAAAAGGCGGGGATCGGGTCAGAGATGGGCCTGGTGTCCACGCCGCAGACCCGGCGGACGACGGCGGTCTGGCCGCTCTTGAGCGGGATGGTGCCAAACCCTTCGCAGCGCTGCCGGGCGTACAGGGTAAACCCCTGGTCCCTGGTGCGGACCGTCAGGCCGTCCGCGTCCTCGGATACCAGCTCCCAAAACCGCATGTCGTAGAGCTCGTGCGTCACATCCCAGTCGAGGCGCGGCGTCATGACGAGCTCGCCGTCGAAGCCAAGCGGCGTGACGCAGATCTCCTGACAGCCGAAGCGGATATCGTCCATATCCAGAAAACGGCGGAACAGCAGGCGGAGTTCCTTTCCCGCCTGCGTCTGCCAGACAAAGGAGCGGGTCAAAACGCCGGACGCGAGGTCCAGTTCCCGCGAAAAATCGGAGAACCGGCTCGTGTGAAGGTCCAGCTGCTCACCGGCAAAGCGGATATCGACCGCCAGCCAGTTGAGGGTGTTGACCATGAAATGGGTCTTGGTGACGATGCCTTTGTAGGAGCGGGGCAGGCTGTCGTCCACGGCATATACGCCGCTGACGTAGCAGTCCGGCATGCTGTCGCCGGAATACCCTTCGTCAAAAAAACCGCGAACGCCCAGATGTTCGTTGGCCAGCGAAAAAACGCTTTCCCCCACGCGTCCATAGGCGGGGTCAAATCCCTGCTCCGTGATCTTCCACGGATCGAGTCCAAAATACCGATCGGCAAATTTGCCCATTGTTGTTAAACCTTCCTTGCACCCCGTGGGGTGGTTTTCTTCATATCAAGCGCGGCGATAGACGCAGCGGAATTTTTCTGACGGCGCTTTGTGCCGGCCGTTCCCACAGATCGGAATCTGTGTCAGCCCTTGATCCCGCCACCGGCGACCCCTTTGGTGATCTGTTTTTGAAAGATTGCAAACAGGATCATGGGGGGTACGATGGAGAAGACCACCGCGCGGACAATGTCGGTCGGCCGGACGTTGATGGTGGATTTAAAGTCGAACAACCGCGCCATCACGGTCTTCCAAGGGCCGTTTCCGAGCACCAGATTGGGCAATAAGAAGTCCGACCAGGCGGCGGTAGCGGCGAAAATGGCGATCACGACCAGGATGGGCTTGCTCAGCGGCAGCACGATGCGCGTAAAGATGGCAAGATCCGAACAGCCGTCGATCCGCGCCGCCTCGAAATACTCCCGTGGCAAGCCTTCGAAGAACTGCTTGAACAGTATCAGCCAGAAGGCGTTCGCCCCATAGATCAGCCACAGGGGGATCATGGGCAGTATGGTGGTTTGATAGTTGTCCACCTGAAATAGCTTCGCCGCCCAGTTCAAAACGTTATTGATGTTCACATACTGCGCCACGATGCTGGTCGTGGGCGGAATGAGCATGGTCGCCATCACCAGCGCAAAGACGACCTTGTGCCCTTTCGGCTTGAGAATGGCGAGGACGTATGCCAGAAGTCCGTTGAACACCACCGCGCTGATCATGGCGCCGATGATCAGCACCAGGGAGTTGAAGTAATAGCGGGAAAACTTCAGCTGGTTCCAGGTCTTGATATATTCGGAAAAGGAAAAGCTGGACGGAATGATCGCGGTGCTTCTGGTAAACTCCTTTACGTCCTTAAACCCGGCCAGCATGACCCAGATCACAGGAAAGAGCACGATGGCGATCATGGCGAGGCAAACGACGAATATGACGATCGCCCAGGCCCGGTTGCCGCGGGATCGCATGTCGTAGGCGCGCAGCACGCCGTCCTGCTTGTTGCTGTAGCGGCGGGCCAGAAACTGGGAGCGCCTCCTGTTTTTCATGCCTTTGTCCTCCCTTTCGAATCGTCCCGGTTGACCAGTTTGTTGACGGTGAAGTAAATCAGAGTGAGAAACAGCAGCGCAATGCAGATGAGCACGCTCATGGCGGCGGCCTTGGGATAGTTCTGTTTGTCGAAGGCGTATTCATATACCAGCATCATGACGGAAACCTGATTGTTATGAACGCCGCCGATCATCATGGGTTCGTATAATATCTGGAATACAGATATGATCTGCAGGATAAACATCGTGGAAATCAAAGACCCCAGATTGGGAAGGGTGATGGAAAAAAAGCGGCGCAGCGGCTTGGCGCCGTCGATGGTCGCCGCCTCGATGATGTCGGGATTGATGCCGGAAATCCCGGCCATATAGATCAGCGCGGTGGAACCTGCCGCTTTCCAGGTCAGCATCACGATGATGAGGGGGATCGCCCAGCCGGGCGCGGTCAGCCAGTTGAACGGCTTGTAGACTTGTCCGGAAATCTTGGCGACGAGTTCGCCCAACGGTTTCAGCAGGATATTCAGCACGCCGGTATCGCCTGCGTTGAAGAGAAATTTCCAAATCAGCACGACGGCAAGGCCGGGCAGAATATTGGGCATATACACGGAAACCCGCGTAATGCCGCGTAAAAACGGGGATTCGGTGATGATCGCCGCCATGAAGATGGGCACGACGAACCCGATGACCAGCGAACAGAGCACATAGAGCGAGGTGTTTTTCCATGCGATGGCAAAGTCCGGGTTGGCAAAGAGCCCGATATAGTTATCCAGCCCCACAAAGTCCGTGGTGTGGTATCCTTTGGCGGCAAACAGGGAAAGGCGCACACTCTCAAACAACGGCTCCCAGATAAAGAACGCGAAGAGTATCAGCGCCGGCAGCATGATCAGCCAACCGGTGACATCCTGTTTCCATCGATGGTTTTTGATTTTAATGGGCACCTCCATGGGGAATTCCTTCCAGAATATAGAGGGGCGGCGGTGCGGCAGCACCACCGCCCCTTCCTTTGCAATAGGCAGGGGATTACCCTTTGTTGCTTACTTCCCCAGGATGCCCTCTTCCTGCAGGATCGCTATGTAGTTTGCCTGCGCCGTATCCAGAAGCGCCTGGACATCGGAGTTTTCGTCCAGCAGCACGGCCTGGATGACCTTGCCCAGCTCTTTATACATCGCCTGGGTGTCGCCCGGCTCCTCGGTGTGCAGGTTGCCCGCCGTGGAGACCGCGGCGAAGTAGTCCGCATAGAGGTTGGCGTTTACGTTGGTGTATTCGGCCAGCACGGCGTCTTCGGCCGCCTGGATCTCCGGAGAAGTCCAGCAGGGGAAGCGCTGGATGTTCGGTACGCCGCGCTCGAGCTTGGTGGCGGCCTGCGCACGGAGGGATTCAACGGTGGACTCGTCCACGACCGGCGCTTTGCCGAATGCGACCAGGAAGTCCAGTGCGGCGTTGACCTCCGCGTCCGTGGCGTTGGCGGCAAACATGTAGGGCGTGCCGCCGGAGAGCGAGTATTGTCCGCCCGGGCCGGCCGGAATGGGAACCAGCGAGAGCTTGTCCACGGGCAGCCCGTTGTTGGCGGTGGGCTGCTCGACTGCGTCGTTGGCGCCGATGTACATGGCTGCGGCGCCGGTGCCGATCTGCGTAAAGCCGGTCGCCCAGCCTTCGGAGAAGGGATCGGGGGTCAGGATATCATAGGTCCATTTCAGGGACTTGACCATTTCCATGGCGTCCACGACTTCTTTGCTGTTCAGGTTGGGGGTATAGGTGCCGTCGCCGTTGTCGGTGACGAGCTTTGCGCCATACGCCCAGGCGATGTTGCTGAAATGCCAGCCGTCAGCGCCCAGGTCTTCGCCGGCCAACAGGACAAAGCCGGAGGAACCGGTGGCGTCCTTGATTTTTTTGCCGGTCTGCGCGAGCTCTTCCCAGGTCTTGGGATACTGGATGGTGCCGTCGGGATTCGTCAGGCCGGCTTCTTCAAACAATTCGACATTGCACATTAAGCCCAGCGCATACGCGTCGCGCGGAATGCCGTACACTTTACCGTCCGCATCGGAAAGCAGCGAACGGATCGCGGGGGTGATCAGATCCAGCCAGCCACGCGCTTCGAGCAGATCGGTGATGTCGCGGACATAGCCGGCGCGGATGAGCTTCTGGGGCTCGGTGAACCAGGATTCAAAGATGGTCGGCAGCGTGCCGGCTTCCGCCATTGGGGCGATGTTGTCGGTCGCATACTTATAGTACGCGCGCTCCACTTCCACATTGGGATGCGTCTCGTTGAAGCGGGTGATGACGCCTTCCATGGCCTCGATCGCGGCTTCATCCGTGTCCGCCGGATAGATGCCAAGTTTCAAAACAACTTTTTCTTCGGGGGCGGCGGTTGTAGAGGTGCTGGCAGCGGACGTTTCCGCCGGTGCGGCGACATCCGTTGAGCTGCTCGTATTTGTCGCACAGGCCGACAACATGCCGATGGCAAGCGCGACGACAAGCAGAATACTGAGTAGCTTTTTCATCATCGTTATTCCTCCAATATTTTTTTGCGTTTCGCCAGACAAAGCAGGGACATGAAGAAAAGATATGCTGTTAGGTTGAACGCTTAACCTAAGTTTAGCGGTAAACCTGATTACTGTCAACACTTTTTTACAATAAAAAATGCAAGTATTTTGCGGGAAAAACACATATTTTTGCGATTCCTTTGAAGCGATCTGCCCAAAGAGACCGAATTTGATCAGGAAACGCAAGAAAATCGGGAATTTTCAGATTTTCGCTGCACGGTGATATTTCTGCTGAAAATGACGGGACGACAACGTCGCTTGTGCTCTGAAAAGGAGTATGCTTCATTTTATCACATACATTTCGGTAAGTCATATTGGGAAGCATTCTTTTTATTGTGAAAATGGAATTGATCGGACGTTCTTCGGGACATGCCGAAGAACGCCCAAAATTGACAGGACGTCCTTCTCAGGACGTCCTTTTCGGGTCGATACGGCGGGTTCTTTTCAATTCCTTGGAGGAAGAGGGATCTGTCACGTAAAAAGGGAGAATGATGTCGGTTTTGCTCGACGGTGCCGTTCTTTCCCGAGCATGTATATACTACCAGAGAATCATGAACAGGGCATCAACTGTATGTTACGATTCTGAAACGGATTTTGACAGCTTCTTCAAGATTGCGAATCATTCCTATCAATTCAATAGAAAACGCCGCGCGTATTTTCGCGCGGCGGTTTCTATCGCCTGTTTGACGCTCAGTCGTCGGTCGGGGTATATTCGAAGCTGACCGCCTTGCCTTCGGCGTTGACGCCGGTGATGGTGTCGCCCGCTATGGCGTACCATTCCTTGGCGGTCTTCGGAAAGTCCGCCGCTTCGGATCCGTTCAGCGCCGCGGGGCGCTCGCCGCCGGTGGTGAGGCCGACCACGCCGTCCTCGCCGTTGAAAGCAAACTGGTAAAGCGACGCGGTGCCGTCGTTTGCGATCGCGTAAAACTGCCCGACGTATCCAAACGCCGTGCGATACACTTCGGAGAAGACGCTGTCAACGCCGTCCATCGAGCCGACGCAGACGAGCGACTTGCCGTTGTCATAGGTGCCGGTGAGCACGGATACGTGCCCGTCGGAATCCTTGTAGGTAACGGTATACTGGTTCCCGCTTTCGTCGTAGGTTACGTCCTTTGCGCCCATCACGGCGAGCGCGGTGGAAACGGATGTTTCACCGAGGCCGAAATACAGCGCGGGGAAGAGATACAGATCGCTCAGCGACGCGCCGAGAAACGACAGCGCGGACATCACGGTGTCCGGATTGCTGCTCAGCCCGTCGGTGATGCGGTTGAGCACGACGGACTTTTCCTCCATATATCCGCTGTAAAAAGCGGCGGCGGTATCCGAGTTCGAGCCGCTTTGCGATGCGCCCTGCGCCGCCTGTGTGATGGCGTCTTCGGCGGACGACGCCGTATCTTTCGCCCTGGCGCAGCCGGTGAGGACGGTCAGGACCAGCATGAGAGAGACAAATATCGTCAGGAATTTTTTCATCGATTTTTCCTCCTGTTCAGTCTGGGGCGCGAAGTCGCACCCTGCAACACGATCATACCATGTTTACGCGTGATGAAACAGCCAAAAAACTTGGAAGTGTGTGATTAATTCACATTCGGCTATCGCACGAATCTCGAAGAAAACATGAGAAAAACGGTTGTCAATGCCCGATTTGCGTGATATGCTCGAATCGGCGATCAGGATCATAGCATACAGGGGGGAATGATATGTACTGTCAAAACTGCGGCACGCAGTTTGAGGGTAATTTTTGCCCGAACTGCGGTGCGCCCAAAGATCCGAACAGACAGAACATGCGGCAGGAGCCGCAGGAGGCGTCGTCCGGCGGCGGGAAACCGCTGGTGAAAAAATGGTGGTTCTGGACACTCATCGCCGTCACGGCGATCGTACTGGTCGTGGCGTTTTTGCCGGAATCGGAGCAGACCGGGCGGCAAAAACTGCAAGAAGCGGTTCAGATGCCCGGCATCCTCGCGCAGACGGAAGAATCGGAGGAGACAGAGGCGACGGAGGCGGAGGAATCGAACGGAATTGGAATTGTCCTGCCGTTCGGACAGAAGGACGCGGAACAGGAACCCCTCGCCATCGAAGAGGCGGTACTGCTCGATCAGGACGGCATCCGTGTGACGGTGACGGAGCTGCGGGAGGACGAATGGCTCGGGCCGGAGATCGGCGTGCTGGTGGAAAACAAAACCGAGCGGCCGATTACGGTGCAGGTGCGGGACGTATCGGTCAACGGCGCGATGATAACGCCGTTTTTCTCCTGCGACGTGGCGTCGGGCATGCAGGCGAACGGCGCGATCTCGTTTTATGAGGCGGATTTTGAAAAAGCCGGCATCACAACGCTACAGTCGATCGAGCTGAAAATGCTGGCGTACGACGCGGACAGCTGGGAGACGATCACATTGAGCGGACCGGTGACGATTGCGACGAACACGGCAGGAACCGAAACGCAGCGTTTCGACGACAGCGGATATCCTTTGCTGGATCAGAACGGGCTGCGGGTTGTTGTGCGCGGAGACGCGGAGGAGAGCTTCTGGGGCAAGGATATTCCGGTGTTCCTCGAAAACCACACGGGGTGCGACATCACGGTTCAGCTGCGCGATGTCTCCGTCAACGGGTTTATGATCGATCCGTATTTCTCCTGCGACATGGTGGATGGAACCGTCGCCTATGCTACCATTTCCTTCATGAGCGATGGACTGGAGACGAATGGAATCGATGCGTTCGAGTCCATGGAATGCTCCGTACTCGTGTTTGATCTCAACTCCTGGGATACGATATTCGAAACCGATCCCGTCTCGGTGACGTTTCCATTCTGAGCGATATCGGGCAAATCAAAAAGACGCGGCTTAGCCGCGTCTTTTGTGACGTTGAATCGCTATTCTTTGACGAT
Source organism: Clostridiales bacterium (assembly GCA_012517905.1). Classification (GTDB taxonomy): domain Bacteria; phylum Bacillota; class Clostridia; order Christensenellales; family CAG-138; genus UBA7703. Next base: position 8,022 of record JAAYUE010000083.1, on the reverse strand, counting down.
TACGCCCGCGAGCAGCTGGCCAAGCATCGCCGCCTGCTCCAGACTGACGCGCGCGCCGCGGAGTTCGCCGCCGCTGAGCGCGACGCCGGAGAGATCGCAATCGGACAGATCCATGCCGGAAAACGACGTTTGAAACAGCTCCGCGCGCATAAGCAGGCATTGCCCAAACGACGTGGTGGAGAGCGAGCAGTTCGCCAGCGAGGCGTTGGTCAGATCGCAATTTGAAAATCGCGTATGCCGCAGCTTGGAGCCGAACAGATTGACGTAACGCGCGGCGCAGTGTTCAAGCACCGCGTCGAGCAGAAACGATTCCGCGAGCGTGACGCCGACGAGCTTGCAGTCCGTCAGGCGCGTTTTTTGCAGCGTTCCCTTCGTCATCTGTGTGTTGGAGAGGTCGCATTGCTCCAACGAACAGTCGATCAACGCGGCGCGCTCGAGCGAGCAGCCGGAGATATGGCAGCCCACGAACCGGCAGTTGCGAAACGTCAGCCCGGGATACGCGCCGCCTTCGAGCGAGAGCGCCTCGAACAGGACGTATTCCACGTCCGTCTCGTCTTCGCAGGCGCGGGCAAAGAGCGTTTCCATGTCTTCGCAGGGCGTCAGGGGAACCGATATCGAATCCTGTTTCATCAATACGGAGTGTATCACAGCGCCTGCCGGAAGTACAGCGCGCATCAACGATGAAACGCTGCGTAAAAATCGCGGCGTCTTTCTTATTTTCTGACGATATTATAGCTATAACACATCTTGAGTTAATGAGGATAAGCATGGACAGTTCCTCATGCTGAATACAACAATAATTTCAATCACCTTGGCTTTCAGGTGATTGTCAGTTGGCATCGCTTGCTATATACTATATTCGTTTAAACCGTAAAACATCCGGAACGAATGGAGCAGATTTTATAATATCTTTGAGTCAGAAATCCAGCGATAGAATATAAGCCTATCTTTCAAATGAAAAAATAAACGTTGCAGGGTGTGTCCGCCTCACGCAGTATGCTGCCAGACCCTTTTGGGAGATCTGACGTTTTTTAAATTTTGCGGCATATGCGTATAAGGGGATTGGTATCGAAGCAAAATAAGTCCTTGAAGAGCGGGCAGCGGCAATCTGCGAAACTTTCTCCGATCAATTTATTCGAATCAAACAATGGTATACACAATAGCATGCACGCATATAAATAAATTCAATTTATATGGAGGATGGGCTTGAAACGAATTACGAAAAAAAGGTGGCTTTTCGTATTATGCACCCTTTTATTGATTTCAACTTTTCCATTGCGAGCGGATGCAGAAGAAAACGAATCGCTCTGGCGAGACTGTAAATACACAACGACCAACCGTTCTCGGGAAGGGTTGAGAGAAGTATGGGACACGAATCCTTCAAGCGACTATGTCGTTAAGGGACCAGGAGAACTTACAATCTCGTGGGAAGATCAAATCCCCGCGAAATCGTTGTATCTCGAGTGGAATATACTGCCAAACGACTTTACTTTAACACAGCACCGGAAGGACGGAAGCGTTGTTGCGGCTGCGTCGGGTGAAACATATCAACTCAATCAATTGTATGCCATATCCGAAGATGCCAGAAGTATAACGCTTGCCTCACCAACCAACATGGATATATGTACGGCGGTCGTCTATGGACCGAATACAATTCCGAAGGGCTATCACCCATGGAATGCGACGCCTGCCAAGCTTGATTATTTGATTATCGTGGCGCATCCGGACGATGACGTAATATTTATGGGTGCAATCATTCCAACGTATGGGGTTGAGCGTGGGTTAAACGGGACCATCGTATACACTTGCTCGTCAAATATACGGTATCGCTGCAACGAAGCGCTCAACGGGGCTTGGGTGATGGGCCTCCGAAACCATCCGATTTTTGCGAATTTTCCTGACATACTTCCATCGCAAAGAGAAAAGTGGGAATTTCAGTTTAAACTAAAAAAACTGACAGAGTATTATGTAAGAATTATTCGCCAGTATAAGCCGGAGGTTATGATTAGTCATGATACCGAGGGCGAATATGGACATTGGCAACATAAAAATGTATCAAAAGCCGTCTGTGAGGCTGTTATTTCTGCTGCTGATGCTACCTATGATCCGGAATCGGTTCGTCAATATGGAGTATTTCAAGTAAAGAAACTCTATCTGCACTTATACCCGGAGAACAAAATAAAACTTGACGTGATGTCGCCGCTGCAAGAGTTTAACTATTTGAATATCGTTGATATATCAAGAAGTGCATTCCAACAACACATATCCCAAGCGCAGGCATCACATTATGACGATAACAATGATGGAGTCTACAGCCTTTCAGATTTCGGATTGTATTACTCAAGTGTTGGTGCCGATACAACAGGAAGCGATATGTTCGAAAACATCGATCCGGAATTGCTGAGCAACTATATCCCACCAACGCCAATGCCAACGCTGACGCCGAGACCAGCCGTGGTTTTGACGGATACGTCTTTGGCGGGGTTGCCAAATAAGGCAGGTCCAGTTTCAACTCCACCCGATTTGGGGACTGTACAAAGAACGCTGAATTGGCTGCTGGGCTTGCTTATCATTTTATCTGCCGCAGTGGTTTGTCTTGCAGCGGTGTTGATGGTATCGGTTCATAGAAGCAATACAAGAAAACATTCTGCGATAAAACATTCTGCGAGAAAACAATCAAAAGGTAAATTCATGGATTAATCGTCAATTGAATTTATCGCTTTAGGTCGGGATCAGGATTTCTGATCCCGTGTCCGCTTGCGTTGCGAGAAAGTACCACAACGTTTCCGGACCTTGAATAGGCCCGTATCATGGGCTTTGATTCCGTGTTGTTCCAGATTAAGGGAAATGTTTCGTGAAGAGTCCCCTTCAGCTCTTCGTTTGAATATCGGGTTCACTGCTCAGCTTCATCGGGGGCCTGACCGGAGATTTGCCTTTTGAACGATATCCGGAACAAACACGATTGAGAAACTTCGAAGTCTCTCCGGCAAATTTATAGCGGATACCGCTGCAAGTGCTGCAGCTTTACTCCACGCTTTCGTTCCGGGCCAAAGAAGCATAGATTGCCGGTATCGGAAGCGGCTTTCGACTTTCTTGATGTAGACTGTCCAATTTCAAAGCAGGCGTCAATTACCGCCCATAAAACCGCTTACGGCGAGGTATCAACAAAATTAAACTATATTTCCCCATATTAGGGCCAAAAAGCGGACAGCTTACTCGTCTGTCCACTTAACTTGGTGGGGATGGAGGGGCTTCTCCGCTTCGCCTGCGGCTTGCTAGTGCGTTGCGCGGCAAGCGCTCGGCTGTGCTCCCCTGCCGCTAAAAACGCCGACACGGCGGCGTTTTCTAAACGCGGCTTCGAGCCCCTTCGATTCAACGCAAAAACAAAGAGCCCATCTGGCGATGGACCCTTGTTTTTGGTGGGGATGGAGGGGCTCGAACCCACGACCTCTTCGATGTGAGCGAAGCGCTCTGACCGGCTGGGCTACATCCCCGAGCAAAGGTTATTTTACCGTATCGGACGGATAATGGCAAGTCCTTTTTGGCCTTTTCACGCGTTTTTCATCAGCAGGACGCCGATTTGTTTCGTCGGGTGCAGCCTGTGAAGTTGCGCGCGGCAAGGGGTTAGGCGTATAATAAGCTGATTCTGAATAAGACACGGAGACACCGCAGCATGGCGCATATTGACGACGCAAAACGAATCCACATGATCGGCATCGGCGGCTGCAGCATGAACGGCCTGGCGCTGATCCTCAAATCCCAGGGGCACGAGGTAACCGGCTCGGACCGCGAACGCACGCAGTTTACGGACGCGCTCGACCATGAGGGCATCCGGTACTCCATCGGGCATACGGGCGAATTCCTCGACGGCGCGGACCTCGTCGTTTACTCCGCCGCGATCAAGCCGGACAATCCGGAGCGCGTGCTGGCGCGCGAGAAGGGTATTCCGGAGCTGGAGCGGAGCGTCGCGTTGGGGCAGATCAGCGAGCGTTACCCGGAGGTGGTCGCCATCGCGGGCTGTCATGGCAAGACGACCATCACCTCCATGCTCGCCGTCATAAACGCGCGGGCAAAGACGGACGCGACCATCCATGTCGGCGGTTACGTCGAGTTTCTTGAGGGCGGCGTGCACGTCGGCAGCCGCGAACTGTTTGTCACCGAGGCTTGCGAGTACGTCGAGAGCTTTCTCACGCTCAAGCCCACCGTCGCGCTGATCAACAACATCGACGACGATCATCTCGATTATTATGAAAACATAGACGCCATCGTCGCCGCGTTTGAGCGGTTTCTTGCGTTGCTGCCGGAAGACGGCACATTCGTTGCCTGTGTGGATGACACGCGGGTCAAGGTGTTGGCGGATAAGAGCGACCTCAACGTCGTGACCTACGGGTTGACCGGCGGGGACTACACCGCCGCGAACGTCGAATTCGACGCGCTTGGCAACGCAGGCTTCGACGTTTTACGCCGCGGCGAGACGCTTGGCCGTGTGCAGCTCTCCGTGCCCGGCCTGCACAACGTGGTCAACTCGCTCGGCGCAATCGCCGTATCCGACCGCTTCGGCATTCCGTTTTCGGTGCTGGCCGGTGCGCTGAACGAGTTTCGAAATACGCGCCGGCGCTTCGAATATTACGGCGAACGCAACGGCGTGAAAGTATTCCACGATTACGGCCACCATCCGAATGAAATCCGCGCCACGCTGGACGCGGCGAAGCGCGTTCCGCACAGGCATCTTTTCTGTGTGTTCCAGTGCAACAGCTATACGCGTGCGCGGACGCTGTTTTGCAGCAACGTCACCTGCTTTGCGGACGCGGACAGCGTGCTCGTGCCGGACATCTACCCCGGAAGAGAGAAGGATACCGGCATCGTGCATGCGCGCGATATGGTCGCCGCGATCAACGAAACAAGCGACAACGCGCTGTATATCCCAACGTTTGAGGAGATCCGCTCCTATCTCGACGCGCATGCCGAGGAGGGCGACCTTGTGGTCACCGTCGGCTCCGGGGATGTCTACCGCCAGACCCGAAAACTGCTTTAGTTTTTTGCCATCGCCAAGGAGGAGGGGGATTTTATATGCCGTCGATCTTCGAAGCGCTGAAAAACTACCTGCCGGATCGGAGCGTGCTCGACACACGCCCGCCGTTCGACGACGATCTTTCCCAGCCGTTGTTTCACAAAGGAAACGCCGTCGGCTGCATCACGCTGCACGGCATCGGCGGCACGCCCGCGAACATCCGCGTGGTGGCGGACGCGCTGATTGAAAAGGGATACACGGTTATCTCCCCGATGATCCCCGGCCATGGCGAGACCGTTCGCGCGCAGAACGCTTCCACGGGCGCGCAGTGGCTTGAAGGCGTCCGGGCGGCCTATCGGCGGCTCAAGGACGAGGGCTGCGAGCAAGTCTATGCGCTTGGCCTCTCGCTCGGCGGCGTGCTCTGCGGGCTGCTGGCGGAGGAGGAACATCTTAACGGGCTTGCGCTGATCTGCACACCGATTAAAATGAAGCGATATCTGCGCATCGCGCGGACATTGAGTCCGATCATTCCGGTCGTGGGATATCCGGAGAGCCGTGAGGGTAAGCCGGCTTGGGGTGATAACCTTTACGCGCAGATGTATGGCGGGTTTTCCACGAAAAAGCTCGTGGACCTGAGCCGTCTTGCGCGAAGGTTGAAACGGAATCTGGACAAGATCGACTGCCCGACGCTGATCGTCTCCGCAGCACAGGATGACAAGGTGGACCCAAAGAGCGTCGAACTCTTCTGTAAAGGCGCGGTGAACGCGCCGAGCGTGGAATATGCGATGTTCGAGCACTCGCCGCACGGCTGCACTTACGGGCCGGAGCGGGATCAGGTTGCCGCGCGCTGCGCCGCGTTTGTCTCCTCGCTGGTTGACAACCCTCCCGCCGCTTCGGTATAATTCCTCTTGCCGCGTGCACGTATCCGGCGGACAACCGCATATTTGTTTCCGTAGCTCAGCAGGATAGAGCGTCCGCCTCCTAAGGCGGAGGACGTACACTCGCCTTGAGCCACTCCCCAAAGTCCGTGTTCCCGTAGCTCAGTCGGATAGAGCGACCGCCTCCTAAGCGGTAGGCCGGGCGTTCGAGTCGCCCCGGGAACGCCACAAAGCCCCTGAAATGGGGCTTTTTTCGTCCCCGCGTTTTTCATTCGGCTGTCCGATTTGCTAATCAGTACATTCGCCTTTTGCATCAAATTGGCTCCTTATGTAATCTCCCGCTTGCTAATCGCCAGATTGCAGAGGCGGGGTTTTGCTAATTATTCAGCCCGTTTTGCTAATTGCTCGTTTTTTCGGGCTAATTTCTTGCTAATTGGCACTTGCGGCGCATACAGTCCCTTGTGTTCCCATACCACCCAAAAGCTGAAGCAGTTGGGAGGTTAGCTCCGGCGATTTGTTCAGCAGTTCGAGTACCTTTGCCACATCGTTTGTGGCTGCCGCAGGCTGAACGATCTCCGGCTGTACGGTTTCCTTCTCAACAGGCTTCTGATGCTGATAGAACACCTTTTCAAACTTGTCGGCGTTCAAGCGTCTGTCCTCGTCGAGAATATGCGAGTACACGTCAGATACCATCTTTAGCTGCGCGTGTCCCGTGTCGCCCTGTACGGCTTTCATATCTCCGCCGTTGAGCTTCAGCTTGTAGGTCGTGCTTGTGTGGCGCAACGAGTGGAAAACAACGTCGGGGAGGTCGTTCTTGCGGATAAGGTCTTTGAACGCACGGGATATGACCTGTCCCTCCAACGGTCTACCGTTGGGAAGCGATAACACCAGGTCATAATCTGTGTACTCCTCACCGAGAAACTCTTTGCGTTCCTCCTGCTGTGCTTTCCACTCGACAAGCATACGGGCAACGGTGGTGGGAAGCCATATCTTTCGGATGCTCGTTCTTGTCTTGGGCTTTTTCAACACAAGCGCGGTGTTGTTGCTCGTAAGGACGGCGGGGAAAACCTTGATAACGTCCTTGTCGTTGAGCTTTTGCAGCGAGTTCTTAGAAACGCGCTGAAGCTCCTTGTTTACATAGATGGATGCGTCGTTTTGCTCGATGCTCTTTTCGTCGATCACAACGCAATCCCAAGTCAGCGCCATCAGCTCGCCCAAACGGAGCGAACAGGAGAACGCAAGGTTGATAGCAAGGGACAGGCGTTCATCTTCGCAGACATCAAGCGCATGAAACAGGTCGTCTGCCGTCCATATTTCCCTTGTGGTCGCCTCGACCTTCGGGAGTGTTGCCTTTGCGATAGGGTTATGGTCGGCACATTCCCATCTGACCGCTTGATTATAGGCGCAGTTGAGGATTTTATGAATCTCCTTGACGTTCCTCGGAGAAACACATTCGTCCGTTTCCTTACCGCTGTTGCGGGATACGCATTTCACCTTCAACAGCTTTTGATAGTATTCGTCCACCATGCGAGGGGTCAATGCGGAAATCTTGATGTTTCCGATGTACGGATTGATGTAGTTATCAATCAGCCCCTTTTTCGCGTCAAAGGTGGATAGCGCCCACTTGGTAACACCGTACAGCTCTACGAAGTCGTACATGAGGTCGGAAATCGTCTTGATGCTTGGACGGACAAAGGTGTGCGTGGATTGCTTGTATTCAATCTCTGCTTTGCGTTTCTTCGCTTCCGCAAGAGTACCCCACGTTTCCCATTTCTGCCGCTTTTCGCCGTTCTCGTCGTCGTATGAGTATATTACAGAATACTTGGATTTTCTTTTGATGATCGAAGCCATAATTCGTATCTCCTTTGATATTTGATTTACATTTCTTGTTCGTCCAACCACTTATCAAAGGACTTTTTCGACACCCTTATGGAAGTTCCAATTCGCACAGATCGAAACTCATCTTTCATTTCCTTTACGAAGGCGTAGCAGGCGTTCTCGCTGATGCCAAGCATCTTTGATATTTCCCTTACCGTATAGGTGCGCTTTTCTGCGGCTGTTTCTTGCGTGGCTAACGCTTCCATTTACAATCCTCCTTTCGATTTTCTCCGCCATCCACGCAAGACTGCCTAT
>JAAYUE010000082.1 GCA_012517905.1 Clostridiales bacterium | reverse complement strand
TCAAAGTCTGGTGCCTTACCGCTTGGCGACACCCCACAGTACGCTGAATCGGTAAAAAATGGGGTGAGTAGTGGGATTTGAACCCACGACCTCCTGGGCCACAACCAGGCACTCTAACCAACTGAGCTATACCCACCATACCGGAACAGCCGCCGCCTGCCAGCGGCCCCGCCTCGAAGCGACATGCCCGACACCCTGGCACTTTACGCGCCGGGGTGTCGTGCAGATTGGCGCGCCTGCAGGGATTCGAACCCGGGACCTACGGCTTAGAAGGCCGTTGCTCTATCCTGCTGAGCTACAGGCGCAGGAAGCGAGTTCCGAAGATTAATTATAGCGGCGAGGGTGGCTTATGTCAATCAAAATTGACAAAAAGATTCCCTGTTTTTCCTGTCCCGCGCCGCTTATTTTCGCCGGAATGCGCGCCGCTTCAGGCGTTTTTCCCGCAGCAGGCCTTATACTTTTTTCCGCTGCCACAGGGGCAGGGATCGTTGCGGCCGATGCGCGTTTCGCGCACGAAGATATTGCTCTGTCGATATGCCTTGGCGATCTCTTTGCGCTTTTCTTCGCTCAGGATCGGTTCCCATTCCTTAAGCGTATAGAGCCAGTTCGCCTTGGCTTTATGCATGTTGAAGTAGAGCTTTTCAAAGTCGATGTCGAGCTTGAGCGCGGTGTCCACGCCGAGCTTTTCGAGATTGACCTCTTTTTTGAGGCTCGTGTTGACGCCGTCCAGAAAACCCGCGAACTCCGCCGTACTCATGCCGAATCTGTCGGAGAGCTCCGCTTCCGTTCCGGCGAGTTTCCCCGTGTTTTCGGTCAGGATCGCGCGGTACGCCTCGGTCTCCTTTTCAAAGTATGCGCTCCAGAAGGCGTCGTGCTCCGCCTGCTGTCGCTCGGCCTCCACCAGTTTCTGCCATTCTTCATACGGTTTCATCTGTCTTGTCTCTCCCTGTCGATCGTTTCTTTGATGTCGTTGTTCCACAAAAGCTTCGCGCCCTCGCCCGTATCGGAATAATACCGCGGGCGAAAGCCGTTCTGTTCAAAATTCAGCGACGCGTAGAGCCGCTGCGCAACCGCGTTGCTCTCGCGCACCTCAAGCGTCATCTTCTCCGCGCCGTGCAGGGCCGCGTGGCGCATCATGGCGAGCATGAGCCGCCTGCCCCGCCCCTGATTGCGATATTCCGGCATGATGGCGACGTTTGTCACATGCGCCTCTTCAAACAACACCCACATGCCGCCGTAGCCGCAGATTACGCCGTCCGCCTCCATCACGAGATAGCGCGCGACCTCGTTTCTCAGTTCCCCGAGCAGCGCGAGCTTGGACCACGGCGAGCGGAAGCACGCGCATTCGATTTCATGCACGCGGCTTACGTCCTGCCGCACCATCGGACGGATGATCTCCTGTTCCATGGCTGTGTTACGCCTCCTTGACAGGGGTCTTCTTTCTCAGCCGCTCCGCTTGCGGCGGCCGCAGGTAGGTCGGCTCCGCCTCGTCCAGCGCTTTGTCCTGCATGGCCAGCGCGGCCAGCCCGACAAACCTTGCGCGCGGATATGACTTCATTGCGGCATGCGCGTCGCCAACAAACACCGCGCCTTCCGGAACGCGGGATAAAAACGGCTCGATCTCGACCGCGCAAGGTTCGATCAGCGTCTCGCCCGCCCGATACAGCGCGGCGTAGGCGTTGCCGTTTCTCGCGTCGATCATGGCGCAGACAGGCAACTCCATATCCCCCGCCGACAGAGCGAGCGTATGCAGCGCGTCCACGGGGACGATTTGTCTGCCCGTGGCAAACGCCAGCGCGTTGACAAGGCTCACGCCGATGCGCACGCCCGTAAACGACCCCGGCCCGATGTCGACCGCAAACAGGTCGATTTGGGAGATCGGCACGCCGCATTCTTCCAGCAGCGCGTCGATCAGGGGCAACGCGGTTTCGGCATGTTTCTTCGTCGCGTCCGCCTCGCGCTCCGCGACGAGCGCGCCGTCACGATAGAGCGCGGCGGTGGCGACGGCAGCCGTCGTATCGATCGCCAGCAGCATCACAGCGCATCCACCACGCTTTCGTAGGCCGTTCCGAACGGAACTATCTCGACGGTGCGGGGTTCGTCCCCGCTTCCGAACAGACGCAGCTCCAGCCGCTCTTTGGGCAGCGCCTCGGGCACGCGTTCCGCCCATTCCAGCACAAGCACGGCCTGCTGCGTCAGATAGTCCTCAAAGCCGATGGCATAGAGCTCTTCCGCATCCGCCAGCCGGTATGCGTCGAAATGCACCAGCCGCGGCTCGGTCTCATATTCGTGCACGATGGTAAACGTCGGCGAGCGCACCTCTTTTGTGCCGGCTTCGGCGCCCATGCCGCGCACCAGCGCGGTCTTTCCCGCGCCGAGTTCGCCATAGAGCGCGACGAACGACGGCACGGGCAGCGCGCGAAATAACCGCCGCCCGAGCGAATGCGTCTCTTCTTCGGTTTTGCAGACGATGGTTTTCAATCGGATTCGCCTCTTATGGTCCGCCGCAGTCCGTTTCACAGGCGATGGCTTCCCAACGCCCGCCTCCTGCGGTCAGTCGTAAATCCCCTGCTCAAGCAGTTCGCGCGCAAAGTCGCCGAAGCGGTCCTCCGAGATCGCGCGGCGCACGTCCTCCATGAGCCGCAGGGAAAACCGGAGGTTGTGCATGGTCAGGAGCTGCGCACCGAGGATTTCCTTTTCCTTGAACAGATGCCGCAGGTACGCGCGGGAGAAATTGCGGCAGCAATAGCAGTCGCAGTCCTCCTCCAGCGGCGAAAAATCATGCTCGTATTTCGCGTTTTTCAGCGTCATGCGCCCATGCCGCGTCAGCGCCATGCCGTTTCTGCCCGCGCGTGTCTGCAGCACGCAGTCGAACATATCGACCCCGCGCAGCACGCCCTCGAGCAGACAGTCCGGGCTGCCGACCCCCATGAGATAGCGCGGCTTGCGCTCCGGCATATACGGCATCATGGTCTCGAGCATTTCGTACATCACGTGTTTCGGCTCGCCGACGCTCAGGCCGCCGATTCCGTAGCCGGGAAAATCCATGTCCGCGAGCGTCTTCGCGCTCTGTATGCGCAGGTCTTCAAACATGCCGCCCTGTACGATGCCAAACAGCGCCTGGTCTTCGCGCGTGTGCGCGCTCTTGCAGCGCTCGGCCCAGCGGTGCGTGCGCTCCATCGCCTCTATCGTGTACTTTCGGTCGGACGGATACGGCGCGCACTCATCGAAGCACATCGCAATATCCGCGCCGAGCGACTGCTCGATCTCCATGACGGACTCCGGCGTGAAAAAGTGCTTGCTCCCGTCGATGTGGGAGCGAAACAGCACGCCGTCCTCCTGAATGTCGTTGATCTTCGCCAGCGAAAACACCTGAAACCCGCCGCTGTCGGTCAGAATCGGCCGGTCCCAGCGCATGAATTTGTGCAGGCCGCCCGCCTCCTCCACGAGTTTGTGCCCGGGACGAAGGTAGAGATGGTAGGTGTTGCCGAGGATGATGTTCGCGCCGACGTCGATAAGGTCCCGCGGGGTCATCGCCTTGACCGTCGCCTGTGTGCCGACGGGCATGAAGATCGGCGTTTCGATCTCCCCGTGCGGCGTATGCAGAACGCCACAGCGCGCGCCGCTCTGTTGGCAGACATGTTTCAGTTCAAAGGTAAAAGGGTATGCCATATGGCGTTTCTCCCGTGTCTTTCGATCTTTTGCCGCTCAAAGGATCAGCATCGCGTCGCCGAAGCTGAAAAAGCGATACCGCTGTTCGATTGCGTGTTCATAGCAGCGCAGCGCCTCTTCGCGCCCCATGAACGCGGAGACAAGCATGAGCAGCGTCGACTCCGGCAAGTGAAAATTCGTGATCAGCGCGTCCACCGCCCTGAAGCGATAGCCGGGCGTGATGTAGATGCCCGTCCAGTCCTTGCCCGCATGTACGACGCCGGCCGAATCCGTCACGCTCTCGAGCGTTCGGCAGCTCGTCGTGCCGACGGCGACGATACGCCCGCCGCTTGCCCGCGCGCGGTTGACGCGCCCCGCGGCCTCGGGCGAAACTTCATAATACTCCTCGTGCATCACGTGGTCTTCGATATTCGCCTCCGAAACCGGGCGGAACGTGCCAAGGCCCACATGCAGCAGGATATCCACGATGTCCGTCCCCTGCGACGAAACGCGATCGAGCAGTTCGTTTGTAAAGTGCAGTCCCGCCGTCGGCGCCGCAGCGGAGCCGTTGGTCAGCGCATATACCGTCTGATAGCGGGTCTTATCCTCCAGCCTTTCGGTGATGTACGGCGGAAGCGGCATCTGGCCCGCGCGGTCGAGCACCTCTTCGAAGATGCCGTCGTAGATCAGCTCGATGCGCTTTCCCCCGTCCGCGCCGGTGTCGCCGAGCACGCGCACGCCAAGCTCGCCGTTGACCACGTATTCACGCCCGGCAAGCGCTCTTCGGGCGGGCCGGGCAAGGCATTCCCAGGTTTTTTCCCCGATTCTCTTTAATAGAAGAAACTCCATCCCGCCGCCGGTGTCGCCGCGCCTGGCAAAAAGCCGCGCGGGGAGCACGCGGGTGTTGTTGCGTACGAGCACGTCCTTCGGCGTCAGAAATTCCGTCATCTCGGAAAACACGCGGTCCTGAATTTGCTTCGTCGCGCGGTCGTAAACGAGCAGTCGCGAGGCGGAGCGGTCCGCAATCGGCGTCTGCGCGATGAGTTCTTTGGGCAGGTCATATGAAAAATCGCTGGTGTGCATCGGTTCCGTTATCCCTTTGCGCGCCCGAAATCAGCCGTTTGCAGGCCGGGTGCGCCGACCGAAGTATTATAACGGAAAGCGCCGGTCATTGCAAGTTTCGGCGGATTTTACGAGGATTTAATAAATCGGGCCAGCCGTTTGATATTGTAAAACGCTTGATTTTCGCAGCGTCATAATTTTACATACATTTGATCTTTACAGTATTTTGATCAAACAATGCTCGTTTATGCTTGTCGCATGAGAAAGAATATAAAAGGAGAAACGTTAATGATGAAGAAAATCCTTGCGATGCTGATCGCACTGACCATGGTAGCGGGCCTTGCCGCCTGCGCCAGCACACCCGCCGCGACCGAGGCCACCGAAGCCCCCGCGATGGAAGCCACCGAAGCCCCTGCGATGGAAGCCACCGAAGCGCCCGCAGCCCCCGCGATGGAAGCCTTTGACGAAGACATCGTCGTCGTCTCCCGTGAAGACGGCAGCGGCACGCGCGGCGCGTTCATCGAACTCATGGGCGTGCAGCAGAAAGACGCCAGCGGCGCGAATGTCGACTACACGACGCTCGACGCCGAAATCGTCAACAGCACCTCCGTCGTTCTGCAGACCGTCGCGGGCAACGTCGCCGCCATCGGCTACATCTCCCTCGGCTCCCTGAACGACACCGTCAAAGCCCTCCAGATCGACGGCGCGGATGCCACCGTGGACAACATCAAGGCCGGCACCTATAAGGTAGCCCGTCCGTTCAACATTGCGACCCAGGCGACCATCTCCGAAGCCGCGCAGGCGTTCATCGACTTCATGCTCAGCGCGGAAGGCCAGGCCGTCATCCAGGAGAACAAGTACATCGCGAGCATCGATAACGCTCCCGCGTTTGCCGGCAGTAGCGTTGCAGGCAAGGTCGTCGTCGCCGGCAGCTCTTCCGTTACCCCGGTGATGGAGAAGCTGAAGGAAGCCTACATGGCCCTGAACCCGAACGCTGAGATCGAAATCCAGATGAGCGACTCCAGCACCGGCGTCAAGATGGCCATCGAAGGCAACTGCGACATCGGCATGGCGTCCCGCGAACTCAAGGACAGCGAACTTGCCGGCGGCGTCACCCCGACCGTCATCGCCATCGACGGCATCGCGATCATCGTGAACAACGACAACCCCGTCTCCGGCCTCAGCGCGGAGCAGGTCCGCCAGATCTACGTCGGCGAGACGACCAACTGGGCGGAAGTGCAATAACACGAATAACTTGATTTGGAGCGACTTGGATGAAAGACAAACTCTCCCTGAAGCGTGAAACCGCCGCGGGACGAAATAACCAAGTGCGCGAGGGTGCGGCGAGAATCTTATTTCTCGCCGCTGCCTGCGTCAGTATCCTCGCAGTACTGCTGATTACGTTTTATCTGCTGATCAGCGGCGTGCCCGCAATCGCCGAAATCGGCGTGTTCAAATTTCTCCTCGGAACGGTCTGGCGGCCGGGCAACGACATCTACGGCATACTGCCGATGATCCTCGGCAGCATCTATGTGACCGCGGGCGCGCTCGTGCTCGGCGTTCCGGTCGGCATCCTGACGGCGCTGTTTCTCTCGCGCTTCGCCTCGAGGCGATTGGTGCACCTGCTCAAACCCGCCGTGCAGCTGCTCGCGGGCATCCCTTCCGTGGTCTACGGCTTTTTCGGGCTCGTGGTCATCGTTCCGCTGCTCGGCGGCCGCGGCAGCATGCTCGCGGCGAGCATCGTATTGGCCATCATGATCCTTCCGACGATCATCACGGTGTCCGAAAGCTCGCTCAACGCGGTGGAGTCTTCCTATTACGAAGGCGCGCTCGCGCTGGGCGCGACGCATGAGCGAACGGTGTTTTCCATCGTACTGCCCGCCGCAAAGAGCGGCGTAACCGCCGCCGTTATTCTCGGCGTCGGCCGCGCAATCGGCGAGGCGATGGCGGTCATCATGGTGGCCGGCAACCAGCCGCGCATGCCGCAGGGGCTCCTGAAGGGACTTCGGACGCTCACGACGAATATCGTCATGGAGATGGGCTATTCCGCCGACCTGCACAGAGAGGCGCTGATCGCCACGGCCGTGGTGCTCTTCGTCTTTATCCTCATCATCAACTTTCTCTTTTCACTGACTAAACGGGGGAAAAAGACATGAATCGACAGAAGATTTCCGCACTTTTCCTTCGGCTTTCGGTCTATGTCGCGACCGTCGTCACCGTCGGCGCGCTGCTCTTCGTGGTTGGGTACATCCTCGTCAAGGGCATTCCGCACCTTTCGTGGAAGCTGTTTGAGTGGCGCTACACAACGGAAAACCTTTCGCTGCTGCCCGCGCTGCTCAACACCATCCTGCTGACGATGCTCGCACTCCTGATCGCGGTCCCGCTCGGCGTCTTCGCCGCGATCTATCTTGTGGAGTACGCGCGCCGCGGCAGCCGCCTCGTGCGCATCATCCGCATGAACGCGGAGACGCTCGCCGGCATCCCGTCCATCGTATACGGCCTCTTCGGCATGCTCTTCTTCGTCACCGCGCTCAAGCTCGGGTTTTCGATGCTCTCCGGCGCGCTGACCATCGCCATCATGATCCTGCCGGTCATCCTGCGCACGTCCGAAGAAGCGCTCATGAGCGTTCCGGACAGCTACCGCGAAGGCAGCTTCGGGCTCGGCGCGGGACGGCTCAGGACGGTGTTTCGCGTGGTGCTGCCGGACGCGGTGCCGGGCATCCTCGCGGGCGTCATCCTCGGCGTGGGCCGCACCGTCGGCGAAACGGCCGCGCTGCTCTATACGGCGGGCACCTCCTCCGACACGGTGTCCGGCATCATGGACTCCGCGCGCACGCTCTCCGTGCACATGTACGCGCTCTCGCAGGAAGGCCTGTATATCGACCAGACGTACGCCACCGCGGTCGTGCTGCTCGCCATCGTCGTCGGGATCAACGCGATTTCGGCGATGCTCGCCAGGCGCGTGAGCAAGCGAAGGATCTGAGCGATGCCATATGATTTTAACCAGAACATTCGGGCGCTGCGCCCTCATAAAGGAAACAGGATATGAACAAGTTTGAAATTTCGAATCTGGATCTGTATTATACGCAGATGCAAGCGCTGAAAGACGTAGAGCTGAAGATACCCGCGCGCCAGATCACGGCGTTCATCGGCCCGAGCGGCTGCGGAAAAAGCACGCTGCTTCGCTCGCTCAACCGTATGAACGACCTTGTGGAGGGCTGCCGCATCACCGGAAAGGTGCTGCTCGACGGGCAGGACATCTACAACGGAAGCATGGATACGACGCTTTTGAGAAAGCGCGTCGGCATGGTGTTTCAAAAGCCGAACCCGTTCCCGATGAGCGTCTATGACAACGTCGCATTCGGTCCGCGCACGCACGGCGTCCGCGGCAAAGCGCGGCTGGACGACATCGTGGAGCGTTCGCTGCGGGACGCGGCCATCTGGGACGAGCTGAAGGACCGCCTGAAAAAGGACGCGCTGGGGCTCAGCGGCGGTCAGCAGCAGCGTCTCTGCATCGCGCGCGCGCTCGCCGTCGAACCGGAGGTCGTGCTCATGGACGAGCCGACCAGCGCGCTCGACCCCATCTCCACAAGCCGCATCGAAGACCTCTGCGTGACGCTGCGCGAAAAATATACTATAATAATCGTAACGCATAATATGCAGCAGGCCGCCCGTATCTCCGATAACACCGCGTTTTTCCTTCTCGGCGAAGTCATCGAGTACGGAAACACAGAAAAGCTTTTCAGCATGCCGCGCGACAAGCGCACGGAAGATTACATCACAGGGAGGTTCGGTTAATGCGAATCACTTTTGAAGAACAGCTGCGCCTGTTGAATCAGGAACTGCTGGAAATGGGCGCCCTGATCGAGCACGCGATACAGTCCGCAAGCGAAGCCCTCATCAAGCAGGACGTCGAAGCCGCAAACCACGCCATCACCTTCGACCGCGAGGTGGATTTGAAGGAGCGCGACATCGAGTCGCTCTGTCTCAAGCTGCTGCTCCAGCAGCAGCCCGTGGCGAAAGATCTTCGCCTCATCTCCGCCGCGCTCAAGATGATCACGGACATGGAGCGCATCGGCGACCAGGCGGCGGACATCTCCGGCATCGTGATCTACCTGGCTGGCAAGCCGTATATCAAGTCCCTCGAACACCTGCCGCAGATGGCGGAAGGCTCCATCCGCATGGTTTCCGGCAGCATCGACGCCTTCATCAACAAGGACCTCACGCTCGCGAGAAAGATCATCGACATGGACGATATCATCGACGATCTGTTCGATACCATCAAGGGCGAACTCATCGAGCTGATTCAGCACGACCCGGCCAACGGCGAACAGGCGGTCGACCTGCTGATGATCGCCAAATATTTTGAGCGCATCGGCGACCATGCGCAGAACATCGCCGAGTGGGCGGAGTATTCCATCACCGGCGTACATAAAGGGGCGGAACTATGATCTATTATGTGGAAGACGACGCGAACATACGCGAACTTGTGGTCTACACGCTGAACCAGACGGGACTGGCCGCGAAGGGGTTTTCGGATGCGGCGGCGTTTTTCGCCGCCACGGCGGAGGAAAAGCCCTCGCTGATCCTGCTGGATATCATGATGCCCGGCGAAGACGGCCTCTCGATTTTGAAAAAAATCCGCGCGAGCGCAGGCACGACGTCGATCCCCGTAATGATGATCACCGCCAAAACCACGGAGTTTGACAAGGTCTCCGGGCTGGACCTCGGCGCGGACGATTACATCACAAAGCCGTTCGGCATGGCCGAGCTCGTCGCCCGCGTCAAGGCGCTGCTTCGAAGAAGCGGCATGAAGACCAGCGCCGAGCGCCTCGTGCACGACGAGCTGACGGTGGACATCGCCAAGCACACCGTGACGTCCGGCGGGCAGAGCATCACGCTGACCTATAAAGAGTTTGCGCTGCTGGCGTGCCTCATGGAGAACACGGGCCGCGCGTTCACGCGCGAGCAGCTGCTCGAAACCGTCTGGGGCTACGACTACGAAGGCGGCACGCGCACGGTGGACGTGCATGTGCAGACGCTCCGCACAAAGCTCGGCAGCAGCGGCCGGTTCATCGAGACCGTCCGCGGCGTGGGCTATCGCTTCGGCGAATAATCCCGCCTGCCTTCGCCCTGCGGAGGATTGACACCCCCCCGATCGGTTCGCGCACGCGGTCCCAAAGAACGCAATCTCACAGCCGGCATATCGCCACGCGGCATGGTCATCTGGTTCTGAACAAACAACTTCGCGCTGCTTTTCTGCCGGCATATCATCACGGGAGCTTAATCAATGAAACGACGAATTTTCTGGAATATCTTCCTTTCCTCGCTCATCGCGGCGCTGCTGCTCGGCGGAGTCATCCTCTTTGCGCAGTATCGCACCTACGAAACGCTGGTGTTTACGCAGCTCTCCGCCGAATGCGAATATGTGAAATCCGGTTTGCTCGCAACCTCCGACGAGTCCGCCTATCTTTCGAGCCTGCCTGCGCGCGACCGCGTGACGCTGATCGACGCCGACGGAACCGTGCTATTCGACACCTCGGCGGACGCGCTGAAGCTGGAAAACCACGCGGACCGTCCGGAGGTCGTGACCGCGCAGGTCAACGGCGAAGGAACGAGCTCGCGCTATTCCACGACGCAGTCGATGAAAAACTTTTATTACGCCCGCTTGCTCCCCGACGGACGCGTGCTGCGCATCGCGACCAGCCAGCAGAGCGTGCTCGGCATGCTCGGCAAACTCCTGCCGACGATGCTGCTCGTGCTGTTTGTCATCACGGTCGTCTCGGTGCTGTTCGCGCGCTATGCGGCAAAGACCATCGTCCAGCCCATCAACGCGCTCGATCTGGAGAACCCGCTCGGCAACGTCACCTACGACGAGCTCGCGCCGCTTTTGACCGGCATGGAGCGGCAGCGCCGCGAGATCATCAGCCGCATGGCAGCGCTCTCCGAAAAGCAGCGCGAATTCGCGGCGGTGACCGAACACATGCGCGAAGGGTTCATCCTGCTCGACGCGAGCGACCGCATGCTCGCCATCAACGGCAGCGCCGCCAGCATCTTCGGCGCGGACGCCATGAGCGTCAAGGGCGCGCACGTGCTCATGCTCAACCGCAGCGTCGCGCTGCAGCAGGCGCTGGAGCAGGCGAAGATCGACGGCGCGGGTCAGGCGACCCTCATCCGCGGCGCCAATACCTATCAGGTTCTGGCAAGCCTCGTGATGGACAGCCAGTCCCCGGCGGGAACGGTCATTCTGATTCTCGATATCACGGACCGCGTCGCGGCCGAACAGATGCGCCGCGAATTCTCGGCAAACGTTTCCCACGAACTCAAAACGCCGCTGACCTCCATCCTCGGCTACGCCGAGATCATGCGCGACGGCGTCGCCAAGGCCGAGGATACGCGCCGCTTCGCCGGAAAAATCTATACGGAGGCTTCCCAGCTCATGTCCCTGATCGAAGACATCATCCGGCTCTCACAGCTGGATGAAAAGACGTCCCTGCCCGAGATGGTTCCCGTGGACCTGAAAGCCATCTGCGAGGACGTCTGCCAGCGTCTGCAGCCGCAGGCGGAGAAATCCGGCGTAACGCTCAACGTCAGCTGCGAAAACGCGAGCATACGCGGCATCCCGAAGATTCTGGAAGAGATCGTGCTCAACCTCGTGGACAACGCAATCAAATACAACACCTCCAACGGCAGCGTCGGCGTGACGCTGAAGAAGGTGGACCAGCGCGTGGAGCTGCACGTCTCCGACACCGGCATCGGCATCCCGGAGGACCACCTCTCGCGCGTATTCGAGCGCTTCTACCGCGTGGACCGCAGCCGCAACAAGCAGATCGGCGGTACCGGTCTCGGGCTCTCCATCGTCAAGCATTCCGCCGAAACGCTCGGCGCAACGGTGCAGCTTGAGAGCAAGGTCGGCATCGGCACGACCGTCACCGTCTCTTTCCCCGCGCTGGACTGAAAAAAATAATAACCGCATCCCTGCGGTCAATCAAACAGCGGCGCCCGCTTTCGCGGGCGCTGTTTTTTTATTCTTCTTCCGGCATCCAGTAGCCGACGCCGATCTCCGTTCGGATATACTTTGGCGCGGCGGGGTTTTGTTCGAGCTTTCTGCGGATATTCGCCATGTTGACGCGCAGCACCTGATGGTCCTGCGCGATGGTCGGCCCCCAGACCTGTTTCATCATCGAGTCGTAGGTCATCACCCGCCCCGCGTTTCGGCTCAGCAGGGAGACGATCTTGTATTCGATCTGCGTCAGATGCACGTCCGCGCCGTCCAGAAGCACCCTGTGCCTGTCGTAATCCACCGTCAGCGCGCCGAGCTGAAAGCGCGCGACCGGCGCGGACTGCGCCGCGGATTCGCGCGCTTTTGCATGCCGCAGCGCGGTCTTTACGCGGGCCAGCAGCTCGCCCGTTGAAAACGGCTTTGTGATATAGTCGTCCGCGCCGAGATCAAACGCGCCGATCTTGTCCCGCTCGTGCGTGCGCGCGGAAACGACGAGGATCGGCACGCCCGACCACTCGCGCACCGACGAGATCACCCGCTGGCCGTCCATATCCGGCAGGCCGAGATCGAGAATCACCGCGTCGGGGCAGCGCGAGGAGATCATCATCAGCGCTTCTTTCCCGTTGGCGGCCTTCTCCACCTCATATCCGTTGTTGCCCAGAATCGTGCTCAGAAAGCCGGTGATGCCCGGCTCGTCCTCGACGACAAGAATCCGATCCGCGTGCTCCATACGGCTACCCCTCCAGCGGAAGCAGCAGCGAGGCGCAAAGGCCGCCGCCCTCGCGGTTTTCCAGGCGAAGGCTGCCGCCGTGCGCCGTCGCAATCGCCGCGCAGACCGAAAGCCCGATTCCCGAGGCCCTTGCCGAGTCCCCCGCCGCTTCCCAGCTCTGTTCTCTGTCGCGCCTGAATCTGCCGAGCAGCGCTTTGTCCATGCCGCAGCCGTCGTCGAGCACGCTGATCTTTGCGCAGCCCTTTTCGCGCGACAGGAGAATCTCCACATGGGTCGCGCCCTCTGCGTGCTGCGCGGCGTTTTGCAGAAGGTTGAGCAGCACCTGCTCGACCAAAAGTGCGTCCATCGGGCAAAGCAGCGCCTCCTGCGGCACGCCGACGCGCACGGAAAAGTCGGGAAACCGCGCGTGAAACTTCTCGCTGGCCGCCGCAACGATCTCTTCGATCACCTGCGGCGTCTTCTCGATTTTCGCGCCTGTCTCGCCGGAGATACGCGTCACCGAAAGCAGGTTTTCCACCATGCGCTGGAGCCACATCGCCTCAGCGCCGATGTTTTGGTGCAGCGCGCGCTTTTGCTCGGACGACAGCGCGTCTGCGTTTTCCATGAGCGCGGCGTTCGCGCCCATGATCGACGTCAGCGGCGTGCGAAAATCGTGCGAGATGGCGCGGAGCAGATCGCCCCGCAGTTTCTCCTTCGCCGCCTCCGCGCGCGCCTGCTCCTGCCGCTTCATGCGCGTCGTAAGCGCGCTCGTCAGCGTGGAGACCGTGAACAGCGCGACCATCGTGATCGGGTACCCCGACAGTGAAAAATTAAAGGCGTAATATGGAAACGTAAAAAAGTAGTTTACGGTCAGGACCCCATAGACGGATGCGGCCAGCCCATAGAAATACCCGTCCGTCACGCGCGAAATGACGAGCACCGCGAGGATGAACAGCATGGAGACATACGCGTCGCTGTGGGACACGTCGTCCTGCTGGTCGAGCAGCAGGCTCAAGCCGGTCACGGCGGAGAGGATGCCGATCGTGACGATGATGTTTTTGATCATGCCCTTGATGCTTCGGCTCATATCTTTGCGCTTCCCGTCGAACTGTCCGTCTTTCTGATGCGCCTATTCTATCACACGCGCATGCGTTTTCATACAGAAACACCGTCCTGCCGAGTCGGCCGACGGTGTGGCGGAAGATATGGTTTTTACAGCTGCCAATTCGCTATTTTTTCTTTTTCTTGTCGGCCAGTTCCAGTAAGAAGTAGATCAGGGCGCAAACGGCGACGATGCCGATGAAGACCAAGGCTATTCCCATATGGTTCATCCTCCCGCAGTTACTTTACCTGCATGCTATGCCGATATCGATGCGGAATCAACGGATTCGGTCGAATCTTTATACTGTCTTTATACGCCAAACGCTTATTTTTATTCGGTCTTAACGTCCGCCGCGCTCAAGGAAAAATCGGCGAAACGCCCAAGCGCCCGGTCGCCTGCTGATGCTGTGAAACGCCTGCAAATCGCCATGCTTTTTTATCGGAAAAATTCGAAAATTACAATATTTTTTACAATATTTTATAGAAGAAACTGACGTAAAAAACCGGCACGTTTGTTTGCCCGCAAAACGTCACAATTCGCATATTGACAAACGATCGCATTCGAGTTACAACTTGCGTGCAGACATCTATGTTTGCGATTTTTTGTGGGGAAAGCGAAGTGATGCCAAATGGAAAATCAATCCGAAGAGGTGCCTCTCGGGCCTGTCAAAGTCGGCGTGACCTATAATATCAAGCACGCCGAACACGCGTCCGGAAAAGCGCCGGACGACCAGGCCGAATTCGACAGCATGGACACCGTGCTCGCCATCGAAGCGGCAATCAGGCGGCGCGGACTGAACACCGTGCTGCTCGAGGCAAACGACACCCTGCCGCAAAGGCTCCGCGAGGAGCAGCCAGATATCGTATTCAACATTGCCGAGGGAAGCGGCGGACGCGCGCGCGAGGCGCAGGTGCCCGCGCTGCTGAACCTCTTACAGATACCGTTCACGGGGTCGGACGAAACCACGCTCTGCCTCGCGCTCGACAAGGCGCTCTCCAAGCGCCTGCTCGCCACCTATCGCGTGCCGACGCCGCGTTGGCGCGTGTTTTCGCCCGGCGAACCCATCCGCACCGCGGGGCTGAACTATCCCGTCATCGTAAAACCGAACGCCGAGGGCTCCAGCAAGGGCATTCCCGACCTCTGCATCGCGCAAAACGCCGCACAGCTTCGGACGCTTGTGGAGCAAAACATCGCGCTCTACGGCGGCGACGTGCTCGCCGAAGAGTTCATCCACGGCCGCGAGTTCACCGTCGGTCTTTTGGGCAACGGCGCGTCCGTCGCCGTCTTTTCCCCGATGGAGATCGTCTATCACAATTCGCCCATCGACGGCTTCAACGTCTACAACTACACCGTCAAGCAGGCGTACACGGAGTACGTCTCCTACCGCTGCCCGGCGGAGATACCGGAAATGCTGGAGCGCGAGCTTGTGCGCCTTGCGAAAAAAGTATTCCTCGCGCTCGGATGCAGGGATTTTGCGCGCGTGGACTTCCGCATGGACGGCGAAGGCCGCATCTATTTCATCGAAATCAACCCCCTGCCGGGCCTCGCGCCGCATTACAGCGACTATCCCATGCTCGCGGAGTTCTGCGGCATGGCGCATGAAGATCTTGTTTATTCGGTGCTTCGCGCCGGCGCTTGCCGCGCCGGCATCGCGCTCTGAAACGGCGGTGAAACAGCATGGAAAACCGCTGGAACGACTGGAAATGGCAGTTTGCCAACCGCATCACCACTGCTGAGCAGCTTAAACGCGTGCTGCCGCTCACGCCGCAGGAACAAGAAGACATCGAAACTTGCCTCGGCGCGTTTCGCATGGCGATCACGCCGTATTACGCCTCGCTGATCGAACCAAGCAACCCGCATGACCCGATCCGCATGCAGGCGGTTCCGTCCATTCTCGAAACGCACGCGGACGCAAACGACATGGCCGACCCGCTCGGCGAGACGGAGGACAGCCCCGTGCCGCACCTGGTGCACCGCTATCCCGACCGCGTGCTGCTGCTCGTGACGCTGCAGTGCTCCATGTACTGCCGCCACTGCACGCGCCGCAGAGCCGTCGGCGAGGAGGACCGCGCCATCACGCCGGCGCAGCTGCAAAAGGCGATTTCCTACATCCGCGCGCATACGGAGATACGGGACGTGCTCATCTCCGGCGGCGACCCGCTGACCATGAGCACCGCGAAGCTCGAAACCATCATCTCCTCCATTCGCGCCATCGAGCATGTGGAGATCATCCGCATCGGCACGCGCGTGCCGGTCGTGATGCCAATGCGGATCACGACCGAGCTGACGGACATGCTGCGGCGCTATCACCCGATCTGGATCAACACGCACTTCAACCATCCAAACGAGCTCACGCCCGAGGCGGCGCGCGCCTGCGCGGCCATCGTGGACGCGGGCATCCCGCTGGGTAACCAGACGGTGCTGCTGCGGGGCATCAACGACGACGCGGAGACGATGAAGCGCCTGCTGCTCGGGCTCGTAAAGATGCGCGTCCGCCCGTATTATCTCTACCAGTGCGACTTAAGCTGCGGTATCGGACACTTTCGCACGCGCGTGGAGACCGGCATCGAGATCATGCGCAAGCTCACGGGCAATATCTCCGGTTATGCGCTGCCGAAATATGTCATCGACGCACCGGGCGGCGGCGGAAAGATCCCCGTTGGGTACGATTACGTCCTCAGCAGGGACGACAAGGAAGTGCTGCTGGAAAACTACCGCGGCCAGCGGTATCGCTATCCGCAGCCCGGGCAGTGACTGCACCAACTCAATTACTTTTTCGGCGGCTGGAGCCGCCTTTTTTAATGCGGATTATCAGAAGAATTTTACAGCATTTCTTCCGAAAACATGATACAGTTTTTACAACGACAACAGGAGTGGGGAAAAGATGGAAATTCAGCAGGCAATCGACGAATGCCGCGCGCAGCCGCTCTCCGGCTGGGAGCTGGTGGCATATGCGCAAAGCCTCGTTCAGCAACATATGGCCTACGCGGTTGATAACTCCACGGATACGCCGCAAGCCGCGTTTGAGAAAGGCCGCGGATATTGCTATCATCACGCGCACGTCATGTGCGATCTAATCGACGCGCTTGGGTTTCAATGTCAGATCGTCTATGCGTTCAGGACGTTCTTTCCCGAAGTGGTCGTTTCCGGCGTACAGCTGCGCCGCCTGACCTCCGGCCATATGTGGTGCCGCGTGCGGCTGGACGGCGCGACGCAGGACGTCTGCTCCTGCGATCCCGGCAACGCCCCGGGTAAGCTGCATTTTCGGCCGAAAAGCAAGGTTCGCCCGTTAACCCCGCTGATCGACCGGCTTACCTATCGCGGTTCGGCTGGCCAGAACGCGCGCCGGCAAAGCAAGGTGGAGGCCATCCGAAAAAAGCAGGACGCCCGCTGGATTCCGGAACTCTGTCCCTGCAAAAAAACATCCTGCGAGCGTTACCGCAAGTGCAGCGAGTGCAGGGACTACCATGCGTCCAGAAACAACCGCCCCGCATGCGAACGATATTAGTCTTTACGAGGGTTCAGTAAAAACGCTGCCGAGTCTTCGGCAGCGTTTTTTTGCGCATCCGCATCAGGCCCAATCCGCCCCTTGGGCTTCGTTTTCGATTACTTTTTTTCCTGATCGAGCTTTTTCGGCTCGTGCTCCCGCTTTCGTGCCGCGCGGTCCTGCGAGTCCATCGCCGCGCCAAGCGCGACGCCCGCGCCGAGCCCGACCGCCATGCCCAGCGCCATGTTGCCAAAAAACCCCGTGCCAAACGCGAGCCCCAGCGCAAGGCCGATGCTCATGTACACCGCAATCCAGGAGCTCGCCGGGCGTTCCAGTTCCCAGAGTGCCTTTCCCTCCAGCGGACTTTCGATGCGGTAAAACTTCATCTTTTCGAGGATATGATTCGATGCGGCGTTGTCCCCGTCCGCCAGCGCGCGGATAAAATATACGTTTTCCTGAGAAAACGCCCAGCCGCAGATCGCCTTTGTCGCTTCCTCGGCATAGCCGCTGCCGCGGTGCGCTGCGGCGATGTCGCAGGTAAGGTTCACCGTCCGATCCGCCGCCATGCCATGAAACGAGAGGAGCCCGACGGGCTCGCCGGACTGCCGCAGGCTTATCCTCCAGCCGGTATACCACAGCGCCTGGTCGGGATGTTCCGTCACGTCCCGGTGCATCTCGCCATAGGACCCTTTCAGCCGCTCGTCCGCCTCCCGCTCGATCAGCGCGGAGAGTTCCCGCGCAGACAACGGCGTAAGCACCAGCCGCTTTGCCTTTAGCGGGGTTTGATCTTCGATTCGATAGTGTTTCATGTCCCCCTCTTCCCATCCGCTCTGTTGCTCAGATAGCGCTCCAGCTCCCGGTCGTTTCGAACGACGACGGTCTTATCGGGATAGTCGACCGCCACGTCTCGGTATCCCTGCCGCTTTTCGCGCGTTCTGCCTCCAAACAGAATCCACCGGACAAACTCCGCGTCCATCTTTTCGATGCAGCCGTCCGCAGCGCTCTCCCGCGTCCGGTTTCGAAAGTCGCGGTGTCGCCTGAGCGCACGCGCAAGGCACACGAGACGGGGATAATTCAACAGGATGATCTCGTCCGCGTCGTGCAGGCGTTGTTCACGCAGCAACTGCCGATAGTTCCCGTCGATCACCCAGTCGCTCTTTTGCAGCTCTTCGCGCACGATGGCGCGGGCTTCGTCGTTTTCCCGCTCTGCCCAGCCAGGCAGAAAATGCACGCGGTCGAGGTACAGCGGCGAAACGCCGATTTCATCCGCAAGGCGCTTTGCCAGCGTGGACTTGCCGGACCCGCTGTAGCCGATGATCGCAATCTTCATGCGTTTCCCCCTGCCGTCGTTTCGGAAAACGCCCGCCGGGGTACGGCGGGCATCGTGACGGTATGTTTATTCAAGAAAATCCTTCAGTCGCTTGCTGCGGCTCGGATGGCGGAGCTTTCTGAGCGCCTTCGCTTCGATCTGGCGGATGCGCTCGCGGGTGACGTTGAACTCCTTGCCGACTTCTTCGAGCGTGCGCGCCTTGCCGTCGTCCAGCCCGTAGCGCAGGCGGAGCACCTTCGCCTCCCTCTGCGTGAGCGAGTTGAGCACATCCATGAGCTGCTCCTTGAGCAGCGTCACGGCGACCGCTTCGGCAGGTGCAGGCGCGTCGTCGTCCGGAATGAAATCGCCGAGGTGGGAGTCGTCCTCCTCACCGATCGGCGTCTCGAGCGAAACCGGCTCCTGCGCGATCTTGATGATCTCGCGCACCTTCTCCTCCGTGATGCCCATCTCCTTGGCGATCTCGTCCGGCCGCGGATCGCGTCCGTATTCCTGAACCAACTGGCGGTTGACGCGGATGAGCTTGTTGATGGTCTCCACCATGTGCACGGGAATGCGGATGGTGCGCGCCTGGTCCGCGATGGCGCGGGTGATCGCCTGGCGAATCCACCAGGTTGCATACGTGGAGAACTTATAGCCCTTGCGGTAGTCAAACTTTTCAACCGCCTTGATCAGGCCGAGGTTGCCTTCCTGAATCAGGTCGAGAAACAGCATGCCGCGGCCGACATAACGCTTGGCGATGGAGACGACGAGGCGCAGGTTCGCCTCCGCGAGCTGGTGCTTCGCGTCCGGATCGCCGTCCGCCATGCGCTGGGCGATCTCCACCTCCTGCGTGGCGGTGAGCAGCGGCACCTTGCCGATCTCTTTGAGATACATCCGCACGGGGTCGTCGATGTTGATGCCTTCGACGGCGGCGAGCGTGGATTCGATCTCCGCAATCTCCTGATTGATGTCCTCGGGCATCTCGACGTCCTCTACGACGTCGATGTTCAGTTCCTCGAGGTGGTCGTAAATCTTTTCGATTTGTTCCTGATCGAGTTCGAGTTCCTCCAGCGCGTCCATGATCTCCTTGTAGGAGAGTACGCCCTTTTGTTTGCCCGCCTCGATCAGATCGTTCAGTTTTTGTGCGCGCGTTTCTTTTCCGTCCAAAATACCCGCTCCTTTCAACTCAGACCCCGCATCCGCAGGTTCAGTGTCTGCATGTCCCTTAATAACTCCGCCCGCTGGGCCGCCGGCAGCGCCGGCTCGGTCAGTTGACGTTTGATCTCTTCGATTTGCTCCGACAGGTCGCAGCGTTCGATGCGACAGAGACAGTCCTTTGCCGCCTTTTCCGGGTCCGCGCAGGTCGCCTCGTCCCTGAGCGCGGCGCTCACGCGCTCCGCGTCCTCCTTCTGCATGCCGGACAGCAGCAGCGGGAGATTCGGCGTATCCCCCCGGTCGTAAACGCCAAGCAGCGCTTTGGCAAACGCGTTAAGCCCCGCCGAGGCGAATTGTTTTTCGAGGCCCTGCGCCGCCGCGAGCCTTGCCGCCGCGGGAGACTGCATCATGTGGTAGAGCAGCGCGTTCTCCGCGCGGATTCGCTCGCTCTCCGGCGTGACTTCGCGCTTTCTTGCGGGGACGCTCTTTTGCCCGCCCGGCGAAACGGCCTCCCGCCGTTCAAAGGGGCGCGAGCCGTCGCCCTGCGCGCGAAGCGTCTCCAGCGAATAGCCCGTCTTTTTCGAAAGCTGCTGATAATACCGCTCCCGCTCCACGGGCGTCAGCGTCGCGATAAAGCGGCAGGCCTCCATGGCGAACTGCTCGCGCTCGTTTTCCCTGTCCATGGAGTAGTTTCGCGACATGGCTTCGAGTTTGAAGGCGTTGAGTGAAAGCGCCTCTTCCTTGAGCGTGTCGAAGGCTTCTTTGCCGCTTTGCCGCACAAACTCGTCCGGATCCTGCCCGCCCGGAAACACGATCACGCGGACGTTCAGTCCCTCCGCCATGAGGATGTCCAGCCCGCGAATGGTCGCGTTCTGGCCCGCCGTGTCGCCGTCGTATGCGATGTATACGTTGTTTACGTAGCGTTTGAGCAATCTTGCCTGCTGTTGCGTCAGCGCCGTTCCAAGGCTCGCTACGGCGTTCGTTACGCCCGCCTCGAACAGGCCGATCACGTCCGTATACCCTTCCACCATCACGAGGTCGGAGAGTTTCCCGTTTTTCTGAAGGTTCAGGCCGTAGAGGTTGTTTCGCTTGTTATACAGCGGCGTGTCGCCGGTATTGATGTATTTAGGCTTCTCCTCGTTGTTCAGCACGCGCGCGCCAAAGCCGATCACCCGCCCGCTTGCCGCAATGATCGGAAAGATCAACCGACCGCGGTATGCGTCGTAGGTGCGTCCGGATTGCTCGTTTTTGACGAGCAGCCCCGCCTCCGCGAGTTCCTCCGGCGAAAACCCTTTTTCGCCGAGATGGCGCTTGAGCGCTTCCCATTCGCTCGGCGCATAGCCGATGCCGAAGCGCTTGACGGACCCGCTCGTAATGCCGCGCTTTTTCAGATATGCCCGTCCCGCTGCGCCGTTTTCGCCAAGCAGCGTCTCCATGTAGAACCGCGCCGCGAGCTTGCAGGCCTCCGCAAGGCGCTCGCGCTTGGCGCGCGCGCGCTGCATGGCGGCGTCGTTGACCTCCTCGGGCATGGCCATGCCGGCGCGGTTTGCCAGAAACTCCACCGCCTCGGGAAACGTCAGATGCTCCACGTCCATGACGAACTGGATCACCGAACCGCCGATGTGGCAGCCAAAGCAGTAATACAGCTGACGGTCGGGCGAAACGGAAAACGAAGCCGTCTTCTCGCCGTGCACGGGACAGAGCCCCCAGAGCCGCCGCCCCTTCGGCTTGAGATCGACATAGGTGGAGACGACGGAGACGATATCGTTTTTTGCGAGCAGTTCGCTCATCCAGTGATCGGGATACGCCATGTGCCGTCCTTTCCGCCGTTTTGTCCAGAAGAGATTCGTTTCCTCCGTCCGTCAGTTGATTGCAACTCGACATCCGCCAAAGGCGCGTCTGTCGCGTCGTTGATTCGACCAAACTATGTATTCGACCAAGACTTCCCGTTTCCTGCTCCGAGCACGCGATTTTTCAACATCCCGTTTTGACCGGAGGAATATTTGCTCAGATCGTCAGGTCCATCCAGGACTTCGGCACGAAGATGCGCATGTACTCCGAGATGGCGTAATTGTCCGTCATGCCCGCGATGTAATCCGCAACCGCGCGCTCCTTTCCATCCTGCTCAAGATACTTCGCATATTCGCCCGTCAGCAGATCGACATGCGCCAGATAATAGGCGAACAACTCTTCGATGACGCGCTTTGCTTTCGTTTCCTCGCTCTTTGCTTTCGGATTTTTATAGACGCGGTCAAACATGAAATCTCGCAGCGCGTCGAACTGCTCGTATACCGCGTCGCTCATTTGCACAAGCGGCTTGTCCGCGCTCTGCGCCACAACGTCGAGAATCATGGTGTTGATGCGCTTGCCGTGCGATTTGCCGAGCACGCGCACGCAGCTTTCCGGCAGGTCGCTTTCTTCGAGCACGCCCGCGCGGATCGCGTCGTCGATGTCGTGGTTGATATAGGCGATGCGGTCGGCCAGCGAAACCACGCGGCCTTCCAGCGTCGCCGGGTCGCCGCTCTTTTTGTGGTTCAGAATACCGTCGCGCACCTCAAAGGTGAGGTTGAGCCCCTCTCCGTCGTTTTCAAGCTTTTCCACCACGCGCAGGCTCTGCACATTGTGCTCGAACCCGCCGGGCAGCAGTTCGTTGAGCACATCTTCGCCGGAATGTCCAAACGGCGTGTGCCCGAGATCGTGTCCCATGGCGATGGCTTCGGTGAGGTCTTCGTTGAGCCGCAGCGCGCGGGAGATCGTCCGCGCAATCTGGGAAACCTCCAGCGTATGCGTCAGACGCGTGCGGTAGTGGTCCCCCTGCGGGGAGAGGAACACCTGCGTTTTGTGTTTCAGCCGACGAAAGGACTTGCTGTGCAGAATGCGGTCCCGGTCGCGGATGAAGTCCGTGCGAATCTGACACAGTTCGATCGGCGTCTCACGCCCGCGCGTGTTCTGCGCGAGCATGGCATAGGGCGAGAGCGTCTGCGCCTGGATGCGCTCGTAATACTGTCTTGGGTTTTCCTGTGTCATCTGCGTGCTCCCTCCGCCGCTGCATGCCGTCCCCGTGTTTTCTGCGTGTTCCGCGTTTTACCATTTCCGTATGTATGTATTCGCCGCCCGCGCCGAAAGTCCTTGTTTTCTGAAACATCAAACGCCCATAATCGCCCGTCGGCAGAGCTCCAATTTGGAAGAACGAACAAAAACCCCGCCGGTCGTTGCGGCGGGGCGTTGCGTTTCATACCGGTTCCGGTTTTATTCGTCGGCTTCGTCGCCGTCGATCGGAATATCGAACTCGATGGTCTCGTTGCAGTTCGGGCAGATCAGCCCGTCGTCGCTGTCGATCATGTCCTCGTCGAAATACACGGTCTCGCCGCAGTGCGGGCAGACGACCTCGATAAAATCGTCCTCGTCCATCTCGCCGTCAAACTCCAGATCCAGCGCTTCTTCGATATCGTCCAGCTCGTCGTAGATGCCGTCTACGCAGTCCGAGAGATCGTCGATGCTCTCGTCCTGCTCTTCGAGCGCCTCGGCGATTGCGCCGAGCGTTTCGATGACGCCGCGCAGCACCTTATCCGTGCCTTCATCCTTCAGCGAGAGGCCGTCGGCCAGCCCGTCCAGATATGCAACTTTTTCCGAGATGTAGCTCATGCTTTTTCCCCTCGTCTTTCCGTTCGTTGCCGAACATGCAGAGTCTGCGCAACAGCGCGGTTATACGCGCTCCATGTACTCGCCCGTGCGAGTGTCCACGCGGATGCGGTCGCCTTCGTTGACAAACAGCGGAACGTTGAGCGTATAGCCGGTCTCGAGCGTCGCGGGCTTGGTCGTGCCCGTCGCGGTATCGCCGCGTACGCCGGGGTCGGAATGCGTGATGGTCAGCTCGACGAAATTCGGCGCTTCCACGGAGAACGGCGCGCCCTTGAAGAAGCGGACCTTCACGTTCTGGTTTTCCACGATGAACGGAATCGCGTCCTCAACCTGATCGTGGTTGAGCGGCAGCTGCTCGTAGCTTTCGACGTCCATGAAATAATACAGCCCGCCGTCTTCGTAGAGGTACTGCATTTCCTTGGTTTCGATGTGCGCCGGCGGATATTTGTCCGTCGGGTTAAACGTGCGCTCAAGCACCGCGCCCGTCATCACGTTCTTAAGGCGAGTACGCACGAAAGCCGCGCCCTTGCCGGGTTTGACGTGCTGAAAGTCGGCAATCTGCCAGACATTGCCGTCGATTTCGACGGTCATGCCTTTTCTGAATTCGCCTGCACTGATCATATGGTTGTTTCCTCCGTTATTCTTACTCTTGCATATCTATTCTGTCATCATCAGCATCTCATGCTGAAAACTTCATCGTTCCTTGTCAGATGGAGAGCAGCTCTTTCGTCACGCCGACAAGATTGATATATCGATCCTCACCCACGACGCAGCAATCCTCGATGCGCACGCCGCACTTGCCTTCGACATAGATGCCGGGTTCCACCGTGATGGTCATGCCGCTTGTGAGCACGTCCTTGCTGGTCATTGAGGCATATGGCGCTTCGTGGATCAACAGGCCGAAGCCGTGCCCCAGCGAGTGGCCAAACTGCGGGCCGTAGCCCTTCTTCGCGATGTAGTCGCGCGCGACGGCATCCAGCGCCTGGCCGGCAATGCCGTTTTTCAGCGCGTCCAGCGCCATCTGCTGCGCGGTTTTCACGATCTCATAAATCTCTTTGCTCTCGCTGTCAATCGTACCGACGGCAAACGTGCGCGTCATGTCCGAATGATATCCGTCCGCCATGCAGCCAAAGTCCGTGACCACGAGGTCGCCCTTTTGCAGTTTTCTGCTGCCGGGCACCGCGTGCGCCATGGCTCCGTTTGGACCGCCCGCGACGATCGGATCGAACGACGCGCCCTCGCTGCCGTTTTTCGCGCAAACATAGTTGAGTTCCGCGGCCGCTTCCAGTTCGGTCATGCCCGCGCCGATGCGTCCGAGCCACTCGAGGAAGGATTGGTCCGCAATGCGCTGCGCCTTTTGCAGGCTCGCGATCTCTTCGGCGGCCTTATAGCGGCGGGGCATCGACAGTTCGTCCCCGAACGGCACCCATTCCACCGGCATCGCCTGATAGGAATGAAACGCGCCGACGCGCATCTCGTCCTGCTCAAACGCCGCGCGTTTGCAACCGTCCGCCGCGAGAAACCCGCGGATACGGTCGAGCTGATCCGTATTCGTCGTCTCCACGACTTCGCATTGGCCTTTTGTCTGCGCCTTTGCCTGAATCGTGTATCGGAAATCCGTAACGAGATATGCGCTCTTCTGCGTGACGAGGAATATGCCGTCCGAACTGGTGAATCCCGAATAATACCGGATATTGACGCCGCTGGTGATCAGCGCGGCGTCAAGCGAAGATTTTAAGAGGCTTTCGCGTAATGCTTCAATTCTCTGTTTCATACGGAGTTATTTTACCACAGATGTTTTTATCGGGCAATAAAAAAAGATTGTGTTTCTGCGCCTAAGCGCGCCCGCCCGGATAGACAAACACCCCGACGGGTAGACCCGCCGGAGTGCCGCTTGCTTTCATGCTCAGTTCCAGTATTGCTGATACTTTTCGACGTTCTGCTGATGCTCTTCATAGGTTCTGGCAAACACCAGCTCGCTCGTCTCCGCCGGGTTCTGGTTGCAGAAGTAGAGATACCCTTCGGAAAGGAAGTCTTCGTTGGGATACAGCGCCGCCTCGATGGCCGCCTTGCCGGGGTTGCAGACCGGGCCGACGGGCAGGCCTTTGTGCTTATAGGTGTTGTAGAGCGAATCCGTTTCCTGCTCCGAAGCGGAGAATACATACTTCGTCACGCCGAGCGCATAGGACAGGCTCGCGCAGCTCTGCAGCGGCATATCCTGATTCAGGCGGTTATGGAACACCGCGGAAACCTTCGCAAAATCGTCCGGCGCGGCCGCCTCGCGCTCGATGAGCGAGGCCAGCGTGATCACCTGGTCCATCGTCATGCCGAGCTGCTGCGCGCGGGTCAGGTACTCGTCCGAAAACACCTCGTTGAAGCGGTTGAGCATCTTGATGAGGATGGTCTCCACGCTCGCATCGGCATACACCTCATAGGTGTCCGGAAAGAGATATCCTTCCAGCAGGTAGGATCGCACGCCCGCGTTCTGCGCCGCCGCCGCGTCCGAAACGAACGCGAAGTTGAGGAAGGCGTTCCCCGTCCTCGCCGCGTCGTAGAGTTCGGTTTCGCTCGTGATCAGTCCCTTGTCCATGAACACTTTTGCGATGTTTTCAATCGTGTAGCCTTCGGGAATCGTAAACTTTACGGTCGCCTTTGGTGGATTGCCTTCGCAGAGCACCTCGACGATCTGCTTGATGCTCATGTTTTTGCTCAGCACGTATGTGCCGGCCTTCAGGCTGTTGGCCTTGCCGACAAAATCGACATACACCTTGAACGCGGCGGTGCTGGAGATCAGCCCGTCCTTGTCATAGCCGCAGGCGCCGTAGAGAATGCGCGCAATGCTGCTTGCCGACGACGAAGACGGAATCGTCACCTCGATGGGCGTCGCGTCGTTTTTGTCGACCGGTTCGACGTATTTCGCGAGCGCATAGTTCACGCCCGCGCGCGCGACCACAAACACGATCGCAAGGCTGACCAGCAGCACGAACGCCGGACGTATGGCCAGCCAGAAGCGACGCAGGCGCTTCTGGCGGCGGGTCATCGGTTTGTTGGTTTTACCGTTCATAGGCAATTCAATCCCATAACAATATTCCGTAGTTGCACGTTACGCTTCCAGCGGGCCAAGGTCGACGTCCACCGCCTCCGCGAGGATCTTATAGACGTCGCCGAGCATGCGCTTGAGGCGAAACTCCGCCATCAGATAAGCCGAGGCGTCCGAATCGAACTGCAGCAGTTCGCCGATCTTCTGCAGGCGCTTGAGCGAATCGTTCTCGCGCTCACCGGCGATCATCGCCGCCTGCGAGCGGATCTGGAGCTTGTTATATTCGTCGATCAGCGCGCGGGTAGTGTTATTTTCCATAGCCCGCGCTTTTGCGACGGTGAATTCGCGGTATTCCACGCTGTTTTTCAGCTCGCCCGCGAGCAGCTTTGCGGTGTCGTAGACCATTTTGCCCTCCGATCGGATCCGGTTAAATCTCGATGACGATGGGCATGATCATCGGCGTTCGCTTGGTGCGGTTTTTCAGAAACGACTTGAGCGAGTTCTTCACGCCTGCCTTGATACCGGCATAATCGCTGCGATCGGCTCCTTCGAACTTTCTCGTCTCCTTGACGAGCAGCGCCTTCGTGTCCGCAATCAGGTCCTCGGAGTCGCGCATATACACAAACCCGCGGGAGATGATCTCGGGCGCGGCGAGCATGCGGCCCGTTTCGCTGTCTATCGTGAGCACGGCGACCACGAGGCCGTCCTGCGAGAGCGTCTTTCGATCCTTGAGCACCACGTCGTCGATGCCGCCGATGCCGTCCACCATCACGCCGCCGGCGGTCACGCTGCCATTCTTTTTTCCGGAGCGCTGCGTCAGTTCAATCACATCCCCGCAATCCGCAACAAACACGTTCTCCGACAGGATGCCCATGTCTTCGGCCAGCTGGCCGTGCATCACAAGATGCCGAAACTCGCCGTGCACGGGGATGAAATACTTCGGTTTCGTCAGCTCCATCATCAGCCGCAGCTCCTCGCGACATGCGTGACCGGAAACGTGTACGTCCGCCATGCGGTTGTAGATGACCTCGGCGCCCTTTTGATAGAGCTGGTTGATCACGCGCGAAACGCCGCGCTCGTTGCCCGGAATGGCCGAGGCCGAGATGATGACCGTGTCGCCCGCTCCGATGTTGAGCCGGTGCGTCGCCGTCGCCATGCGAAACAGCCCGCTCATGGGCTCGCCCTGGCTGCCGGTTGTGATCACGCAGACCTGATCGTCGCGATAGCGCTTGAGCTGGTCGACCTTGACGATGCTCTCCGGCGGGATCTTGAGATATCCCAACCGCATGGCGATCTGCACCACCTGCTCCATGCTCCTGCCCTGAAAGCAGAGCACGCGCCCGTGGCTGACCGCTACGTCCGCAACCTGCTGGATGCGGTAGACGTTGCTGGCGAACGACGCGACGATGATGCGCCCCTGCGCGACGTTGAAGTAGTGCTCAAACGTCTTGCCGATGTCGCGCTCGCTCTGCGTATGCCCCGGGCTTTCGATGTTCGTGCTGTCGCTCATGAGCGCGAGCACGCCGCGCGAGCCGTAGTAGGCAAAGCGGTTGATGTCGATCGGCTCGCCGTCGATGGGCGTAAAGTCCACCTTGAAGTCGCCGGTGTGAATCACCGTGCCGATGGGGGTATTGATCGCCAGCGCGACCGCGCCCGCGATGGAATGCCCCGTCTTGATAAACTCCACCTTGAAGCAGCCGAGCTCGACATGATCGCCGGGCTTTACGGTGACGAGCCGCTTGCCCGAAACGCGCGCCTCCTCAAGCTTATGCTCGATCAGCGCGATGGTAAACGCCGTGCCGTAGACCGGAACGTCGAATTCCCTGAGCGCATAGGGCAGCGCGCCGATGTGGTCCTCATGCCCGTGTGTAATCAGAAACCCTTTGAGCTTCTGGCGGTTTTCCCGCAGGTATTCCATGTCCGGTATGACGATGTCGATGCCGGGCATCTCCTCGTCCGGAAAGATCAGTCCGCAGTCGACGACGACGATATCGCCGTTGTATTCGAGCACAGTCATGTTCTTTCCGATTTCTCCCAATCCGCCAAGCGGAATGATCTTCAGTTTATTTGCCATTTTGTAAATTCCCCAATTTCTTTGTGATCTCCCTGTTCTCATCGACCTGCGCCCAAAAAACGCAGTTTCCATCGATTCTATTTCTGTTTGCATCGGCGGACATCCCATCCCGCCGTTTCATTCGTGTTTCATCGCGACGCGCAGGCCATTTTTTGCGGCTGTATTTGCGCGCCGACAGAAGTATTATAGACTATTTTGTCCGGCGCACCAATCGTTATCTGCATCAAACGAACCGCCGGACCACTTTTGTGCTTCAACTGTAAAAGTCGTTTCCGCCAAAGGTGCCGTAATACGTGCGCGTGCCCCAGACTTTGTCCGTCGAGCCGCTGCGAAACGACATCACGTTGGTCGGCAGCAGACGATTGCCATTGTTGAGCACGTCGTTTGCATACCCGATCACGCTGTCCGGTATCGTCTTGGTCAGAAAATCGCTCCGGCCCACGACCGAAAACTGGCTTTTCTGATAGACGACGTCGTACACGCTGCCGGGCCATCTGCCCGACTCGACGCGGTTGAGGATGACGCAGACCACCGCGCGGTATCCGTCCTCCGACTTGCCGGACTCGAAATATGCCACGCGCGCGGCCAGCAGCACGTCCTCGCCGCTGTACGCGCCGCTAACGCTCGGCGGCGTCTGCGACGAGGTTTGAACGGGGGTCGCGGTCGGCGTTGCACTCGGCGCGGGGGTAATGACAAACGTCGTCTCCGGCGCGGCGGTCGGTTTCGACGTCGGCGTCGCGGTCGGCTTCGGCGTGCTCGTCGGTTTCGCGGTCGCCTTGGCCGTCGCCTTCGGCGTCGCGGTCGCTTTCGGCGTCGCGGTCGGCGTTGGGCTCGGCGTCGGCGTCGGGCTCGGCGACGGAGTTGGCGTCTCCGGCGGCGCGGTCGGCACCGGCGTGGGCGTCAGAATCGGCGTCGCCGCGGGTTCCTTCGTTGCAAATACGCTGACGGGCTGCCCGTCCTGCGTCAGATACGTTCCGTCCTCCTGCGCGACGACTTCGTTCGGCGAAAGCACGCTCATGCTGTATTTCGTCGTGTTCTGCGCATCGCCTTCCGAGATGGAGACCGTGTCCGGCCTGGGCGTCGGCGTGGCGAACGACACCGACAGCGTCTGCACCGCGGCCGCTTCGCACCCGAGCAGCAGCGGGCACAACGCCGCGGCGATGAGCGCGAATGCGGTTGTTTTCACGCGTCGCTTCAGCAAATACCCTCGTTCCTTGCGTCGTTTGAGTTCTGTCGTCAGGTTGTGCAGACCGTCGGCCGATGCGCCGCGATCAGAGGATGTACTTATGGATGTCGT
This sequence comes from Clostridiales bacterium, assembly GCA_012517905.1. GTDB lineage: Bacteria > Bacillota > Clostridia > Christensenellales > CAG-138 > UBA7703. The sequence goes on along the minus strand of JAAYUE010000082.1, from coordinate 34,697 downwards.
CCTCGTGAAACTCTTCGCCGAGGTGTTCGTCCACATATGCCGCGTCGATGACCAGCTCGATCTCCGGATGCTGCCCATTGGCGTTAAAGGAGATGTCGTCGAGCAGGTTTTCCATGACGGTATGCAGACGGCGCGCGCCGATGTTTTCGGTGTTTTCGTTCGCGAGAAACGCAAATTTGGCGATCTCCTTCAGCGCGTCCGACGTGAAGCTGAGCTTTACCTTGTCCGCCGACAGCAGCGCCGTATATTGCTTGGTCACCGCGTTTTCCGGCTGGGTCAGAATCTTCTCGAAGTCTTCCTGCGTCAGATCGTCCAGCTTTACGCGGATGGGAAAGCGTCCCTGCAGCTCCGGGATGAGGTCGCTCACCTTCGCGGTGTGAAACGCGCCCGCGGCGATAAAGAGCATGTAGTCCGTCTTGACGGGACCGTATTTCGTGCTGACCACGCTGCCTTCCACGATGGGCAGGATATCCCTCTGCACGCCTTCGCGGGAAACGTCCGGTCCGCCGACGCGCTCCGCGCCCGCGATCTTGTCGATTTCGTCGATAAAGAGGATGCCGTCCTGCTCCGCGCGCTGCAGCGCCTCGCGGTGCACGTCGTCCATGTCGATTCGCTTTTCGCTCTCCTGCTGGACGATCACGCGACGCGCTTCCCTGACGGGCAGCTTGCGGCGCTTCGTCTTCTTTGGCAGCAGGTCGCCGAACATTTCGCCGAGATTGAGGTCGATGCCCGCGGCGAACATGGCGTCGTTCTTTCCCGCCTGCTCTTCCACCTCTACCTCGACCAGTTCCTTTTCCAGTTTTCCCGCGCGGAGTTCGGCCAGCACGCGCTCGCGCTCGCTGTAGCGGCGCGCCTTCTCTTCCTCGCTCGGCTCCGGCTCGCTCGGCTGCGGCTGGCCCGCGCCAAGCAGAATCTGCAGCGGGTTCTGCTGCTGCCGCTGGCTGCGTTTTTTCGCGCCCGGCAGGAGCAGGTCGACCAGCGCCTGTTCGGCGGCGGCCTCCGCAACGAGGCGCACGTCCTCCATGCGGCGGTCCATGCTGATGCGGATGGCGGCGTCCACAAGGTCGCGCACCATGCTCTCGACGTCGCGCCCGACATAGCCGACCTCGGTATACTTCGTGGCCTCCACCTTGACGAACGGCGCGTCCACGAGTTTGGCGAGTCTGCGGGCGATCTCGGTCTTGCCCACGCCCGTCGGCCCGATCATCACGATGTTTTTCGGCGTGATTTCCTCGCGGAGCTCTTCGGAAAGACAGCTCCTGCGATAGCGGTTTCTCAGCGCGACGGCGACCGCACGCTTGGCGCGGTCCTGACCGACGATGTATTTATCCAGCGCGTCAACGATTTCTCTCGGTGTCAGCTGCATATCCCTATACCTCCTCCACCGTGATGTTGCCGTTGGTAAAGACGCAGATATCCCCCGCGATGCGGAGCGCTTTTTCGGCGATTTCCTTTGCGGAAAGCTCCGTGTTCGCCTTGAGCGCCTTTGCCGCGGCAAGCGCGTACATGCCGCCCGAGCCGATGGCCGCGATGCCGTCGTCCGGGTCGATCACCTCGCCCGTGCCGGAGACGATCAGCAGCTCATCCTGGTTCGCAACGATCAGAAGCGCCTCGAGCTTGTGCATGATCTTGTCGCTTCGCCAGTCCTGCGCGAGCGAAACCGCCGCGCGGGTGAGATTGCCGCCGTATTGTTCCAGTTTCTTTTCAAACCGTTCGCAGAGCGAAAACGCGTCCGCAACCGATCCCGCAAAGCCGACCACGACCTTGTCGTGATAAAGCCGCTTCACCTTTTTCGCCGTCGCCTTCATGACGACAGTCTCGCTCATGGTCACCTGGCCGTCGCCGGCGACCGCGCATTTGCCGTCCTTCTGAACGGCGATTATCGTCGTACCCCTGAGTTCCAAATCGGGTAATCCTCCTTGTCGATCGACCGCGCAGACGGCGGCTGGATGCTGTGCCGAAGCGCCGCGCGGGCAGGTAGATTCTACCTGTTACTCATACTAGCACAAAGCGGGCGCATTCGCCCGCATTCGCCAATTCGTTTTCAATTCTTTCACGATTTTCTGCCGGTTTGGCGGCCGTTTCGCCGCCGTTTCCCGCGCGGACGCACGCTATGGATTCTCCGTCCGCTCCCGAACGAGCTCCAGCGCGCGCTCGGCGATTTTGGCGTATCGCTCGGTCTTTTTGCGGATGCGCTCCGGCAGCGGGTCCATGATACCGAAGGTGACGTTCATCGGCTGAAAATCGTCCCCCGCATAACCCGAGACATAATGCCCCAGCGCACCGATCGCGGTCCTTGCGGTAAAGTCGACCGGTTCCCTGCCGTCAAGCCGCCGCGCCATGGACAGCGCCGCGACAAGCCCGCTGGACGCGGACTCGACATACCCTTCCACGCCGGTCATCTGGCCCGCAAAATACAGCCCGGGGACGGCGCGCATCGAATAGTCGAAATTCAGCAGCTTCGGCGAGTTGAGAAACGTGTTGCGATGCATCACGCCGTAGCGCACAAACTCCGCATGCTCCAGCCCCGGAATCATACCGAAAACGCGCCGCTGCTCGCCGAATTTCAGGTTCGTCTGAAACCCGACGAGGTTAAACAGTCTGCCGTCCTTGTCGTCCTGCCGCAGCTGCACAACGGCGTAGGGCTCTTTTCCTTCCGTCTCGAGGCCGACGGGTTTGAGCGGGCCGTAGCAGAGCGTCTGCTCCCCGCGTTTTGCCATGACCTCGACCGGCATGCAGCCCTCGAAGACGCGCGGCGTCTCGAACGAATGCAGCGGCGCCGTCTCGGCTGAAATCAACGCGCGGTAAAACGCCTCGTATTCCTCCCGCGTCATGGGGCAGTTGAGGTAGTCGTCCCCACGCCCGTACCGGGACGCGCGAAAGACCTTGCTCATGTCCAGCGAATCCGCCGCCACGATGGGCGCCGCCGCGTCGTAAAAATGCAGCGGTTCGCCGGTGAGCCGCGCGATGTCCGCCGCAAGCGCATCCGAGGTGAGCGGCCCGCTCGCAACGATCGCGGGCGCGTCCGGCACGCGGGTCACTTCCTCGTTATGGATTGTGATATTCGGGTGCGAGCGGAGGATCTGCGTCACCCGCGCGGCAAACCCTTCGCGGTCGACCGCGAGCGCGCCCCCCGCGGGAACGCGCGTCTCGTCCGCAACGCGCAGCACGAGCGAGCCGAGCAGGCGCAGTTCCGCCTTGAGCAGACCGACCGCGTTTTCAATGCGGTCGGAACGCAGGGAATTGCTGCAGACCAGTTCGCAGAAATCCGCGCTGTGGTGCGCGGGGGACCGTTTCTGCGGCTTCATCTCATGGAGATCAACCGCAATGCCCCGCTCGGCGAGCTGATACGCCGCCTCGCAACCGGCAAGCCCCGCGCCTATGACGCCAACGCGCCCGCCGCTCATTCGGCGCTTGCCTCTTTTTCCTCTTTCGCCTTTTTCGTGTTGCGGTGGATATAACCGCAGTCCTTGTTCATGCAGGCGATATAGCTGCCGTTCTGGCCGATCTTCTGCACCATCATGCCGCCGCACTGCGGGCATGCCATCTTGGTCGGCTTGTCCCAGGAGACAAAGTCGCAGTCCGGATAGCGCTCGCAGCCGTAAAAGACCTTGCCGCGCTTGCTTTTTCTCTTGATGAGCGCCGCGCCGCATTTGGGGCAGGGCACGTCGATCTTCTCCACGATCGCCTTTGTGTTGCGGCAGGTCGGAAAATTCGGGCAGGCGAGAAATCTGCCGAAGCGACCGACCTTGTACACCATCATCGCGCCGCATTTTTCGCAGACCACGTCCGAAACCTCGTCCGGTATCTTTTCCGGCGGCGCCTTTTCGAGCGCCACCTCCACCCTTTTATGAAACGGCCCGTAGAACCGGCTCAGCACGTCCGCCCAGCCGACCTTGTCTTCCTCAACCTCGTCCAGCTCGTTTTCCATCGAGGCGGTGAACTGCACATCTACGATCTCGTCGAAATTATCCAGCATAAAGCGGTTGACCACAAAGCCGAGTTCGGTCGGCGCCAGCTGCTTCTTTTCCCGCGCGATATAGCCGCGCTCCACGATGGTGGAGATCGTCGGCGAATACGTGCTCGGGCGGCCGATGCCCTTTTCCTCCAGCGCCTTGACCAGCGTCGCCTCGGTATAGCGCGGCGGCGGCTGCGTGAATTTCTGCTCGCTGTCGATCTTCTCGGCCTTGCAGGTTTCTCCGGAGGCGAGCTCCGGCAGCGAAGTCTCCTTTTCCTGCGCGTCGTCGCGCCCCTCGGTATAGATGACGGTAAAGCCGTCGAACATCGTGCGCGTGCCGTTTGCGCGGAAGGTCGCCCCTTCGCAGTCCAGCGATACCTGCGTGGTGGCGAAGACCGCGTCGCTCATCTGGCTGGCCAGAAACCGCTCATAAATCAGCTTGTAGAGGCGGAACTGTTCGCTGGAGAGGTACTCCTTGATGTTCGCGGGCTCGTGCTCCACATACGTCGGTCGGATGGCCTCGTGCGCATCCTGCGCGCCTTCGCGGCCTTTGTAAAAGTTCGGTTTTTCAGGGACGTATTTCTCGCCGAAGCGGCCCCCGATATGCGCGCGCGCCGCCTGCTGCGCTTCGGACGCGATGCGCACGGAGTCGGTACGGATATACGAAATCAGGCCGACCGCGCCCTTGCCGCCGAGCTCGATGCCTTCGTAGAGCTGCTGGGCGATCATCATCGTGCGCTTGGTCGTGAACCCGAGCTTGCGGGATGCTTCCTGCTGCAGGCTGCTCGTCGTGAACGGCGGCGCGGGATGGCGCGTCTTGACGCCCTCCTTGACCTCGGTGATCGTGAAAAGTTTGTCGGAGATGCGCGCAAGCACTTCCTTCGTGTCCGCCTCGTTGCAAAGGTCGCGCTTTGTGCCGTTTTCCCCGTAATACTTCGCTTCAAACGTCTTTTTGTTTGCGATGTCGCGCAGTTTTGCGCTGATGTTCCAGTACTCTTCGGGAACGAAATCGCGAATTTCGTTTTCGCGGTCGCAGATGATGCGCGTCGCAACGGACTGCACACGCCCGGCGGAGAGGCCTTTTCGCACCTTTCGCCAGAGGATGGGGCTGATTTCGTACCCCACGAGGCGGTCGAGGATACGGCGCGCCTGCTGCGCGTTGACGAGGCGCATGTCGATGGCGCGCGCCCCCTTGATCGAATTTTTCACCGCGGAGGACGTGATCTCGTTGAACACGATGCGGCATTTGCTCTTTTCGTCGAGGTTGAGCACCTGCGCAAGGTGCCAGCTGATGGCTTCGCCCTCGCGGTCAGGGTCGGTCGCGAGAAACACTTTCTCGGCGGCCTTGGCCTCCTTGCGGATGCGCTCGAGAACGTCCCCCCGCCCGCGCAGGGTGATATATTTCGGTTCGAAGTTGTTTTCGATCTTCACGCCGAGCTGACTCTTTGGCAGATCGCGAACATGGCCGTTAGAGGCGACCACTTTATATTTATTCCCCAAAAATTTACCGATCGTCTTCGCCTTTGCCGGCGACTCGACGATAACTAGTGTTTCAGACATAGCGTTCCTCCCGCCGGATCGGCGCCCTTCACAGGCCAATCACGCGCCTTGTGCGTAATCTTTGTCCGGCAACTGCTTCATTATTCCGAAAATAATTGTATCTGTCAAGGGAAAATTTATGGAACCGTCAAAATATCGGGAATCAATCGCGCGGATTCCCGCTGTTTTTCTGCGCAAAACGACAGGCCGAACCGCTCGAAGTCGTTGTTTCCGGAAACTGCTTCATTATATATAGCTGCTATATACAATTTGAGAGTTCGACGATAGAAATAAGATTGCATCCGCTTGGATGTTCAGGCGCGATATTTAAAGAAGAGAAATCGAAAACAAATATTTTAAGTATTTCACCAGCATAAACTATACGTCTTTCAGCTTCACGCGCTCCGTGTCGATCGCATAGCGCCGACCGGGTAGCGCGAGCACGACGCCGGAAAACTGCAGCTCGGTCAGGCAGGCGTTCATGGTCCCGATCGGCAGCGCCAGTTCTTCGCAGAGTTCGTCAAAGCTCATCTCCGCGCTGCGCAGCAGGCGGCAGATGGCGCGCTGATCCTCGCCCAGCGAGGAGAGCGGCAGCACGTTCGCCTCCGGCCGCGTTTCGGCGGGCACGTGCAGGCAGGAAAACTCGGCCAGTATGTCGTCCGTCGAAAAGACCGGCTTTGCCTCGCCGCGCGCGATCATGCCGTTCGGACCCGCGCTCATCTCGTCCCCAATGCGCCCGGGCACGGCGAAGACTTCCCGCCCCTGATCGTGCGCATACCCCGCGGTGATGGACGTCCCGCTGCGCTGTGCCGCCTCGATGACGAGCGTGCCGTGCGCCAGAGCGCTCATCACGCGGTTGCGAATCGGGAAAAAGTACCGTTCCACGCGCGTTCCGGGCAAAAACTCCGACACCACCGCGCCGCGCTCTATGATTTCATCATAGAGCTTTTCGTTCGCCTGCGGATATACGACGTCCACGCCACAACCGAGCACCGCCAATGTTGGACAGACGGCGTTTTTTGCGTCCAGCGCGCCGCGCGCCGCGCAGGCGTCGATGCCCTCCGCCATGCCGGAGACGATTAACGCACCCGCCGAAGCCAACTCGTAGCCGAAGCGCTTCGCCGTCTCGACGCCGTATTTCGTCGGGTGCCGCGAGCCGACCAGCGCAAGCGAGAGGTCGGGATCGGGTTCGATTCGGCCGATGTAGTAGAGCACGCTCGGCGGGTCGGCGATCTCCGCCAGCAGGCGCGGATAGCGTTCGTCCCCCGGGCAGGTGAAGCGGATATTCTTTTTCTCCATTCCTTCGAGCAGGCGGTCGATAAAGCCCGGCTGCCGCGCCTCGGATAGCCGGGACAGCACGCGCTCCGGCAGGGCCGAAAACAGTTCGCCTTTTGCCGCAAACAGATCGACCGCCTCCCGGAGGGAAGCGAACCGCTCCTGAATCTTTCGAAACAATCTGGAATTGTACTCCGTGGCGTAATTCAGCCAGAGCCGCGCGCGTTCTTCCTCGGTGATCGTCCGCGCCATACGCTCACGCTTCCCTTCCGCTCTGGTCGAGGCTCCGGTACTGGATCGCCTCGGCGTAGTGCGCCAGCGCGATCTGTTCCGCGCCTTCCATGTCCGCAATCGTCCGCGCAACCTTCAGGATGCGCTGATAGGCGCGCGCGGAGAGTTTGAGTTCGGCGTATGCGCGGGAGAGGAGCTGTTCGGACGCCGCGTCCGGCGCGCAGTAGCGCTTGATGAGCCGCGCGTTCATCTGCGCGTTGAGCAAAATACCGTCCCCGGCAAAGCGCTTCCTCTGCCGCTCCCGCGCCGCCTCCACGCGCGCACGGATCACGGCGGAGGGTTCCCCCGTCGCTTTTTCGGAAAGCTCCGCAAAGCCGACCTCCGGCATTTCAATCTGGATATCGATGCGATCGAGCAGCGGGCCGCTGATGCGCCCGCGGTAGCGTTCGATCTGACTCTTTGCGCAGCGGCAGGGATGCACGCGCGAACCGTAATTGCCGCAGGGACAGGGGTTCATGGCGGCGACGAGCACGAACTCCGCGGGATACGTCGCCGTCGCCGCCGCGCGGCTGACGGTGATGAACCCGTCCTCCAGCGGCTGGCGCAGCGCCTCGAGCACATCGTGCCGAAACTCCGGCAGTTCGTCGAGAAAGAGCACGCCGTAGTGCGCCAGGCTGATCTCGCCCGGCATGGCGCGGTTACCCCCGCCGACGAGCGCCGCGCTGGACGCGCCGTGATGCGGCGCGCGAAACGGCCGCTCGCGGATCATGCCGCGGCCTTTCGTCGCGCCCGTGATGGAATGTATCTTGGTGATTTCAAGGGATTCTTCGTATGTCAGCTGCGGCAGGATGGACGGGATGGCGCGCGCGAGCATGGTCTTTCCCGCGCCCGGCGTGCCGATGAGCAGGATGTTGTGCCCGCCCGCAATGGCGATCTCGGCGGCGCGTTTCGCCCCCTGCTGTCCTTTAATCTCGCTAAAATCGGTCGCATAGCGCGTTTCGCTGCCCTGCCAGCGTTCGGTCGGGTGCGGCGCGATGACCGCATCCCCGCGCACATGCGCGCAAAGCTGCGCCAGCGTGGAGACCGGCAGTATGGAAACGCCCTCGACATACGCCGCCTCTTCCGCGTTGCCTTCCGGAATGGCGAACACCGTTTCCCCCTTGGAGTAGGCGTCGATCACCATCGGCAGCACGCCCGCGATGGCGCGTACGCCGCCGTCCAGCCCAAGCTCGCCAAACGCGACGAATTCCGGCTCGGCATGGGGCCCAAGCTGACCGGACGCCGCGAGGATGGAGAGCGCGACGGGCAGGTCGTACACCGCGCCTTCCTTTCGCATATCCGCCGGGGCAAGGTTGACCGTGATGCGCGCCGCGGGAAATACGTATCCCGCGTTTTTGATCGCCGCGCGTACGCGTTCGCGCGATTCCTTGACCGCCGCGTCCGGCAGCCCTACGATTTCAAACGCGGGCAGCCCGTTTGCAATGTCCGTCTCCACCTGTACGCCAAATCCGCCGATGCCGTTGAGGCCGTGGCTTTTGATGCGCGATAGCATGCGATCGATCCATTTCCTTCCCTTGTTTTCGCGTCTAAATACGACTGGTTTCAGTATACACGAAAAAACGCCGTTTGCGCGGCGTTTTTTTAGCAGAATATCACATCAGGTCCAAATCATGATTCGGCTCCCGTTTCGGCGGCGGACGCGGGTTTTTGCCGGAACACGAACAGTCGGTTGCCGAGATAGTTCACCATGATTGCGACCGCCGTCGCGATAAGCTTGGCGATCGTGTCGCCCTTGATAAATCCGGCCAGAAACGCCGGCATCCAGCGCGCGGCCCACTCGTTCGTCACGCCGAACACCTCCCGGCAGAGCCAGATGACGCCGAGCGACACGCCCATCGACGCGAGGTTGACCAGCACGAACAGCGCGATCTCGCGCAGCGAACGCGTGCGCTGTTCGCGAAACGTCCAGCTGCTGTTCCAAAGATAGCTGTTGACCACGCCGCAGGTATAGCCGAGCACCTGCGCGGCGTAGACCCAGCCGAACACAAGGTTCAGCGTTTGAAACACCGCAAAGTCCACCAGCGTGTTGAGCACGCCGACGACAAGAAACTTCGCCATCTGCCGAACCGTCCGCTTCGCCTCCGCATTACGCTCCATACATCAGCTTCCCTCCCGGCAGTTTCGAAAGGAACGACGCCCATCCGGCGGACACCGGCAGGCCGGAAAGGCCCGGGTACAGCAGGATGAAAAACAACAGCGCAAACCCGATCCAGACCCACTTGATGAAGTTCGCGTCGCGGTACTTCTGCTCCAGCTTCTGCAGCGCGTATACCGTCGCCATCAGGATAAACGGCACGGTCGCAAAGAAGTGGTAGATGAACGTGCAGCGCGTCACCAGCACCCATGGCAGATAGTTCGCCAGCACGCCGACGCAGAAGATCTGCATCGCGCGGTCGGGCGCGACGCGCTTGCTCACGCGCGCCCAGAGGAGCGCCGCCGCGCCGAGCGCGGAGACCCACCAGACGGCGGGATTGCCGGAGGCGCTGAGCGTGGAGACTTCGTCCGGCACGATGTAGCTGTTGAAATAGTACCACATCGGCTTGATCGTAAACGGCCAGGAATACCAGCTGGACTGATACGGATGCGTCGCCTTCAGGTTCGAGTGGTAGTTATACATAAACTGCTGATAGCGAACGAACGTATCTTTCATGCCGGACAGGCCATAATTCGCGTTTTGACCCGACTCGTAGATGTAGTACGGCGTGTAGGACGCAAAATAGATCGCAAACGGGATCACGATGAAAAACAGCACACACCAGGCGAGCGTCTTGACCGTCAGCCGCCAGTAATCCTTTACGCAGGCTTTATCCGCGTCGTTGTCCCGCGCGTTCGCCTGCACATAGTCCAGATATCGCGCGATCAGCGAGCCAAAGAGCAGCACGGCAAGCCCCGCCCCGGCGTAGATGCTCGTCCATTTACAAGCCGCGCCGATGCCGAAAAACAGCCCCGACAGCGCAAGCGGTTTGAGCGTCTTTTTCAGCCCGTCGACAAAGAAGTTCATCGTGATGTACTGATACATATAATAGTACATCAGCAGAATGAAGAACACGGAATATACGTCTATGGTCGCGATGCGCGTCTGCGTAAAGTGCATGAAGTCAAACGCAAACAGCGTCGTAAGCACCAGCGCATAATTGGAGTCCTTAAAGATGCGCTTGCCGAAGGCGTACAGCACCGGCAGCATGCCGATGCCGAACAGCGCGCCGACCACGCGCCAGCCAAACGGCGTCATGCCGAACGCCCACACGCCGAGCATGATGAAGAGCTTGCCCAGCGGCGGGTGCGAGTTTTCGTATGGCGCGAGGTTATGCAGGTGCTCGTAGGCCGTGCGCCCGTGGTAGAGCTCGTCGAAGTACATGCCGTTGTAATAGCTTGGCGTGGCCGCGACGGTGTCCTGCTCGTCGACCAGATTCGCCTGCGTCCCCTCGGGGTTAATCGCATGCAGGGGTATCTGCGCCCCGTTCTGGTCGAAAAACGCGATTTCGTTGAGCTTGAGCGAGCCGGAATAGAGCGAGAGCGTAACCGTATTCGTCACAAAGTCCGTCGAGACCTTTTTCCAGCGGAACATGTCGTCGTAGGTCTGGTCGAAAACCTCTTCATGCCCGTCCGGCGTTGCGATGAGCAGCGTGCCGTCGTTGTCGATGTTGCCGAACACGCTGTAGGCGGCGACGTGCTCGACCGCATCGAACCGGATGGTGACGCTCTCGCCAGCCTTGTCGCTGTACCAATAGGTCTGCGGCGCGCTGGTCGAGCCGAGGTTCGTCAGCGCAACGACGCCGTAGACCAGCGTGATGCCGAGTACATAGAGCATATCCCGTTTGGTGTAGTGCAGCTTGTTGTCCGTCGGCAGTTTCGGCAGGATGGAGACGCGGCGCGGCAGGCGCTTTGGCTGCGCCAGATGCTCTTCCAGCGGCTCTTTCACTCTGCCAAGCGCAAGAATCTGCACGGAGAGATAGCTCAGATAGAACGCAAACGCGACGGTCGAAAGCGAACCGAAAAATGTAATGACCTCATAGAGCGAGCCGCGCGCGGCCGTGTGGTTGACCACATAATAGGCGCAGGCGGCATTCAAAAACGCGGTCGCCGCCATGCCGCCAAACGCAATGAGCAGCCGCCGGTCGCGGTAATACAGATACGCGACGAGCAGCAGCAGCAGCGCGGGCAGCATGTAGCGCTCGTGCATATAGTGCCCGAAGGCGAAGATGAGCAGCACGACGAGCGCGCCGGCAAGATACAGCGCGCCGCGGCTCCTTTTTCTGCCGAGCAAATAGAGCGTCGAAGAGAACGCAACCGAAACGCCGATCATGATCGACCCGAAGAGAGCATACGGAATGCCAAGGATCAGCACGTCCGCCGTCTTCCAGTTCCAGCCGAGCAACGAGGCGAAATTAAACGCCTCGATGGACGCGTAATGATAAGACCCCGCGGTCTCGGCGTATTTTCGAATCAGCCAGTCCCAGCTCTGCGACCCTTTGAACGGCAGCGAGAGAACCAGCAGCACCGTGCATGCGGCAAACACCGCAAGCGCCGTTTCGCCGAGCCGCCTCAGCTCGCGCCCTTTTCCGTCGAAGATCTGCGCGATAAACGCAACGGCGAAAATCGGGCCGAGCATGAGCGCCTGCGGTTTGAGCAGGATCGCCAGGCCGTAGATTGCGCCCGCCAGGATACGCTGCTCCTTCTGCAGCAGCCAGATCACCAGCGCGAGCAGCAGCGCAAGCAGCGAGTCGATCTGCCCCCATGCGCCGGAAACAAACATCAGCGGCGGGCAGAACGCAAAGACGCCCGCAATCAGCAGCGCGCCTTTTTCGCCGAGCCCGTTTTCCTTTGCCAGCAGGTAGAGCAGATAAGCCGTCGCCATGTCCGCAAACGTGGACGGCATCTTGAAGAGCAGTGCCATGCCGTCCGAACCGGGCAAGATGCCAAGCGCTTTGCAGATCGCCGAGAGCCCGCCGCAGACATACATATATCCCGGCGGATAGTCCGTAAACGCGCCCGACGTATAGAACTTACTCGTTCCGTCGAGCACCATATTGCCCCACGACATGAAACAGTTGATGTCCGTCGGATGGCCATAAAACACGATGGAGAGCGCAACGCGAAATACGAACGCGCCGATGAGGATGATCATGAGCGCAAGCCGCGTCCTGCCGACGCTCTCGAGCATGCGGTCTTCATAGCGCAGTTCGTGGCGGTAGATCCAGACGAACACGGCGACCAGCGCAACGGTGAACGCGATGGCAAGATACAGCGGATCGTTCGCCGTCGCGACCGATTCCGCCGCTTCACTCGCGCCGGAGGAGCCGGAGACCGTTCCGTTCTCGGTCGGGAGATCCACGATCGTCGCGTCGGTCGCGGTGCAGACGTACATCGACACATTGCGGTATTCCGCGGTGCCGACGGCGGTGGTGCCGTAGCCGCCGAGGCGCAGCGCGACGTTGACCGTCGTCTGCTCCGCGCCCGTGCGGAAATACAGCGAAACGGACCGCCAGGCGTCCGATCCGAAGAGGTTTTCCGAATAGCAGTATGTCCCGTCGAGCGGGTAGTTGTCGATGGAGAGGTTCGCGCCCGTGCCGTACTCCACGTCACTCGTGCGGATGTCCGCGCTGAGGCGGTACACTGTGTCCGGCAGGACGGATACCGGCTGGATCAGGCGCGAATCGTTGGCGACCAGATTGGTCAGCGAGACGATTCTCGTTCCGTCTTCGTCCTCTGAGAGCGCGGCGCTCACGCCGTCCGCGTCGTTTTGATATGCGCTGAGCTCCCAGCCGGAGGGCAGCGCGGCGCTCTCGACATATGCGGAGAAGTCGCCGTTGTATATGAGCTCGTCTCCCGTCAGTTCGTCCGCCCCGTCGGCCAGCGCCAGCGCGGGAACGCACAGCAGGCATAACAATAGCAGGATTGTCAGCAGTTTACGCACAAACGTACCCTTTCTACATCCCTTCACAGGTTCGATCAATTCCCAAACAGTATACCACAATCAAAAAAAAGCTCAACCGCGCGGATGCGGCCTGAGCTTGTCATTTTTGTGTCATGCGTCGGTTTTCGCCGGCTGCGGCGCTGCGCCGCCGCGGATCGCCTGTTTTCATGCGTTCAGGTCGCGTCAAAGGCGTTTTCGATGTGCCGGATTTCGCCGGACGAGAGATATACCTCCACAACGTCAAACCGCGCGGGCGCGTCGATCAGGGCTTCTTCCATCAGATACGCTTCCGCGGCGAGCGTGAGCTGCCTGCGCTTGGCGGGCGTGACGAACTCCGCCGGCGTACCGAACCGCGTGTGCGAACGCGCCTTGACCTCGACGAACACAACTACCTCATTGTCGAGCATGACGAGGTCGATCTCCCGCGGACCGCTGCGATAGTTCTGCCGCAGCGTGCGGTATCCCTTTTGCTCCAGATAGGTCTTTGCGCGCGCTTCCGCGCCTCTGCCGACCGACGTCGTACTCATACGAAACTCCTGATAAAGCTCCGGCGGTGAATCGGACACGGACCGTATCGCCTGAGCGCGGCGATATGCTCCGCCGTACCGTATCCCTTGTTTTTCGCAAAGCCGTACTGCGGATAGAGCGCGTCCTGCCCGATCATATAGCGGTCCCGCTCCACCTTAGCGATGATGGACGCGCAGGCGATGCTGTAGCTCAGCGCGTCCCCGTGCACCAGCGGGTGCTGGCGGGCCGGAATGTCCAGATTGCGCATCGCGTCGATCAGCACGTCCGTCACCGGGATGGGCATCGCCGCAAACGCATCGCGAAAGGCATTTTTCGTCGCCTCGAGGATGTTGATTTCGTCGATCACGTCCGGCCAGACCCAGCCGAGCGCGTAACCAAGCGCGGTTTCGGTCAGCATGAGATAGAGCGCCTCCCGCCGCGTTTCGCCGACTTTTTTCGAGTCGTTGACGCGCTCGATCAGCGGCTCATGCGGCATGGCGGCGCAGCAGACGACCACCGGCCCGGCGAGCGGGCCGCGGCCCACCTCGTCCATGCCCGCGAGCACGACGTCCTCCTTTGCCCAGAACGCGCAGTCCGGCTCGCAGAGCTTCGCGAGGCGTTCCCGCTCCGGCAGCCGGCTCATGCCTCCGCCTCCGGAAGCTCCAGCGTGATGCGCGCGAGCTTTCCCGCGCGAAACTCGTCCAGCGCGACGCGCGCGGCGCGCTCCGTGTCCAGTTCCCCGCCGCGCAGCAAAAAGCCGCGGCTGAGGCAGACCGCGTCCAGCAGCTCCGCCCTCGGCGTATCCGGCGAGAGTTTGCCGTATCGCTCGGCAAGCTGCGCGGGAACCATCCGCTGCAGCAGCGCGAGCAAATCGAGCGCAAGCTCTTCCGAGTCCATGATTTCGTCTCGGATCGACCCCAGAAACGCAAGGTGTTTGGCCAGTTCCTGATCCTCGAGCTTCGGCCAGAGCATGCCCGGCGTATCCATCAGCTCGAGATAGGGCGTGATCTTCACCCATTGCTTGCCGCGCGTCACGCCCGGCCTGTCCCCGACCTCCGCGCGGTTCATGCCCGCGATGCGGTTGATCAGCGTGGATTTGCCGACGTTCGGAATGCCGACGATCATGCAGCGCACGACTTTATTGACGCCTTTCTGCTTCATCGCGTCCACGCGGGGTCTCGCGGCTTTTTCGACGAACGACACCGCGATTTTCTTCGCCGCGCCGCCGGTTGCGGACACGCCCGCCGCCTCGACGCCACGCCGCGCAAAAAAGGAAATCCAGCGCTTTGTCGCGTTCGAATCCGCGAGGTCGCTTTTGTTGAGCAGCACCACGCGCGCCTTGCCGGAGAAGAGGTCGTCAAAATCGGGGTTGCGGGAAGCAAGCGGCGCGCGCGCGTCGAGAATCTCGACCACGACGTCGATGAGCTTCAGATTTTCCTGCAGCATGCGGCGGGTTTTTGCCATATGCCCGGGGTACCAGTTGATTGCAGGCATGGGTTGGTTCCTCCAAATATGGAAAAACCCCGGTGCCGTTTTCCGGCAGAGGGGCTTGTTTCCGTTGTAAACAGATTATTTGCTGTTCTTCTCCACGATGCGCTCGCGGATCTTGGCGGACTTGCCGGAACGCTCCCGCAGATAGAAGAGCTTTGCGCGGCGCACAACGCCGTGGCGGACGATCTCGATGCGGCCGATGCGCGGGCTGTTGTACGGGAAGGTTCTTTCCACGCCGACGCCGTAAGAGATGCGGCGGACGGTAAAGCTCTTGCGTACGCCTCCGCCCTGAATCTTGATGACGACGCCTTCGAAGTTCTGGAGGCGCTCGCGGTTGCCCTCGATGACCTTCACAAACACGCGGACGGTGTCGCCGACCTCAAGCTCCGGCAGGTCGGTGCGAAGCTGTTCTTTTTCGAGTTCCTTGATGATGTTCGACATTTTGAAAAATTCTCCTTTCAGTTTGCCAGGCGTTCATACTTCAAAAAGCCGAACAGAGGACCGCCCGATGTCACGAACGCGATTATAACACAGGCCGGCAGGTAAATGCAAGCCGTATTTCCAGATTTTATGCGGGGTTCGGCTCCGCCGCGGCCGCAGGATGGCGCACGTCGTAGACCGACCAGAGCGTGATGGCGACCACCACGACCACGCCGCCGACGATCGACCAAGCGCCGGGATTTTCCCCCGCGAAGAGGAACACCCAGACGGGGTTGAGCAGCGGCTCGAGCACCGCGAGCAGCGAGCAGGTCAGCAGCGGCGCATTCTTGATTGCAATGCTGTAGAGCACGTATGCAAGACCGATCTGGAATATCCCGAGAATCAGGATGCCGACGACGGCCTGCGCCGTAAACGCGGGGCGCGTAGCGAAGAGCACCGGCAGGCCGATGAGCGCGGTCAAAAACTGTCCCTGCATGATGCCGCTGGCGCGCGTCTGCTCGGAAACGCCCTCGCTGGTGATAAACATCGCCGCAAAAAACAGGCCGGAGACGACCGCGACGATGTCGCCGATCAGGTGTCCCTTGCCGATCTGCCCCAGAAAACAGAGCGACACGCCAAGAATGGTGACCGGCACCACGGCAATATCGAACGGGCGCAGCTTCTTCTTCTGCACAAAGGCGATATAGAGCAGCACGTAGACCGGCGCGCAGTATTGGATCACGATCGCGTTGGCGGACGTCGTGAGTTTATTCGCCGCGACAAACGTGGAGCAGACGCCCGCGAGCGCGACGGCGATCTTGACGGTGTCCCTGTTGAACACCGGCCTGATGCCGCGAACGCGCAGGTATGCATACATGACCAGTCCGCCGAGCACGCCGCGAAGGCCCGCGATGGCGAGCGGATTCCAGGGGACAAGCTTGATGAAGATGCCGCCGATGCTCCAGAGCAGCGCGGTGGCGATCATGGCGATGGTGCCTTTGGTTGCGTTTTTCATGGTGCGTTCACCGGAATTCCGGTTGTTCTCCTTCAATATAAGCCAAGACAATCCCATGCAGGATTGTCGGGAACATCTGTTTCTTTTTCACCGGGTTCAGAGCCAGGCGTCGTCCGGCGCCTCGATCGACTCGCCTTGATCTGTCAGCTCGCGCAGCAGGTCCGGCCGGTTGAGCGCGGTCTTGAGCCGCGCCTGCTCGAGCCGCCAGGCCTGAATCTTCGCGTGGTGGCCGTTCAGCAGGATCTCCGGCACTTCCATGCCGCGAAAGTTCGCGGGGCGCGTATACTGCGGATATTCCAGCAAATCTTCGGAAAACGACTCGTCCGCCGCGCTCTCCTCGCTGCCCAGCACGCCCGGAATCAAGCGGCTGATGCAGTCGACCAACACCATGGCGGGCAGTTCGCCGCCGGTGAGCACATAGTCGCCGATCGAAATCTCGTCGTCGATGATGTTCATCACGCGCTCGTCCACGCCCTCGTAGTGCCCGCAGAGCAGCACGAGCCGCTCCTCGCCGGAAAGCTCACACGCGATCTTCTGGTTCAGCGTCCGCCCGCGCGGGGTCAGCAGAATGCGCCTCGCTTTTTCGCCCCCGAGTACGGCGTCCATGCAGTCGTAGATGGGCTGCGCCATCATCACGAGGCCCGCACCGCCGCCGAAGGGATAGTCGTCCGCTTTTCTGTGCTTGTTGTCCGTGTAGTCGCGGATGTTGTGCACGCGGATGTCGATCAGTCCGCTCGCCTGCGCGCGGCCGAGCATGCTCGCCGACAGCACGCCGTCGAACATCTCTGGAAAGAGCGTCAGGATATCAATCCGCAAAGCAACCGACCTCCCCGAGCACCTCCGCGTCGAATACGATGCGGCCGCGTTCCACATCCACCTCGCTCAGCACGCGCTTGAGCGCGGGCACGAGCAGCTTTCCGTGTTCGATTTCGTAGACGTCGTTCGCACCGGTCTCCAGCACGTCCGTCACCTTGCCGTAGGCCTTGCCGCCTGTGTCGAAAGTTTCGCAGCCGATCAGGTCGGCGACGAAATAGCTGCCCTTTTTGAGCTTTACGGCGTTGTCCCGGTCGACGCAGAGGTAGACGTTTTTCAGCGTCTCCGCCTGTTCCACGGTGTCATATCCGTCGAGGTGCAGCAAAACCGCGTCCGGCAAAAAGCGGACGCCCGTTATCGCAACAGGCGCGTACGCGCCTGCCGTCGTCTCGAGATATGCCGTTTTCAGCGCGCGAAAGCGTGCCGGATCGTCCGTCAGCGAAATCAGCTTCACGTCCCCGCGCACGCCGTGCGCACGGACGATCTGCCCAACGCGCAGATACTGCTGTTTCAACGATTGTTCCCCTTGGCCGTTACAAAGCACGCGGCGACGCCCGGAAAAGAGACGGTTACTCCGCCGCTTCGCCCTGCTCGACGATGTCCACCATGTACTTCTTTTCTTCGCGGACGCTCGCAGCCTTGACGACCGTGCGGATCGCCTTGGCGATGCGTCCCTGTCTGCCGATGACCTTGCCCATGTCGGCCGGCGCGACGGAGAGGGAGATCACGACCGTGTCCCCTTCTTCGCGCGACTCAACCACCACGGAGTCCGGCTCGTCGACGAGGTTTTTCGCGATAAAGCGTACGAGCTCCTCCATCATTTCCGCCTCACTCGATGGCGCCGCTCTTCTTCAGCAGCGCGCGAACGGTGTCGGTCGGCTGCGCGCCCTTCTTGATCCATTCCGCCGCGTGCTCGTTATTCACGGTCAGCTCGACGGGGTTCGAGAGGGGGTTGTAGTAACCGAGTTCTTCCACAAACGCGCCGTCGCGGGGCGCGCGGGAATCCGCAACTACGATACGATAGAAAGGTGCTTTCTTCGCGCCCATGCGGCGCAGTCTGATCTTGAGCATTGTCTGCTTCCTCCAAATATATAATGGTGTTTTTTATATCGAATACGTCTAAACGTGATTCGCCAAAGTGTCCGCCCGCCGCTCAGAACCCGAACGGAAAGCCGCCTTTTTTGCCTTTTTTCATGCGCCCGGACATCTGCTTCATCATCTGCCGCGAGGCGTTGAACTGGTTCATGAGGCGGTTGACCTCCTGCACGCTGGTGCCGCTGCCGCGCGCGATGCGCTTTCTGCGGCTGGCGGTCAGGATCTCCGGGTCCTTTCGCTCGGCCTTTGTCATGCTCTGGATGATCGCCTTGGTGCGCGCCATCTGCTTTTCGTCGATCTGCGCGCCGCCGAGCTTGCTTGCGTCCATGCCCGGGATCATCTTGAGGATGTCGTCCATGGAACCGAGGTTTTTCATCTGCTCCATCTGGTCGAGAAAATCGTCCAGCGTAAACGCGTTGGTCTTCATCTTCTCGGCCATCTCGAAGGCTTTTTTTTCGTCGAACGCCGTCTGCGCCTTTTCGATGAGCGTCAGCACGTCCCCCATGCCGAGGATACGGCTCGCCATGCGGTCGGGATGAAACGGCTCGATGTCCGTCAGCTTTTCGCCGATGCCGGAAAACTTGATGGGCTTGCCGGTCACCGCGCGCACCGAGAGCGCGGCGCCGCCGCGCGTGTCGCCGTCCAGCTTGGTCAGTATCACGCCGGTGAGCGCGACGGTCTCGTGAAAACTCTTGGCGACGTTGACCGCGTCCTGGCCGGTCATGGCGTCCACGACGAGCAGGATCTCCGCGGGCTTGACCGCGTCGCGGATGCGCTCCAGCTCCTCCATCATATCCCCGTCGATATGCAGGCGGCCCGCCGTGTCGACGATGACCACGTCGATAAACCTGCGCTTCGCCTCGGCAATCGCCTCTTTTGCGATAAGCACGGGGTTCTGCGCGCCGTGTTCGTAGACGGGGATGTCGAGCTTTTCGCCGACGATCTGGAGCTGCTGAATCGCGGCGGGGCGATAGATGTCGCAGGCGGCGAGCAGCACGCTCTTGCCAAAGTGCTTTTGAATATATGCGCCGAGCTTGCCGCACATGGTGGTCTTGCCCGCGCCCTGCAGACCGGCCATGAGGATGACGGCGGGCTTTTCGCTGCCGAATTCGAGCTTGGCCTGTTCGCCGCCCATGAGGCGCGTGAGCTCTTCGTTGACGATTTTAACGACCTGCTGTCCCGGCGTCAGGCTCTCGAGCACGCCGCTGCCGACCGCGCGGTCGGTGACGGTTTTGACGAACTCCTTGACGACCACGAAGTTGACGTCCGCCTCCAGCAGGGCGAGCTTGATCTCGCGCATGGCTTCCTTCACGTCCGCTTCGTTGAGCTTGCCGCGCGAATTCAGCCGCTTAAACACCGCCTGCAGTTTTTGTGAGACGCCTTCAAACGCCATCGTCTTCCTCCGAAACCAGCTCCTCGAGTTGCCGGAGCAGATCCTTTTGCCGTTCGTCCAGCCGCGTTTCGCCCAGTTGCCCGAGCAGGCGGCGCTGTTTTTCGTTTGTCGCAATGAGAGCGAGCTTGTCTTCCATGTCCCTCAGCTCCGCCTCGGCTTTTTTAATCGCGTCCCGCACCGCCTGGCGCGAGATGTCCTCCCGCTCGGCGATTTCGCCCAGCGAGCAGTCTTCATAGGCGTACTGACGCACGAGCGAACGCTGGCGCTCGGTTAAAAAAGCACCGTACCAGTCGAGAAGTTGTCCAAGTTCGATAAAGCGATCCATCGTTTCACCTGTAAAGTTAAAATACTTTACACCGTATCAATTATACGGAGTCAGGTGAAAAAGTCAAGAAAATATTTCATGTCGAATCTATCTTTGGAAGACGTCACAACCGTTACTCGGAATCGTTTGCCAGCAGCGCCGCGGAAAACAGCGCCGCGTCGAACCGCTGGAGATCGTCTATCCCTTCGCCGACGCCCACAAAGCGCACCGGCACATGGAGCGAAGAACAGATGGAGATCACCACGCCGCCCTTTGCCGTGCCGTCCAGCTTGGTCAGGATGACGCCGTCCAGCTGGCAGACCTCCGCAAACGCGCGCGCCTGCGCAACGGCGTTCTGCCCCGTCACCGCATCCAGCACGAGCAGGGTGTCGCAGGGCGTATCCGGCAGCTCGCGCGCGATGACGCGGCGGATCTTGCCAAGCTCGTTCATGAGGTTTGCCTTGTTGTGCAGCCGTCCCGCCGTGTCGCAGATCAGCAGGTCGCAGCCCTTCGCCTTGTAGGAAGCGATCGCGTCAAACACGACCGCCGCGGGGTCCGCGCCCTCGCCGTGCTTCACCATGGGCACGTCCGCGCGCCTGGCCCACTCGCCGAGCTGCTCCGCCGCCGCCGCGCGGAACGTGTCCGCCGCGGCGAGCATGATCTTTCGCCCCTGCAGGCGATAGTTGTTGGCGAGCTTGCCGATGCTGGTCGTCTTTCCCACGCCGTTGACGCCGACGATGAGCAGCACCGCAGCCCCCGCGTCCGCCGGAAACGGTTTGTCCGTCTTAACCGCGCTCGCGATTAAGGCTTCCAGCTCTTTTTTTGCGCCAGCGCGGTCGGCGATTTTCTTTTCCCTGATCGCCGACTGCAAATCGTCAAGCAGCTGTTCGGTCACCGCCGCCCCCGCGTCCGCGAGGATCAGCGCTTCCTCCAGCTCCGCATAAAAATCTTCGTTGATGCCGTCCTTCGAGGCAAAGAGCCGCGCGAGCAGTCCCGTGCGGGTTTTGCCAAGTCCGGTTTTCCATTTTTGAAACAACGGCTTCTTTTCCATAATAATACCCTGCAATAGTACCCTGCGTCATCTTATCCGGTTAAAACCCGAGTCAGCTTGCCTGCTCCGGCGCGGCGGAGATGCCGTCATCGCCAAAGCGCGCGGAGACGACCTTGCTCACGCCCTTTTCCTCCATCGATACGCCGTACAGCGTGTCGCAAACCTCCATGCTCCCCTTGCGGTGCGTGATGAGGATGAACTGCGTGCCGCCGGAGTAGCGCTTGACATAGTCCGCAAAGCGCGACACGTTCGCCTCGTCCAGCGCGGACTCGATCTCGTCGAGCATGCAAAACGCGGGCGGCTTGAGCTTGAGCATGGCAAACAGCAGCGCGATGGCGGTCAGCGTGCGCTCGCCGCCGGAAAGCAGCGTCAAGAGCTGCAGCTTTTTGCCCGGCGGCTGGGCGATGATGTCGATGTCGCAGCCGAGCACGTCGTTTTTGTCCGCCAACCGCAGCTCCGCCTGTCCGCCGCCGAAGAGCTCGGCAAACGTACTGGAGAAATTCTGCTGAATCACTTCAAACTGCCGGAGGAACACCGTCTCCATCGTGCCGGTGAGCTCCACAATCAGCGTCTCGAGGTCCTGCTTGGCTTTGTGCAGGTCTTCGCACTGCGTGTTCAGCTCGCTGTGCCGCTCAAACACGGTCTTATATTCGTCGATCGAACCCAGGCTGATGTCGCCGAGCTCTTTGATCTCCTTTTTGATCTCGCTCACGCGCGTATTGCTCGCGCCGACGGCGATGTCGCGCCTCAGCGCGGCCGCGTTTTCGTAGGTCAGGTCGTATTCGTTCCAGATATGGTCTTGCATGGAGTCCAGCTCCATCTCGAGGCGGCTCTGCGCCATCTCCTGCTTATGGAGGCGTTCGCCGAGGTCGCGCATCGAGGCGAGCAGTTCCTCGCGCCGTCCGCGCTGTTCATGCAGCGAAGCGGAGACGATCTGCCGCTCCTCCTCGAGCTTTCTCTGCGCTTCCTTCTCCGCGCCGGTCAGCGCGGCGTCGCTCTCGATTCTCGCGCGCATGCCCGCCAGCTCCGCGTCTATCGCGGCGAGCGTATCTGCGTTTTCCTCCGCCTCGCGCTCGAGCGCGCCGAGGCGCAGCGTCAGATCGCGGTGCTCGGAGACGAGCCGCTTTTGCTCGGCAAAGACCGCGTCGCGCTCCTTGCTCAGGGCCATGCGGCGCACCTTCAGTTCGGTGAGTTCGCCGGCAAGCGCCTCCCGCTGCTTCCGCAGCTCGATCAATTCGCCCTGCGCGCGGGAAACATCCTCGCGCGTGGCGGCGTTGCCCTGCTCGATGCCGGTCTGCTGTTCGTCCGCATTCGTGCGCTCGCGCTCGATGCTTCCGAGGTTTTCGGTCAGCTGCGCGCGCTCGTCCAGCAGCGCGCGCTCGATCTGTTCGCTGTTTTCCACGTCCCTGTTGATGATGTCGAGCTGCTCGGCCTGCTTCGCCGCGGCGATCTCGCAGGCGTGGACCGCGTCCCGGAAGGAATCCACCTGTATGTCGCAGCGCAGCACGTCCTGTTCACCCGTGCGCAGACGCCGCTGTTTTTCTTCCAGCGCCGCATCCGCCTGCTTGAGCTTGTCTCTGAGTTCCTGCAGCTCGCGCTCGCGGCTGAGCAGATTAAAGCTGTGCTTTTGCAGGCTGCCGCCGCTCATGGAACCGCCGGTGCTGATGATGTCGCCTTCCAGCGTTGCGATGTGGAACGCGCCGCGCGTGCGCTTTTTCAGCGCGATGCCGGCGTCGAGGTCCTTGACGATGATCGTGCGGCAGAGCAGATAGTCCATGACGTTGCGGACGTTGTCGTCGCAGTCGACCAGCTCGTTCGCCACGCCGATGCAGCCGGGCATATCGATCTGCGCCCGCTCCTCGCGCGTGATGCGCGTGGGGTTAAGAAGCGCCATCGGCAGCAGCGTCGCGCGGCCGTAATCCTTTGCGCGGAGATATTCTATGACGTATTTCGCGTCCTCGGCGGTCGGGGTGACGATGTTTTGCAGCGTCGAACCCAGCGCCATGGTCACGGCGATTTCGTATTCTTTCGGCACGCGCAGCAGTTCCGCCACCACGCCGACGATGGCGTGCCCCAGCTTCGCGTCGCGCGGCGCATCCTTGAGGATGTTTTTCACGCTCGCATAGTAGCCTTCGCGCGAACGCTGCATCTCCTCGAGCACGTGCAGGCGGGACTGGATGGAGGTGATGTTCTGTTCGTCCCGGGAGAGCTCCTCGCGCAGCGCGGTAAACGCGTCCAGCGTCTTCCTGCGGTTTTCCACGGAGCCGTCGAGGTCGCGCTTGGCCTGTTCCAGACGCTGCGCTTCCGCCGCGTGTTTTTCCTTTGCCTGATCGAGTTCTTCCTTCAGCCGGGCGGTATCGTCCGCGCGGCGCTTCGACTCCGTTTCGATGGTGGCGAGGCGTTCGCCGATAGACGATTTCATTGCGTCGAGGCGGGACACGCTGGAGCGAAAATCCGACATACGGTTCATCGCCTCGATGATGCTGTTTTTCATGGTTTCCAGCGCTTCTTCACGGGCGGAAATGTCCGCATCCAGCGCGTTCAGGCGCGCCTCCTGCGCTTCCATCTCTTTTTCGACCAGGTTCAGCGCCGCCTGCCCGGATTCGTCCGCCTGCATGCCGGCGATGACCGCGCCCAGCTCGTCCAGGCGGGTTTTTCCCGCCTCCCGCTCCTGCTCGATTCGCTTTGCCGCCGAAAGCGCGTTTTCGCGCCGCTCGGAGAGCACGTTGCTTTCACCGACGCGCGTCTCCGCCTCCGAAACCAGCCCCATGAGCTTGTTCTGCTGCGCGCCGAGCGCGGCGTCGAGCGACTTGAGCTGCTCTTCGAGCGCGGCGCATGCGGAAAGAAGCGTCGCCTCGCCCGCCTCGGCAAGGTCGCGCTCTTCGGTCATCTGCCGCATGGTCTCGGATATCTGCTCGAGTTTTTCATGGGCGCGGTCGTATTGATACAGAAACAGGTTGACTTCGAGATCTTTCAGCTCGTCCCTGAGCCGCAGATAGGCGCGCGCGGACGCACTCTGCTCCTCCAGCGGCCCGAGCCGGTCGGCAAGTTCTTTCAGGATATCCTCGATGCGCTCGAGGTTTTTTTCGGTGTTGCCGAGCTTGCGCTCCGCCTCTTCCTTGCGCACGCGGTAGCGCATGACGCCCGCCGCCTCTTCGAAGGCCGCGCGGCGGTCTCCGCTCTTGTTGGCCAGTATCTCCTCCACCTTGCCCTGGCTGATGATGGAGTAGCCGTCCTTGCCGATGCCGGTGTCGCGGAACAAATCCGAAATGTCGCGCAGCCGGCAGTTGTTGCGGTTGATGCAGTATTCGCTTTCGCCGGAGCGGTATACCCGGCGGGTGATGGCCACCTCGCCAAAGGGTACGTCCAGCATACCGTCCGCATTGTCGAAGGTGAGCGTCACCTCGCTGTAGGCAAGCGCCTTTCGCTGCTGCGTTCCATTGAAGATGACGTCCTCCATCTTCGCGCCGCGCAGCGCCTTTGCGCTCTGCTCGCCGAGGACCCAGCGCACCGCATCCGAGATGTTACTCTTGCCGCTGCCGTTGGGGCCGATGATGGCGGTGATGCCCTGTCCGAAGCGGATCTCCGTCTTGAGCGCAAAAGATTTAAAGCCGTTGAGCTCGAGTTTTGTCAGTCGCATGCGCAGTCCTCCAAAACACCAAGCCGAATCAGGGCGGCTTTCGCCGCCTCCTGTCCCGCGCTCTGCTTGTTGTGTCCCGTCCCTTCGCCGATCGGCTCGCCGGAGAGAAGGACGCAGATGGTAAACTGCTTCTGGTGCTCCGGGCCCGTCTCGTCGAGACACTCGTATTCGAGCGTGCCGATATGCCCTTTCTGCACATGCTCCTGCAGGCGGGTTTTATAGTCCTTGTCCGTTTCGTCCACGCGCGCCTCTTCGAGCAGGCGGATGACGCGATTGAGAATCACGCGCCGGGCGTGTTCCAGCCCGCCGTCGAGATAGATCGCGCCGAGGATGGCCTCCAGCGCGTCCGAAACGATCGAAGGCTTGCTGCGGCCGCCCGTGAGTTCTTCGCCGTTGCCAAGGCGCAGACAGGCGGGCACACCGAGCGCAAGCGCCGCGCTGAAGAGCGCTTTTTCGCAGACAAGCCGCGCGCGGTGGCGCGTCATCGCGCCCTCCTGCAGCTCGGGGTGGTCGAGATAGAGGTGCTCGCTGACGCACAGCTCCAGCACCGCGTCGCCGAGGAACTCCAGCCGCTCGTTGTGCGTTTGCCGCCTTCCGTCGCCCTTGACAAACGAGGTATGCGTCAGCGCCGTTTCCAGCAGGGAACGGTCGGAAAACGTATACTGCAAGGTTTCTTCCAGCAAGGAAAGCGCGTTAGGCATGTCCGGCATTCGGGTTCCCTTCGTGTCAGCAATATCGGTTTGAGTGGTTTGATTTCGTGAAAAAACAGTCGATGCGCACGGTCAAAACCCGCACGCTTTACAAAAAAAACCGCACCCTCTCTCAGCCTTCGGATGCGGGTCGTTGGACGAGTCTTGTTCGGTCAGTTCTTCTCGAGGTAGCCGACGATGTCCGCTACGGTTTGAACCTTGGGCAGTTCCTCATCGGGGATTTCGATGTTGAACTCCTGCTCGAGGTCCATGATGAGTTCGACGATGTCCAGCGAGTCTGCCTTGAGATCGTCGATGAGTTTGCTGCTCATCGAGATGCCGGTGGGGTCGATATCCAGCTGTTTGGCAATAATATCTCTAACTTTTTCAAAAAACATGATCAAAACTCCTTTTCGAAGCGTTTTTTTACGCATCTCATCGCGTAGTATTCTATCGGAAACGGGGCGGTATGTCAATCCTCATCACGTCCGGCGCGGGATGTCGAGAATCGAACGCCGGGTGCGTTTCCGCCTTCGGCGCGCTCCGCGACCTTCTCTTCGAGGTCGTATTGCGCGATTTCCGCGCCGAGCAGGCGCGTCACATCCGAAGAAATCAGCTTTTCCGCCTGCAGGATCGCCGAGCGGAACGCCTTGCCGTTGGAGCTGCCGTGTGCCTTGATCACGCCGCCGTTGACGCCGAGCAGCGGCGCGCCGCCGTATTCGGTGTAGTCCAGCTTTTTCTTGAGCAGGCGGAAGGCGGGTTTACAGATCAGCGCGCCGATCTTGGTGCGCAGGCTCGACATCAGCGCCTGCTTGAGCAGGTCCATGATGAGCCCCGCCGCGCCTTCGGTTCCCTTGAGCACGATGTTGCCGTCGAATCCGTCGCAAACGACCACGTCGAACGCGCCGCCGAGCACATCCCTCGCCTCGCAGTTGCCGGTGAAGTTCACGGGCGCCGTTTTGAGCCGCTGATGCGTTTCCTTGGTCAGTTCGTTGCCCTTCTCCTCCTCCGCGCCGTTGCTCAAAAGCCCCACCCGCGGGTTGTCCACGCCGATGACGCGCTTCATATACGCCGCGCCCATGAGCGCGAACTGCACGAGGTAATCGCTCTTGCAGTCTGTGTTCGCGCCGCAGTCCAACAGCAGCGCGCAGGCGTCGACGGTCGGCATCACGGTAGCCAGCGCGGGGCGCTTCACACCCTTGAGCCGCTTGATGATCAGCGTCGCGCCGGTCAGCAGCGCGCCCGTGCTGCCCGCGGAGAGCACGCAGTCCGCCTCTCCCGAGGCGACGGCCTCGATGGCGCGCACCATGGAAGAATCCTTCTTTTTACGGATGGCGAGCGTCGGCTGTTCGTCGCAGCCGATCACCTCGGACGTCGCGGCCGTCGTGACGCGCGCGTCGCGCACGCCCAGTTCGGCCAGACCTTTTTGAATCGTCCCTTCGTCGCCGTAGAGCACGAGCTCCACGTCGCGTTTGAGTTCCGGTAAGACGAGCTTTACCCCTTCCAGCACCGCCTGCGGCGCGTTGTCGCCGCCCATTGCGTCGATGGCAATTTTCATGTTCTCTCCCAATTCCGCGGCCACGTCCGCCGCTGTTCCGGTTGTGTCTGCGCCGGCGATGAAAGAATAAGTTCGAAAGAGGAAGCATACGAAGATCACGGCGCAGCTGATATTGGATTATTATACGGGAAATCCGCCCCCGTTGCAACGCAAACAGGTGTTCCCTGCCCTGCGCCGCGCCGCCCGCCCATAAACGCAAAAAAACTTTCCGAACCATTTGGCGCGAAAAGTCTTTTTGTTTTTGCAAAATCTGTTGTGGATCGATTTGCGAAAAAAGACAAGTCTTTTATCTTCGCAAAAATCCGTTGTCGATTTGTTCGACGGTATCGAAGGATGGATGATCAGGCGTTCTTCTTTTCCTTCTGCTCCATGTCGACGACCAGCTTGCCGCCGTAATACCCGCACGTCTTGCATACCGTGTGGGACGGTACGAGCGAGTGGCACTGCGGGCACTCGTTGAGCTGCACTTCGGCGACGCCGAAATTGGCCGCTCTGCGCGAATCACGCTTTGCCTTGGACGTTTTTCTCTTGGGTACTGCCATGATAATCCCTCCTATTCTTCAATCTGATCGCTCACCGGACGGGTCTGCCAGTCCTGAGCTTCCTGGATGACGCAATTGCATTCGGTTGTGTTTCGGTCCGCTCCGCAGACGGGGCAAAGGCCCTTGCAGTCCTCCCGGCAGACGCTCGCGATGGGCAACTCCAGAAAGAGGTTGTCCAGCACGGCCTTGTCGAGCAGCAGCTCGTCGCCGGAGTACGGATAGGTCTCGTCGTCCGTCGCCTCGTCCTCGCCTTTTACGAATCGCTCGGAAAAGGAGAATTCGACCTCTTCGACAAACGGTTTGGTGCAGCGCGCGCACATTGTATCGACGGCGGCTTTTGCCTTTGCCGAAACCGTGAACGCTTTTCCGTCGTAGACGTACGTTCCGCTCACCGTCACCGGCCCTGCGAAGGACACCGTCCGCTCGCCGAAGCGCTGCGGCGCGAATGTTTCCGCCGCTTCAAAGGGGAACGGTTCGCCCGTTTGGCGAACGGCGTTTGCAACCCGAATCCGCATAGATCTCCACCGCTTTCTCCGCCGAGGAAATCGGCGCGTTTTCAACTGCCAGCGCGCACAAAACCATCGCGCGTTTCCACGCAACCTTAGATATTGTATCGGCTCATGTGCGTTTTGTCAATAACTTCCGGCGGGCAACCCCCTTGTTTTTCCGCGTCAAATCGTCCGCGTCAGCCGCGGCCCCGCCGCGCGCCGCGCTTTCCGCCGGAGGACCTCCCTTTTGCGGCGCCGCGCGGGGATTGTCTCGCGTTCGCGCCGCGCGCCGCTTCCGGCGAGCGGGCATCCGGCGGCACAAGACAGCCTTTCCCGCTGCCGATGAGATCCTCCCGGTCCGCCTGCCGCAGCGCCTTTCGGATCAGCGGCCAGTTTTTGCGCACATGGCACTGCAGCAGCGCGCGCTGCATGGCCTTTTCCTCGCGGCTCTTGGCCACATAGACCGGCTGCGTGGTAAACGGATCGAGTCCCGTATAGTACATGCAGGTGGACGCGGTGCCCGGCGTCGGGTAAAAGTCCTGCACCTGTTCCGGCCTGTGTCCCGTCTTTTTGAGATACAGCGCGAGCTCGATCGCGTCCTGCAGTGTCGATCCCGGATGCGAACTGATCAGGTACGGCACAAGATATTGCTTCAGGCCGAGACTTTTGTTGATTGCCTCGTATTTCTGCACAAACCGCTCGTATACGGCGTGCGGAGGCTTGTTCATATACTTGAGCACGCGGTCGGAGACATGCTCCGGCGCGACCTTGAGCTGACCACTGACGTGGTGCTCGATCAGCTCGCGCAGAAACGTGTCGTCGCGATCCAGCAGCGCGTAGTCGTAGCGCACGCCGCTGCGCACAAACACTTTTTTCACGCGGGGAAGCGTCTGAAGTTTTCTCAGCAGCGAAACATAGTCCTCCTCGGACGCGTCGAGGCGTTTGCACGCGGTGAACCCGAGGCATTGCCGGTCCGCGCAGACGCCGCTCTTGAGTTGCTTTTCGCAGGCGGGATGGCGGAAGTTCGCCGTCGGACCGCCGACGTCGTGGATGTATCCCTTAAACGCGGGATCGCGCGTGAGCAGCGTCGCCTCGTCGAGAATCGACGCGTGCGTGCGCCCCGTCACCACACGCCCCTGATGGAACGTCAGCGCGCAGAAATTACAGTTGCCGAAGCAGCCGCGCGCGGAGGTGATGGAAAACGAAACCTCGTCCAGCGCGGGCACGTGCCCCTGAACCGACGGATGCGCCCGCCGCGTAAACGGCAGCGCGTACACCTCGTCCAGCTCCGCGCTCGTCAGCGGCCTGGCAGGCGAGTTGCAGAGCAGAAAGCCCTTTTCGTGCGGCTGCAGCAGCCGCTTTCCGCGCACCGCGTCCTGCTCTTTTGTCTGCAGCACGAACGCCTCGCAATATTTCTTTTTATCGCGGGAAACTTCGGTATACGACGGCAGCAGCACCGCGTCCCGAACCGCCTCCGCATTTGGCACGCGCACGCAGGTGCCTGGGATGTCCGTGACCTCACCGACCGGCGTGTTTGCGTTGAGCGCGTCGGCGATCTGCACGATCGCCCGCTCGCCCATGCCGTAAACGAGGATATCCGCGCAGGCGTCGTAGAGGATGGAATGGCGGACGCGGTCGTCCCAGTAATCATAGTGCGCAAAACGCCGCAGACTCGCCTCGATGCCGCCGATGACGAGCGGCACACCGGCGTACGCCTCGCGACAGCGGTTTGCATATACGATCGTCGCGCGGTCGGGTCGCCTGCCCGCCACACCGTTTTCCGTATATGCGTCCGTGTCCCGCCGCGCGCCGGAGACGGCATAGTGGTTCACCATGCTGTCGAGATTGCCGGAGGTGACGAGAAACGCAAGCCGCGGCCTGCCGAGCGCCTGAAACGCCGCCGCGCCGTGCCAGTCCGGCTGCGCAATGAGGCCAACGCTGTATCCGCGGCTCTCGAGCAGGCGCGCGATGATCGCCGCGCCAAAGCTCGGATGGTCCACGTAAGCGTCCCCCGAAACCAGGATAAAATCGAGTTGTGAAATGCCCCGCTCGCGCAGCTCTTCCCGGCTGACGGGCGGAAAGGCAGTCTGTTTTTTCGTCATGCTTCCGGTTTGTCTTCCTGCGGCTCCGGCCCCTTTGCTTCGCTTTCGTCCTGTTCGGGCGGTTCCGATCCGTCCGCCTGTTCGCCCTGCCGGGATTGATCGAAGTCGGAGCTCTCGTGCTCGGCAATGTTGATCAGGAGTTCGTCCAGCCAGTTGGCCGCGGCGGCCGCGATGCGCTTTGCGCGCGCCTCCGCCTCCTCAGGCGTGAGCTCCGGCTGCGCGGGCTGGGCGGCCTTCGCCTCCTCGATAATCTGCGCCCGCGCTTCCTCGCCGCGTTTGACGCGGCTGACCTTCGGCGCGCGCATGGGTTTACCCGCGCCCGCGCCGCGCGCGATGGAGCGCGCGGAAGTCTTTGGCTCCTCGTCGCCCGCCGTATCCTCGGGCTGCGCTTTCTTCGGCTGCGCACGTCCGGAGTCGATGGCCTTCTTCATATCCGAAAGTGGCACCTGCTGTCCGCGCTCCAGTTTTTTCATGAGATATTCCATGGCCGCGAGCATCTCGCGCTTTTCCGCTTCATATCGCTCCAGCGCTTCGATGACCTCGTCCAGAAACACGTCCACCTGCTCGATGTCGTAGCCCATGAACGCGCGTGTGAATACTTTGTTTACGATCTCTTCGGTGCGCATCGGGTTCCCTCCTAACGCATGGTCCGCCGGTATAAAACTGGCACACCAAGTACCTGATGTGCCAGACGATGCTGTATGGTTGCGGTCGCTTGTCGATCAGCCGAGGTCGCCGTAGTCGTCCTCGCCGTTGCCGACGACGTCGTAGTTGTTCGGCGCAACGACAAAAATGCCGCGCGAAATCTTGCACATCGTGCCGTTGAGCGCGTAGACCGCGCCGGAAAGGAAGTCGAGAATGCGCTGGGCGGTGTCCAGCTCCAGCTCTTCCATATTGACGATGACGGGCTTCCTGTTTTTCAGGTTGTCGATGATACTCTGCGTATCCTCGTAGCTCACGGGATGATACACGATCATCTTCATGCCGCCGGAGATCGGCAGATTCGCGCCGGACGTGCTCTGCATCCGCTCGTTTCTGCGGCTCGGCGCGGCCGCCGCGCGGTTTGCGCCGAACGCGGACGCGGGACGTTCGTTCGCTTCCTCGCGGTAATACCCGTCGTCCCTGCTTTCGTCGTCCAGCTCGTCGCTCTCCTCAATTCCGATGAAATCAAGGAATTTTGTGTAAAGGCTTGCCATCCGTCTTCCTCCGAAAACCGTCAGCCGCAGCGATGCGTCGCGCGGCGTTCCTTCATGCTTATTTTTTGTCCCGCGCGCCGAAGATCCGGGTGCCGACGCGAATCTGCGTTGCGCCTTCTTCGATTGCGACCGCAAAGTCGTGGCTCATGCCCATCGAAAGCGTATCGAACGCGCCGGAGTCGAACCTTTCGCCAAGCTGCTCGAAGCGCGCGCGCATTTTTCTAAAATACGCCCTCGCCTCCTCCGCCTCCACGGCGGGCGGCACGCACATGAGCCCGCGCAGCCGCAAATGCGGCAGGCGCGCGCATGATTCCGCGAAAGAATCCAAGTCCTCATCGGAAACGCCGCCTTTTTGGTCTTCCGCACCGATGTTGACCTGGATCAAAATATCCTGAACGACTCCGCGTGCCTCCGCTTTCTGGTCCAGCGAGTCCGCGAGATTCTGCCGGTCCACCGACTCGATCAAGTCGGCAAAACCGCAGACATATTTTATCTTATTCGTTTGCAGATGTCCAATAAAATGCACGGCGCAGCCATGCTGTTCAAAAAAAGTTTTCTTTTCGTTCAATTCCTGGGCGTGATTCTCGCCGAATACCGAAACGCCGGCCTCAAACGCTTCCTGAATGCGCTCTATGCTTTGATATTTCGACACCGCAACGAGCAAAACGTCCGTTTCGCCTCTGCCGGCGCGTCTGCAGGCGCGCGCCATCTCTTCGCGTACTTCGGCGATGTTTCGGGCGATATCGGTCATGGCTTTACATACTTCATTCCGGCGGTGAGATTATCCGAGGAATTATGCGCGCGGATGACCGCCTTTTTATCGTTCTGCGCGAGGATGTCCACCTCTACGCGCAGCACGCTGTCCCCATAGGTGATATTGATGCCGGGCATGCCGGCGACGATCTCGATTGCCTTAAGCGGGACGACAAGCCCCTGCGCGGACTTGCTGATCGTTGCGCTGACCGTACGGGTGCCGATGAGCTTGCCGATATCGGTGTTAAACTCGAGGATGTTGACCACCGCGTTTTCGGAAACCGTGCTCGCGCGCGCCGTCGCGGTATACTGCTGGTCCGAATAATCCTGAAACAGCACGCTGTACTGCTCGCCCTCCGCAAGGCGCATGGGGTCGCTCGAGCTCGTGACAAACGCGATGAACCAATGCGTGTTGTTGATGATGCGATACAGCGGCACCTCGCTCGTCGAGTCGGCAAGGTTTGCCGTATTGCCGCCGTTGACCACGGTTTTCACCAGCGCGGAGTTGATGGTGGAGAGTTTATTGACGCTGAGCACCTGTTCGTAACCGTCGAAATAAAAGCTCACGATGCCCGTGCCGGAGGTGTTTTTGATGTCCCGTTTCCAGCCGGACATGACGTTCTGCTGGCTGGCGAGTTCATTATAAAACTGCGTGAGCGTCGTATCCGGCGTTACGATGCTTTTCATGAGCGAAACGCGCTGGGATTCGAGGTCCTTGAGCGTCTGCTCCAAATCGAGCATGTCGAGCGTGCTGACCCCGCGCGAGACTGCACGGATCTGCTGCTCCACCGTGTCGATGTTGCTGTTGAGCTCGGTCAGTTCCGCCGGTTCCTGTCCGCCGAGCAGCTGCATCTGATAGTCGTAGATCTGTTTTTGCAGGTTCAGCAGCGACACCATCGTCTCGTCCTGATAGCCGCGCTTATAGAGCTGCGCGATGACCTGGTCGTTGTTGACCGTCTCGCCCTCGACCACGTCGAACGTGATCTTTTCGTAGGGTTCGGACATGATGACTTTTTCATCGCGAATGATCGCGGCGGTCACTTCAAGATCCGCGCCGAGCGACCCGAACTCGATCTCCCCCGTCTTCTTCATCACGTTTGCAATGACCACGACCAGCGCGATAAAACCGACGAGAATCAGGATCATGAGAAAAAAGCGGCCCTTGATGCGCACTCTCGATTTAGCCATTCGTGTCACCGCCGATTTCGTAGCCCTGCTTTTCGGACCTGCCGTACTGGCGATCGAAATTCTCCTGGTTTTTCGCCTTGTAGAGCGAAAACAACTCTTCGGCGGTCATGCCGCTCTTGAGGCACATGCTCACAAAAAAATGCAGCACGTCCACCAGTTCGCCTTTCAGCGACGCGTCGTCCACCGGCTTTGGATTTTTCCACCACTTGAAATTCACCTCGTCCAGCACTTCCGAAAGCTCCGAAATCATCGCGAGCACTTCTTTCTGCAGCCAGACTTCGCGCGGAAAGTCGAGATTTCTGCGCGCGGCGATGTCGCGATCCAGCGACTCCTGCAGTTGAAAGATCATATCCAGCTTATCCAAGTCGGTTTCCTCCGGTACGGTCGTTGAAAAGGCAGCGGTCAGTTTGCCAGCGTCCGGCAAAGCGCGTCGAGCAGCGCGGTTTTGCGCTTGCCGACCCTGCCGACCAGCGCCGTGCTCGCCTGATTCAGATCGAGGCACACGGGGATGATCCGCTCGATATCGTCCATTGTAACACACTCGATCCGGCGAAGGGTCTCCTGCTCGCTATATTCACGTTTTTGTAACAGCAGCGTCTTACCCAGCGCGTTCATCCGCGCGCCGGTGGACTCCATGCCCAGCAGATAGCTGCCTTTGAGCTGGTCGCGGCAGCGCGAAAGCTCGTCCTTCGTCACGCCGTTTTTGCGCACGCGTTCGATCTCCTCCGCCATGCGGCCGAGCACTTCCTCAGCCTGCTGTTCGCCGGTTCCGGCGTAGAGGGTGAGCGTGCCGGTGCCGGTATAGCTCGTCGGATACGAATAGACGGAATACGCCAGACCAAGTTTTTCGCGGATGGTCTGAAACAGCCGGGAGCTCATGCTGCCGCCGATGATGTTCGAAAGCACCGCGAGTGGATACTGCCCCTCGTCGTCCCGCGCAAAGCCGGGCAGCGTCAGGCAAATATGCACCTGCTCCACGTCCTTTTCGACGAACGTTTCCCGCTTTCCGCCGGGGAAACGCTGCCGGACGGGTTGCGTCGCGCGCGCGGACGCCGGAACCGCGAACCAGCGGCTCACGGAAGCGATCAGCGCCCGCTCGTCAAAGTTACCCGCGCAGGAAACCACGATGTTGTTCGGCACGTAGAATTCGTCTTTGTAGGCCAGCAGCGTTTCGCGCGTAAACGCGCGCACGCTTTGTTTCGTGCCGAGGATGGGGCTTGCCAGCGGTTCTTCGCCAAAGAAGAGCATGTTGCTCTCCTCGCCGGCGAGGTCTTCCGGGCTGTCCTCGTTCATGAGGATTTCTTCGAGCACGACGCCCTGCTCTTTTTTGAGCTCTTCCGGATCGAACACGCTGTGAAACACGATGTCCGAAAGCACGTCCGACACGAGATCGAGGTGCTCGTCCAGCACCTTTGCGTAAAAGCAGGTGCTCTCCTTGCTGGTGAAGGCATTGATGTTGCCGCCGACCGCGT
>JAAYUE010000081.1 GCA_012517905.1 Clostridiales bacterium | reverse complement strand
TGCCGCTGGACGGCTACGGCATCCGCTATAAATACGGCCTGTTCAAGCAGACTTTTTCCGATGGGTTTCAGGTGGAGAGCGCGGACGACTGGCAGCGCTTCGGCGATCCCTGGAGCCGCAGGCGCGACACGCATGAGATGCTGGTGAAATTTGCGGACATGACCGTACGCGCGGTGGCCTACGACATGCCCGTGCTCGGCTACGGCACGGACAACATCGGAACCCTTCGCCTCTGGCAGAGCGAGGCGGTTTCGGATTTTGATTTCAAGCTGTTCAACGACCAAGAATACTCGCTCGCGGTGCTCGAAAAGAACGCCGTGGAGGACATCACCCGCGTGCTGTATCCCAACGACACCACGGAGGCGGGAAAGAAACTGCGCCTGAAGCAGCAGTATTTCCTCTCGAGCGCGAGCCTGCAGGATATCTTTCTGCGCTTTAAGCGCGAGGACCGCCCGATCGACAGCTTTGCCGAGCATGTGGCCATCCAGCTCAACGACACGCACCCGACCGTGAGCATCCCCGAGTTGATCCGGCTGCTCATGAAGGAGGGCATCGCCTTTGACCGTGCGTTTGAGATCGCCTCGAAGACCTTCTCCTACACGAACCATACGGTCATGGCGGAGGCGCTGGAAAAATGGGACGTCAACCTGTTTAAGTCCGTTTTGCCGGAGATTTTCGACATTGTCTACCAGATCAACGCGAGACTCTGCGGCGAGCTCATGGCGAGAAAGTTCGATTGTTCGCGGATGTCCATCATTCAGGGCAAGACCATCCATATGGCAAACCTTGCGGTCTACTGCTCGCGCGTGGTCAACGGCGTCGCCGCGCTGCACACCGAAATCCTCAAAAACGACGTGCTCAAGGAATGGTACGCCGCCTATCCGGAGCGCTTTCAAAACAAGACCAACGGCATCACGCAGCGCCGCTGGCTGGGGCTTTGCAATCCAGAATTGTGCGACTATCTCGACGCGCGCATCGGTAAAGGATACCTGCTCGATCTCGAACAGATCGGCGAGCTGAAAAACCACCTCACCGACGCCGATATCGAGCAGTTCAACGAAGTCAAGCGCATTAAAAAGACGCAGCTCAGCCGCTTGATTCAGGAGTACGAGGGCGTCACCCTGCCGCCGGATTTCATCTTCGACGTGCATGTGAAGCGCATGCATGAGTATAAGCGCCAGCTGCTCAACGCGTTCGGCATCCTCGATACCTATTTCGGCATCAAGGACGGGCGGATCAAGGACTTTATGCCGACGGCGTACATCTTCGGCGCCAAGGCCGCGCCGGGTTATATCCGCGCCAAGGCCATCATCAAGTATATCAACGAGCTCGCGAAGATGATCAATTCGGACCCCGACATGGCGGACAAGATGCGCGTTGTGTTCGTGCAGAACTACAACTGCTCCTATGCCGAGCACATCATCCCCGCGGCGGACGTTTCCGAGCAGATTTCACCCGCGGGCACCGAGGCCAGCGGCACGGGCAACATGAAGCTCATGCTCAACGGCGCGGTCACGCTCGGCACCTTCGACGGGGCGAATGTGGAAATCGTCGAGCAGGCCGGCATGGAAAACAACTATATCTTCGGCGCGCGCGTCGAGGAGCTCAACGAGCTGAAATCCTGCTACAACCCGAAGTCCATCTACGACTACGAGCCGCGCGTGCGGCGGGTGGTCGATTCGCTGATCGACGGTACGCTCAGCGACGATAACAGCGGCGCGTTTGCGGATCTGCACCGCTCGCTGCTCTTCGGCTCGGACTGGCAGAAGCCGGACACTTATTTCGTGCTCCATGAACTGCTTGCGTTCTGCCAGCGGCGGACGGACGTCAACTGCGACTATCGGGACCGCATCGCGTTCGGCAGAAAATGCCTCATGAACGTGGCTTCGAGCGCAAAGTTCAGCTCCGACCGCACCATCCGCGAATATGCCGAGGAGATCTGGCATATCGAGCCGCTGCCGCCGCTCGAGAGTCGTAAGCTCTTTTAAGATTACTTAAAACAAAAGAAGCAGGGGTAACGCCCTGCTTCTTTTTGTGTCGTTCGCTGAATCAGCCGTTGACGGCTTGTGAAAAATTCTGCGCGCTGGCGCTGTTGCCGCGGCGCGCGCATTCCTCGGTGGACAGGCCCTTCACGCAGCCGTCGATGATGGCCGCGCCCATCGCGTCGCCCGCGCCGGTGGTGTCGGCGACGCTCCTGCACTCCGCGCGGAGCACGCCGCAGCCGCTTGTATCGGCCCAGTAAACGCCCTCTTCGCCGAGAGAGATGAACACGCGCTGCACGCCCTGATCCAGCAGCCAGTCCGAGGCGCGGTAGATGCCGCGTATGGTGTCGCAGGATTTTCCGGAGAGGAACCCCGCCTCCAGACGGTTGGGCTTGATGGCGTAGCATTTGCCGATGTTGCAGCCGATGCGCCGCGATTTTGCGCAGCTGACCGGGTCGTAAAACAGCGGAACGGTCACGCTGTTGCAAAGATAGTCCAGCGACTCAGGCGAGAGGTTGCCGTCAATGACGCACATGCGCGACTCGTTGATCGTCGGCAGCAGCGCGGAGAGGTATTCCGGCGTGAGATGGTCCAGCACGGACATGTCGCTGATGCCGACGAGCATGTCGCCGTCTTCGTCAAACACGCCGATATACGTGCCCGTGTGGTCGGCGCTGACGAGGGTGTGCTTCAGCGACACGTTTGCGCTCTCGCAGCTTTCGCGCACCATTTTCGCGTGAAATCCGGAGCCGATGGCGGTCACGAGTTCCACGTTGTAGTCCAGCGCGGCGAGGCGCTTGGCGATGTTGTGCCCGACGCCGCCCACGCGGATGCGCACGCGGCCGAGGTTGCTGTCCCGCTCGCGGCAGATACTGTCCGGCTTGCCGGTGATGTCGATGGCCGCGCCGCCGACAATGAAGATAGAGTCCATGTCGTCGTGTCTCCTTTATGCGCTTTTATTGGAGTGGCTTTACTCGCCCGGGAAACGAAAAGATGCGGAGTCTTGCTCCGAGGGGAGAAACGCTTGTCTGCCCTGAATGAAGATGCGCTCGATGCCCTCGCAGGGCGTCGCGCCGTTTTGATAGGTTGCCGTGTCGCAAAATGTGTCGAGGTCGACCAGTAACGCGTCCGCGTCCATGCCGTCCAGAATGCGGCCTTTGTGATGAAGACCGAGAAACTCGGCCGCCTGCCCGCTCATTTTATGGATCGCCGCCTCGGGGGAGAGCAGTTTTTTTTCGCGGACGAGCAGCCGGTAGGCGCGCCCCGTGGAGCCAAATGCGCGCGGATGCGGGTTTTCGCCCGGCCGGCCGATCAATCCGTCCGTGCCGAGCACGCAGAGCGGATGCGTGAGGATTTCCACAACGTCGTCTTCGCTCATGTGAAAATAAATGCCGAGTCCAAGACCCTTGTTTCTGACAAGTATATCACAGAACGCGTCAAAAGGCGTCATGCCGCGTCGCTCCGCGTATTCGGAGACAAACATGCCCTCCGCGCTGTGGTCGAAGGGACAGCTCGAGACGTAGACGCCCGAGAACCCGCCGCTGTTGAGGACATAGTTGTCGTAGTTGCTCGGCCTGCTCATCTCCTCGCGGATGATCGCGCGCTCCGCGGAATTTTCCAGCGCTTCGATCAGCCCGCCCAGCCCGCGCGTAAAATAGCGCGGCGGGATCGATACGTTTAGCGAGGTGCAGCCCGCCGTATAGGGGTAGCAGTCGACCATCGCCCGAAGCCCCTGTTCCGCGGCGCGCTCGAGCTGCTCGAGCATTCCGCGCGGCTTGCCCCAGTTGCGCTTTCCCGCCGCCTTGAGATGCGACACGCAGAGCGGGACGTCCGCTTCCAGCGCGAGCCGAATGGTCTCGAGCCGAGCCTTGGCGACTTGGTCGCCTTCGTTGCGCGGGTGATTGGCGTATACGCCGTCCTCTTCGTGGACGACGCGGAGCAGGGCGAGGATTTCCTCGT
Source organism: Clostridiales bacterium (assembly GCA_012517905.1). Taxonomy (GTDB): domain Bacteria; phylum Bacillota; class Clostridia; order Christensenellales; family CAG-138; genus UBA7703. Next base: position 16,392 of record JAAYUE010000081.1, on the reverse strand, counting down.
TGTCCGCATAGCAGCTTGGCGCGTAGACCTGTCCGGTCGAAAGCCCCAGCGCACCCTCGCGGATACAGCGGCGCAGCATGTCCTGCATGCGCCGAAGCTCGCCCGCGTCCGGCTTGCGGTTTTCATACCCCATCGCCCAGAGACGAAGCGTGCCGTGGCCGACGAAGCATTTTGTCGCAATGGGTTGATGCAGGGACTCGAGCCAGCCGAAAAACCCGCTCGCACTGCTGAGCCTCGACAGATCGTCCGGCAGGTCGGGATACGGCGCGATGCCGGAGACGAAGCGGGAAAACAGGCCGGCGCCTTTGCCGCCCGCCGGGAAAAGCGAAACGCCGCACTGCCCCGCGATCTGCGTCGTGATGCCCTGCCCGAGCTTGCTGCGCGCGGCAAACGGGCTGACAAGCGTGAGGTCGCCGTGCGAATGCGCGTCGATCAATCCGGGCAGGAGCGTCAGGCCGCGCGCGTCGATGGTTTCGCGTGCCGTTGGCAGTTCGCCGCCGCGAAAGACGCGGATGCGTCCTTGCTCGAAACCGACGCTTCCCGCATAGGCGGGCGCGCCGGTTCCGTCGATGATCATACAGTTTTGAATCAGCAGGTTCATGTCGTGGTGCCTTGCGATACAAGAGGATGTGCGCGGGGTACGCCGCCGTTCCATCCTCGCCAAAGAGATGCGGTTGAGAGATTACTTGATCAGGCGAATCGTTCCGATGAACGGCAGGTCTTTGTCGTCGTGGTTGTCAACGTTGATGATGCCGATGAGGGAGAGCACGAAGCTCGCCAGACCCACGAGTCCGCTCAGGATGCTGTCCAGCACGGGGACCCATGAGAAAATGCCGACAGCCACCCAGGCGATGACTTCCAGCAGCAGCAGATTCATGCCGCGCAGGGCATGCGAGCGCACAAACGACGTCTGATCCTTCACCAGATAGGGAATCAGCGCGAGCACGCCCAGATAGGCGAGGATGCCCATCAGCGTTTCGTTGGAGCCGCCGGACACTTCGGAGCGGACGACGCCGACCGGTTCGCCGCAGCTGGAGCAGACTTTGTCGTCTTCGTTCAGCTCTTTGCCGCATTTTGCACAGAATGCCATAAGATGATACCTCCGTCTGTTTTCTTTTGGTGAAACTAGCGGTAAGCGCGGCGGTTGATTCCGCGCCTGCCGGTCATTGAATGATGTTGTTGAGCAGCAGCGCGGACCCGCCGAACGCGACGATGGCGATCACCAGCAGGATATAGAGCGCGGCCACAAGGCCGAGGATGATCAGATACCCGCGCGCCAGATTTCTGCGGTTGAGGTTGACTGTGCCGCCGGCCGCCCAGACGATGGCAATGATGAATCCCGCGATGGGCAGGCCCAGCAGAAGGATGGAGCCGACAAACCCCCAGCTGCCGAGCACGGCGTAGGGCGAGCCCTGCGGCGGTTCCGGTTCGGCCGGTCGATTGTTGGCGGGGGCTGGCAACGGGGCAGGCGTCACGGGCGCGCCGCAGTTGGAGCAGACCTTGTCCAGCGGATAGACGGGCTTTCCGCAGTTGTCGCAAAATGGCATATCGGGATCCTCCTGTCGTTGTTCGCCGGCGAAATCCGCCGCCCATAAACCAAGTATACGGCAAAGCAAACCACCAGCGCAACAGATTTTAAAACCCCGGCGCGTATGAAAACACGCCAGGGTCAAAGTTCACCGGGATCTGACGATTTGCTGATGCGGGTTTTACGCGCGAAGCGGCGCGCCGCTTGCCTGCAGGGCGTCGATGATGGCGTCCATCGCGCGCTTGATCTCCTCGTCGGTGAGCGTGTGATCCTCGGCGCGCAGCGAGAAGGAGAACGCGAGGCTCTTCTTTCCGGACGGGATGCCGAGGCCTACGTAGGTGTCGAACAGGCGCACGTCCGAGACGATCACGCCCGCCGGTGCGTTTTCGATGACGCGCCTGAGCACGATGGACTCGAGGCCCGCGTCCACAACGACCGCAAGGTCGCGTTCCGCCGCGGGGAAGCGGGGCAGCGGTTCGAAGCGTTTGTCCGCGCTGCGGCTCTGCGCAATCGCGGCGAAATTCAGCTCGGCGACGTAGACCCTGCCGTCCGCTTTCCAGCTGCCCGCAACGTCGGGATGCAGCTCGCCGCATACGCCAAGCTGCTCGCCGCTTTCGCTGCGGATCTGCGCCGCTCTGCCCGGCTGGAGGTAGCTTTCGCCGCTCGCCTGCCAGACGGCGTCCTTCACGCCGACCGCGCGGAACAGCTCTTCGATCATGCCCTTGAGCAGATAGAAGTCCACGCCCTCGCCGCCGAGGACGACGCCGATCTTTTTGCGCTCCTCCGGCAGCTCCGCGCCGGTGTCCACATGCGTGTTGCCCACCTCGAAAAAGCGCAGGTGGCCGCTCTTGCGGTTGGCGTTTCTCACGAGGGAATCCAGCATGCCCGGAATCAGCGTGGTGCGCATAAGGCTCTGGTCTTCGCCGAAGGGGTTGAGGATGCGGACGGCCTTTCTCAGCTCGCTGCCTTCCGGCAGCAGCAGCGCGTCGAAGACGGACGGGCTCGTGAAGTTGTAGTTATACATCTCATACAGCCCCAGCGAAACGAGCGTATCCTTGATCTGGTCGTCCAGCCGGAAGAGCTCGTCCACGCGTCCGCGGAAGGTATCCCCGCGCATGAGCGTGGGTTTGATGTTGTAGTAGCCGTAGATGCGCGCGATCTCCTCGGCGATGTCCCAGTCCGCTTCGATGCCGCTCTCGATATCCGTGCGGAAGTGCGGAATGGTCACATGCAGGCCGCCGACGGCGGGGCGCGCATGGATGCCGATGGTGCCGAGCATGTCCGCCATCTCTCTGGCGGAGAGGTTGAGCGCGAGCAGCGCGTTGACGTGCTCCACGCCGACGGTGATCTCGCGGTCCCCGGGCGTTTCTTTTTTCACGTCGATCATCGCGCCGACGACCGTGCCGGCCTTGAGCTCGGCGACGAGCTCGATGGCGCGTTCCAGCGCGAGCTCCGCGCCGACGGGCTCCACGCCCTTGATGAAGCGGCTCGCCGCGTCGGTGACGTGCCTGAGCTTCCGCGCCGTCGCGCGGATGTTGCTTCCCTTGAACACGGCGGACTCAAAGAGCACCGCCTTGGTCGCGTCCGTGATTTCGGAGTTGAGCCCGCCCATCACGCCCGCGATGCCGACGCCGCGGCTTTCGTCAGCAATCAGCAGCATGTCCGGCGTCACGGGCCGCTCGCGCTTGTCCAGCGTGGTGACGACTTCGTTTTCCTGTGCGGTGCGAACGACGATGTGGCTGCCGTGAATGCACGCAAGGTCGAAGGCGTGCATCGGGTGTCCGTATTCCACGAGCACATAGTTTGTGATGTCCACGATGTTGTTGATCGGGCGGAGGCCGACGGCCTTGAGCTTTTTCTGCATCCAGGCGGGCGAAGGCTCGATGACGATGTCCTTGACCACGCGCGCGGTATAGCGCGGGCAGAGGTCGTAGTTTTCGATGGAGACGCGCGCATAGTCCGCCGCGTTTCCTTCGCCCCGGACGGGCCGGATCTTCGGCTCGCGGAAACTCTGCCCGAGCGCGGCGGCGGCCTCGCGGCACATGCCGATGACGCTGATGCAGTCCGGCCGGTTCGGCGTGATCTCAAACTCGAAGATGTCGTCGTCGAATCCCAGCGCGGTTTCGATCTTCTGTCCGAGCGGGTAATCCTCCTGCAGAATCAGGATGCCGTGCACCTCGCTGCCGGGGTAGTCCGCGTTTGTCAGGCCCAGCTCCTCGCCGGAGCAGAGCATGCCGTAGCTCGTCACGCCGCGCATGTTGACCGCGGCCATCTCGCGCCCGCCGAGCTTCGCGCCGACGACGGCGACGGGCACCAGCGCGCCGTCGAAGACGTTGTCCGCGCCGGTGACGATGGTGAGCCGCTCGCTGCCGATATCCACGTCGCAGATGTGCAGGTGATCCGAGTTTTCGTGTTTGGACACGGAGAGCACACGGCCGACCACGACGCCTTCCACGCCGGCGAGCTCTTTTTCCACGCCCGCGCACTCAAAGCCGCGCCACATCATCTTTTCGACGAATTCGTCGTTGGTCACGTTGAAGGTAACGTATTCGCAAAGCCATTTCTTTGGCAGTTTCATCCTGTTTCCCTCCCTTAGAACTGACGCAGGAAGCGCGCGTCGTTTTCGTACTCAAGACGGATGTCGTTGATGCCGTACTTGAGGTTTGCCATGCGGTCCACGCCGAGGCCGAACGCAAGTCCGGTCCAAACCTTCGGGTCGTATCCGCAGTTTGCGATCTCATGCGGATTCGTCACGCCGCAGCCGAGGATTTCGATCCAGCCCGTGCCCTTGCACACGCGGCAGCCCTTGCCGCCGCAGATGGAGCAGGAGACGTCCAGCTCCGCCGACGGTTCCGTAAACGGAAAGTAACTCGGACGCAGGCGCGTCTTCACGTCCTCCCCGAAGACGGCGTGCACAAAAGAATCGAGAATGCCTTTCAAATCGCCCAGCGTCAGGCCTTTGTCCACCACGAATCCTTCGATCTGGTGGAACACGGGGGAGTGGCTCGCATCCACTTCGTCCACGCGGAACACGCGGCCCGGCATAAGCAGCCGAAACGGCGGGGTCAGCGTGGTCAGCGCACGGATTTCGCAGGGAGACGTATGCGTGCGCAGCACGACGTTTTCGTTGATGTAAAACGTATCCTGCATATCCCGCGCGGGGTGGTCTTTCGGCAGGTTCAGGAGCGTAAAGTTGTTGTCGTCCAGCTCGATCTCGGGCCCGTCGAACAGCGAGAAGCCCATGCCGACCAGCGCGTCGCGGATGAGGCGGTAGGTTTGTGTCATCGGATGCAGGCGGCCCAGCGGGGTGGCGACGGCGCCCGGGGCGGTCACGTCCAGCGCCTCCGCCGCAAAGCGGCGCTGCTTGGCGATTTCGCCCAGCGCGGCGCGTTTTTCGGCGACGACCTCTTCGAGAGCCGCCTTGACTTTGTTGGCAAACGCGCCGACGCTCGCGCGCTCGTCCTTGGCGAGCGAGCCCATCGTGCGCAGAATCGACGTCAGCGAGCCGCTTCGCCCGAGCACGTCGACCAGCGCCTGCTCCAGTTCCTCCGGCGAACGGCAGCTGTTCAGTTTCGCTTCGCTTTCCTCGCGCAGCTGCGCAAGAGATTCCATCATACCCATTTGCGTGTGTTCCTCCTCATGTCCTGTGTGCAAGCATCATTAAAAATCATCGCAATAACAAGCCGTTGCCAAAATAAAAAACGCGCTCCGTCAATAAGGGACGAATCGCGCCGTGGTACCACCCTCGTTTGCTCGCCCGGCAAACGCTGCCGGGGAAAGCCTCGATTCCGCTGTATCGGGCGGGCCCGTCTCCGACTACTCAGCAGCGACGCTGCCGTTCACCGGCGAGGCTCCGGGGCGAACTGACTGTCCTCTTTGTGCGCATACCGCTTTCAGCCGGCGACGGTACTCTCTTTCGGCGCATTATTGAGGACTTTTCCCCTTCATTGCCTGTTTGAAATTATCTGTTATTGTATCACCGACACCGACGTTCCGTCAAGCAGCAGTGTTATTGTGCCGTCCTGATCCGTGCGGTATACCGTGATGCCGCGCTCGAGGAGCCGGTCGAGCAGCGACAGATCCGGGTGTTCGTAGGGGTTGCCCGCGCCGACGCTGATGACCGCGATGGCGGGGGACACCGCGTCCAGAAACTCTTCAAACGTGCTGTCCGCGGAGCCGTGATGCGCAACCTTGAGCACGTCCGCCCTGAAATACCCGTTCGGCTGGGCTTTCAGCGCGAGCCGCTCGCCGAGGTCGGTCGAGTCGCCGGTGAGCAGCACGGCGGTGCTTCCATATCGAACGCGCAGGATATAGCTCGTGTCGTTAAAGTCTTCATATACCGTGTCATAGGGCGCGAGGATGCGGACGTCGACGTCGTCGTCCCAGGGAATCATCGTATCCACGCCCGCGAGCGGCTGCTTCACGACCGCCTGACTTTCCTTGAGCGCGTCGAGCAGCTGGAAAACCGTTTCGCTCTCCGCGCCGAACGGCGGATAGTAGAATTCGCCGATCGGATACGAATCCACAACCTTGATCAGCCCGCCGATGTGGTCCTCGTGCAGATGCGAGGCAAGGACGACGTCCAGCCCCGCGACGCCGAGGGCGGAAAGATAGGCGTCGATCACGGGAAACGACCCCTCCGGCCCGCCGTCCACCAGCATAGTCTTGCCGGACGGGGCGCGCAGAAAGATGCAGTCCCCCTGACCGACGTCGAGAAACGAAACGAGCAGCCCCGCGTCGGCTGGCGGCGCCTGCGGCGCGCTGCCCTGGATCGGTTCGCCGCTTTCCGTCGCGGCGGCGGAAACGGCGGGCGATGGCGACGCCTCCGCGGCGCCCTGCGCGGCAAGGCGATCGCGCAGCAGCGTGAACGCGACGGCGCACAACACCAGCAAAAGTATGAGCAGCATCGCAAGCAATGCGCGGCCTCTGCGTCTTGCGGACCGCGCCTCGGCGGACTCTCGATTTTCCCAGTCAAACGGATGTTCCATAGCAAGCATTGTACCATAATGAAAAGCCCGCGCACAGCGGGGATGATGACAAAAATTCGTCCGCGGTGGGGTTGAAATTTCCGAAAAACCGTCTTTGATCGGCCGAACGCAGCGAAAATCAACGCATTTCGCGGATTTGTGGAATTTTTCCTTGACAAACGGAGTGTTCGGGGGTAATATTCAAGTGTACTATAACAGATAGTACACCTATCCGGGGAAGGGAGGAAACGCGATGTTCCAAATCGATCGGTTCGGACGAGTGCCGATCTATGAGCAAATCATCGACCAGACGCAGCGGCTGATCGCTTCCGGCATATTGAAGGAAGGCGACCAACTGCCGTCCGTACGCGCTCTGTCGCAGGAGCTTTCGGTCAACCCCAACACGCTGCAAAAGGCTTACAGCGAGCTGGAGCGCCGGGGGCTATGCGTCAGCGCGCCGGGAAACGGCAGGTTTGTCACGGCGGACGCATCCAAACTGGTCGGCGAAGGGTGCAAGGGGCGGCTGGATGAGATCAGGAGCATTGCGGAGGAACTCTGTGCGGCAGGGATACCGCTGGAGGACGCGCTCGGGGCTGTCAACGCCGGATATGGAAAGGAAACAAGACAATGATTAAAGCGCGCAAACTAACCCAGCGCTTTGGCGATGTAGAAGCGCTACTGAATCTGGACAGTAATATTCCGCAGGGCTGCATCTACGGCCTTGTCGGCGCAAACGGCGCGGGCAAGAGCACGTTTTTGCGTCTCTGCAACGGCATCTATAAGCCGGACGACGGGCATATCTCCGTCAACGGCGGCGAGGTGTTCGACAATCCGTGCGTCAAGGAGCACTGCGTATTTGTGCCGGACGAGCTCTATTTTCTGCCGCAGAGCAACTTAAACCGCATGGCGTTGTTATATGAGTCGATGTATCCGCGCTTTTCAAAGGAGCGCTTCGAAGAGCTCTGCGCGGCGTTCAAGCTCGACCGCACGAGGTTGCTGAGCACGTTTTCAAAAGGCATGCGCCGGCAGGCGGCGACCGTGCTCGCGCTCTCGGCCATGACGGACTACGTGTTTTTCGACGAAACGTTCGACGGGCTGGACCCCGTGATGCGAAACCTCGTCAAGGGGATGCTGTACGGGGATGTGCTGGAGCGCGGCTGCACCGCCGTTGTGACGAGCCACAGCCTGCGCGAACTGGAAGACACCTGCGATCAGCTTGCGCTGCTCTATCACGGCGGCATCGTGTTTGAAAGCGACGTGCAAAACCTGAAGACCTCGCTCTTCAAGGTGCAGGTCGCGTTTTCGGATGAATATGATAAAACGCGCTTCGACGGGCTGGAAATCCTGTCCTTCAACAAACAGGGCAGCGTGGCGAATATGATCATCCGCGGGGACAGCGCGAAGGCCAAAACGGCGGTCGCCGCGCACAGCCCGCTGCTGCTCGAAATCCTGCCGCTTACCCTCGAAGAAGTGTTTCTCTATGAAATGGAAGCGCTCGGTTACTCTTTTGAGGATCCGAGCCTGAAAGGAGGCGAACGCGCATGAAGCCGTATCTCGAGTCCGTTCGCAGACTCTCCCGCACAGGGCTGGCGCTCTTTGCGCTCAGCGCGGTGGCGAGCGTCGTCGTCGCCATGCAGTTTTGCATGCAGCCGTATCTTTCCGCCCTGCCGAGGATGAACCAGATGTTCTCGCCGCTCGTGGTGTTCACCTATCTGGGCGGCCTCGCGCTTGCGATGGACGGCTTTTCGTTTCTGAACAAACGCTCGGACAGCGACTATTACCATAGCCTGCCCATCTCGCGTAAAAAGCTCTTCTGGGCGGTTACGCTTGCCGCGCTGACCTGGATTGCGGCGACGGTGCTCGCCAGCGTACTGCTGACGACGATCGTTTTCACGATTACGAAGGTGTCGTTTGTAACGCTCTACCCGATCGTCGCGGTGCCGTTTTACATCGTCGCCACGATGCTGGTCTTTGCCGCGGCGTCCATCGCCGTCAGCTTGACCGGTACGTTTCTGACGGATATCGCGCTCGCCGCGCTCGTGCTCGGGCTGCTGCGCTTCATCCAGTTTACGGTTGCGCGCGGCGTGGTTGCGGACGCGCAGATCGTCGGCTGGCTGGACCTGCCCTGGTATCTCTCGCCCGTGACGAACATCGCGACGGGCCAGATCGCCATGCTCACGCGGCATATGCTGGACGCGCGGCTCTATGACTTTGGCAACATCGGCTATTCCGCGCTGCTCGCCGTCGGCGAGCTGTTCCTCGCGAGCCTGTTCTTTGCGCGCCGCCCGTCCGAACTTGCGGAGCACGGCGCAAAAAACGGCAGGATGCAGACGCTCTTTGCCTGCCTTGCGGTCTTGCCGGTCGGCATGCTCTTTTCGTCCGGCGTGGTTGCGGCAAACCGCGCGAACATCCTGCTGCTGCTCGCAATCTCGGTCGGCATCTATGTGATCTATCAGTTTGTGGTGCTCCGCGCGCCGCAGCGGGTGCTGCGCTCGCTGCCGTGGCTGCTCGTGCCGCTCGCGCTCGCCGCCTCGGGATATTTTGCGACGCAGGGCGTCACGCTCGCCATTCGAAACGACATCCCGCGGCTGGAGAACGTCGCCTATGTGCAGTTCGGCGGTTCGGGCCGCGGCACGGACTATGTGAGCTATCAGCAATACCGCGTGTCGCAGGTCCGCTTTACCGAGAACGAGGTAAAGCAGTTGGCGCTCTCGTCGCTGCGCGATAACGTCGCCTCGATCGAGCGGCTGGGCTATGTGTCCATCGAATACAATCCGCAGGGCAACTATTACAGCGTTTCGGAGCCGGTTACGTTCGTGCTCAACAACGGCCGCCGGGTCAGCCGGGTCGTGACGTTCCAAAACCAGAACCAGCTGTACTCCATCCGCGAGAGCAATCAGGACTATGCCGATGCGATCCGCGCGCTTCCGCCGGAGTATTCAGTGTGTTACCTGCAGGGGGAGAATCCTTACAGCGGCGGGTTCGTTTCCAATAAATCGATCCTACGCGCCTATTATCAGGAGATTTCCGAGACGAGAATTGTGCCGAACGATTCCTACCGGCTGTATGATCCGAACGTTGCCTACAACATCAACGAATGGCAGGCTATCGGCTCGCTGAACCTGACGGGATATGTGGGCATGCAGCGGTATGAGGACTACTATAACATCCGTCTGGAGCTGCCCGACTCCTCGTCGGCGTGGATGTACTGGCAGAACGAGCGCAGCTCGAACGAGTATCTCGACCTGCTGCAGCAGATCGTCGACCGGTCGGAGTCCTTCACGGGCGCGACGGATTATCTCGACTGCTCCATGATGTTCTATAATATGCCCATGTCGGACGGGACGAATCAGTCTGTCTCGTTCTACTACGGCGGTTATGCGCACGACGAAAACAACTACTACGCGTCGTTTCTGCCGCTGATGAAAGAGATCTGCCAGATTCTCCTGCGCAGCGAGCCGACCACGGACCCGAGCGGACTCTTTGTGTATACCAGCTGGAGCGGGCGCGCGCTCGGCGAGGACGGGACCTTCATCGGCGCGGACATCATGGCCGCAAACGCCGCTACCAACGGCAACGCCAGCGACAACAACGTGTTCTATTCCAGCAGCGGCGTTGCGTATTACACGGGAAACACGGGTTCGATCATCTCCTATAACCCGAGTTACCGCTCGTTTACGCCTTCGGACGAAGCCCGCCTGATCGAGTTGCTCGAACAGTGGGAAACGCTGCAAAAGACGCTCTCATACAGCGGAGCGGAAGGCGAGCAATCCGTGACGATCGACAGCGGACTGCATGTCTACGCGTCGCCGACGCCGCAGCCGACGCCGGCCGGCTGAGCAGCAGAAAAATCCATATGCGCCGCCGCGCCGAAAACGCGGCGGCGCTTTGCGTTTTGTCCGGGCGTTGTGGTATAATTCAGCTGTTCGCGCGCCGCGCGAAACGACGACGACGGGAGTCCGCTATGGAGCAAACAAAACGCTGCGGCTGGGTCAACGAACAGTCCGCGCTCTACTGCGCCTATCACGACGAGGAGTGGGGCACGCCGCTTCGAGACGACGGGCCGATGTACGAGCTGTTTCTGCTCGAACTATTTCAGGCGGGGCTTTCCTGGATCACGCTGCTGAAAAAGCGCGAGGCGTTCCGCGCCGCGTTTGACGGCTTCGACGTAGAGAAGATCGCCGCCTATGGCGAGGAAAAAGTCCTCTCGCTGCTGCAGGACGCGTCCATCATCCGAAGCCGCGGCAAGATCGAGGCCGCAATCTCCAACGCGAAGATCGTTCTTTCGCTGCGGCGGGAGTTCGGCTCGTTTTGCAACTATCTCTGGAGTTTTTCGGATGGAAAGGTCGTGCTCAGCCCGGACGGCAAAGCCCGCGCGACCAGCCCGCTCTCCGACCGGATGGCGGCGGATATGAAGCGGCGCGGCATGCGGTATGCCGGGTCGGTGACCATACATTCGTTTCTGCAGGCCGCCGGAATCGTCAACGAGCACGATCCTTCCTGCGGCCGCTATGCCGCGCTTTACGCCGAGGCGGGAGATGACGGCGTGCTGCGGGAGTAATCGCTACGAAATCAAACGAAATACAGGAGACGTCAACATACCTTGGAAGAATTCGTCTGGACGGACGCGCAGATTCGCTGGATGAGCGACGCGTCGAACAAAAGCAAGTTTTACTATGACATCGCCGAGCGCATCTCGGCTTACCTGCCGCCTTCGGCGCGCGTGTTCAACGCCGGCGGAGGGCTCGGCGATCTCGCCGTTTGGCTTTCCTACCATGTGGAGCAGGTCACGGTGATCGACAGCGACCCGAAAGCGGTCGCCGCGTTTCGCGCGCGCTGCCCGCACAACGTGGTCGCCATGCTCGGGGATGTGCTCAGCTACGCGCCGGATCGGCTCTACGACGCGCTCGTGCTCTACGATGTCGGCGGTGCGGAGCGGATACTTCCGGTGGTGCGGGAACTTTCCCGCGCCAAGACGTTTGTGCTGCTCGGCCGCGATGCCGCGGAGGGCGAGGCGGAGATCTCTAAGCTGCGCGATACGCTCAAAGAAGCGGGCATCCCGTTTCTCTATGAAGCGTTTGAGCAGGAGTATGTGCAGCCGTTTCGCTCGCAGGAGGACGCAAAGAGCTATTTCCTCTTTCACTGGAACCGGGCGGTTCCGGCCGGGGAGCTTTCCGGTCTGCTGCAGGAGACGGGGGAAAAAGAACTGCCGTACGCATACCGCGAACAAAAGAAACTCGGCATGGTCGTGTTCGACGCGGCAAACCCCGCGCTGAAAAAACCGCTCGCATAACGGCCGAATCGGAGGCGCTGCGCGGATGAAGGAACTGCTGGAAGCAATTGTGGACGAATTGAGCGCCGGAAACGGCGTCATGCTCGCCACCATCGTGGCGAGGCGCGGCAGCGCGCCCCGCGGCGTCGGCACGGCGATGGTCGTCTCGGAGAGCGGAACGCAGAAGGGAACGGTCGGCGGCGGCGCGGTGGAGTACCAGGCGCGGCTGGACGCGCTCGAACTGCTTGCGGACGGCAAGTGCGCCCTGCGGGAGTACGACATCCATACGGACGGGAAAAGCGCGGGCTCCGGCGGCGTGACGATTCTCTTTCGTCCGCTATCCGGCGATCGGGGACGCGCGCTGGCGGAGGGCATGCTCGCGGCGATCGACGCGGCAGACGCGACCTATCTCGTCTGCGATCTTTCGGAGGACTGAGGCTTTGCTACGAGCATTCTAGACGCGCAGACGCTCTGCGCGCTGGCGGGCTTTGACTGCCAGCCCGGGCAGCCCGTTGTGACGGAGGGTGAACCCAAACGGTTGATCGAGCCGCTGCTGGATGCGCCCCGCGTCGTGCTCTTCGGTGGCGGGCATGTGGCGCAGTGCATGGCAAGGCAGCTCGATCTGCTGGACTATCGCGTCTGGGTCGTGGAGGACCGGAAAGAGTTTGCGAGCGAGGCGGTCTTTCCCACGGCGGAGCGGGTGATCCACTCCGCATACGATGCGGTAAGCGAGCTTGTTCGCCTCGAAAAGCGGGATCATGTAATCGTCATGTCGCGCGGGCACGAGACGGATTTTGAGATTCTGCGTTGGGTGCTGAGGACCGAGGCGGACTATATCGGCTGCATCGGCAGCGCGCGAAAGATTGCGCATACGCGCGAAAAGCTGCTGCTGGACGGGTTGAGCGGCGCGCAGATCGACCGGATCCATATGCCGATCGGCCTCGATATCGGCGCCGAGACGCCCGCCGAAATCGCCGTGAGCGCCGCGGCGGAGCTGATCCAATACTGCGCGGACAGGAGAAACAGGTAAGCGTACCAGACGGCGTTCGGGAACCCCCGGACGTTTTTTGTTTGCGCGAAAGCTGAGGACGACGGTAAAACAGGAGTAAATCGGATCGGTTTGCTGTCGATTCGCCTTGTTTTACCGACCTGATTCATGGTATATTGTATAAGCGTTCGGCGATTTTATGCAAAATCCAAACGCGGCCGAACGCACCGAAAATGGAGATATTGGAGACGATCATGCAACTTTACGACCTGCACACCCATACGAATATGTCCGACGCGCGGTTCCCGATCGAAGACCTCGTCGAGGTCGAGCGCGAGCAGGGACATGTCCTCGGCGTGTCCGATCATCTCTTTTGCTGCGGCATCTATACGCTCAACGACGTAAAGAACTATATCGAGGTGCTTCGGCAGTATCCCGTCTATCGCGGCGCGGAGGTGAATATGGAGCATCGCTTCAACCTGCCGGACGCGCTGGACGACGACATCGACTATTTCATCGCCAGCGTGCACAGCATGCCGGACGGCCGCGGCGGTTTTGTGCCGCTGAACCAGTATTTTTCCAACCGTTCGGGCTATTCCGGAGAATATCAGAAAAACTATTCGCCGGACATGAGCCGCTATTATCTTGCATACATCATTCAGATGATGGAGAAGACCTTCTCCACCCAGCGTGTGGAAATCCTCGGCCATGCGACGGTGCTGCCGGCCTGCGACGAGCTCTACGGCACGAAGTTTCTGACCCAGTGGGAGGACGCGGTGATCGACCTTTGCAAGCGGTACGGAATCGCCCTTGAAATCTCCGGCCTCTGGCGGGCGCCGCATGTCGACATGCTGCGCCGCGCGCACGAGGCAGGGCTGAAGTTCTCGATGGGCAGCGACTGCCACGACCGGCTGCAGATCGGAAACCTGCTCTACGTCGAGCAGATGATCGAAACGCTCGGGCTGGAACAGGAAGATTTTTTTGTGCCGAGACGGCAGCTTTCCTTCGAATGATCTGAAACGGCGGGTTTCCCGCCGATTGACAACGAAAAAACTGAATGCGTTGACCTGACACAATTTTCTTGGCCGGAAACGGCGGGAGGAACGGTATGCGAAACATCCGGGTGGCGGTTTGGGGCTTTGGCGCAATGGGCGGCGGCATCGCGAAGGTGCTGCTGGAAAAGACGGGCGTGGAGATCACGGGCGTCTGCGACTTGCACCCGAAGCGCGTCGGCAGGAGCATCTATGAGCTGCTCGGCGTCGAGCGAAACGGCAGGCCGGACGTGCTCGTTTCGGACGACATCGACAAAGCCCTGCCGCCGAAAAGCGCGGACGTCTGCATCGTCGCGACCGACTCGTTTACGAAGGATGTGTATCCCAAACTCGTCAAAGTACTCTCCCGCGGGATCAACGCGATCAGCACGGCGGAGGAGATGAGCTTTCCCGCGGCGAAAGAACCACGGCTCGCGGGAGAACTCGACCGCGTCGCAAAAGAACACGGCGTGACCGTCCTCGGCACCGGCATCAACCCGGGACTGATGATGGATCTGCTCGCGGTTTGCCTGAGCGGCTGCATGACGCGCGTGGACAAGGTCACCTGCCGCCGTGTCAACTCGCTTTCTCCGTTCGGCCCGCTGGTCATGCAGGAGCAGGGCGTGGGGCTGACGCCGGAGGCGTTTGTCGAGGGCGTGGAAAAAGGCGAGCTGGCGGGGCATGTCGGCTTTGCCGAAAGCGTCGGCATGATCGCAAAGGCGCTCGGCTGGGAAATCGACGGATTTACGCAGCAGATGGAGCCGATTCTGACCGAAGTGGACCGAAAATCGCCCTATGGGTTCGCCGCGCGCGGAAACGTCGCCGGCGTGAACATGACGGGGCAGGGCATTGCCGCAAAAGAAGTGAAGATCGACATGATCCATCCCCAGCAGATCGAGCCGGAGCTCGGCGGCACGCACACGGGCGACTACATCACGCTCGAGGGCACGCCGCCCGTGCATATGGCGATCCAGCCGGAGGTGGACGGCGGCGTCGGCACCATCGCGATGTGCGTCAACATGATTCCGCATGTGATCAACGCGCGTCCGGGGCTGAAGACGATGATCGATTTGCCCGTTCCGCATGCGATCATGGGCGACATGCGCGGGCAGATCGAAGAAGGCATGCTGGACTGAAGCGAATCAATCGAGGTGGTCGAGATGGCAAAAAAAGGCGAATGGGTGCGGGTTCACTGCGTGGTGCTGACGCCGGAGGAACGTTCGGCGGCCGTGCCGGAGGATACGAAGCGCGTCCCGCTCGAGCGCTGGACAAAAGGATATCTTGCCGCCGACGCGCAAATCGGCGAAACGGCGACGATCGTCACGCGCACGGGACGCACCGTCTCCGGCGAGCTGGTCGAGGCCGATCCGCACTATACGCACAGCTTCGGCGATTTTGTGCCGGAGCTGCAGCGCGCGGGGGACGAGGCGGTTTTGTTCCTCTTTGGAGGTGACGGCGAATGAAAGACAACAGCTACGAAGCCGTCATGGCGCGAAAGGCGGAGATCATCCGCGCGGCGGTCGGGGTTGACTACGCGCAGTTCGAGAGCGGCGGCATCGCGTTTGACTACGAAGCCATGATGGCATCCACGGGCTATACGATTGAAGATATCATCGAGATTCAGCGCGGTTACGCCATCGGCAATACGCCGCTGATCGAGCTGAAAAACATCACCGCTCTGGTGCGAAAGCTCGGCAAATCCGGCTTTGGCGCGCGCATCTTCGTCAAGGACGAGGCGGCGAACCCCAGCGGTAGCTTCAAGGTGCGCCGCGCGGCGACGAGCATCCACCACGCCAGGCGTATGGGATATCCCGGCGCGATCGCGGCCACGAGCGGCAACTACGGCGCGGCGGTCGCGAGCTGCTGCGCCAAGAGCGGCTTAAAGTGCATCGTCGTGCAGGAGTGCTACGACTCCCGCGGCGTCGGCCAGCCCGAGATCGTCGAAAAAGCGCGCAAGTGCGAGGCCCTCGGCGCGGAGGTCGTCCAGCTCACGGTCGGGCCGGAGCTGTTTTACACCGTGTTGCGCATGCTCGAGGACACGGGCTATTTCAATGCGTCGCTCTACACGGCCTTCGGCGTAGCGGGCATCGAGACGCTGGGATACGAGCTCGCGCGGCAGTGCCGCGAGCAGGTCGGCAAAGATCCGGACGTCGTCGTCTGCACGAACGCGGGCGGGGGAAATCTGACCGGCACCGCGCGGGGACTGCACAAAGCGAACTGCATGCCGCAGATCGTCGCCGCGAGCGTCAACCTCAAGGGCCTGCATATGGCGAGCGACACCCAGTTCAACAAAAAATCGTTCACAACCGGTCACACGGGGTTCGGCATGCCGTTTTCCACCTGGCCGGATCGCAGCGACGTGCCCAGAAGCGCGGCGCGCCCGCTTCGATATATGGACCGATATGTGACCGTCAACCAGGGCGAGGTGTTTTATACCACCGAGCTGTTGGCGCGGCTCGAGGGCATCGAACGTGGGCCTGCGGGCAACACAAGCCTAGCCGCGGCGATCTCGCTTGCGCAGACGCTGCCGGAGGACGCCGTGGTCGTCGTGCAGGAGACGGAGTACACCGGCGCGGGCAAGCACGGCAACGCGCAGCTGAGCTTTG
>JAAYUE010000080.1 GCA_012517905.1 Clostridiales bacterium | reverse complement strand
TTCGCTCTTCTATGCTAAGATGTTTATAGTTCATGCAATCCTCCTCCGTAGTTTTGGTTGTGTTACAACTCCATTCTACCAGAGCCTTGCATGAACTTCTTTATTTCCCTTTGTGTTGCACTTGATAGTATAATTCACCAGCAAACAAAAAAGCGCCGCAGTACTGCGGCGCTTTGCCATATTCGTTATTATCGGTTGCGCAGGAAAGCGGGGACGTCCAGCTTGCTCTTGGGCTTCTCCTGATAATCCCGGCGAATGTCGTTTTCACCGAACACCTGCTGCTCCTGCCGCGGCTGCGGAACCGGCGCGGCGACCGGCTCGTCCGTCATGATCGGGCGGCGCGGCGCATAGGACGCGGAGGTATACTGCGGCTGGTTCGGGTTCGGGCGCATCGGCTGCTGATACTGCGGCTGGGTGGGATAGGGCTGCGGCTGCGGCTGCATCATCGGCTGCGGTTGCGGTTGCGCCTGCATCTGCGGCTGCTGGCTTGCGTTGATGTTGCCATAGGGAGAGCGGAGCGCCGTGTAAGCGCCGAATCCCGACACGCCCTGCACGGTGCTGCCACGATCCGAGCGGTCGAATCCGGTTGCGATGACCGTGATGCGCAGCGCGTCGCCCATGGCTTCGTCGATGTCCGCGCCGAAGATGATATTCGCCTCCGGGTCGACGTTTTCGCTGATGAGCTCCGCCGCCTCGTTGACTTCCAGCAGGCTCAGGTCCGGGCCGCCGGTGATGTTCATGAGCACGCCGCGCGCGCCGTTGATGCTGGTTTCGAGCAGCGGGCTCTCGATGGCCTGACGGGCCGCCTCCGCCGCGCGCTTTTCGCCGCTGGCGTTGCCGATGCCCATGTGCGCAAGGCCTTTTTCGCGCATGATGGTCTTCACGTCCGCAAAGTCGAGGTTGATCATGGCCGGCACGGCGATCAGGTCCGAAATGCCCTGGATGCCCTGGCGCAGCACATCGTCCGCGACGCGGAGCGCGTCCGGCAGGCTCGCGCGGCCGACGAGGTCGATGAGCTTGTCGTTCGGAATCGTGATGAGCGTATCCACAGCGGGCTTGAGCGCGGCGATGCCGATCTCGGCGTTGCGCATGCGCACCTTGCCCTCAAAGGTGAAGGGCTTTGTGACCACCGCGATGGTGAGAATGCCAAGCTCTCTGGCGCATTCGGCGACGATGGACGTCGCGCCCGTGCCGGTGCCGCCGCCCATGCCGGCGGTGATAAACACCATGTCGGTGTCGCGCAGCGCTTCGGTGATGAGCTCGCGGCTCTCGTCCGCGGCCTTACGGCCGACCTCGGGGTCCGCGCCCGCGCCAAGGCCCTTGGTCAGCTTTTCACCGATCTGGATCTTGGTTGGCGATTTGGCCAGATACAGCGCCTGTTTATCGGTATTAATGGCGATGAAGTCCACGCCCCGCAGGCCGTACTGCACCATGCGATTGATGGCGTTGCAGCCCGCGCCCCCGACGCCGATGACTTTAATCTGCGCAAATGATGTGTTTTCGAAATCCGGTTCAAACATTGTTTGTCCCCCTTATTTGGTAAAAAGGTTGCGAAGCCTGTCCACGAGCGAACCGGGCGACGTATCGGTGACGACATCGTCGCTCGTGGCGCGCAGAACAAAATCCAAAGCAGCAAACGCGCTCGTATAGTTCGGCGTATCCATATCGGCAACCCAGGGCGTGTCCCGCTGAATGCTCAGCTGCAACCCGCGCGCAAGATAGTCGATGCCGCCTTTCATCATGGCGATCCCGCCGCCGGTAAGATAGGTGACGGGGCTCGCCTCCGGCGAAATCCCCATCTCCTTGAGCGCCGCGCGAATCAGGGAAACCAATTCGCCCGCACGTGCTTCAATGATCAATTCGATCGCCGCATGGTCAACGCGCTTTGCGCCCCTCGGGGTGCGCACGATCTCGGTGCTGCTCAGCGGCTCCTGTAGAAAGACGAATCGCCGCTTGACCTGCTCCGCCGTTTCGAGCGGAATATCCAGCCCGAAGGCGAGGTCCGAGGCGATTTGCTTTCCCCCGACCTCGATGCTGCGCATGTCGGTCAGGGCGGCGTTTTCCACGATGGACACGTCCGTATGCGTATATCCGACGTCGACGAGCACTGCGGGGCGCACGCGTTCCTTTTCCGGAATGACCGCCAGCGCGGCGCAGAGCTGGGTGGAGACGCTCATGGAGATCTCGATGTCGAGCGGCGAAAGCGCCTGCTCCATCGCCCGCACGAACTCTTCCTGCACATACATATGCGAAACGAGCGCGCCGAGCTCTTCGGTCTTCGCTCCCGTCGGAAGCGTCGAGGAAACCACCCCGCCGACCGTAAACGAGACGGGTGTGCTGTGCATGAGCACATAACCGTTCAGCTTGATCTTTTTCAGCGAGAGGGAGATGACGTCGTCGATATCCTCCGCCACCACGCGCTTGCCACGGCTGCCGATGGGCAACACCGCTTCGGAAAGAACGATTTTACAAAACGGAGCCGGGACGCTGACGGCCGCCTCGCGGATGCGCATACGCGCCTCCTGCTCGGCTTTGGAAACCGCCTCGACGATCGCATTGTGCAGCGAGCGGTGGTCCGAAAAAGCGCCGGCCTGATAGCCGTTGTACGGGCACACCGAAACGCCGTGCACCGTAATGCCATCGCGATTGACAAAACTGCCGCACAGACAGACGATCTTGGAACTACCGATGTCCAGCACAGCAGCCGGTTTCAACGCGACCTCCTCCGCTTACCTTGCAACATACACTGCGATATTATATCACAGCTCAAGAAAACGGCGCAACACCGGCGCATTGTTTCATAATTGTTCGTATTTTCGTCATGGTTACGCAATGTTGCCCCACCTTGTCCGGCGCCGAAAGAGGCGCGTCAATCCCCCAGTTTCTGCCGCAGCGCGCGCAGCGTCATGAGCCGCCGCGACTCGTCGCCGAGCAGCGCATACCGCTTTTTCTCCTCTTCACGGCGCGCCGCTTCGCTTTTTCCCGGCAGAATCGCCTGAAAGACGCCCTTTCGCTGCGGCTGCTCCTGTTCGCCATAATATCGAAGGCACAGTTCGTCCGCTGCGCTGAGATACGCCGCGCCGTCGAGATAGAGTTTGTTCTGTTCGTTGATTTCGGTTTTAAACGCGTCGTTTGCCGAAAAGCGCAGCTCACCCGACGCGTATTCCAGCGCGCGCGTTTCATAGCGCATGGCGCCGTTTTGACCGAGCGTCAGCGAGAGAAAGAGAGAATCTCCCGCTTCCGGCGCGCCGAGGCCATAGAATACCAGTCCGTTTTTATACGTTTCCCAGCCCTTCGCAGCGCCCGTATCGACCACGACGCTCGCGCCCGCGTCGATCAGGCGGCGATAGCGGTCCCGCCATTCCGGCAGGGGTAGCTTTGCCCCCGTAAGGCCCGCGCGCAAGAGCACGATCACGTGGTCGCACTGGCTGAGCAGCATGCGCACCTGGTCGTAAGCCATCAGGCCGAGAATATCCGCCCTGCGGTTGAAGCCGCCCGCCGGCTGTTCGCCATACGCCAGCACTCCGACGCGCACATCGCCGGAGCAGGTCACAAACGGAGCGTTTGCCAGCGCTTCCGTCCGGCCCGCGCCGATGCCGCGCGCGCCGCCGAGCGCGGCGGCCGTTTCGTCCAGCCGCTCGCCGCGCATCCCCGCGAGGGATACGACGTCCGCCCCGTTTTGCCCGAGCCACGCGGCGGCGGCGGGATTGTCCGCATGCAGCGCGAAAATCCGCAGATCGTGCGCGTCGATCGCCTCCGAAAGTGCCGCGTCGACACGCGGCGCGCCGTCCGGCAAGGCGCCGACGCCGCCGAGCAGCAGCACCCGCGTCACGGGTTCCCGTTCGGTCAGGTCGACCGCCTCCGAAGCGGTCGCTTTGGTTTTCATCAGATCGTCCGTCATAGAATCGCTCCGTAGTTTTGGCAATCGCCGCGCGTGAAAACGGCGCGGAGGCATCCTCCGCGCTCAAGCCGCCGATGCGCGCGGCCGATCAATCCGGCCGCTCCACCTCTGAGGCGACGGTGTCCGGATGCTCGGGATCGAAGCATTCGCTCGACCACATGAGCGTCACCAGATCGGTTTTTCCGGTGTTTTCGATGCTGTGCGTATATCCCACCGGGATATCCACAACGACGAGTTTCTTTCCGCCGACGGGGTACTCCAGCACGTCGTCCATGTCGATCCTGCGAAACTTGATCACGCCCGCGCCGCTGACCACGAGGAATTTTTCCGCCTTGGTGTGGTGCCAGTGGTTGCCCTTCGCCACACCGGGTTTTATGACGTTGACGGATATCTGTCCGCCCGCGTTCGAGCGCAAAAACTCCGTAAAGCTGCCGCGCGCGTCTTCGTGCATCTCGAGCGGATAGGCGAACTCCATGACGGGCAAAAAGCTCAGGTAGGTTGCGTAGAGCTTTCGCGAAAGCGGATCGCTCAGGTCCGGCACGACGTTGGTCTCCCGAATCGCCCGAAACGACCGAATGCGGTTTGCGACGTCCCCGAGCTTTGCGGCATAGATCAGGGGCACGACGCAGTACGGCCCCTCCATCGTCGCCTTGCCGTCCAGCAGATCGCAGAGCGCCTCCGCCACGTCGTCGATATACGCAAGGTGCAGCTCGGTCTTTTCGTCGTTGACCACGATCGGCAGATCGTGCGAAATATTGTAGCAAAACGTGGCGACGGCGCTGTTGTAGTTCGGTTTGGACCATTTTCCGAATACGTTCGGAAAGCGGAAGATATATACCGTTGCGCCGGTCTCGCGCGCATACTGATCCAGCAGCTCCTCGCCCGCTTTTTTGCTGCGCCCGTACAGGTTTGGCAGCGCCGCCTGGGTGGAGCTTGCGAACATCACAGGACATTTGTTTTTATGCTTGATGAGCAGTCTGAGCAGGGTGTCGGTGAAACCGAAGTTGCCCTGCATGAACTCCTCCTGCTGCTTCGGCCGGTTGACGCCCGCAAGGTGATAGACAAACTCGCACTCCGCGCAGTAGCGCTCCAGCAGATCCGCCGGCGTGTCCGTGTCAAACAGCAGCAGGTCGTGCCCGCCCCGCGCCCGCAGCGCGGAGACCAGGTTTTTACCGATGAATCCTTCGGCCCCCGTGATCAAGATTTTCATACGCACCAGTCTCCCGTGTCCCCATCCCGTCTGTTCGTGCCTGTCCGTCTCTGGTGTCTTGCCGGACGCCGCCTCGCGTTGCTCCGCGCGCGCCCTGTCCTGTCTCCCTGTCCCAATCCGATCTGATTCTGATTCGTGCTTGTTTTTCGCCCGGCGCCGCGGCTCGCCTCTTATGCAAGCTCCACTCTTGCCGCATTCCGGCTCATTCGGGCGATTGATCTAT
The DNA here is from genome assembly GCA_012517905.1 of Clostridiales bacterium. GTDB lineage: Bacteria > Bacillota > Clostridia > Christensenellales > CAG-138 > UBA7703. The sequence continues at coordinate 6,476 of JAAYUE010000080.1, read as the reverse complement.
TGCAGCCAGTCGTAATATGCCCGCGTCGCCTGGGCGCGCGAGGCGTGCTCGCAGGCATAGCTGCGCGCGCGATCGCCGAGCTCTTTAAGCGAAACGGTGCTCGCGTGCAGGCGGAGGATCGCATCCGCCATCTCGCGCGCATCGCCGGGCGTCACACAGACGCCGTACCCTTCGTGTTCGATAGAGCGCGCCCACTCGCTGCCCGCCTCCGCACCGGCGATGACCGGCCTGCCCGCGGCAAGCGCCGACCAGACCTTCCTCGGCATCGTGAAGCGCGTCGCCCCTTTTTTCAGCGGGACGAGCGCCGCGTCCCCGAGGGAATAGACCTGCGCAATGCGTTCGGCGGGATAAAACGGAAAAATCCGCACGTTGTCGATCCGCTCCCGCGCAACGCGATTTTTCACATGCTCCAGCATCGCGCCGTCGCCAAAGATCACGATGCGGACGTCCTTTGCCGCAAACAGCAGCTTCGCCGCGTCGAGGAGCACATCCGGCTCCTGCAGGATGCCGAGCGTGCCCGCGTAAACCGCGTAAAACCCGTCGCGCGGAAGATCCAGCTCGTCAAAGAGCGGGTTTTCCTCGCGCGGGATGGGATGGATGGACTCCGTGTCCGCCCAGTTGGAAATCACGGCGATTTTGCGCTGCTCGACGCCGCGCGCGACCAGCGTGCGTTTCATTTCCTCCGAAAGCGTGATAAACGCGGTGTTTTTGCGGTAGATGCGCTGCTCCATGCGGCGCGAGAGACGCACCGCGGGATGCCACTCCGTAAACTTGCCCGTGGCGACCATGCTGTCCGGAAAGAGATCCTGCAGGATGTACACCGTCCGCGCATGGCGGCTCAACCCCGCGCCGACCAGTCCGAGGAGCGGCGGCGTGCTGTCGAGCAGGTATACGTCCGCCTTCAGCTTTTTCGCCGTGCGGCGAAGCGCTTGCGCGTTGGTCAAAACCTGCAGCGCGCGCCGAAGCCCGCGCTTCCGCTCGTGTTTTTTCGATCCCACGCGCAGCACGCGGTATCCTTCGGGCGTCGTCTCGTCCGCGTGTTCCAGACAGCGGGCGCGCTCCTCCTCGCTCAGGCCGTGGCCCGGCAGGTTGGTGACGACGCTGACCTCGGCGCCGTAACGGCAAAGGTCCTCCGCAAGATCGGCGTAGAGCCGCGCGGCCGGCGTGATCTCCGGCGCAAAATGCGCCGTGATCAGCGCTATATGCAATCGTTGTTTCGTATCGGTTCCCCCTTGCGCACGCCGTGGTGTGCGGCCCGCCGCCGGCCCTTGCCCGCGGCGGGTTTCGGCGCGCGTTTTTTTCGGAACAATCGGGCGAAACGGCGCTTCTTTTGCCGCCGAACCCCTTGTAAAACGGGACTTTTTGCTATTGCAAAGCAAGCGGGCGCGCTCCCCCGTATACTGCGAAAATTTTACCATGCAAGACGGTGGGTGTCAATCGAACGAGCGCGCGCCGCGGCAGTCCGGCGCCGCCTGCAAACAGGGCGGGAGATCGATCTCACGCCCTGCGGCATGCCTGTTTTTTGGTCGAGATCGGCGTCTTAGTCGTCGTCCTTTCCTTCGCTGATGCGCTTTTGCATGTTCGCGTCGTATTTGTTGATGCACAGCGGCCGCTGCTTATAGGTGAGCACCACGCTGGACTTGACGTATTCGTTGTAAAACGCCTTCTTGATGCGGTCCATGACGAGGCGGCCCGTCTCGTAGGTAACGGACGGCAGCAGCACGACGTATTGCATGACGCTGTAGCGGGAGATGGTGTCCCCGCGCCGCAGGTTCGTCTGCGCAACGTGCAAAAGCTGCTTCATGATGTTGTCGAGCACGAGGTTGTCGAAGCGCTGCTCATAGGTGTTGCTGATGGTCAGAAGCGCTAAAAACATCGTACCGTTGTAGCGCTCCAGCATGCGGCGCTGCAGCTGGTAAATCTCCTTGAAAATCTCGTATTCGCAGACGAACGCGCCATGCCCTTCGGTGTCCTCCTCAAGCATGTTCTGCACCTTTTCGATGTCCGCCTCCATCTCCTGATCCGCCTGCACAATGAGCTTATACACCGCGCGGATCTCGCCGGAAGGCTGGATGCCGAGCTGTTTGTAGTGCAGGTCGGTCGCAAAATAATACTGCGAGAGCGCTTCGCGTTTCTTGCCCGTCTTGACCAGCGCCATCATGAGCTCGAGATGCAGCCGCTCGTCGAACATATCCACGTCCATCGCCTTGCGGCAGACCTGGACGATCACGTCGTACTCCTCCTCCACCTTGAGCAGATCGAGCAGGGTAAATACGCTCTCAAGGAAGAGATCGTGATAATACACGCTCTTGGGCACGACCCACATCTCCTCGGCGGAGTTGGTGAGCAGCGGGCCCGTATAGATCTGGAGCATCTGCAGATACCGCTCGATGCACTCGCGGTTGCTCATGCCGGGCGTGCGTGCCTCCTGGCAGAGCCGCTCAAACTCGAAGACATCGATCTCGCAGTCCAGATTCGGGTTCCACTGATACGCGCCGCGCGCGGTGAGGATGGAATCCGTAAGCTCCGGCAGGTTGCTCGAATCCACCAGCGCGCGGTAGCGGTGCAGCAGCGTGCGCAGCGCCGTCGCGGGGTTTCGATTCTCCTTGTCGGACCAGAGCATCTCCAAAAGCTCCTCGTGCGGAACCGCCCGATCCTTTTTGAGAATCAGATATTCGAGAAACTGGCTCGTTTTCTTTGCCTGGCGAAGCTGCGTGAGCACAACGTTTCCGTTGACCACGATTTCGAAATTGCCAAACATTTTGATCTTGATCTTTGCGTTAGGCATGCCGTCTCCTCCTTGCATGTTGGGGATGGGTTGGCGGGGCTTGAGGCGCACCGCCGGGGTTTACTGCGCGGTCTGTTCCATATCTTGCGCCGGGTCCGCCGGGGGACCCGCTCAGCTTCCGCATCGTGCGCCGCGCATCCGCGGGCGGCGGTTTCTTTTTGTTTCGCGTTACCCTTCGGCCAGCTTTTTCTTCAGCTGCTCGGGGTTGGACGCAAACAGCAGCGCGGTCTGTCTGTCGATCCGCCGTTCGGAATAGAGGCGGTAGATGTCCGCGTCCATCGTGCGCATGCCTTCCTGTGCGCCGGAGAAGATGACGTTGTCCATCTGGTGCGCTTTGCCGTCCCGAATCATATTCTGAATCGCGCTGTTGACCAGCATGATCTCAAACGCGGGTTCGAGCCCGCCGTCCACCGTCGGCAGCAGCTGCTGGCTGACCACGGCGCGCAGCACCATGGAGAGCTGGACGCGAATCTGCTGCTGCTGGTTGGCGGGAAATACGTCGATGATGCGGTCGATGGTCTTTGCCGCGCCGACAGTATGCAGCGTGCTGAGCACGAGCTGCCCCGTCTCCGCCGCAGTCAGCGCGGTCTGTATCGTTTCGAAATCCCGCATTTCGCCGAGCAGGATCACGTCCGGCGCCTGCCGCAGCGCCGCGCGGAGGGCCGTTTTATAGCTCTGCGTGTCGTGCTCCACCTCGCGCTGGCTCAGAACGCTCGACTTATGCGCATGGATGAACTCGATCGGGTCTTCGATCGTGATGATGTGCCCGCGCCGGTTCGTGTTGATCCGGTCGATGATGCAGGCCAGCGTGGTGGATTTTCCGCTCGCTGCGGGTCCCGTGACGAGCACAAGGCCCTTTTTTACGTCCGCAAGGCGCAAAATCTCGTCCGGAATGTGCATCTGCGCCGGATCGGGCAGCGCAAGGGATACGACGCGCAGCACCATGGCGAGGGAGTTGCGCTGCTGGTATGCGTTGCAGCGGAAGCGCCCGACCCCGCTGATGGAAAATGAGAAGTCGTCGTCCCCCTGCTCGAGCAGGCGGTCCATCCCGCGGTTGTCCAGATCGTAGACCTGCCGGATCAGCCGCTTTGTGTCGTCCGGGCGGAGCACCGCGTCCAGAAGCGGCCGCACCTCGCCGGAAACCTTGAGCCGCACGCAGGAGCCCGGGACGATGAATACGTCCGACCCGCCGCGTTCGATGGCGGCGCGCAAAATATCGTGAACTTCCGCCATGGGCTCAGCCTCCCTGCCAGAGCGTCCCTGCGTTCTGGCCCGTCCATTGTTCCGCGCTTTCGTAGCGATAGTTCAGCACGCTGCAGCGTCCGCCGGAGACATCCACCACGACGTTCAGCGCGTGGCCGTCTTCCGAGTCCACGGAAAACGCATAGGTGCCGTCCTCCTGTTTCGTCACGCCCTCGACGCTTTCGGGCGGCTCGTTTCGCATCAGCGCGTCGTCCAGCGCGGCGAGCATATTCTGCGCGCGCGCATCCGCGTCATAGTATGCCGCGGTACTGGCGGCGGTCCTCTGCGTCAGCGCCGCGTCCGAGCGCGCCTGAATCAGCGCGAGGGACGCAAACAGCGTCAGGCTCACCACCACGAGGATGAGAAGAATGCTGGAGGCGCCGACGCCCATGCGGGAAGGATACTGTTTCATGGGCCCACCTCCGCATCCGGAACATACCGCGCGGCATCCAGCCAATATACCTCGCCGCCGAGTGAAGCGACGCTCAGCTCGATGTCATACAGCGTGCCCTGCTCCGGCGTCGTATCGCCGGTGACGAGGCAGTCCACCGTAAGGTCGGAGGCGAACTCCACTGAAAACACGCGCGCGCCGCACTCGTTGCAGTACCCGTCGCCAACGGGGTCCGCCTTGATCTGCTCTGCGACGTTTTCCATGGCAAGGATTGCCCGCGCCTGATAGTCGCTTGCCCGCGCGGTCGAACCCGCCGCGGCGATGAGGCGGACGACGACGCTCGTCGAAAGCGCGAAAAACAGGATCACGATGGTCAGCTCGATCAGCACCGGGCTGAATACGCCGCGCTTTTTCGGCGGCCGGAGGGATTGCTCCATCATGCGCCGCCCTCCTTCGCCGCCTGCAGGCAGAGCGAGACGACGTGCGTCTCGCCGCCCTCGTCCACAAGCGCAATGTTAAGGAGGCCGCCTTCCAGCGAAAGGCGCATTTCGCGCGCCGCGAAGATCGCGTCCCCATACGCCGGAGAAAACGCAAGGTCCGCGCGCGCGAAATATTCGCGCACCTGCGACCCGTCGCAGTAGATATAGGTGTTGTAGCGCTCGCCGTCGTAAAGCCCGCCGAGCGCGAGCACGTCCACGCCGCCCTCGCTGCGAAGCTCCAGCATGCCCGCTTCGTCCGCGCCGCGCACCTTGCCCATCAGATAGCTCAGCCCCGTACGGGAGACATACGCATGCTCCGCCGTAGCGTTGATCATGCGGTAGGACCGCGCGCCGACGACGACCACGACAAGAGAAAGCACCGCAAACGCCGCAAGCAGCGCAAAGATGAATATCCCGCGCACTTCGCCGCGCCCGCGGGCGGCGGTGTTCGCGCTCATGAGCCGCCTCCGATCCGCATCACCTGCACGCTCGGCATCACGTTTGCGGCGATCACATCGTAAAACACCGCATAGCGGCTCTCGTCGACGCGAACGCCGTAGTTTTCATAGATGTACTCGAGGCTCGGCGGATACTTTCCCTCCACCGCGTAGCAGGTGACGATGGCGCGCTGCAGCGCGCTCTCGACCACCTCGCGCTCCCGCGCGTCGTTGCGGCGCGCCGCGGAAAAGAGCGAAACAAGGAACAGCACGGCAAGCAGCGCAAACACGGCGACGGCGAAAATCAGGCCTCTGTTTCGCCCGCGCGGCCGTTCATACAGATGCATGCCGAACCCTCCTTTCGGATACGTTATCCTATCAGCCGACCGGCGTTTGCATCATCGCAATGTAACGAAACGCCAAAAATCCGTTGTTTCCGCCAGGTGCTCTCACCCCACGGCGGAGAGAACCGATAAGAGCGGCAGCATCACGGATAGCAGGATGCCGCCGATTACGACGGAAAGCACCGCCACCAGCGTCGGCTCGATCATGGAGATGACGCTGTGAATCGAATCGTCCGCCTCCTCCATATAGATGCCGCTGAGCTTCTCCATCACGGCGTCGAGCTTGCCTGCCTCCGCGCCGAAACGAATCATCTTTTCGTGCATGGGGTCAAACAGGCCGCTCTGTTCCGCCGCATCCGCAAAGCCCGCGCCGCCGAGCAGTTCCTTTGCGGCGCGCTCGGCTTGCTGTCTGTGTTTTGCGTCGGTCACGACCGAAGGCGCGAGCTGAATCGCATCCTCGACCGGATAGCCGGCCGCAAGCATCATGGAGAGAGCAGCGGCATACCGCGCCGTGGAAAGCCGCGCGTTGACGCGGCGCACGGACGGAATCACGCGCGCAAGCAGCGAGAGAACGGAGTCGCGTTTGCTGGTGCGCAGCAGGATGCCGACGACGATGAGCAGCACCGCAAACACGCCGACGAGCACCAGCATACCTTTTCCGACGCCGACGCCGATGCGCATCGCCGCCGACGCGGGGCTGGACGCCGAAAGGCCGAGGCTGTCGAACACGCGCTGAAACACCGGCATGACGCTGATGACGAGGATGGCGATGACCACCGCAAGCATCATGACCAG
>JAAYUE010000079.1 GCA_012517905.1 Clostridiales bacterium | reverse complement strand
CTTCATATCCTTCTACAACAATGAGCGGATTCAGCTCAAAACAAAACTGACGCCGCTCGAAAAACGACGTCAGTTCATGCAATCTTGAGTTTTTCTGCGATAGGGGCTTTTGTTTGTGTCTAATCAACGGGGTTCAGTTCAAATCCAGACAGGCTCTTTGTTTGCGCGTTTGTCATTTCGGTTCAGCCCGCGGGCGTTTCCGTCGGTTCCGGCGTCGCCGCAGGTTCGGGGGTCGGCGTCGCCTCCGCTTCGGCAAGCCCCGCCTTTACCTCAAACTCCCGATACAGCTCGATATCCAGCCAGCCGCCGGACGTCGCATTCGAACCGCGCGAGTTGACGGTGCAGTCCGGCAGCGCTTCGGTCAGCTTCGCGAGGTCCTCTTTTTCGATCTTGTTGTTCATGATCCAGAGTTGTCGAAGTTGGGTCATGCCAAGAAGCGGCGTAACGTCGGTCACGCTCGTGCGGCTGCAGTTAAGGCTCGTCAGCTTCGTCAGCCCGGCCAGCGGCGAGAGGTTCGGGATGTAGTTGATGTAGATCTCGAGAAATTCCAGCTCGCTCAGCGAAGCAAGCGCGGAGATGTCCGTGATTTTATTGTTTGCCACGCAGAGCAGACGCAGCTTCGGCAAATACTGCACAAACGACAGATCGGTGATCCTGCTATTGTTCAGGTCGAGATACGCAAGATCGGTGCAGTACTCAAACGCCACGGTGTCCTCGTCCGTCAGCTTCGTATGCCCGCCGCCGACATATTCGCCAGCGCCATTTGGAAACGCCTTGCGGTTCTGCGTCGTAAACGCTTCGATGTCCGTGCGCACCTGCCAGGAACCGATGGTGATGAGCCAGACAAACTTCACGTCGGGAAACTCGCTCCTCAGCTGCATCATCTGCTCGTCTGTCAGCCCCGTGCCGCACATGTCGCACAGGGTCAGGTTCGGCAGGTGGATAAGCCCTTCGGCGACCTCCTCCGCGCTTGTAAACGTCTGACCCTGCAGGTTCAGCTCCGTCGTCTCAGGCGTAAGCTGCTGTCCGAACAGCTCGAACGAAAACGAAAACGCCACCAGCGGATAGCGCTCCTCCAGCGCAGTCATGGTTTCAAAGGAAACGTCGCGCCCGGTCAGATCGCAGCTGGTCAACTCCTTCAGCAGAGCGAGCTTGTCGAGCAGCTCCGTTTCGTCGGTGATGTCCGCCGCGGTCAAATCCAGCGCTGTTACGTTCGTATTCGCTTTTACGCCGAAGAAATCCAGCGTACGCAGAAACGAAATGTTAGGATAGCGCGCTTCCAGCGCCGCGCCGTCCGCTTCGCCGATGCTGGTGTCCGTAATGTCCGCGCTGGTCAGCGCAGGCAGATAGTAGAGCTTCGTCATCAGCTCGTCCGCGTCCACACTCTTGCCGGAAAGGTCGAGCGCCGTGTCGGAGTTGAGCAGCGTCACACCGCCGATCTCGACCTGCCAGGTAAACGAGATATCCTTGCGCTCCAGGCTCTTGCTCATCAGCGCGTCGTAGCAGGTGCACGCCCGCGCGTCCACGGTGGTCAGGCCCGGAAAATACCGCAGCAACTCCAGCGCCGCCGCGTCCGTGTCGGCGGGCAGGACGATCTGCGTCAGCTGGCAGTCGAAGCGCTGGTTCAGCAGCGGCACGCTCCAGAGAATCCGACAGTTTGGCAAGGCGGACTGCAGCGAAAGATACTTCTCCGGCGTGATGAGCGCGTTTCGGATGTCGAGCAGCTGCAACTCTTCATATTTTACAAGATCCTCGACGTCGATCAACGCCGCGTCGTCGATGGTCAGCTCGGTTGCGGAGCGGTCTTTCAGCAAATCGCAGCCGCCAAGCATCGCCACAAGCGCAAGCAAAAGCAGCGCGATCAGCGCCCTGCGCAGGCGCGTTGCGAACGTTGCGCGCTCAGTTTGCGCGCTGGTACAGGCGGAACGTATCATTTTGTTCTTCACTCCAGAATGTCTGGGTTTCAATCAGCGTGTAGCCCTCGATCGCCTCGTCCCGGTTTCGCGTAACGACGAACTCCGCGCTCCGCTCGGCGAGGTAATCGGCCTGCGCCTGCCGCAGTTCCGGCAGGTCGACGTTTACTCTTGCAAAGAATCGATAGGCGGGGATGATGTCCGCCGCGAGGTAAAATCCCGCGTCCGGACACGCATAGCAAAACAGCGTGATTTCATCCTCGGTCTTGCGTTCGTTCATGATGCTCGCAAAACGCACCTGCGGCGTCTCCTCTCGGGGGATGGACAGCATATAGCGGTTGTCCGAAATCAGCAGCCCGAACCCGATCATCAGAAGCGAAAGCACGCCAAACAGCGCGCGCCTGAGCCGGACTTTCTCCAAGAGCCCTTTGTCATGTGTTTCCAGAAACCGCGCGATGGGCGCAAGGCCGAGCGCCATGAACGGCGTCAGCACGAGCCCATAATAGCGGAATCCCTGTCCGCCCATATAGATGGCGCAGGCGAGCAAACCGAAAAGCAGCACGACGTTGATCTTCTCGACCAGCTTCGTCCGCTTCCACTGGAGGATGACAAACCAGACGAACCCGAGCACGATGAGCAGCGCAATCTGCAAATTGCGATAGAAAAACGCGCCGACGCTCTTGACGATGACATACACCGTGTTGACCAGAACATTGTTTTCAATGTAGGAGTAGCCGAACATGTTCTGATAGAAATAGTAATGGAAGAAGTCCTGCAGTCCGCCGTTGAGGCCGAAATATACCACCCATGGTATGCCGACGGAACACATGACGGCGAGGAACAGCAGGCTGGACGAAATCGCCCGCTTCACGTGCTTTGCCGTCAGCTGCGAAATGGCGATAACGCCCATCCAAGCGATGTAAAACGCCAGCAGCGTAAACTTGCCGAAGAGCATGATTCCCGCAAAAAGCGCGTTGAGCGCGATCGTTTTGAGCGGAACCGGCTCCGGGTAGGTATTTTTGAAATATCGCAGCGTGTCGTAGAGCGACCAGGCGAACAGCGGCATCATGAGTTCTTCCAGACTGCCGCCGTGCGAAAAGCTCAGGCTGCCAAGGATAAACGCTGAGAGCACCGGCAGCGCGATGAGCGCATAACGCTGCGCGTAGAGCGAGACGATGCGGTATGCCGCGTAGAGGAAAAAGGAAAATGCGATCGTTTCAACCACGTATACGCCGAGAAACGATCCTTCCGAAACGAGCGACGCGAGCCCGAAAAGCAGAAACGCCATCGGCCCTTTCTGGTCATAGAGATCGAGATACGGCACTCTGCCGTGCATCATGCCCTTGCCGATCGTAAAATAGATGTTTGCGTCCACCCATTCGTTGATCGGGTAGAGCGGCGAACTCTTCGACAGCAGGAACACAAACACAGCCGCAAACAGCAGACAGAGGGGATAGATCATGCGTTTTTCCGACGCTTTGAACGCGTGCCCCATGTTTCAGCCTCCATACAAATCCATCGTGGGAAAATCAGCGGATTCTCCGTTATTATATCGAATGACGCGCTCATTCGCAACCGTATCCGACGCCGCGACGCCGCGCGAACGACCAGACGAAGGATAGAATAAGGGTTCCTTCCAGCGGGAAGGAACCCTTAATTTTTGCCGAAAAACAGCTTAAACGCTGCGGCTAACCTTGCCGGAACGGAGGCACCGCGTGCAAACATTCATCTTCGTCGGTTTCCCGTCGACAACAACATGCACGCTTTGGATGTTCGGCGCCCAGCCGCGCTTGGTCTTGCGGTGGGAGTGGCTGACCAGATTGCCGGACATGACACCCTTGTTGCAGACTTCACAGTACTTACCCATGCGAATAGTCCACCTCCTTGCTAAAAATCGAACAGAACTATATTACCACGCGGCACACGCCGATGCAAGCCTTATTTTCCCGCAGCGGCCGCTTTTTTCGCGCATGTTTTGCGCTATGTCATCTGCGGAAAACCCGCCTGTCGGAGGGCTTCGTAGAGCACGAGCGCCACGCTGTTGCTCAGGTTGAGCGAGCGCAGCCCCTCGCGCATGGGAATGCGCACCGCGTCCTCGCCGCGCCGGGCGAGCAGTTCCGGCCCCAGCCCCGCCGTCTCCTTGCCGAAGACGAGAAAATCCCCGTCGCGATAGTCTGCCTCCGCATAGCTTCGCTTTGCGTGCGTCGAGAGCAGAAAAAAGCGCGCCCCGGGATACGCCGCCTCCACCTCGGCGAAGCTGTCGTGATAGACCACGTCCAGTTCGCCCCAGTAATCCAGTCCCGCTCGCTTGAGCTGCCTGTCGTCCACGGAAAAACCCAGCGGGCGGACGAGATGCAGCATCGCCCCCGTCACCGCGCAGGTGCGCGCGATATTTCCGGTGTTTTGAGGAATCTCCGGTTCGACCAGTACGATATGAAACAAGCGGTTCCCTCCGTCAATCGGGTGATTCAGGCGTCAAGGCATGACCGGCCATCCGGCCGCCTTCCAGCGACTCTCCGCGGATATCAGTTCGCCGCGGCGGTAATCGCGTCGATCCGCGCCAGTTCGTCGGCCGTCAGCAAGGGCGCGTTGAGAATGCCGAGATTCTGCACGATCTGCTCCGGCGACGAAGCGCCGACGAGCACGCTGGTCACCCGCTCGCCGCGGAGCACCCAGCTCAGCGCAAGCTCGGAGAGCGACTGCCCGCGGTTTTTGGCCAGTTCGTTGAGCGCGCGGATCTGTCCGAGCCTTGCCTCGGTGAGCTGGTCCCGCTTGAGGAACGGCCCGCCTTTGCCGATACGGCTGTTTTCGGGTACGCCCCCGAGATACCGGTCCGTCAGCAGTCCCTGCGCAAGCGGGCTGAAGGCGATGATGCCGAACCCCGCCTCCGCGGCGGCCTGCTCGAGCCCGTCGGGCTCGATATGCCGGTCAAATATGGAATACCGCACCTGGTTGAGCACGAACGGGCAACGCATCTCTTTGAGCATCGCCGCCGCTTTGCGGGCGGTCGCGCTGTCGTAATTCGAAATGCCCGCATAGAGCGCGCGCCCGCTCTTCACCGCCGTGTTGAGCGCGAGCATGCTCTCTTCCAGCGGCGTCTCCTTGTCCATGCGGTGATGGTAAAAGACGTCCACATACGGGAGCCCGAGCCGTTTGAGGCTTTGATCGAGGCTTGCGAGCATGTATTTGCGGCTGCCCCAGTCGCCGTAAGGACCGGGCCACATGTAGTAGCCGGCCTTGGTGCTGACGATCAGCTCGTCGCGATAGGCGGAGAGCTCCTCGCGCAGAATGCGACCGAAGTTTTCCTCCGCGCTGCCGGCCAGCGGGCCGTAGTTGTTGGCGAGGTCAAAGTGCGTCACGCCGCGGTCAAACGCCGCGAAGCACATGCGCTTCATGTTGCCGTAATCGTCGTTGGTGCCAAAGTTGTGCCAAAGCCCGAGCGAAAGCAGCGGCAGCTTCAGCCCCGTGCTGCCGCAGCGGCGGTAGGTCATCGCGTCGTAACGCTGTTCGTTCGCGGAATATGCCATGTTGTCCCCCTCCACACTGTCAAAATAACTGTAAAATGATGGCCCCGCCCGCCCGGCGATTCCGGCAGGCGGTCTTTTATATTGTACCATACCGCGCCGCAAAAGACGCGTGTGCAAACAGGAAAACGTTCATATAAAAATAAGAAATCGTTCATTGACTTTTTTCTCCGAATGCCGGAGAATAGGGAGCGTCGGCGGCGTTAAATCCGAGCGTACGGTCCGCCGCCGCACCATGATATGGATATTTCATTTTTCGGAGGTCTTCTTGTGATTACAAAAGTTCCCGTCGCCACGATCGAGATGCAAAACGGCAGCGTCATCAAGCTCGAGCTGTATTACGACATTGCGCCGAACACGGTGAAAAACTTCGTTCACCTCGCCAACAAGGGTTTTTACGACGGAACCATCTTCCACCGCGTGGTGAAAAATTTCGTCATCCAGGGCGGCGACCCGACCGGCACCGGCACCGGCGGCCCCGGCTATCGCATCAAGGGCGAGTTTTCCAACAACAAGCACAACAATCCCCTTTCCCATGAGCGCGGCGTGGTCAGCATGGCGCGTCAGGGGAATCCCTATAACCCGCCCGCGGCCTACGACACGGCAGGCAGCCAGTTTTTCATCCTGCATGCGGACGCGAAGTATCTGGATAAGGACTACGCGGCATTCGGCATGGTGGTCGAGGGCATGGACGCCGTGGACGCCATCGCGACCTGCGTCACCGGCGTCAACAGCAAGCCCGTCGTCGAACAGAAGATCAAGTCCGTCCGTGTGGACACCTTTGGCGAGACACTGGAAGCGCCGGAGACCATCGCGGAGTGAGAAAAGTTCTGTAAACACGCGGTCAGGGTTCGGTAAAATTTGTACCCGTCGTTCAAAGTATATTGACATTCGCGCGCCCATCTGCTAGAATACATAAAAATATTTATGTATTCCGGCGGCGGGGCGCGTTGTTTCGTTTGTAACCCCGTTTTAACCGGAATTCGAAATCTTTTTTCGGATCGGATGTGATGAACATGGCGTTATCCGGCATCGGCGAGGCGGTTTCGGAACTGTACCGCAACCTTCGCCTCTCGCACTATCGAAACCTCTTCGGCCAGCTTCGCGAAAAGGCGGGCAGTCTGAGCGCAACCGAAGCATTTTCCGCCGAAGTCATCTATCTGCTCGACAAGCCGACCATCGGCGAATTTGCGGACTTCATCGGCATCTCCCAGCCCAACGCCTCCTATAAGGTCAACTCGCTCGTCACCAAAGGGTATCTCGAGCGCGTCAGCAACGACGAGGACCATCGCGAGGCGCATCTGCACGTCACCAAAAAATTCCTGGACTACTACGGCCGGCAGCTGCCGGACATGAAAAGCGCGGTTTCGTCCGCGCTGGCTTCGTTTTCCGAGCAGGAGATTCTGCTGCTGCACCATCTCTTCGGCAGGCTGAACCAGCATCTGGCCGCAAAGGTTTGATCGTCCGCGCGGCACTGCCGCGCAAGTTTTCGGAGCCGCCGGCGTCAGGGGAAAGGCGCCGCGGAATTCCGGCCATATTGACTTTGGGGGTAACAAATGGATCTGTTTGAAAAATGCTACCGCATGACCGCTGTCAAGGAAGCGCGCGAGGCGGGGATCTATCCGTATTTCCACGCGCTGGAGTCGCGCCAGGACGTAGAGGTCATGATGGAAGGCAAGCGCCGCATCATGCTCGGCTCCAACAACTATCTGGGCCTGACCATCCATCCCGAGGTCATCGAGGCGGGCGTCAAGGCGATTGAAAAATACGGCTCGGGCTGCTCGGGCTCGCGTTTTCTCAACGGGACGCTGCGCATGCACCTCGAGGTGGAGCAGGAGCTGGCGCGCTTTCTCAACAAGGAAGCCGTCGTCACGTTTTCCACGGGGTTTCAGAGCAATCTCGGCATCATCAGCGCGCTGGTCGGCAAAAACGACTATGTCGTCTGCGACAAGGAAAACCACGCGAGCATCTACGACGGCTGCCGTCTCTCGTTTGGTACCATGCTGCGCTATCGCCACGGCGACATGGAGCACCTTCGGCACACGCTGGAGCAGATTCCCGACACGGCGGGCAAGCTGATCGTAACCGACGGCGTGTTCAGCATGGGCGGGGACATCGCCAAGCTGCCGGAGATCGTCGCGCTTGCCAAGGAATTCGGCGCGCGGGTCATGGTGGACGACGCGCACGGCCTCGGCGTAGTCGGCAAAGGCGGCCGCGGAACGGCGAGCCTCTTCGGCCTCGAGGACGAGGTGGATATCTACATGGGCACGTTCAGCAAGTCGCTCGCCAGCCTCGGCGGCTATATGGCCTCGAGCGACGAGGTTGCGGAGTATGTGCGCCATAACTCCCGCCCCTTCATCTTCTCCGCCTCCATGACGCCCGCGAGCTGCGCCTGCGCGCTGGCCGCGCTGCGCGTGCTGGAGCGCGAACCGCAGCGCGTAGAGCGTCTGCACGAGCTCTGCCGCTATGTGCGCGCCGGGCTGACCGCGCGCGGCATCCCGCATAAGTACACGGCGGATGTGCCGATCGTACCGATCTACACCTATGAAACCATCCGCACGCTCACCATCGCGAAGATGCTTTACGAAGCGGGCGTATACGTCAACCCTGTGCTGCCGCCCGCAACGCCGGCGACCGAGTGCCTGCTGCGCACGAGCTATATGGCGACGCTGACGGAGCCGCTGCTCGACGAAGCGATGGACATCATGGCCGGCGTGCTGAAGGAGGAAGCCAAATGAACCGCGTCTGCGTGCTCACCGGCGGCAGCAGCGGCATCGGCAAAGCGACGGCCGTGCTGCTTCGCCAAAACGGGTTTTCCGTATACGAGCTCAGCCGCGGCGGCGCGGACGCGGACGGCATCCGCCACATCACGGCGGACGTAACCGAGCCGGATCAGGTGCGCGCGGCTGTGGCGCAGGTGCTCGAGGCGGAAGGCCGCATCGACCTGCTCGTCAACAACGCGGGCTTCGGCATCTCCGGCGCGGTGGAGTTCACCGACCCGAAAGAAGCCTATGCCCAGCTCAACGTCAATTTCTTCGGCTCGCTGCACTGCATTCAGGCGGTGCTGCCGGCCATGCGCGCGCAGGGCAGCGGACACATCGTCAACATCAGCTCCGTCGCCGCGCCGATCGCGATTCCGTTTCAGTCGTTTTACAGCGCCACGAAGGCCGCGACGAACTCCCTCACCCTCGCGCTTCGAAACGAGGTCAAGCCGTTCGGCGTGCGCGTCTGCGCCGTCCTGCCGGGCGACGTGAAGACGGGGTTTACCGCCGCAAGGCGGAAAAGCTGCGCGGGCGCCGAGATTTACGGAACGGCAATCGACCACGCGGTCGCCGTCATGGAGCACGACGAGCAAAACGGCATGCCGCCCGTGATGGTGGCAAAGGCCGTCCTGCGCGCGGCGAACGCAAAACGCCCGCCTGCGTTTCTGACCGTCGGGTTTCAATATCAGGTGTTCGTGCTGCTCAGCAAACTCCTGCCCGCGAGCTGGACAAACGCGCTGGTCGGCATGATCTACCAATAAGCGTTTTACCGATGCAATCCTCATTGCAGGCTATTGAAAGCGCCGTTTTTCAAAAACGGCCTTTTTTGTATGGTTTGCTGTAATCTGCCGAAAAGTTGCCGCTTTCTTACCATTTGCCGTGCCAATTTGTCCGATATGATGTCACTATATGATAGCAGGGGGTTTTTCAGATGGAGACGAAACCGATGGGGCGCCTCACAGTGAAGCAAAAGCGCGCGCTCAAGCTCGCGCTCGACGCGATCATGCTCATCCTTCTCGTGCTGATGTATAAAAAACAGGTCATCAGCATCGCATTCCACGAAATCGGCGGGCTCGCGCTCTTCGGGCTGTTGTTCGTTCACCTGCTGGTCAACGCGCGGTGGATCGGCTCCGCCACAAAGCGGCTCTTTGCAAAGGGAACGCCGGGGCTCGTGCGCGCAAGATATCTCGTGGACGCGCTGCTGCTGATCTCGTTTCTGGCGGTGGGCGTGACGGGCATTCTGATCAGCAAAGTCGTATTCAACGTCCATGTCGCAGGCAACGCCCAGTCGCTGCACAACTTTACCTCCGCGCTGGCGGTGCTGTTCATGGGCGTACATCTCGGCCTGCACGTGGATTATCTCTTCGGCAGGATTCTGAGAAAAGGCGCGAACAGGGCCGCCAAGCTCGCGCTTGCCGTCGTGTTCGCCGCGATGATCGCGTTTGGCGGATACAGCCTGTTCGCCTCGTCGTTCGTGAGTTTTCTCGCCTCGCCCCTGCAGACGGCACGGTTTTCGCACGGAACGTTTGAGCCGAGCGGCGCGCCCGCGCTGGACGGCCAGAGCGGCGAACGCCCGAGCGATCTGAGCGAGCTGCCGGAATTTGCGGGCGACGACGTTCTGCAGGCCCCTCAGAGCGGCACAGACGGCGCACAAGCGCCGCAGAGCGGCTCAGACGGCGCACAGCTGCCAGAGGGCAACCAGTTCGGCGGCGGGCACGGAGCGGGTCAGGGCGGCTCTGGCGGCGGCAAGGGTCAAGGCCAGGGCGGTTTCGGCGGCGAAACCAGCGCCACGGGTCCGCTGCTGCTCATTGCGCAGTATGTGAGCATCATCGCGCTCTTTGCCGCGGCGACCTACGGCGTGCTGAAACTCGCCTGCATGCGAAAGAATCGGCCGCCGGAACACGGCGTGGCCGGCGAAATTGCGGAATCGTCCGAGGCGGCGGAAAGTGCAGGATCGGCTCAGGAACAGTAAATTTATATAGGAATGAAAAGCCCCCGGTCGCGTGATGCGGTCGGGGGTTTGGTTTGTATTATATTATGATACAATATCTACATCTTTATGAAAGGATAAAATTATGTTCTCATTATGGAGCAGAATAGTGTACATCCGGCGAATGATCGATATACAACAGACGCTTTTCGTTATTTAAGTTGCAAAGAGTCTGAGCAATTACAAGACTTGATTCCCCAACTTAAGGATGCACAAGCCAAGTTCAATATTTTACTACAAGATGCTATTACTCAGATCAAACCTTTTGAAATACAATATCAAGAACAATCAAAAACACTTGCTGAGATATCTAAAGTTCAACAGATTTTGACTGATCACCAAATCGTTTATTGGAATTTTTTAGACTCGAAATTTATCCGTCGCATTCTGAGCTCGAAAAATATAGATCGATATTTAGCGCAGATTTTCAACAGGAAAAACTCAAGAGAACTAAAAAACACTATTAGTGCATGCTCGCGCTTCGTTAACAAAACAGCATCAAGAACTCTTTTTCACGAATCAATATATGCTTTTTACAATAATAAGTACACCTTGTGTATTGTAGGCTTGGTTGCTATCATGGATTATTTATTATCGCAGTCAAGTGGCAGTACCGTGACTAGCATTGCAAATAGAGTTAAGCTTATTGAGCAAAAAATAATCAACAACTTTGAATTAATCACTTCAGAATTGTCTGAAATTCTTCTGTGCTCAACATTCAGTTCTGTAATGATATCAATATCAGAAAATACTAATTTTAATGAGCCTGAACCAGTAAAACTTAACCGACATTGGATAATGCATGGAAGATCTCATCGAAAGTATACTTCGTTTGATTGCATGAAGATTATACGTATAATATATGCATTATTAACAATAACCGAATCAATTACTATTCCCAGTAATTAGGTTGCTACTCAAGCAGCTTCCTCGCGCTTCCTGCCTCACCGGGCTTTGCCTCGCTGTATCCGCCGCAGGCGGCGCTCAACTCCGCCCACATTACCAAAGATCGGTTCTTCGAGAAGTGGATAGCCGAGTATTTTAATCCGCCCAAAAACAGAAAAACAGCACCCCGTATGGGATGCTGCTTTATCTGTTCTGGAGCTGATGAGCAGATTCGAACTGCCTACCTCCTCATTACCAATGAGGTGCTCTACCGACTGAGCTACATCAGCGCTCGCAACGAACATTATAGCGAAGCCAGCCGTTCATTGCAAGTGTTATTTCGGAAAAAACGGGTCTTACTCCTCCACGCGGATGACGCTCTCCACGGCGTTTACGCAGTCCAGCGCCTCGATGCGCTTAAGCGCCTCGCGCACGGCAAACTCGCTCGCCCGATGTGTCAAAAACGTGATTCGGGAGGACACGCCGTCGTTTTCCCCGAGCTGGATAACGCTCTTGAGCGACACCTTCTCGCCGGCAAACGCCGCCGCAATCGCCGCCATGGTGCCGGGCTTATCCGCCACATGCAGGCGCGTGCAGTAGATGCAGCTGAAGTCCTTGACCAGCTCGATCTCGCCGCTCATGCTTTCTTCGTTGACAAACGTCATATACTGATGCCGCTTCTCATGATGGCAGGCATACACGATGTCGCTCACCACCGCGCTTGCGGTCGGCATGCAGCCCGCGCCGCGTCCGTAGAGCATCACGTCGTCCACCGCGTGCCCCGTGAGGAAGATGGCGTTGAACACGCCGCGCACGCTCGCAAGCGGATGCGTCATCGGAATCATCGTCGGATGCACGCGCACCTCGATCTTGTTGCCGTCCTTCTTGCCGATGGCGAGCAGCTTGATGCGGTAGTTGAGCAGCTGGGCGGTCTCAAAATCCGCCTTCGTCAGCTTCGTAATCCCCTCGCGGTAGATCACCTCGACGGGCATATGCGCATGAAAGGACATCGACGAAAGGATGGAGAGCTTGTACATCGCGTCGTAGCCCTCCACATCCGCTGTGGGGTTCGCCTCGGCGTATCCGAGGGCCTGCGCGTCCGTCAGCGCGTCCTCAAAGCTCTGGCCGTTCTCGGCCATCTGCGTGAGGATATAGTTGGTCGTGCCGTTGATGATGCCCATCACGCGGGAGATGTTGTTCGCCTGCATGGAGTCGAGGATCGTGCGCAGAATCGGAATGCCGCCACCGACCGTCGCCTCGAGATACAGCCCCGCGCCGGTGGCTTTCGCCGCCTTCTCAAACGCGGGCCAGTTTTTGCTCATGACCTCTTTATTGGAGGTGACGACGGTCTTCCCCGCCTCGAGCGCGCGGATGATGAAGGTCCTGGCCGGCTCGATGCCGCCCATGCACTCGACCACGATATCGATCGCAGGGTCGCCTACGACGTCCTCAAACGACGTGGTGAAGCGTTCCCGCGGCGCAAGCGCGAGGTTTGGCTCATGCTCAAAGTCGCGCACGAGAATGCGCCCGATCGAGAGCGCAATCCCTTCGCGGTGTGAGATCTGCGCGCCGTTTTCGCTGATGATACGGTAAACGCCGCTGCCGACCGTGCCAAAGCCCAACAGGGCGATTTGAAAGTGTTTCACGTTTCCTCCTGATATTCTTCCCCCGACCAAAAAGAGCGCTCTCAAGCGCTCTTTGGAATGGAGCGTTCGATGCCGATGGGTTACTCCGAAAGCGCCGCGCCGATGGCGGTCGCAAACGCCGCGTGGTCGGGCACGATGAACTTGACGTTGTGCAGGGTGGCAACCTCGTCGAGGCTGCGCTGCGCGATCGGCCAGTCCGTAATCGTGCCGACCAGCACGATAGTTCGGGTCAGGTGCCGCTTTGCGGCAAACACCGCCATCACGCCGATGGACTGGAAAATCATATTGCAAAGCCCCGCCGCGACGTCCGCGCGGCCGGATTGGTCGTTGAGCTTGCTCATGTTCGCAACGGTGGCGTTCGGCGTGAGGTGCGAGAGCGTGCCTTCAAACACATCCATCAGCTGCAGATCGATGGCATGCAAGTCTCCCTGCGCCGCAAGTGCTTGCAGCTCGCCCATGTCGTCCGTCTGGCAGAGCCTCCCGCTGAGTCCCCGCAGCATCCCGCCGCCGAGGCCGGTGCCGCCGACATGCCAGGCGCGAATCGGCGTGATCCGCGTAAACGACGTGCCGGTGCCGATGCTCACGACGAGCGTGTTGGACTTCTTCGCAAGTTTCGTCGCTCCGCGCGCAACGGAGGTGACCTCATCCCGGTGCACGGTCGGAATGCCGTGCAAATTGTCTTTGATAAACGAGGACCCGACGCCCGTCACCGCGATGCGGCGCACGCCCGCGTAACCGAAGCTCTCAAGCGCTTCGTCAAAGCTCTGCTCGTCCGGCTTTCTGAATTCCTTGACGCACTTCCCGTTTTTCACCAGCGCAAACTTCGTTGTGGACGCGCCGATATCGACGCCCAGCACCAGCTCGCGCGGACTGATTGCCGCAACGATGACCGGCACGAGCAGCACCGCCGCCACGAGCTCGATGGAACCGTTGACGCCGATGAGCGTGGCATAGATCGTGCCGAGCAGCGGAAGCCCCGTGAGCACCGCGGAGAAGAGCTTCAGCGCCGAGAGCACCAATACGGTGTTCGTCAGCGTGGCAGCCGCAGCGGACAGCGCCGCGACGAGGCCGGAGCGCAGCCGGAGCTTGCGGAGCCCCTGCGCCGTGAGGCCGCCGACGATGCCGACCAGGATGCGCGGCACAAGCGAGACCATCGGGTTGACAAACGGCGCCCAGAGCGGGTTTGTCAGCGCGCGCAGGATACAGGTGACGCCCCAGACGAATCCGAGCACGGCGCCGTATTGCCAGCCGAGCATGACCGCCCCGACGGCGACGACGATATGCAGCGTCGTAATCTCTACAAGTCCATAGTTGATGTAGCCGGTGTACGGCACAACGGTCATCACGATGATCAGCGCGGAGAGGATGCCGGCGCGAACGAGGTTCTTTGTGTCGGTCTTCCGCTTGGTCGCAAGTTCCATTTCAACTACCCCCTTTTCGATTCTGTTCGTGGTAAGGTTTGATTCGATTTTACATTATATATCATTTGCGACGCGCATGCAACGATAACCGCTTCTTCGATCCGTCTTTTTCGGGATATGTTCCATACGCAATCCGCAAAAACCCATATCCGGGATCTGTAAAGGATACGTCGGCTTCGCATGTTTTTCTGTTCGAAAAGCGTCAGTTTTCCGTTGACACGGCACCCCCGATCCGCTATACTTATTTTTGCATTTGTGATGTGCGGGGGAGCATAGCTCAGCTGGGAGAGCACTTGCCTTACAAGCAAGGGGTCACAGGTTCGAGCCCTGTTGTTCCCACCATTTCAGTGGCCCGGTAGTACAGTTGGTTAGTACGCCAGCCTGTCACGCTGGAGGTCAGGGGTTCGAGCCCCCTCCGGGTCGCCATTTTTTATGCCTCGGTAGCTCAGTTGGTAGAGCAAGGGACTGAAAATCCCTGTGTCGGTGGTTCAAGTCCACTCTGAGGCACCAATCCCATGCGGGAGTAGCTCATTTGGTAGAGCGCAGCCTTGCCAAGGCTGAGGTGGCGGGTTCGAGCCCCGTCTCCCGCTCCATTCATGAGACGGTGCGTTTTCGGTCGTCTCATGAATGGGATCGCTTTTCTCCCGTACAAACCATAGATCCGGCGCCATAGCCAAGCGGTAAGGCAGAGGTCTGCAAAACCTTCATCCCCGGTTCGATTCCGGGTGGCGCCTCCAGCTAAGTACTCACGAAATGATACGCTTCGTGGGTACTTTTTCTATGCAGAAAGCCCAGACTTTCTGGGCTTTTTCACGTTTTAGAGTTTTGATGGTTTGTACGATAATCGATCGATTATGCCATTCAATGTAAAAGGTACGGAAATTTGCACCCACCCCGAGGAAACGCGCTAGAGTATGGAGGAAACGCGCAAGAGTATGAGGGAAGCGCGCGGGAGCATACGATGAATCCGACGGTAGAGGCCGCTCTACTTTCTGTAAAAAATGATACTCGATTTTGTGGAATCCATCTAGTCAGGACATTTGCTTTAATTACGTAAAATTCGTCGATGCGACAGCTAAAAGTTGTACATCTATACTCTTTTGTATATAATAGTCGATAAGGTTCCTACCTACTAATAGTATAAATTATTATTAAAACAAGATTAAAATTTCGAGTGATAGGTTTATTGATATGATAGAGTACACTGATCATCAAAGAAGATACTTTGCAGAGCAGCTGATGCTCAAACGTCCCCAAAGCAGCATGGATAGTCTTGTTTCAGCTATGTCTGGAACGAAAGTAGATTTAAATCCGCATCAAGTTGATGCCGCTTTATTTGCGCTAAAATCGCCCCTGTCATCAGGCGCGTTGTTGGCTGATGAAGTTGGGCTAGGAAAAACAATCGAAGCCGGCTTGGTCTTGGCCCAGTATTGGTCGGAACGAAAGCGCTCCCTATTATTGATCGTACCTGCATCACTTAGAAATCAGTGGCGTGCTGAGCTAGATGATAAATTCTATATTCCCTCTATTATCATTGAATCCTCAAATTTCAATAAGCTACGTAAATCTGGTGTCGCAAATCCATTTTTTCAGAAAAACAACGTTGTCATCTGCTCGTACAATTTCGCAGCTATAAAAGCGCAAGAATTAGCCAGAGTTGATTGGGACCTCGTAGTAATTGATGAAGCTCATCGCCTAAGGAATGTATACAAGTCGGGAAATGTTACCGCTACGCGTTTGAAGGAAGCGTTAAGAGGAAGGCGCAAGTTGCTGCTCACAGCTACCCCACTACAGAACAATCTCATGGAATTATATGGTTTGGTAAGTATTATTGACGACCGTGTTTTTGGTGATGCAGCCACCTATAGAGATATGTTCTTACGAGCCGATAACGAGAATATTCGCAACATGTATCTTAAGAAGCGTTTACTGCCAATTTGTAAACGCACGCTCCGTAAGCAGGTTCGCGAATATGTACCTTATACTAATCGCACCGCAATTCTCGAGGAATATACTCCAACTGAAAATGAAGAGCTTCTATATAACCAAGTATCTGAATATCTTCGCTCGCCAAACCTGTTTGCTTTACCTAGCGGCCAGCGTACGCTCATTACAATGATCCTCCGCAAACTTCTTGCGTCCTCATCGTTTGCTATTTCCGGTACTTTGGATGCCCTAGTAACACGACTCGAAAAATTACTCAAGGGCATGGATGAAGAATTGCATCTTGAGGATTATGACACATTTGAAGAACTGCTCGACGAAAGTGAGCTTTCCGTTGATGAAGTTAAGGCTGAATTGATTCAAGACCGCGTAGCCGCACAGGCGGAACTCCAGCAGCTTCGTGAGTTCGCGCAATTAGCGGAAAGTATTACAATTAATGCAAAAGGTGAAAATCTTCTAACCGCCTTGAAAAAGGGCTTCGATGAAACGGAAGCCCGCGGCGGCTTGCGTAAAGCCGTCATATTTACAGAATCGCGCCGAACACAGGAATATTTACTAAACCTCTTGTCTGATAACGGATATGAGGGCAAAATTGTATTCCTGAATGGTTCGAACAGCGATGCTATCTCTAAAAAAATCTATAGCGAATGGAAGGAACGCCACGCAAACGACGGTTGTATTTCTGGTTCGCGCCAAGCGGACATGAAAGCCGCCATTGTCGAAGAGTTTCGAACAAGAGCGTGCATCCTTATCGGCACAGAAGCGGCGGCAGAAGGAATCAATCTTCAGTTCTGCAGTTTACTCGTTAACTATGATATGCCATGGAATCCACAGCGTATTGAACAGCGAATTGGCCGCTGCCACCGCTATGGACAAAAATGTGATGTCGTGGTCGTAAACTTTGTAAACAATGCGAACGAAGCCGATCGACGCGTTTATGAATTGCTCGATCAAAAGTTCCGACTTTTCAGTGGACTATTTGGTTCTTCCGACGAAGTGCTCGGGACGATCGAATCTGGCGTCGACTTTGAAAAGCGAATCGCTGAAATCTATCAAAACTGCAAAACAACCGAGGAAATAAAAGCCGCATTTGACCAGATGCAGGCCGATTTACAGGATCGCATCAACGAGCGCATGTCCGCAACTCGGCAGGCGATACTTGAAAATTTCGATGATGATGTTACTGTCCTTCTCCGCGACTGTAAAAAAGACACTTTGGCGGGATTGGGTCGATTCCAACGTTGGCTTTGTCAGTTCTTTATTATTGCGGGGGCTTCCCGCGTAAAGCCGTTGGATCAATTTCGGTTTGAGTACAGTGATGGTAACAGTACCGTAGTATACAATCTGGGTTGGGAGAGCGCCGAGCAGCAGGGAGATGCATTCTTACGTCGTGATGACGAGCTGTGCCAAAAATGGTTGTCTGCCGCGCTTGTTACCCCACTACCTGTTGGCCAGATTCAGTTTGATTATTCACATTCCCAAATAAAAATCAGCTTCCTAGATGAGCATCCCGGCTTAACAGGCTGGCTTATTATCGACAAGCTGATCTATGAAGGTTATGAACAAGAAGAGCATCTGGTGATAACGGTCCATACTGACGATGGCACTGTCATTGACGAAGATATTATCGACCGTATGATGGAGCTTCCTGCGATATTCATAGAAACCACACCGTATTCTGGCGAGCTAGACGAACAGCGGAAGCGTAACACTGCGTCGATTCAAGCCGAGATTGAAAAGAATAATAAACGATATTTCCTGCAAGAGTGCGAGAAACTCGACGCTTGGAGTGACGACTTGAAGGAAGGACTCCAACGTGAAATTAAGGATTTGGAGCGAGAGATTCGCGAAAAATCACGCGAGTTTCGAGCCAGTACGGATCTACCCCTAGCAACAATGCTTGAAATGAAGGAAGAAATCAATCGATTAAAAAAGGCTAAAGATAAAAAACGACGTGAAATTAACCTTCGTGAGGACGAAATTGAAGCTGCAAATGAACGTTTACAGGAGGAAATTCGAGCGAAACTGGCTGGATCGGCTACTACAGTCAATGTTATAACAGTGCGGTTTGAAGTTAAATAGTGCAACAGAAAGCGGGTATTATATGTCAATTGATACACTGACTCGAGAAATACAAAAACTTGAAGATGAGATTGCAGACTTATCTAGAAAATCAGCAGCACAATCGAAAAGCGAGAGCAGTGAAGAGGAGAAAATCGCTCAAATACGGAGATCAATAAATAAGAACACATCGCCGTCGATGCTACGATCAAAGCAAAATGAAGTTGATTCACATGATAAGCGGCGGCTTGACGCAATTAAAAAACGTTCCGAATTTGATTCGAAGGCTTCTGGAAAAAGAACTGACCTAGCAAAAAAGCGTAAACAGCTTAGCGATGAGGAAGCACGGGAGCGGGTAGCAGAAAAACGCGAACTAGCCGCGCAACGTACACGTTACGAACAAATGATGCAGGAGATAAGATCGGATGTGGCCAGCAAACAAGTAATTACTACACCGGCTTTAGTTGCTGACCCCTCCATCCCAAAGCTAAGTAAAATCGAGTTCGATGTTTTTATTTCTCATGCCAGTGAAGACAAGGTAGAATTTGTCGAACCATTATATCAGGCACTGAAAGCTATTGGCATCACTTCTTTTTATGATAAAGAGTCTATCCCTTGGGGTGGTTCGATTCGTGAAAAGGTTGACTCTGGACTTTCGCATAGTAAAATGGGAATAGTTGTCATCTCAAAGTTCTTTTGCGCCAAGAAATGGACCAGTGATGAATTAAATGCACTATTTGCTTTGGAAACGAAAGAGAGCAAAATTATTCTGCCAATTTGGCATGATATATCAAAATCCGAGGTTCTTGCCTTCAGTCCTATGCTAGCAGACAGGAATGCGTTGAAGACCTCAGATTATACAGTTGATGAAATCGCAGAGAAAGTAAAAAGTGTAATCTACCCATCGGAGGAGAATTAAATGCAAAAGCTTGAACTCACATGGATTGGCAAAGGTCAGGAACCTGCGGTTGAGCCGCGGATTTTATTGCATGACCCTTCGAGGGATTATGGTGATCCCGACTCGGAGAATATGCTGATTCATGGGGATAATCTGCTGGCGCTAAAAGCGTTGGAGCAGCAATTCGCGGGCAAAGTAAAATGTATTTATATTGAT
>JAAYUE010000078.1 GCA_012517905.1 Clostridiales bacterium | reverse complement strand
GTAGCGCATCGCTTTCGCTTCGCCCTGCTGCGCCAGCGCCATCGTGATCGCCGCCGTCAACGTCGTCTTGCCGTGGTCCACGTGTCCGATCGTCCCGATGTTTACGTGCGGCTTATTCCGTTCGAATTTTGCCTTTGCCATTACAACCATTCCTCCTAAATCATCTGTTGTTACCCGCATGCGGAATTTGTAACGGCAGCGGGCAAAATATTTTGTGCACCTTTTTTGGATGCTGGAGCGGGTGATGGGAATCGAACCCACATAGCCAGCTTGGGAAGCTGGAGCTCTGCCACTGAGCTACACCCGCGCATCGGCCGCATCCCTTCGCCGCAGGCGCGCGCGGCAAGGCTTCGTTTCGCGCAGATAACGCTCCAAAAAACAATGGCGTTTTCACAAGCGATCTGCATCGAAATCCGCCGTGAAGAACACAAGCGTTACCCATGCGCCTCCACGGTAGCATCCCCTATTCTATAGGCTTTACGGGAAAAAGTCAACATCCCAGATCATGTGTTCCGGCGGGTGTTTTCCCGCAAGATACGGGCCCGCCGGAACAGAACTTTTCATCGGTTTTTATCGCTCCGACAGTCTGCGCGCCGCTTATTTTTCCTCCCACGCCATGGCGCGCTGCAGCGCGCGCCGCCAGCCGGAGAGATGCTTTTCACGTTCGGCTTTTGTGATCTGCGGCGAGAAGACGCGTTCGCTTTCCCACTGGTCGGCGATGTCCTTCGTGCTCTTGAACACGCCGACTGCAAGCCCCGCCAAACACGCCGCGCCAAGCGCCGTGGACTCCACGCACTTCGGGCGGTTGACGCGCGCGTTGAGAAGGTCCGCCTGAATCTGCATCATGATGTTCGAAACCGATGCGCCGCCGTCCACCTTGAGCTCAAGAAGCGGAACGCCCGCATCCTTTTCCATGGTCTCGGCAAGGTCCCGCACCTGGTAGGCGATTCCCTCGAGCACCGCGCGCGCAAAATGCGCCTTGGTCGTGCCGCGGGTGAGCCCCAGCATCGCGCCGCGCGCATACATGTCCCAATGCGGCGCGCCGAGCCCCGTAAACGCCGAGACGAAGTACGCCCCGCCCGCGTCCGGCACGGACTCCGCCAGAACGTCGATCTCCCGCGCGCTCGAAATGAGGCCGAGATCGTCCCTGAGCCACTTGATGGAGCTGCCCGCGTTGAAGATGCTGCCTTCCAGCGCGTATTCGACGCGGCCCTTTACGCCCCAGGCGATGGTGGTCAAGAGTCGGTTCTTGCTCTCGATGGGCGCCGTGCCCGTGTTCATCATCAAAAATCCGCCCGTGCCGTAGGTGCACTTTGCCATGCCCTTTTCAAAGCAGGCCTGGCCAAAGAGCGCCGCCTGCTGGTCTCCCGCCGCGCCGGCGAGCGGAACGCCGCCGAGCGCCTCGAGTCCGAGCAGGTGCGGCTGCACCGCGCCGTAGACATGGCTCGACGGCAGCGCCTTGGGCAGCATGCAGCGGGGGATGTTCAGCCGCGAAAGCAGCTTGTCGTCGTAGTCGAGCGTATGGATATCGAAGAGCATCGTGCGCGAGGCGTTGGAATAGTCCGTCACGTGCTCGCCGGTGAGGTTCCAGATGAGCCAGGTATCCACCGTGCCGAAGAGCAGTTCGCCGTTTTCCGCGCGCTGCTGTCCGTTTTCGATGTGGTCGAGGATATACCGGATCTTGGTGCCGGAGAAATACGCGTCGATGAGCAGCCCTGTGGTCTTCTGCACATGGTCGCTCCAGCCCTCGGCAATCAACGTTTCGCAGAGCGGCGCGGTTCTGCGGCATTGCCAGACGATGGCGTTGTAGACGGGATGTCCGGTGGCCTTGTCCCAGACGATGGTGGTCTCGCGCTGATTCGTCACGCCGATGGCGGCGACGTCCCCGGACCGGACGTTTTCGCGCCGGAGCACATCCGCGGCCGCCTGCTTCTGCGTCTCGAGAATATCGAACGGGTCGTGTTCGACATACCCCGCGCCTGGGTAGATCTGGCGGAATTCGTACTGCGCGCTGGAAACGATTTTCCCGGCGAGGTCAAACAGGATGGCGCGCGAGCTCGTCGTGCCCTGATCGAGGGCAAGAAGGTATTTCGGCATGTTGTCTGTTTCCTTTCGATCCGGCTTAGGCCAAAGCGTATGGCGGGAGGAGGAAGGGAATGAAACGAATTGCTTCGACCTTTTAATAATGGAATGAACTGGTTCTATTATGGCACACTCTCCTTCGTTCATCAACACGGGACCACGGAATAAAAAGGAAGAAATTCTCCAAAAACGGGTTCTCATTCTTCGCTTTGGCAGAGGACGCTTTGTAACATTCTTACTTTCTTTTTTGGACGAGTCGGTCTATCATACATAATATGGCGAGCAACCAGACCCAACCGAAAACCGTTCCGGAAGGCTTCGTGCCGAATAAGGCGCTCGGTCAGAATTTTCTGGCAAGCGAAAGCGTGATCGAGGCGATCCTCGACGCGACGCAGGCCGGGGGCAGGCGCATGCTGGAAATCGGCCCGGGTACGGGCGCGCTGACGGAAGGACTGCTTCAGCGCGCGTCGTTTCTCGCCGCCGTCGAAAAAGACGGCCGGCTTTGCGAGATACTGCGCGAACGCTTTGGTGCGCAGCTGACGCTGTTGCATGCGGACGTGCTGGACGCGGATATCCCCGCGCTGATGGGCCCCAAGGCCTGGCATGCCGTTGGCAACCTGCCGTATTACGCCACCACACCGATCGTACTGCGGCTGCTCTCGCTGCTGCCGGAAAGCATGACGCTCATGGTGCAGAAGGAAGCGGCGGAGCGTTTCTTTGCCAAACCGAAGGATCGCGTGTACGGCCCCGTTTCGGTCGCCACGGCGTGTCTTTACGACGCGGCGACGGTGTTGCAGGCGCCGAGGAGTTGTTTCCGGCCCACGCCGGAGGTGGACTCCGTCGTCGTCCGCCTCGTGCGAAACGACGTACCCATGCAAAACGGGGAGGCCTTTCTATCCTTTTTGAAACAGGCGTTTTCCATGCGCAGAAAGACGCTGTATAATAATCTGAAGCAGGAGGTCCGCCTGAGCGAAACCCTCGCGGCGCTGAACGCCCCCGCGGACGCGCGCGCCGAAGCCCTGCCGCCGGATGCGCTGCTGCGGATTTACGAATCGCTCTATCATGGATGAACCATGAAAAATGTCGATTTAAACCGGAATTGATACTCTATGTGGACTGAACGACGACCGATACTGATTTGAATTGGATTTACGAATCGCTCTTTGTGAACGGAACAATAAAAATACTGATTTGAAACGGAGGATACACCATGTCGAAACTTACTTATTTCTATCTGCCCAGCTGCCCGCACTGCCGGCTTGCCGCGCGCTGTATCGAAGAGCTCTGCGCCGAGGACGCCCGCTACAAGGATGTTGAGATCGAACGGGTCGACGAATCCGCCGAAAAGGCGCGCGCCGCCAAGTACGACTACTGGTATGTGCCCTGCTTCTACATGGGCGATGAAAAGCTGCACGAAGGCCACGCAGAAAAGGTGGACGTCAAGGCCGTGCTCGACAAAGCGCTGAAGTCCTGAGGCCAATCGGCCCCGGGCAACCCTTTCAAAGCTGCCCGCCCAAGCGAACGATCGCTCGGGCGGGCAGTCTTTTTCGTGCAAAAAAATCAACCGCTGTCGCGCATTTTTTGTCCCGATACCCGTTTCCCGTGTATAATACAGGTAAGGCGCGCGGCGCTTCCGCCGCGTCCATCGATTCGGGAGGCTATCCGTATGCCGATCATCTGGTTTGTGTTTCTCGCGCTGTTTGCAGCGGCGGCAGCGTTTTTCATCGTCGTCGGGTGGAAAGTCTCCACCATGATCCTGCATCCAAAGGTCGTCGCTTACGACACGGTCATCGACAAGGAAGCCGAGCGCGGCAATTTTACCCGCGCCTGGTTCGAAGAGCACGTTCGGCTGGAAGAGTTTACGCTTCGCTCGCAGTTCGGCTACGACCTGCACTGCGCGCTCTGGCCGCGCGAAAGCGGCAGGGTGTTTTCGGACGGGAGGCCGCGCGTGGCGGTGCTCGTGCACGGCTACACCTACTGCCTGCTCGGAGGGATCAAATATGCCTCCATTCTGCACGAACTCGGCTTCGACTGCGTGTTCTACGACCACCGTAATCACGGCCTCTCCGGCCGCGCGCCGACCACCATGGGCGCGTGTGAATCGCGCGACCTCGCGCGGGTCTGCGCCTGGGCGCGGGAGCGCTTCGGCGAGGACGCGGTGCTGGGCACGCACGGCGAGTCCATGGGTGCGGCGACGGTCATGCTGCATGCGGCGCTGGACCCGCGCCTCGCGTTCGCCATGGAGGACTGCGGATACAGCGACCTCAACGCCGAGCTTCGCTTTGCGATGCGCCACCGTTTTCATCTGCCCGCATATCCGGCGCTGCCGATCGCCAGTCTGTTTTCGCGGCTGCGCGGCGGCGTGTTCTTCGGCAGCGTCGCGCCAAAGCGCGCGCTAGCGCGCTGCGCGTCCGTGCCGATGCTCTTCATCCACGGGGATGCGGACGATCTTGTACCCGATTACATGCTCGCCGAGAATTATAACGCAAAAGCGGGCGCAAAGACGATGCGCGTGTTTGCCGGCGCGGCGCACGCGAGCTGCTACACCGAAGACCGGGCGGCATACCGCGCCTATGTGGAAGCGTTTCTTCGGGAAAACGGCGTCATCTAGCCGCCGCATGCGGCGGCGGCCATCACGCCGCGCGCAGGTTGCCGTCAGGCCGCGCCGTCGCCGTACAGCCGGATAAAAACGCCGTCGTTTCGCGGGTACAAAGAGCGGTTGTCATCTTGCCAACCCCACCAAACGCTGGTATCATACAAGTAGTATGGAGGGCGCAACTATGTCGAAATCATTTCAAAAAGCGATGCTCATCACGTCCATCGCGTACATGGCGATCGGCCTGCTGCTGATCATCTGGCCGGACCCCGCGCGGCAGATCATCATCTATGCCATCGGCGCGGCCGCGCTGCTCTACGGCGGCTACCGTATCGTGGACTTTTTCCTGCGCAAGGAGCATCTGGACGGCGTGCAGATCGGCGTCGCGCTCGGCATCGCCTGCGTGCTGCTGGGGCTGTTTCTCATCTTCAAGGCAAACGTCGTCGTCGCGCTGCTTGCGGCCATCATCGGCGTCGCGCTGATCGTGGACAGCATCCTGCGGCTGCAGATCGCGCTCAACCTGCGCCATGCGGGCGTGAAAAACTGGCTGGTTCTGCTCGTCACCGCGCTCGTTACGCTCGGCTTTGGCATTCTGCTGCTCTTTAATCCGTTTACGGCCATCAAGGTTGCGACCATTCTCGCAGGCGTCGGCCTGCTCGTCGACGGCGGCTTTACGCTCTGGAGCATCCTGCAAACGGAGCGAAGCACGCCCAAGCGCACGTTCACGGTGAAATAAACCGGTCTGCTCCGGCGGCGCGTCACGCGTCGCCTTTTTATCTCCTTTCCTTTGTCCTCCCCTCGTCCGCTTTTTTTCATCCCGACCGGCCCCGAGCCAAAGGAGAATTCCCATGAGCGCTGATCTCGATCTGGCCAGGTCCCTCTTCAACGAAACCTGGGATCTCATCGACAAGAAAAACCGCACCGACGCGGAGACCATC
This sequence comes from Clostridiales bacterium, assembly GCA_012517905.1. GTDB lineage: Bacteria > Bacillota > Clostridia > Christensenellales > CAG-138 > UBA7703. Next base: position 22,045 of record JAAYUE010000078.1, on the reverse strand, counting down.
GCCATGCTGCACAAGGCGCATGCCTCCTGCTATCTTTGGCGCGAGGCGCAGAGCCCGGTCAACAACGCGCGCGGCGAGTGGCAGGTTTCCCACGTATACAGCCTGCTTGGCGAGGGGCGGCTGGCGCTGCTGCACGGCGCATACTCGCTCGCCCTCTGTCTGGACAACGGCATCGCCGGGTTTGACCTTGCGTTTGGCTACGAAGCGGTTGCGCGGGCCTACAAGGCGCTCGAGGACGAAGCGCTCATGCAGGAGCACAAGCTGCTCGGGCTTGCCGCCTGCAAAGCCATCGAGGAAAAAGAGGACCGTGAATACGCGCTTTCGAATTTCAAGGACCTCTGATCGCCATGACAAAACGCAGCAAGCGCCCGGTGAAAACCGGGCGCTTATCTTTCTATCGTCCAAATTACTTTACATCTCTATGCTTTCAAACAGCGTCATGGGCCGCCCCATGTCGTCCTCGTAGACGCGCGCGCAGTTTCGGCCCGCTTCTTTCGCGGCGTAGAGCGCGATATCCGCCTTGCAGTAGAGTTCCTCAAAGGTCGCGCCGTCCCGCGGGCAGGCCGCCGCGCCGAAGCTGCAGGAAACGACCGATCCGTTTGAAACGTGCTGATAGAGCTGCTCGCACAGATAGTTGATCTTGGCCTGCAGCGCATCGAGATTGAGCACGTTTTTGAGCAGCAGCGCAAACTCGTCCCCTCCAAGCCGGCCGACGAGATCGTCCGCACGGAGCGTCGCGCGGAGCGTCTCGCAGACGCGAACGAGCACGCGGTCGCCATAGCCGTGTCCATAGCGATCGTTGACCTGCTTGAAGTGGTCCACGTCCACCATGACCAGCGCCTGCAGCCCGCCGCGCGCCTCGGAAAACTGCGCCTCGACGGCTTCCACAAAGGCACCGCGGTTCAGCGCGCCGGTGAGCGCGTCCGTGCGGAGCCGGTCCTTGAGGTTCATCTCCGCGCGCTTCTGCGCGTCGACGTCCCGCAGGAGAAGCGACGCGCGGATGTTGCTCGAATACGGGTCCGGCAGCATCTGAACGCTCAGCCGCACCCAGCCATACCGCCCGTCCGCCCGCAGATGCCGATATTCCGGCTTCTCCAGCCTTTCGCCGCGAAAATACTCCGTCAGCAGGCGTTCGCGCGCCAGAAACGCGCGCACCCGCTCCCGATCGTCCGCATGGACGTATCGATTCAGAAAATGTCGCACGGCGTTTTCCATCGTATCGCTCCATGCGGAGGGCAGCAGCTCGACCAGCTCGCCCTTTTGCACCTCGAGACGGTCCTGCGTCAAGTCAAACTCCAGATACGCGGTGTTGTTCTGTGGCATGGCCGCATAGGTCTGCTCCCAGCGGCGGTAGGCCACCTCGCGCGTGTGCTGCTCCGAGACGTTCTGGAGGGAGACGACCGCCTGCGCGGGCGTGCGATCCTCCCGATAGATCAGCGAATATGCAACACGATACCACTCAAACGTATCTTCGTCGCAATGCAGGCGAAGCTGCAGCACCGCGCTGCCGGTCGGCCGAACGCCGCTGCAGATGAGGTCCATCGTCTCGCGAAAGGCGTCCAGACTGTCCGGGTTGATCATGCCGATCGCTTCCAGACTGTCCGGAACGTCGTGTATGACGTCTACCTGAAACAGTTCCGCGGATTCCGGCGGCAGGTAGATGGTCTTCTTCGCAATGTCGTAGCGGAAGACCAGCTTGTCGCTCTGGCGCACCGCGATGCGGTATTCCTCCTCACGCACGCGAAGCTCCTCCTCCACGAGTTTCTGCGCGGAGATGTCCATAAACGCGCAAATCAGCATCCCGCTGTCGCACTCGGCGCAGCGAATGCGGACCATGCACCAGAGCGAATCCCCGTCCGCCCGGTCCAGGCGCGCCTCAAACGAAACGGCCCGCTCTTCTCCGCCGATCAACGGCAGCAGGCGGGACGAAAGCTGTTCGCGCGCATCCGCGTCCACGCGAGCCAGCGCGCCGAGAACGCCGCCTTCGGCGGCGGCGGAAGCGTTCGAATACCCGATCATGCGGTAAAAGCTTTCGTTTGCGTACGCAATGGAAAGCCTCTCGTCCCGCCGCGCGACGCAAAGGCCGCAGGGGAGTTCGGAGAGGATGCGTTCTCGCAGATCGGTTGAAAGGAAATCGTCCCGTTCGTTTTGCAGCATGTGCGCATACTCCGGCAGAAAATTGAAAGAATCGAATGCCGCCGCGCCTGGCAGATACCAATAAGTACAGTAGGTAGTATATCACCGGCAGTTCCCATTGCAAGTAAATTTTGAATATTTCTGAACATTCTCGTCGTTTTTTCAGTCTTTTATCCAATTTTCATTGATTTTTAGCCGATTTTCCTGTTTTTCGGCTTGTTACGTCGAAACATGTTACAGCTGTTTTCTGTTTTGTTGCTTTGCGTCGATTCCATTCGTGTGTGCGTGTAATAAAACATAAAAAATATGTAACAACTCGTGCTCTGCTTATGGTTGGATCGTTGTGTTTTTCGCTCGGATTTTTCGGCGCGCGGCAGATTTTTCTGCTATACTTGCAGTTGGATCGACAGGCGTTGAACCGATCGGCTTTGAAAGAGCGCACGCTCCTTTCATCCCTTTTTCAACCGCATCTGCCGAATGGAAAGGACTACCGATCGATATGGAATCGTCCCGTGCGGATTTCGGCGCCCAGCGCTCCGTCCGCCCGCTCACCGCGGGCATCGTCATACTCATCATCGTCTTTGGCCTCCTCAACAATTATCAGAGCGTCGTGCTCAACAGCGTCGTGGCCTCCTACCATCTCGTCGGCGGCGCGCAGGGCATCATGAGCAGCATGATCAACATCGGCTCCATCGCCGCGTATTTCTCCGCGCCTGCGCTGCAGGGTCGGCTGAAGAAGACCAGCATGCTCGTCATTGCGTGCGTGCTGCTCGTCGCTTCCTTCTTCCTGCTCGGTCAGACGCGCCTGTTTACGGGCATGATCATCGCAAGCATCATCGCAGGCGTAGGGTTCGGCTGGATGGACACCAACTGCAACGCCGTCATGGTGGACATCCATCCCGAAAAAAGCGCCTCATACCTCGGAGCGCTGCATGGCGGGTTCGGCGTCGGCGGCCTCACGGCGCCGCTGCTGATTACGGCGCTGCTCGCCATGACCACCTGGCACGGGGCCAGTTTTGTCATGAGCGGAATCATCGCCTGCGCGGGGCTGGCGTTTCTGCTGATTCTCGCCTTTTCGGCAAAGGGCGCGCCGCCCGCGCCAAAGGAGAAACCGCTCACGCGCGAAATGGTCAAAGCATATCTCTTCCGGCGGAAAAATGCGCTCATGCTGGTCGCCGCCATGCTCTATGCCGTCACGCAGTCCGGCCTGATCGTCTGGATCGTGCGGTATATGACGCTTCGCTACAACGCTGAAGCGCTCGGCTCCGCCGCGCTCTCCATCTACTGGATCTGCGCAACCCTCAGCCGCTTTTTCGCCCCGCGCCTCCCCGTTCGGCCGCTCCGGCTCTTTTTCGTCGGCATGGTGCTGATGTGCGTGTTCCAGACCGTCGGCGTGCTCTCCGGCAACCCGATCGTGATGTGCGTCATGGTCGGCGTCGTCGGCATCGTCTCCGGACACAGCGTTCCGATATTGCTCAGCGAGGCCTCCTCCGGCCAACAGGAAAATTCCTCGCTCGTCGCTTCGTCATTTCTCGTGAGCATGTGTTTTTTGCGCAGCATCACGCCGGTGTTCATGGGGTTTCTCGCGGACTGGACCAACGTCTCCGTCATGATGCTCACCCCCGCGGCAGGCGGCGCGCTGGCCGCGCTGATCGCCTGGGTCATGCTGCGCGACGAGCGTCGGGAGGGCGTCCTCGTGCCCGTGCAGTAAGCTTCGGCTTGTGGTATCATCAGAACAAACACCCTGTTCAAACCGGAGGAACACATCATGAGCGACTGTGTCAACGCGAAATCCTGTCCCTGCACCTATTCCTGCCCGCGCCACGGCAAATGCTGTGAATGCGTCGCCTATCACCGCGCGTACGGCGAGTTTCCCGGCTGCTTTTTCTCCAAAGAAGGGGAAAAGACATATGACCGCAGTCTGACCAGGCTCGTCGCCGACAGAAAACGCAGCTGACAGCCTTTCCCGACATAAAAAGGCTGTGCGGCACGCCGGGTTTTCCGGTTTGTTTGCGATTGACGAATGATGATATTATGATATACTGATACCGATAAACGCATATCGAGTGATGTTTCTTATGCGGATTTGACCGAATCTTATGTTCAGAACTGGAATGGATCATGGCGGAGTTTAACGAGCAATTGACGCAGGCATCGGAGATTTTTAAGGCGCTCAGCCATCCGGCGCGGCTTTGCATCGTCAACAAACTCACGCGCATGAATCTCAACGTGACGCAGATGCAGGATTGCCTCTCCATGTCGCAGTCCAACATCTCTCAGCATCTGACCATTCTCAAGAGCAAGGGCATCATCAAAGGCACGCGCATCGGGTCCGAGGTGATCTATTCGCTCGCGGACGAACGGATGAAAGCGCTGGTCATGCAGTTTCTGAACGGCTGAACCCCTCTCTTTTTTTCAATTCGATATTACGATTTTATAATATTAAAATATCGTAATATAATAAACGAGCTTGCAGGAGGTATGGTTTTTTATGTTGCACACGGACGTATTGATCATCGGCGGGAGCGCGGCGGGGTTTGTCGCCGCGGGTACGGCAAAGTCGAACAATCCGGACAAAACGGTCATGGTCGTCCGCAAGGAAGAAAAAGTGATGATCCCTTGCGGAATCCCCTATATCTTCGGAACCGTCGGCACGAGCGACAAGAACATCCTGCCCGACGGCGGACTGGAGAAGATGGGCGTAGACATTCGCATCGACGAGATCGCCTCCGTCGACGTGGAGAAAAAGACCGCCGCCACGGTCGGCGGGGAAACGATCGGCTACGACAAGCTGGTGTTTGCCACCGGCTCGCAGCCCGTCGTCCCCAAATGGCTGAAGGGCACGGAGCTGAAAAACGTCTACACGATTCTGAAGAACAAGTCTTACCTCGACGAGCTGCAGCGGCAGCTGGTCGGCCTGAAAAAGGTCGTGCTCGTCGGCGCGGGGTTCATCGGTGTGGAAGTGGCCGACGAACTGAACAAGCAGGGCTACGACGTGACCATCGTCGAGATCCTGCCTCGCATTCTGGGGCTGGCGTTTGACGACGAGTTTGCGGCGGCCATGAGCGAGCAGCTCACAGCGCGCGGCGTCAAGGTGCTCACCGACATCGGCATCAAGGAAGTGCTGGGCGAGGGCAAGGTCTCCGGCGTGCTGCTGAGCAACGGAGAGACCATGGAGGCGGACGCGGTCGTGCTCTCGCTGGGATATAAACCCAACACGGAGCTGGCGGAAAAAGCGGGCGCCGAAATCAACACGGCGGGCTTTATCGTGACCGACCAGTATAAACGCGCGTCGCTCAAAGACTGCTTCGCCGTCGGCGACTGCTCCGAGAAGCGCGACTTTCTGACCGGCAAGCTCAGCCGCATCATGCTCGCCTCGACCTCCTGCGCGGAGGCGCGCGTGGCGGGGCTCAACCTCTTCTCGCTTTCCACCATCTGCACGTTCCGCGGGACGATCGGCATCTACTCTACCTGCATCGGCGAAACGGCCTGCGGCGTGGCGGGGCTCAACGAGGTCACGGCGCGCGCGGAAGGTTTCGACGTGGTCACCGGCAGCTTCACCGGCGTGGATACGCATCCGGGCTGCCTGGACTGCTCGCAGAAGCAGACGGTCAAGCTGATCGTCTCCAAGGGCAACGGCGTCATCCTCGGCGGCGAGGCGCTCGGCGGCCGCAGCGTCGGCGAGTTGATCAACGTAATCGGATTCGCGATTCAGAACAGCATGACGATCAACGACCTGCTCGTGGCGCAGATCGGCACGCATCCGCTGCTGACCGCTTCCCCGGCGGGCTACCCGCTGATCAAGGCGGCGGAGGTCGTCGCAAAAGCAATGAAACACGCCTAACGATTCCACTGATTCCATCAAACAGCCCCGAAGAACTTCCATTCTTCGGGGCTGTTTTGCCGCATCGCCAGGCATGCGTCACTTCCGGCCCTTGCCCTTTCGCGTCTGATAATCCTCCTCGATTCGCCGCTTCCAGTTCGCCGCCATCGGCCGGCCGGCGCGCACGCCGGCCACCGTCGCGCTGACCACATCGTAGTTCAGGCGCGTGCCCGCGCCGTCCGGACAATAGTTCACCGCCCGATCCGCCGCGATGCCGAAGCGCGCGGCGACCTGGATTGCGTCGATATTCGCGCCGAGAAACAGAAACTCCCAGCCAGATTCCTTCTGTTTTTGCTCAACCATCGCCTTCACGCGGTCGATGCCGTATTCACGGCTTGCGTTTTCCATGCCGTCCGTGATGATGACGAACAACACCTTTTCCGCGCGCTCGGATTCGGCGGTGCGCGTTTGAGCGTTTGCGGTCTTGTCGATCGTTCTGCCGAGGGCGTCGAGCAGCGCGGTGCTGCCGCGAACATAGTATTCCCGCTCGGTGATGCGCTCCACGCCGCCCAGCGGAATGCGGTCGTGCAGCAGTTCATACCGGTCGTCGAACAGCACGGTCGTCACGGTGCAATCCCCGGGTTCCTTTTTTTGCTTGTCCAGCAGCGAATTGAAGCCGCCGATCGTATCGCCCTCCAACCCGCTCATGGAGCCGGATCGGTCCAAAATAAAGACGAGCTTCGTCAATCCCTGTTTCATCGTCGTCTGCCTCCCTGGTTTTGATGGAATGATCATACAGGCGTGCGCCACAAAAAAGGTCGCCCTTCAGGCGACATTTTCAGGCGCTCCATTCCGCAAAACGCGCCGCGCTTCATGCCCCGAGCAGGCTTTCGTCAAAAGCAAACAGCGCCTCGTTGATTTCGAAGATGTTGTAGTTTCCCTCGCGGATGAAGTATTCGACGATCAGGTCGAACTTGCTGGCGGGCGAGAGCGCATATCCCGCGCGGGCGAGCAGGTCCGTGGTCTGGTCGAGGTTCAGGCGCAGCGCGACGGCAAGCGCCAGCGCCGTGTTTTTACTCGGACGATAGCGCGGGTTGCTGCGAATTTTGGAAAACAGTCTGCGATCCAGATTGGCGCGCTGATAGACCTGCGGGTCGCTGAGGTGTCGTTCGTCGATCAGGCGCAGCAGCTGTTCGGTAAAACTCTCGCTGACGCGTTTGAGCGCATGCTCGAGATCCGCGCGGGTCGCGCAGGGCGCGGGCGCCGCCATCGGCGCGCGCTGCTTCAGCGCCCAGCTCCGCTCCGCGTCCGCGTCTCTGCGGACCGCTTTTGCCAAAAATACATCGCGCGACTCAATATACGCGGTAATCGAACGATACAGCCGCTCGCTCAGGCGATAGGAATCCGCGTCGAACACGACCAGAAACACATCCATGTCGTTTTTCAGCAGAAAGGAACCGATCGCCGAAATCGCAGCGGAAAGCGCCTGATCTTTTGGATATCCATATATGCCGGAAGAGATCAGCGGAAACGCGATCGATTCCAGATTGTGTTCCTTCGCCAGCTCCAAAGATCGCGTATAGCTGGCGCGCAGTTGCGCCTCTTCGCCATGCCCGCCGCCCTGCCAGACCGGGCCGACCGCGTGGATGATGTGTTTGGCGGGCAGGCGAAATCCGTCCGTCATGACGGCGTCGCCAACGGCGCATCCGCCGAAGCGCTCGCATGCGGCGCGAAGCCGGTCCGCCCCCGCGGCGGCGAAGATCGCGCCGCAAACCCCGCCGCCCTCAAGCAACCGCGGATTGGCGGCGTTGACGATTGCGTCGACATGCATATTTGTAATGTCGTTTCGAACGATTTCGAGCGGCATGATCGGCTCTCCTTTAACCTGGCTTTGTCACCGCTTCGGGCAGGCTCCGGCGGCATAAATGGATTGACTCCCTCGTCTCATTTGTCTTCAATCGACAGACAAGTCGCCCTCAGCCGCCGAACACGAGGTAACCCAGCGCAAAGGAGGGGGTATACGAGAACTCGCCGTATTGCACCTGCGGCTGCACCACGATCTCGGAAAACGAGATCGGCCGGTCGAACACGATGTCGTTTTCCTTCCCCACATTGTTTTCCAGCGTGATATCCTGAATGTAGACCCATTCCGTTCCGTTTTCCCGCACCAAGACCGACCAGGAATCGTGTTCGATTTCCCCGCTGTAGAGGTCGTATTCATAGTAAATCGTAAATCCGGTGCAGTTTTGTATCATCGGGGAGATCACGATTACGTCTCCGTTGATTACCTTGAGGTTTCTGCTGGAGTCGGACCACCTCGCGTCGTAGGCCCTTCCGTTGCCGATGATCACGCTGTAGACCAGCTTCGATCCGTTCGGCGTCGTCCCCGTCACCATCACCGGTTCGTTATACGGATACGCCGGATCGATCTGAATGTTCCCCGCCGTGATCGTTCCGTCGGGAAGGCACCGCGTGCCGGATTCGTTCGACTCGCAGTCCCAGGTCACATCGCTATTGTCGACTCCATACGGAAGATTAAAATCCTTTGTGCTGCACTGATAGATTTCCCTGAAATTCAGGTGCAGCTCGATCGCAGGAGGAGAAACGACAGGCACTTCCGTTTCTTTGGGTTCCGCCGTAACGCCCGCCGTGCCGCCCGCCTCCAACGTCGGCGTCTCGGCAAAATCGTCCAGACGTTTCTCTTCGATGACCTGCACGCCCTGATTGGTCGGTTCGCTCGCTTTCGGCGGTTTTCCCCGCTCGAGAAGCACCACCAGAATGACGACTACCGCGGCGACCACCACGAGAATCTGGAACACACGGAAGATCCCGTCCTGCCTTTTCACCTTGCTTACTTTGCTCACTTTATCGGAAAACAGATGCTCGGGAAACGACGGTCCGGACGGATTTTGATTTGCAGCGCTGTATGAATCGTCGTGCTCCGAAAGCGTTCTGAACCGGACCGGATGTTCCGGTTTTTCGCCGTTGCAGGCCACGCATCGTTTTTGATCGTCCGCATTGTTGGCTTCACAGTTCGGGCATTTCCACATGGTTTCCCCTCCGCCGGCTGAGTTGATACGAAAATCGTTGTTTTTTCGCGGTACTTTTCGGATTTTTCGAATGAAGCAGGCTGCATATGCTCCTGAGCGCATTCCAAATCATACCCCGGACAGGCAGCATTTCACAACAACGACCGATTACTAAACAGTATAATACGCTGTATCGAATTCCGCAATTTCCGTCGGCCCGGTTGCTTTGATTTCTACAAACCTAACTTCTTCCACCTACGGATTCATGAAAACCGGCCTGCCTCCATGAGTAAACAGCGCTGTGAAGTCGGCAAAATTGTTGATATGAAAAACATGGGGATCTTTGAAAATCCCCGTAATACCAAAGCGCAGACCTGATTTTGGTTTCTTTGATTAGTGTTCCGTTTCGCGCTGTGTTTTTAACCTCTTGTGTGTTAGGTTTCTATTGGGCAGAATGTCGATTCTACTTTAATATAAAAATAGTAAAAGAGGATGTTTTTCGTGAAACAGGTTCATTTTCTTTGTAAGTACTTAACAAACAACGAATTATAATCCCCAATGAAGTTGCCATAGGAAGGATCCTTCGGATTATCAAAAACACTGTTCAGAGGATCATTGATGAGGCTCTCCGACGCCGCTTCTTCAACGCAATAGTAAGCAACCGTGTGCTCCGTTGTACGAAGAATCTCCATAAAAGGCGTGATGCAACCCAAAAGAATGGCAACGATAAACAAAATTTTCTTCCATTGCGCTTTCAACGAAAAAGTATCCGTCCATTTTATCACCAACAGCATCAAATAAAACGCGGCCGGAATGCAGGTTCTCCAGGCAAAATCGAAGCTGTCTCCCATCTGGATGAAGCTAAAACAGATCATTGTGAAAAAAAGAATCCAGAGTATCGGATCCCGTTTAGACGAGCGAAAAACGAACAGCAGGAAAACGATGAATTCCGTTGATATAAACAAACTGAACTGGATGACCGTATCCCTGTTCAGTGCAATGATGTGCAGTTTTCCCGCCGAAGCGTTGCTGGCAAAGTACAGCGCTATGACAAGCCCGATCAGCAATCCCGTAAAATTCTCAAACGTGATTGTCTCCCGAAGGAATTGCCGAAACCGGGCTGCGGATTGTTCGCCACGGAACCGTCTGCCTTGAAAGAACTGATAAACCAAAAGCGGAACGAGCGCCAACGCTGGAAACGGCGCGTACAGCAACAGAAGCGTCCAGGTAAACAGCCGATTTCGATTGGTTTTTTCACGCAAGACCATCATGAAGCCAACCCAAAACGGGACGGCCTGATTATAGAGCCAGAAGAGCAATGTCGTATTACAGGACGAGTTGAATTTATACAGCGTCAGCTCAAGATGTTCACCCAGCAACAATCTGGGTAAAATCGTCGCCGCTTCACCAAATTTGATTTGATACAGCAGAAACGGAAGGATGTCGAGCCCGCTGAAAAAGATGAAAAACAGTACGGTTTTATAGCTGAGCTTTTTAAGGAATTCCGAAATCAGCAGGAAAGCCAAAAATACGCCGATCAAAGCCCAGACAAATTGGAACCAATAGCCGGCCTGAAGACCAAACGCTTTGCCAACCAGTGCGCTTGGAAGCCAGAAGCCCAAATAGTAGCATAGTGTGCGCGGCTCTTCGAAATCGAAATTGACGATCGGCCAGTTATATTGAACAAGATCGCGAAAGACCGCATTCCGATACATGTGATCCCAGCGGTTTTGCCAGGCGAATCCGCCGACGCCGGACAAAACCACAAAAACCGTAAGTATTGCAAAGATAACGAGCAGTTTTTTCTTGTTCTCAAAAAGATTCGTTTGAAAGAACTCCTCCTGCTGAATCGCGCGTATGGCGCTATACAAAATGGCAAGAGAAATCGGAATCGACAAAATAAGCTTGACCCACCCCAAGAGGAAAATTACCACGGGGATGCACAGATACAAAAACGCCAGCGCCAGTATCCATCTGCTTTTTTCGCCTTTTTCTAACTGCAAGTTCGGTTGGCTCCTAATAATTTTGATTATACACAAAACGACGCATGCAATCAGGGGGGCTAACGCAGGACAATCTTTTGTTCTTCACTTATTGAATGCTGTCGATTTGCAACATGTTATATTTTAGTATTGATTTCATGCAAAGTCTACATTTGATATTGCGAAACATGATATTTATTACATCATTCAAGTATGTTCCAAACAGACCATGGAAAATGAATTCTGAAGCATACTGCTCTTGGCATGTTTGGCATGATGGGACAGTGTGGACTTTTTAAATGATACACGATACAATAAATCTGGTTTCCATAGAAGTGTCCTCTCGCATAAATAAAAAAGGAGCATTGTGGTGGTAAAAAAAGGTTTTTCACAGTGTTTGAGCATCCAAAAATATCTCATGCCCATCGCGTTCGTCTTGATTGCTTTGTTCAGCGGCTGCAGTGCATTATTGCCGAAAGAAAGCGCTGCGACACCGCTGCCTGCTTCTTTAGACCTGCGGAATACGCAGCTCAGCGACGTTTCCGACCTGTTGCAGCAGACGCAGCTTACCTCTCTGGATCTGCGTGGAAATCCCATCTCGGTTGAGGATTATCAAGCGCTCGTAACCGCGCTACCACAATGCGATATCCTTTGGAGCGTACCTCTCGGGCAATCGCGCTTTGATAGCAACACGGAAACGCTGGACCTGCAGGAATTGCCGGATGGTCTTGCCGATGCCCTTTCCTATTTTCCGATGCTCAAAGAGATCCGTTTTACAGGCGTTTCGGATTACGCCGCGTTGACCGAACTCTATAAGAAATTCCCGCAGATACAGTTTTCTTGGGATGTTTCGATAGCGGGAACGAGCTATCCGCAAGATGCGACTTCGATTGTACTGAACACATTGACCGACGATCATGCTCAACTCGACACCGCCGTTGCAGCGTTGCCGTTGCTCGAAGAGGTGGTTGTAAATGACGTCTCAGCACTCACAACCGCGGATCAACTTGCGCTTGTGCAGCAATACCCCACCCTGTCGTTCATTTGGGACGTACAGCTGCTCGACGAGCTCACGGTACGTTCAGATGTGCAGGAGCTCGATCTGCGCGACTACCAGGTGCCGAACCCTGAAGCATTTTCTGAAACGCTGCAGCTGCTGCCGATGCTGACGTATCTCGACATGTGCGGAACGGGACCGACGGACGAAGAGATGGCCGCTATGCGCGCACGCTATCCGCAGATCAAATTCGTTTGGTTTACCACCATAAGCAAATGGACCATTCGAACGGACATCCAGGGCTTTTCCACGGGGAATCGTTATACCTTCCCCAATGGGGCCGGAAAATATACGGGCGATATCAAAGAGTTTTCATACAAGAGAATTCGAGAAGAGGACTTTGAAAACCTGAAATATTGCACCGATATCATCGCGCTGGACATCGGGCACTGCACGCGTATCAAGCATCTCGATTTCCTTGAATACGTACCGCAGTTGCGCTACCTCGACATTGCCCTCTGCGATTTTACGGACATTACGCCCATCGGAACGTTGAAAAACCTTGAGTATCTGCAGATGATGTATAACATCGTTTCGGATATAACGCCGCTTCGCAACTGTCAGGAGCTGCGGTTTCTCAACCTCAGTGACAATCGTGTTTCAGAAATCGAAACCGTTCTTTCGCTGCCAAAGCTTGAACGGCTTTCAATCAACACAAACAAACTCACAAAAGCACAGATCGAAGAGCTGAAAGCGGCGCTGCCCAATGTCCTGATCGCCGCTTCGATGTCGTATGCGGAAAATGGGCTGTTCAATTTTCTCGACGGCAACGAGGGATATATCACCGTACAGAGGCTCTACGGCCTGCGTATCAAAGCGCAGAGCAATCCTCCGGATTGATGATTGCGCTGACTGCAATCAAAGATCAAAACTGGCAAGTGCACAACAGACCATCTTTCAGCTTACTGATTGCCAGAGATTGATCCTTGCATAGGGTCAGGAAAATCGGGAATCCAAGTGGAAATCTGGGCGGTGGTTTACGGGAGAAACCGGCTATCCGCCGGGACTCGAGCGCAGCATGCTCCGATAATGACAATAGCTCCTTATCTCCATAATTTCTGCTGCGCCGCAAGATATTTTGTACGTTTGAAGTCGAGCACCCGAGGATGTTATTTTAGAAACATCTCGGTTAATAGTGCCTTTAGCTTTAATCGAGGTCCCAGACTGATTATTATATTTGAAACAATAATTTTTTGTAACAACGCTGTAATTGTTGCAAATACTAAAACAAAAATGTATTCAATAATAAAATTATGAATTTTATCCGGCAATCGTTCCACGAGGATTCGCTCCCAAAGATTCACGTAGAGAATATGCCACAAATAGATCCATATCGTAAATGAGCTGAAAAAACGAAACGGTTTGCTATTGATCATTTTAATAAATACATTTTCCCTCAGTAATAATCCAATTATTAAATATAGAAGTAACGAAACAGCGAGTGCATAACTGATATAATAAATCCTCGCTGGGTATTTATAATGTTGGGTCCATACAATATTCCCGTTTTCCATGGAATAATAGCAAAACATCCCGAGGAAAATCAGCAAAAACAGGATGCCTGCCATTACTATTGTATTTCGATTTAACTTATGAAGAGCCAGTCCAAAACCAGCTATGCATCCATAAGGGAATATGTAAAATACAACGTATTCTAAAATTCCATTTGCATACTGAATATTTAATTCTCCCAAATATCTATACGAAAATTCGTATATTACATACAAAAATACCAATAGAAGAAGATACCATTTTACATTTTTGATTTTATTTATTAAGGAAGAAAAGATTGGAATAACCATGGCGCATAATATAAACACCCTGATAACCCAAACATAGCCTATTCCTGAAATAAGGGAGTAGCTTTTTAAAATTTGGTCTATTGAGTAAGGATACGATTCCCCAGCAATCTTTGCGAAGAAAAAAAACAATACAAAATAGATCGATAGAAACGTCCAGGTGGGAAGTACTAAGCGCAATATTCTCTTAATAAGGTATTTCAAGTAAGTTTCCTTGCTTTTTGAATAGCAATAAGCAGCTCCGGAGATTAATACCATAAGCGGCACATCGAAATTGCGCATTTGAAAAATTGCTTTTGGCGGTGAAACATGCGCCAATATGATGCAAAGCAAACCAATGGTTCGCAGTACATCAAGCCGTTGATCTCTATTGACTTCAATTGAGCGGCTCATCAATTATCATTCCTTCTAGAATATTATTAAATTGATGGTACTTGAAACGGCACATAAAAATAACACTTTGCTAATATTACCGGTTTTGAGCTGATTTCCAGAAAATCGTCTGAATTGCCATCGTGCGTTTATCTCTCAGAATTGTGATGTCTTTTTATTAAAATTCGTTGATCTTGACTCCCAATATCCATCCTTAACGATCAAATCCTCGTCATTTATTTAAAAATGACACAAGTTTTTTATATCAACAATAATTATGTAAACTTAACTTTATATTACAATCTTTATATGGAAGCGTCAAACGGCAACTGTATAATAATCCAAATCTTCGAAAGACGCGCCTGTTAAAATAAAAGACAATCTGCTAAGATGGAAGGAACGAGAAAAAGGACCAGAAACCGGAGACGGAAAACGGACGAAGTCAGAAAGAAATACGACGAGAACTTCAAGAAAAATGCGGTCAAGTGATCGTCGTAGTCTCATATAAGGCCAATGAGGAGCAGAAGGTAATGGCGAAAAAGAATGTTGCGATCATAATCCAGACACTGCAGGGAGGCGGAGCGGAGAGGACGGCATCGAATCTCTCCGAATGCTTGAGCAAAGATTATAACGTGCATTTGATTGCCTTTGACGGAAAGAACATCAAATATCCGTATCAAGGGAAGTTGTATGATTTGAAATTGCCCCCTACGGAAAATAAAATCAGGAAATTGATAACTGCAATCAAGAGAATTCAGGCAGTAAGAAGAATAAAGAAGGAGAACCATATAGCTGCATCCATCAGCCTGATGGACGGAGCCAACTTGATTAATGTCCTGAGCAAAAAAAGAGAAACGGTCATTACCTCCGTTCGTATTCAAATGTCAAGTTCGCGATTCAAGACTCCGTTGATGAAACGATGCAACATTAACCTGATGCAAATGATCGGGAGAAGATCGGATTATGTAGTTGCTCTTTCACAGGGCGTCAACGACGATCTTGTGTTAAACTTTGGGTTAGCGCCGAAAAAAGTCGTCACGATTTATAATCCATGCGATGGAGAACTGTTGAAGCAGAAAGCACTGATTCATATGCAGGATGCTTCTCATATGCCGGAGCAGAGCATCGTTACAATGGGGAGAGCTACCGAACAAAAAGGGCAATGGCATCTGATCAGGGCATTTTCCTTGGTGCTTCAGAAAAGCCCTCATGCCCATCTCTATATTCTTGGAGATGGTCCTTTAAAAGAAAAGTTGAAGCAGTTAAGCCAGGACATGGGCATAAATGAGCGCGTACATTTTATGGGATTTGTCGAAGCGCCACATGCCTATATCATGAAAAGTAAACTCTTTGTTTTCCCTTCCTTGTATGAAGGCCTGGGGAATGCGCTTTTAGAGGCTATGTCCTGCGGAACGCCCTGTATAGCGGCAGATTGCTATTCTGGGCCGAGAGAGATTTTAGCGCCCGGAACCAAGGTAAAAGAAACGCTGGACAGCGTTGAGTACGCGCAATACGGCATCCTTACATCCGTATGCGATAAGGGACATTTTAACGCAGAGGACCCCTTGACGGCCGGCGAGAAACAGCTGGCCGATGCCATTGTAGAGATGCTGACCAGCGAGGAAACTTATAAGAGATATAGAGAGGCAGCCATGCAGAGAATAAAGGATTTCACTCCTGAAAAGATCACGGGCGACTGGAAATCCCTGATTGAGAATCCGAAATGAATCAAGCGTTATTAGTGATTTCAGTCATATAATGGCTTATCGGCATCAGCTGCTTTTGGAGAAAACATGAATCGGAAGAAAAAACTGGTCATTAATACTTATGCTGCAATAGTACAGCAATTAATCATACTAGTCAGTGGCTTTATTTTACCGCGCTTAATCATTTCACATTACGGATCTGCCACAAACGGGCTGATTTCATCGATTACCCAGTTTTTGGCTTTCTTCTCTATGATGGAAATGGGTATCGGTGCGGTTGTGCGGTCCAGCCTGTACAAACCGCTTTCAGAACACGACGACGACCAGGTTAGCCGGGTTTTGATTTCTTCCCAGCGCTTCTTCCGTAAATTAGGGTTGTTTCTCTGCGCCTACACCATAGCGTTGATAATTTATTTCGCCTTAGTCGTCGACCATTCAAACGGATACATTGCAACCGCTATTTTGGTTGGTGCTATTGCGTTTAGCTCACTTTCAACCTATCTGTTTGGCATTGTTTACCAGCAATTACTGAATGCCGACCAGAAGTCTTATGTCCAGCTGTTCATCAGCGCATTGACCACTATTCTGAATACGGGCTTCGGCGTAATTCTGATCAATCTGGATGCGCGTATTGAAACGGTGAAATTATTGGCCGCAATCGTTACGCTGCTTCGCCCGCTGTTGCTAAAAATCTATGTTGACCGGCATTACAGCCTTGACTTGAAGCTGAAGCTGACAGAAGAGCCCATAAAACAAAAATGGAACGGCTTGGCTCAGCATATTGCCACTTATGTGCTTAAGCATGCGGATACGATTATTTTGACCGTGTTTTCTACATTAGAAAATGTATCCATTTATTATGTGTATCACCTGGTGACAAACGGCCTGCAGCAATTGATTGAAATATTGAGTACGGGCATGGCCGCATTGCTGGGAAATATGTTTGCTAAAAAAGAAACGAAAAAACTATACGATACGTTTGAGTCGTTTGAGTTTATTGTTCATATCTTTGTTACCGCCATTTACAGTGTGGCAGGCGTTATGATCCTTCCCTTTGTCAGCATCTATACGCGTGGAGTGACGGACGCAAACTATATCGTTCCGACTTTTGCGGTGCTTATTGTTTTGGCAAATGCGTCGTATTGTCTTCGCATCCCTTATCATACCCTTGTTTTTGCCGCCGGTCATTTTAAACAGACGCAGTTAAGTTCCATTTTAGAGGCGTCAATCAATGTGGTGGTTTCCATTGTCCTTGTTTTCCATTACGGCATGATCGGAGTAGCGATAGGAACGTTAGTTGCAATGCTTTACCGGACAATATATCTTGCCTGGTATCTCCGCGCGAATATATTGAACAGACCTTTTCGACATTTTGTACAGCATTTTGTGATAGATATTCTTACGGTGGTCGTGATATTATTTTCTACCCGTTGGATCAATATCACAGAAACTTCCTGGACGGACTGGATGATTCGTGCCTTCATCGTAGGCGTTATCGCTTGTGCCGAAACACTCGGTATCAATGCTATTTTCTATAGAAGGATCATTAAAAACAGCATTCACCTTTTGTTCAAAAAAAGGAACCCGGCATAAGGAGTGAGGCGTCCCCCAAATCGCAGGCCCGTCTGAATATGTTCAGACGGCTGCGAAGTCCATTTTCGGACGACCGCAACCGGCGTCGGATCTGTCAGCGCGCTGTGCAAACGGAACTTGTTGCATCCTTTCACCAGCGCTCCGGCATTCTCCAGAGATCTATACCCGTTTTGTGTCGGATTGAATCATCCGGCCCCGAACTGAATACAAAGAAAAGCCCGCAAACGCATTGTTTACGGGCTTTTTTGTGGTAGCGGCGATCTGATTCGAACAGATGACACTCCGGGTATGAACCGAATGCTCTAGCCAGCTGAGCTACGCCGCCATATGACATTTTTATGCCGATTTTCGGCGGCACATGGTGTATTATAACCGTCGCAATTCCTGCTGTCAAGACAAAGATATCCTATATAGATACACGGCGTTCGACGCGGATTTTCTGCAATCCCGCAATTCGGCTTTTCTTGACGCGAACAGCATGGTACAATCTATTGATGGATTTTTATACGTGCCTTTCCCCCACGAGGGGGCCGGCACCGTTATCCCGCTCAAGGAGGAAGCTATGATTCGCTACCATGACCATCCGGTCGCGCTGCACAACGGAAGACCGCAACCCGTGGACAAGGCGGACGCGGCCGCGCGCGAAAAGACCATCGCGTATTCCATTCTCCGCGCGCATAACCTCTCCGGCGACCCGGAGAAGCTGCGCCTTCGTTTTGACGCGCTGGTTTCGCACGACATCACCTATGTTGGCATCATCCAGACCGCGAGGGCGAGCGGGCTGACGGAGTTTCCCGTGCCGTACGCCATGACGAACTGCCACAACAGCCTCTGCGCCGTCGGCGGAACGATCAACGAGGACGACCACGTCTTCGGCCTCTCCGCCGCAAAAAAATACGGCGGCATCTATGTGCCCGCCAATCTCAGCGTCATCCACAGCTATGCGCGCGAAGAGCTCGCCGGCTGCGGCAGGATGATCCTTGGTTCGGACAGCCACACGCGTTACGGCGCGCTGGGTACGCTCGCCATCGGCGAAGGCGGGCCGGAGCTGGTCAAGCAGCTTTTGAAAAACACCTACGACATCCCTGCGCCGGAGGTCGTGCTCTGCTATGTCACGGGCAAACCCCGCCGCGGCGTCGGCCCGCACGACGTTGCGCTCGCGCTCGTGAAGGAAGCCTTTCCCCAGGGACGCGCGAAGAACAAAATCCTCGAGTTCGTCGGCCCCGGGATTCGGCACCTCTCCGCGGACTATCGCAACGGCGTGGACGTGATGACGACCGAGACGACGTGCCTCAGCTCCATCTGGGAGACCGACGGCGAAACCGCCGAATACTTCCGCGCGCACGGACGGCCGGATGCGTTTCAGAAGCTCTCGCCAAAGAACGGCGCGTATTATGACGCGATGATCACCATAGAGCTCGACAAAGTCGAGTGCATGATCGCGCTGCCGTTCCATCCCAGCAATGCATACCCCATCCGCGAATTCGTCGAGCGCGCGGACGAACTGCTGGCCAAAGTCGAGGAAGAAGCGAAAGCGAGCTTTCCGAAGGTTTCTCTCGACCTGCGCAGCAAGGTCCGTCCGGACGGCGTGTATGCCGACCAGGGCATCATCGCGGGCTGCGCGGGCGGGCTGTTTGACAACATCATCGAAGCAAGCGAAATCCTTGGCGGGGGCTCGACGGGCAACGGCGCGTTTTCACTCTCCGTCTATCCCACAAGCGTGCCGGTCAGCCTCGCGCTGACGCGCGCGGAGGCGACCGAAACGCTGGTGCGCGCGGGTGCGGTCATGAAGCCCTCCTTCTGCGGTCCGTGCTTCGGCGCGGGGGACGTGCCCGCCAACAACGGCTTTTCGGTGCGCCATACCACGCGCAACTTTCCCAACCGCGAGGGCAGCAAGCCCGGCGAGGGACAGCTGGCCTATGTCGCGCTCATGGACGCGCGCAGCATCGCGGCCACCGCCGCCAACGGCGGACGCATCACGCCCGCGATGGACGTGGTGTATCGCAAGCGCCGCATCCGCTACCGCTACGACCGCAGCGCCTACGAAAAACGCTGCTACAACGGCTACGGCAAAGCCGACCCGAGCGTTGAGCTCGTGTTCGGTCCGAATATCGCGGACTGGCCGAAGATCTATCCGCTGACGGACAACGTGCTCGTGGAGCTTTCCGCCGTCATCCGCGATCCCGTGACCACCACGGACGAGTTGATCCCCTCGGGCGAGACGAGTTCGTATCGCAGCAACCCGCTGCGCCTTGCGGAGTTTACGCTCTCGCGCCGCGCGCCGGACTACGTCGGCCGCAGCAAGACCGTCGCGGCCGCCGAAGCCGCACGAAGAGACGGCAACGCGCCGGACGCGCTCAAAGACCTGCTGCGTCGGGTCGGCGACGTGGATCGGCTTTTGCAGACCACCGCATACGGTTCCTGCGTCTTTGCCAACAAACCCGGCGACGGCAGCGCGCGCGAGCAGGCCGCCTCCAGCCAGCGCGTGCTCGGCGGCGCGGCGAACATCTGCTACGAATACGCCACCAAGCGCTATCGCAGCAACTGCATCAACTGGGGCATTCTTCCGTTTACCCTGCCGGAGGGCGCGCCGTTTGACTACGCCGTAGGGGACCACGTATTCGTGCCGAATGTGCGAAAAGCGATCGAAGACAAGCAGGCCGCGCTGCCCGCAACCGTAATCCGGCAAGGCGGCGAAACGGAGGAGATCACACTCAACCTCCCGCCGCTGACGGACGACGAGCGCGAGATCCTGCTCGAAGGCTGTCTGATGAACTACTACGCCGCGCAGGCGAAGAAAGCCTGAGCGCCGCCATGGATGGCCCGGGCGCCGGCCACGTCCCCGAGCGGCTGATCGCCGCCTGCGGACTATACTGCGCGAGCTGTCCGACCTATGCGCACGGCGCATGCGCCGGATGCAGGGCGCTGCCCGAGGCAAACCGCTGCCATTGCGCGTGCTGCGTGCAGCGGCGCGGCCTCCTATACTGCGGACAATGCGCCGACTTCCCCTGCGATGCGCTTCTTTCCGGCGACAAAGCGACCTCGCTTTCCCCGCGCTGGCTGGAATGGAAGCGCACGCAAAAAAGCGACGATAACACATGACGCAAGGCTGCAAGAAGCGCAGCCGCCCGTCAACAAATATGAAAGGACACGGCTTATGCCCCTGATTCAGATGAAAACACCCCTCGTCGAGATGGACGGGGACGAGATGACCCGCATCCTCTGGCAGCAGATCAAGGACGAACTGATCCTGCCGTTTGTCGACCTCAAAACGGAGTATTACGACCTCGGCCTGCTCGAACGCGAAAAGACGAAGGACGGGATCACCGTAGACGCGGCGAACGCGATCAAAAAGCACGGCGTCGGCGTGAAGTGCGCAACCATCACGCCCAACGCGCAGCGCGTGAGCGAATATAACCTCACCGAGATGTGGAAAAGTCCCAACGGCACCATCCGCGCCATACTGGACGGCACGGTGTTCCGCGCGCCGATCCTGATCGACAGCGTCAAGCCCGTGGTCAAAACCTGGAAAAAGCCCATCACCATCGCCCGCCATGCCTATGGCGACGTGTACCGCGCGACGGAATACCGCGTGCCGGAAAAAGGCAGGGCGGAGCTGGTCTTCACCGGCGAAAACGGCGCGTCTTTCCGAAAGACGATCTACGACTTCGAGTGCCCCGGCGTGCTGCAGGGCATGTACAACAAGGACAGCTCGATCCGCTCCTTTGCGCACAGCTGTTTTCAATATGCGCTGAGCACGAAGCAGGACCTGTGGTTTTCCACCAAGGACACGATCAGCAAGCTCTACGACCACACGTTTAAGGACATCTTTCAGGAGATCTTCGATGCGGACTACAAAGAGAAGTTCGACGCGCTGGGCATCACGTACTTTTATACGCTCATCGACGACGCGGTGGCGCGCGTCATCCGCTCCGATGGCGGCTACATCTGGGCCTGCAAAAACTATGACGGGGACGTGATGAGCGACATGGTCAGCACAGCGTTTGGCAGCCTTGCGATGATGACGAGCGTGCTCGTCTCGCCGGACGGCAACTATGAGTTCGAGGCGGCGCACGGCACGGTCACCCGCCACTATTACAAATATCTGCAGGGCGAAGAGACCAGCACGAACCCCATGGCGACCATATTCGCCTGGAGCGGCGCGCTGAAAAAGCGCGGGGAGCTGGACAACCTTCCGGCGCTTTCGGCCTTTGGCGAAGCGCTCGAGCAGGCGTCCATCGAGACGCTGGACGCGGGCATCATGACCAAGGACCTCGTCGGCCTCTGCGAAGGAATCACCCCGAAGGCGGTGTCGAGCATCGCGTTTATCCGCGAGATCCGCGGGCGGCTTTCTGCAAAGCTCGCCTGACGCAGCTCAACGAACAAAGCCCGTGTGAGTCCAGGCCGTGAACTGAACCCCGTTGATTAGACACAAACAAAAGCCCCTATCGCAGAAAAACTCAAGATTGCATGAACTGACGTCGTTTTTCGAGCGGCGTCAGTTTTGTTTTGAGCTGAATCCGCTCATTGTTGTAGAAGGATATGAAG
>JAAYUE010000077.1 GCA_012517905.1 Clostridiales bacterium | reverse complement strand
GATCGGCGAGAGGACGAACATCATCACGAGCACGCCGATGACCGTCACCGTGCTGGTGAGCAGCATCGGCAGGCCTTGGCTGAGCATATCGCGCAGCACGTCCGTGTCGTTGGAGAAGCGGCTCATGATTTCGCCGTGCGTCTGGGAGTCGAAGTAGCGCAGCGGCAGTTTTTCGAGCTTGGTGAACATATCCACGCGCACCGCCTCGAGCGTTGCCGTGGAGACGTTGACGACGAGCCGGTTGACGATGTAGTTCGTCAGCGCGCCGATGCCGTAGACCGTCGCGAGCACGGCGATGTAGCTGAAAAACACCGTAAAGTCGGAGGACTTTGTCTGCAGCATCAGCTCGATCTGGTTGATGATGGGCTTGAGCAGGTAGGTGCCCGCGACGCCCGCGCCGGACGAGACGAGCAGGCCGACGCCGATGATGACGAGGCTGAGCGTGTGGGGCTTGAGATAGCCGAACAGCCGGCCGAAGGTTTTCGCCACGTTTTTGGGTTTTACCGCTACGTGGGAACCGTGTGACATGGGTCCCGGCATGTTACGCCACCCCCTTCTGCTGCGAGGTATAGACCTCGCGATAGATTTCGTTTGTTTCCATGAGTTCCTCGTGTGTGCCGACGCCGTTGATTGTGCCGTCGTTGAGCACGACGATGCGGTCCGCGTCCATCACGGACGTGATGCGCTGGGCGATGATGATCGTCGTCGCGTCCCCGTGTTTTTCGGCAAACGCCGCGCGGATGGCCGCGTCCGTCGCGGTGTCCACCGCGCTGGTCGAATCGTCCAGAATCAGGATCTTCGGATGCTTGACGAGCGCCCGCGCGATGCAGAGCCGCTGCTTCTGACCGCCGGAGACGTTCACGCCGCCCTGGCCGAGCACCGTGTCGTAGCCGTCAGGGAAGGCGGCGATAAAGGCGTCCGCCTGCGCCGCCTGACACGCGGCGACGAGCTCGTCGTCCGTCGCGTCGGGATTGCCCCAGCGCAGGTTTTCCCTGATCGTGCCGGAGAACAGAACGTTTTTCTGCAGCACCATGCCGATGCTGGCGCGCAGCGCGTCGATCTTGTAGTCCCGCACGTCGTGCCCGCCGACGAGCAGCTCGCCGGAGAGGACTTCGTACAGGCGCGGGATGAGCTGCACGAGCGTGGACTTTGCCGAGCCGGAGCCGCCGATGATGCCGATGGTCTCGCCGGAGCGGATGGACAGGTCGATGTTCGTGAGCGTGAGGTTTTCCCTGTTTTCGGCGTAGCTGAAGCTGACGTTGCGAAACTCCACGCTGCCGTCGTTCGGCGTCAGGGACGCGTCCGCCGTTTCGTCGCTGATGGCGGGCTGTTCGTCCAGCACCTCAACGATGCGCTTGGCCGAGGCGCTCGAGAGCACGATGTTGACGAACACCATGAGGATCATCATCAGGGACATGAGAATCTGCGTGATGTAGCTGATGAAGCTCATGAGCTGGCCGGTCATGAGATTGCCCGCAAGGATGTCCCGGCCGCCGACATAGAGCACGAGCAGGATGCTGGTGTACATCGTGAGCTGCATGACGGGCATGGCGAGCACGAGCAGTTTTTCCGCGCGTCGCTGCGCGGTTTTGAGCGCGGCCGCCGCGTCCTTGAACTTCACGGTTTCGTAGTCCCCGCGCACAAACGCCTTGACCACGCGGATGGCGACGAGGTTTTCCTGCGTGCGCGCGTTCATGCTGTCGTACTTTTTCAGCATGGCTTCAAAGCGGGGAAACGCGAGTTTGGCAAGCAGCGCCATCACGATGGCTAGCGCGGGAATCGCGCTGAGGATGATGACCGAAAGGCGCGGGCTGATGCGGTAGGCCATCACGGTTGCGAGGATGAGCATGAACGGCGCGCGCGCAAGCATGCGGATAATCATCTGAAACGCGTTTTGGATGTTGTTGACGTCGTTCGTCAGCCGCGTGATGAGCGAAGGGGTCGTGAAGCGGTCCGTGTTCTTGAAGGAGAACGACTCGATCTTTTCAAACAGCCCCTTTCTGAGGTTTTTCGACATGCCGTTGCTGGCGACGACGGCGACGCGCGCACAGAGCGCGCCGAATACGAGCGCGCCGGCCGCCATGAGCACCATGAGCCCGCCCATCCTGAGGATATAGCCGAAGTCCTGGTTGGGGATGCCGATGTCTACGATCTTTCCCATGTAGAGCGGGATGAACACCTCCAGCACCACCTCGAAGAGGACGAGGATGGGCGAGAGGAGCGCCTGCGTCTTGTATTTGCCGATAAAGGCGGAGAGTTTCTTAATCATGTGTCCTGATATTCCTCCAGAGTATGTAGTGAAAAATCGATGGCTGTGAACGCTTACGGATGGTTATGGCAAACCGGGTCGTCCGTTGCGGCGAGCATCGCCATATCTTCGTCGGTTGCGATGTTTTTGATCATGCGGTTGAGCATGTCCAGCAGCTGCGCCTTCTCCTCTTCGGAAAAGCCGAGAAACGTTTGCCGGTCCACGCTGTCCGCCAGCGTGCGGAAATTGTTGACGACCTCCTGTCCCGCCGGTGTGACGCGGAGACGGTTTTTACGCAGGTTTTCCGGATCGCTGGCTTTTTCCAGCAGGCGCGCGCTCTGCAGGCGCTTGGTCGACTGCGCGACCGAGGCGGGGGAGACGAACAGCATGGCCGCCAGTTCCTGCTGCGTGGCGTCCGGATGATTGCTCAGATAGTTCAGCAGCGGGTACTGCCCGGGCACGATGTCGCGCTCGCAGTTCTGCCCGTGCATCAGCCTGCGGCGAAGCAGCTGCAGC
The DNA here is from genome assembly GCA_012517905.1 of Clostridiales bacterium. Lineage (GTDB taxonomy): Bacteria > Bacillota > Clostridia > Christensenellales > CAG-138 > UBA7703. The sequence continues at coordinate 11,389 of JAAYUE010000077.1, read as the reverse complement.
AGCATGATGCGCTTTCCCAAAGCATGCAGGTCCAAGAGGATTCCTCCTTATTTTCAGAATAATTAACCGGTTAACAGTTAAGCGCTTATCAATATAACAGCAGGGCTTTTTGTTGTCAAGTTCCTTTTTGAATGGTATGATACGCGTAAGCGCAAAAACGCCGCAGTTCCGGCGAAAAACGCAATTGTGAAGAAACGGAAACATTCAAAAACCCGCATGAAAAAAGAGATTCACGGCAACACCGGCGGCATTCGGGACATCGTACTGTCCGAAATGCTACTGCTCTACGACATGGAGATGTCGGCGGACGAGTTCCTTTCGGACGAGGTCTGCGACGCGCTCGTCCGCTTTACTTCGCTGATCAACCGCGAGGTGCTCGTCTATGTCTCCCGCATCGGCAAAATCGAGGATGTGCGCGTGGGGGACGACCACTCCGTGCACATGGAGGAGATGCGCCTCGTTCGCAACATCGACCGCCTCAGCGGCGTGCGGTGCATCCATACGCATCCGAACGACACGGGATACCTTTCGGACGTGGACCTGGGCTCGCTCAACGCGCTGCGCCTCGACGCGATGTGCGCCGTGGGCGTAAAGGAAGGCCGCGCGAGCAGCGTTTACGCCGCGTTCATCGGCGACATGGAGGGCGAGGAGCGCGTGCCCGTCTGGTACGGGCCGATGCGCGCGCACCATCTGCCGCAAAAGCAGCTCATGGACGCGATTCTGGAGGCGGACAAGCGCCTCCTGAGCGACACCTACAACATCATTGAGATCAAGCCCGACCGTGCGGTGCTCGCGGGCATCGAGTCCTCGGACGGTTACGACACGCTCTCCGAGCTCGCGGAACTCTGCCAGACGGCGGGCATCAAGGTCGTCGCAAAAGAGCAGCAGCGGCGGCGCGCCGTGGACGCGGCGACCTATATCGGCAGCGGCAAGGCGGAAGACCTTGCGCTGACCGCGTCGGCCTGCGAGGCGGATATCTTCGTCTTCGACGACGAACTCACCGCCGTGCAGCTTCGAAACCTCGAGCAGATTCTGGGCCTGCCGATCGTCGACCGTACGATGCTGATTCTGGACATCTTCGCCCAGCGCGCACAGTCGCGCGAGGGCAAGCTGCAGGTGGAGCTTGCGCAGCTCAAATACCGCCTGCCGCGGCTGCTGGGCATGGGCAAGGTGCTCTCAAGGCAGGGATCCTCCGGCGTCGGCATGCGCGGCCCGGGCGAAAAAAAGCTGGAGATCGACCGCAGGCGCATCCGCAGGCGCGTTTTTGAGCTCGAACAGGAGCTGGCCGAGATCGAAAAGCAGCGGGGCCTGAGGCGCGCCAAGCGCGCGGCAAACCCGATTCCCGTCGTCGCGCTCGTCGGCTATACCAACGCGGGCAAATCGACGCTTTTAAACCTACTCTCCGGCGCGGACGCGCTGGCGGAGGACAAACTCTTTGCGACGCTCGACCCCATCGTGCGAAAGGTCGCGCTGCCGAACGGCACGGAGTGCCTGCTGTCCGATACCGTCGGCTTCATCAACAAACTGCCGCACGATCTCGTGAACGCGTTTCGCTCCACGCTGGACGAAGTCTGCGACGCGGATCTGATCCTGCACGTCGTGGACTGTTCAAGCGACTATTACGAGGTGCAGATGCGCGTGGTGGAGGAGGTGCTCGGTTCGCTCGGCGCGCTGGAGACGCCGCGCATCGAGGTCTACAACAAGATAGACAAGCCGGAGGCCAAGCCGAGGAACAACGGCGGCGTCGCCATCAGCGCGGCGCTGGGCACGGGCGTTGACGAACTGCTGCGCGCCGTCGAGGAAGCGCTTGCTAAAACGCAGGTGCGGCTCTCGATCGTCGTGCCGTATGAAAAATACGACGCGATGCGTCTGATCCGGCAGACGGCGACGATTCTCTCGGAATCCCATGAGGAAGACGGCACGCATATGACGCTGCTGTTGAGCGAAAGCGAGACCTGGCGCATCAAAAAAGCGATCTCCTGAAGATAAGACGGAGAATTTTTCGGTTTATTGCATGAGACGCTGAAAAAACGAGAAGATCACAAAAGCCGCCCGGTCAAATGGGCGGTTTTTTTATGTTATAGAAGATAATATTGCACGCTTATTTAGTCTTTTTCTGTGGAGTTTTTCTCGATGATTACAGCATTTCCGTTAGCCGTAACTCCAAAGATGTAAGGCAGATATGTCGTTCCTCCAGATGAATTCGCGGTTTGCGGATCTAGAGTTAAATAGTCGAAATCTACACCAATTACGGCATTACAACCAAGTGCATATGCTGATTCTTTCAGCTCCATAAGCGCTTTCCTCCTGATTTGAACCAAAGCATTCATTAAGGCGTCGCCTACATTTGTTGCACTTGAAAAAAATCCTGAATAGCCACGATCTACTTGGACTACATCGTCACCAGAAATGTATCCTGAGTATTTAGTGATAGTATAACCATCAAAACTAAATCCTGATGTTATGAGCATTTTTGCTAGAGCTTCTTGTTTTTCAGCGCATTCCGCTTGTTTCCTTGCTGCTTCAGCAAATTCTGCTGCTTCTCTTACTGCCTTCGCAGCTTCTTTATCAGCTAAGTATCGTTTATAGTCGGCAACTAATATATCAACTTTATTATCTTCTACTATGGAACCCATAAGCGTTTCCTTCGCATTATACTTCTGACTATTTTTTGATATAAAAGAATCAAATTTACCTTGATCAAAGGAGTAGCTTCTCGCAATTTCTTTTGTTTTCATAAAATAAACCTTTCAGATTGTTTATCGCAGATATTTAACTGCTTCAGAATTGCTTGGGTCTATATCTAGTACCAAACTCGCATACCTGCGGGCGTTCGTTGGGTCATTGCGGCATTTATCGAGTAATCTTTTCACGTCATCGTTAAGATCGATGGTGGTATTGCTTGTTGAAGAATCCGAATCAGCTATGGGATATACGGCAGAACAATAATCACAGATCATTTTATTGTTCTTCGTTGTAAAACTATGACTACCGCATTGTCTACAAGTGGGCAATTTCATATTCGATCTCCGTTTAATACTACAATGAAATACGCGGATTAAAGAAGAAACAAGCAGGTTCAAGACTATATGTTGCTAACATTGTGAAATATTTTTTTTGGATAAAATACTACTGATACCATTTTAGAGTCTAGGAAAGCCTCTGTCAATGGAGGTGAATGGATTAGATGTTGAAGTCATAAATAGTTGACAAAAGCCGCCCCAAAGGGCGGCTTTGCCGTATCTTGGCCGGTCGACCGACTAATTATTGGAAGGCGGAAGGCTGCGCGTCGCTCGGCATGCGCCAGTCTCCGCGCGGAGAGAGCGCGACGTTGCCGATGCGCGGCCCGTCCGGAATGCAGTTGCGCTTGAATTGCTGGGAGAAGAAGCGGCGGATGAACAGCGCGTACCATTTTTCGATGGTCGCGTCGTCGTAATCCCCGTCGAAGGCGTATTTCGCGAGGCGCAGGATCTTGCCCTTGCCCGCGCCGCGGCGGATCATGTGGTAGAGGAAGAAATCGTGCAGCTCATACGGCCCGATGAGGTCCTCCGTCACCTGCGCGATGGCGCCGTCCTTGGTCGGCAGCAGCTCGGGACTGACCGGCGTATCGACGATGTCGATCAGCACGTCCCGCAGCGCGGCGTCGGATTTGCCGGCGATATAGCGCAGCATGGCGCGAATCAGCGTCTTGGGCACGTCCGCATTGACGCCATAGCTGGACATGTGGTCGCCGTTGAACGTCGCAAAGCCGAGCGCGAGCTCGCTGAGGTCGCCCGTGCCGATCACGAGGCCGTTATACATGTTGGCGAGGTCCATGAGCACCTGCGTGCGCTCGCGCGCCTGCGCGTTTTCATAGGCCGCGTCGTGCAGCTCGAGCGGATGTCCGATGTCGGCCAGATGCTGCTTGACGCTGTCGCCGATCTGGATTTCACGCATGGAGATGCCCAGCGCGTCGCAGAGCTTTTCCGCATTGCCGCGCGTGCGGCTCGAGGTGCCAAAGCACGGCATGGTCACCGCGACGACGTCCTCGGCGGGGCGCCCCAGCAGGGCGAGCGCTTCTTTTGCGATGATGAGCGCGAGCGTGGAGTCCACGCCGCCGGAGACGCCGATGAGCAGCTTTTTCGCGCTGGTGTGCTTGATGCGCTGCTTGAGGCCGTGGCTCTGTATGGCGAGCACCTGCTCGAAGCGCGTCGCCGCGCTTTCGGGCACATCCGGCACAAACGGAGTCTTCCAGAAGATGCGCGTGAGTTTGGTTTCCGAGACGTCCATCGAAAACGGGATGCGCAGGATGTCAGTGTTGTCGAAGAGCTTTCGCGCAAAGCGCCTGCGTTCGCGGGAGAGAAACTCCAGATCGACCTCGCTGGCGCAGTAGCCCGCGCCGAAGGGTTTGGCCTCCGCGAGCAGAACGCCGTTTTCGCTGATCATGTCGTGGCCGGAGAAGACCACGTCCGTGGTGCTCTCGCCGTCGCCCGCGCTGCAGAAGACATAGGCGGAGTTGGTGCGCGAGCTTTGGGACTGCACGAGCATGCGGCGGTAGTCCACCTTGGTGACCGCTTCGTCGCTTGCGCTGAGGTTGAGCAGGATATTCGCGCCGCAGTCCGCCAGCAGCGTGGACGGCGGAACCGCCGCCCAGAGGTCTTCGCAGATCTCCACGCCGACGTTGAAGAGCGGCATCTCGCGGCAGCAGAACACGAGGCGGTTGCCAAAGGGCGCTTTCTGGCCGAAGAGCTCCATCTCCTCGATGGTATCCAGCGCGGCGGCGTAGGTGCGCTTTTCGTAAAATTCGCCGTAGTTGCCGAGATGCGTCTTGGGGATGACCCCGAGCACGCGCCCGTTTTGCACGACGGCGGCGCAGTTATACAAAAGATGCCCGAATACGATCGGAACGCCGATGGCGACGAGCATGTCGCTGCCGCCGGTTGCGCGCGTGATGCGTTCGAGCGCGAGCATGGCCCTGTCTGTCAGCGCGGTGCTGAGCACGAGGTCTCCGGAAGTGTAGCCGACGATGGTGAGCTCCGGCAGCACGAGCACTTTGACGCCGTCCGCTTCCGCGCGGCGGATGACCGCGATGACCGCGTCCGCATTGTGTTCGCAGTCCGCGATTCGAATCTCCGGCGTTCCGGCGGCGACCTTGACAAATCCGTCTTTCATAACGTTTACTCTTCTCCGATCGGTTTGGTGGGCAGTTTTTTACATGCTCATTTTATGCGAGGACCGGTGCGATGTCAATTCTTCCGCGCGCGGCAAGGTTGTATCAGGCGGGCGTCTGCGCATCGTAACAAAATTGTGAAATCCGGGTGAATCGCGCGCAATCGAACCGGAGAAACTGATATCTATGCTATAATGACAGGGAAATTTGCCCTGACACGCTGCCTGCATTCCACGCGGCTCTGGGGGGGACGCAAGGAGAACCATATGCTGACCATCGAACACCTGAACAAATCGTACGGAGGGGATGTAAAGGCGGTGGACGATCTTTCGCTCACCGTGCTGCCGGGGGATATCTACGGCTTTATCGGCCACAACGGCGCGGGCAAGACCACGACGCTGCGCGCCATCGCCGGCATCCTTTCGTTTGACAGCGGAAGCATCCGCATCGACGGCAAGAGCATCGTCGAAGAACCGATCGCCTGCAAGCGCGAGATGGCGTACATCCCGGACAATCCCGATCTCTACGAGCACCTGACCGGCATCCAGTATCTCAACTTCGTCGCCGACATCTACGGCGTGAGCGCGAGACTGCGCGACGAGCGCATCAAAAAATACGCCGACGCGTTTGAGATGACGCCGCGGCTCAACGACCTCATCGGCAGCTGCTCCCACGGCATGAAGCAGAAGATTGCGGTCATCTCCGCGCTGATCCACAGCCCGAAGCTCCTGTTGCTGGACGAGCCGTTTGTGGGCCTCGATCCGAAGGCGGCGCACACGCTCAAAGGCTTTATGAAGGAGCTCTGCGACGACGGCAGCGCGATCTTCTTCTCGACGCATGTGCTCGAGGTTGCGGAGAAGCTCTGCAACAAGATTGCAATCATCAAAAACGGGCGCATCGTTGCGGCGGGGGATATGGACAAGGTCAAGGGCGACGAGTCGCTCGAAACGCTGTTTTTGGAGTTGACGGAACATGCGTGAATTCTGGATTTTGACCAAACTGCAGATCAGCTCGCTCTTCGGCATCAATAAAATCCGGCACATGAAAAACGCCGAGGAAAAGAAGCAGGGCAAGCGCGCGCTTGGCGGGCTTGCCGCCATGGTGTTCGCGCTCGGGTATGTTTCCGTGTTTTACAGCATCATGATGGCCAACGCGTTCGCCATGCTCGGCATGCTGCCGACGCTGCTGGGCATCATGGCGCTTGCGGCGAGCCTGCTGATTCTGATGTTTTCCATCTTCGAGACCAAGGGCGTGCTCTTCGGCTTTGGCGATTATGACATCGTCATGAGCTGGCCGGTGGATGTGCGCGCGGTCGCGGCGAGCCGGGTCTGCAGCATGTATGCGTATAACTTCGTCTATGCGGTGCTGCTGCTGCTGCCGGCGGGCGCGGTTTATGCGGTGAAGGCCGCTCCCGCGCTGTGGTTTTATCCGCTGTATCTGCTGCTCATGCTGCTCTTGCCCGCGCTGCCGACCATCGTCGGCGCGCTGCTCGGCACGGCGCTGACGGTCCTTACCGCACGGATGAAGAAAAAGAATAACCTCATGAGCATCCTTCTGCAGATGGCGCTGGTCATCGGCATCATGGCGATCTCGATGCGCGGGAGTTCGATGGTTGCGGATCCCACGAAGTTGGCTGACAGCGCAGCGGCCCTTTCCGGCATGATTGGAAACGCTTATCCGCCCGCGCTCTGGTTTCAAAACGCGCTCTCGACGGGATCGCTGCTCGACGCGCTCTGGCTGATTCTGCTCACCGCCGCGTCGATCGGACTGCTGATGCTCTGGCTCGGCAAAAATTTCGTCTCGATCAATTCCCGCATCAAGAGCAAGCCCCGCGGCGAAACGTTCGTCATGCGCAGGCAGATGCGCTCCGGCAGGGTGATCGCGCTCTTTAGGCGCGAGCTCTCGCGTTACTTCAGCTCGACGCTGTATGTGGTCAACACGGCGTTCAGCTACGTCATGCTGCTCGCGGCCGGCGTTGCGCTGCTGGTCAAGGCGGACGCGGTGACGCAGTTTTTGAATTCGCAGGAGCTTTCGTTTGCCTCGGTGCTGATGGCGCTGCCGTTTGTGCTGGGCTGGATCGTCTCCATGGGTACGACGACGTCGAGCTCGATTTCGATGGAAGGAAAATCCATCTGGATCATCAAGAGCCTGCCCGTCTCCGCGCGGGACTGGTTTGCCTCCAAGCTCATGGTGACGCTCATGCTGGCCGTGCCCTGCGTCCTCGTCGCGAGCACGCTGATCGTCGTCGGCCTCAGGCAGAGCCTGGCCGATGCGATCTGGCTGTATCTCGTTCCGCTCGGCTATGCGGCCGCGTTCGGCGTATTCGGGCTCTGGCTCAACATCCGTATGCCGCGGCTGGACTGGCAGAGCGAGGCGGAGGTCGTCAAGCAGGGCGGCGCAACCATGGTCTGCGTCTTTGCCGGCATGGGCGCGGGGTTTGGCCCGGCGATCCTTGCGGGATTGACGGGCAGCCCGCTTGTGCCGCCGGTCACGTTTGCCGTGCTGATCGTGCTGACGCTTCTGATGTGGCGCTCGCTGGCGACGGACGGCGAGCGCAGGCTGCTGCTGCTGCACTAACCTGAAACGGTACGAATCAAAAAACAACCCGCGGGCGTGCTCCCGCGGGTTGTTTTTTTGATTCGATATGGCCGATTGCCCGATCCGAACTATTCGTGTTCCCACTCGTTGCTGATTTCGTTGAGCTGGTTTGCAACGCTTCTGAGTTCGCGGTTGCTGCGCCCTTTGCCCGCGCGGATCAGCCCGCCGAGGCGGTCCAGCGCGCCAAGCAGCTGCTGGTAAGGCGTGTTCTGCGGGCGTTCCTCGTGCGCCTCGCGCTCGCCGCGCTCGGCGAGCGGCTCCGGTCTGGCTTCGAGAATGTATTCATTCTTGACCAGATCGTAGGTCGAGCCGCTGAAAGGCGATGTCGCGGCAAGGCCGAATTCGTCTTTGAGCCGGTTGGTGAAGAGGTCGCAGACCTCCGAATCGCCGTGGTTGACGAAGACGCGGCGCGGTTTCGGCGAAAAATGCGTCGCCCACTTGATGAGCATATTCACGTCGCCATGTCCGCTGATGCCGGGCAGCTGCTTGATCTCGGCGTTGACGCGGATCGTCTCGCCGAACAGCTTGACCTTTTCCACGCCGTCGATCAGCGAGCGGCCGAGCGTTCCGGGCGCCTGAAACCCGACGAAGAGTATGGTGTTGTTTACGTTCCAGAGGCCGTGCTTGAGGTGATGCTTGATGCGTCCCGCCTCGCACATGCCGCTGGCGGAGAGGATGACCTTGCTGCGCTTGTCAAAGTTGATCGCCTTGGACTCGTCGCTGGTTTCGGTGACGGTCAGCCCGTCGAAGTTGAGCGGGTTGATGCCCGCGTCGATGAAGGCCCTGGCCTCTTCGTCATAGCAGAACTCGCCGTTTTCAACATAGATGCGCGTTGCGGCGTTGGCCAGCGGGCTGTCCACAAACACGGGGAACCCGTCGTGCCCGTGCACCAGCCCCTCGTCCTTGATGCGCCGGATGAAATAGAGCATCTCCTGCGTGCGCCCGACGGCGAACGAAGGCACGATCACGCTGCCGCCGCGGTCAAACGTTTTCTGCAGCACGTCCGCCAGCGCCTTGGCATAATCCGGCGGCGCTTCGTGCACGCGGTCGCCATAGGTGGACTCGACCATGATATAGTCCGCCTCGTCCACGAGCGAGGGGTCCCGCAGCAGCGGCTGGTTGACGTTGCCGATGTCGCCGGAGAAGACCATCTTGCGCTGCTGGCCGTCCTCGTCGATCCAGAGTTCGATATAGGAGGAGCCCAACAGATGCCCCGCGTCGGTAAAGCGCACCTCTATGCCGTCGAACAGCGTAAACTTCTCGTCGTAGCGGTGCGGCACAAACTGCTTGAGGATGCCCTGCGCGTCCTCCATGGTGTAGAGCGGGACGTACGGCTGCTCGCCGCTGCGCTTTCCTTTGCGGTTTCGCCACTCGGCTTCAAACTCCTGAATGTGCGCGCTGTCGCGCAGCATGATGTCGCAGAGGTTGCAGGTTGGTTTTGTGGCGTGCACGGGGCCCTTGAACCCGTTTTTATACAGCAGCGGCAGAAGCCCGCTGTGATCCATGTGCGCGTGGGTGAGCAGAACCGCGTCGATCTCGGTCGGCAGTTCCGGCAAGGGGGCGTTCTGGTAAAAATCCTTGCCCTGCTCCATGCCGTAGTCTACGAGGATGCGTTTGCCGCAGATTTCGAGATGCGTGCAGCTGCCGGTCACCTCGTGGTCCGCTCCGATGAAGGTTAGTTTCATAATTTGTTGGCCTTTCCGTGTATTGATTCGGGCGCCGCCGCGCTCAGGGAACGGGGTAGGCGGCGGTCGCCTGTAAAAATGCGTCGTGCAGGGCGGTGTTTTCATAGGTTCCGGCGAAAAACTCGGACCCGGGGCCGATGGCGTAGACGGGAACGTCCAGCGCGGAATGCGCGCCGGACCCGAAGACGAGCCCCGCGCGCGCGGCAACGAGCGCCGCGCAAGCCGATGTGATGGGGTCGTAAACGCCGTACTCCTCGTTTGCGGTGCTGCCCGGCAAATCGCCTTTGAGCGTATGCGCATACGCCGTCTCCAGATAGGCGGTCTCTTCCGCCGTCAGGTCGGAGAGCCCGAACGCCGAGAGAAACAGAGGCAGCGCCTCCTCAAATGGTGTCTGCGCGGAGACGCACGCGGCGACCAGCGTGTCGTCGCAGAGATCGCAGGAGATCGTCTGCCGCAGCAGCGCGGCGCGGTCCCCTTCGGTAAACGACACAAGGCCCGTCTCGTGATCCGCCGTGACGACGATCAGCGTTTCGCTCGGGTGCTGTTCGTAAAACGCTAGCGCGCTCTGCACGGCCTCGTCAAAGTCCAGCAGTTCCGCAATGAATGAGCCCGCGTCGTTGTAGTGGCAGAAATAGTCGATGCGCCCGCCTTCCACCATCATGAAAAAGCCCGTGGGATCGGTCAGCCGCGCAATCGCGAGCTCGGTCGCTTTTTTCAGCCAGTCTTCGCGCGCGCCGCCGTCTATGGCGGGCAGGACGCCGTAATCGCCGAAGATGAGCGAGGAGGAGAGGATCAGGCTGCCGCCGCCGGCCGGCGCTTCCTCAAACGAATGGATCAGCGCATAGCCGTTTTCCGCGGCGCGCTGAGCGGCGTCCGGCGTGTCGTGAAACCCGCCGCCGGCGAAGAAGTCAAACCCGCTGGCGAAGAGGTCGTCCGCAATCATCGCATAGGAGCGGCGGGAATCAACATGCGCGTAAAACCCGGCGGGTGTCGCGTGGTCGAGCGAAACCGTCGTGAGGATGCCGATCTTTTTCCCCGTGTCGCGCAGGGTTTCGGAAAGATCGATCAGCCGGTTTTGCGACTCGTCCAGCCCAAGATAGCCGTTTACGGTCTTTTTGCCCGTGGCGATGGCGGTCGCGGCGGCGGCGGAGTCCGTCACCTCGCCGTCGACGTTGGCCGTATGCGCGCTTCCCGCAATCGGAAAGTTCGTAAAGCAAAGCGACTCCCGCCCGGCGGCTGCAAGAGCGTCTTCGGCGGCTTGCACCTGTGCATATCCCATGCCGTCCCCGATGAAGAGGAAGATATAGCGAAGCTGCGGCGGGGGAAGCGGCGTGGTCGCGGCGGTCGGCGCGGTTGTTTCGGACACGATGACGATCTGCTCGGGCGAAGGGGTCGCCGAGGGAACGGCGGCGCGGCCGCAGCCGACGCACGCAACGATGAGCAGTACGGCAAGAAAAGCCGCAATGCGCTTTTGCCGATAGATCGTGAACATAAATCATTCTAGCACGATTTTCCGCCTCATACAACTGGACGCGGACGCGCGCCGATGGTAAGATAAGATCAGAAATACGCAGATGGTTACAATGTAACGAAATGCGCGGAAGGGTACTTACCGAAGGTATGCACAAGGCAAAGGCCGCTTGGAACGTTGCGGCGGCCGTTATGGGACTTCTGCTGGTGAGCGCATGCGCTGCGCCCGAGTTCGCGAAACCTGCACAACCCGCCCCGAACAACGAAACAGTCGCCTGTCTGGCGAAAGCGCAGCCTCCCGCCAGAGAGTTTCAGAGCCAACCCCCGACCGACCCGGACCTTGCGCCGGATCCCACGCCGGAACCGACGCGGGCGCCGGAATCGTCGTCGTTTGCTTTTGCGTGGATCAGCGATACGCAGGCGTATACCGCGGCGGACAGCGACACATTCGGCATGATGACGCAATGGATTGCCGACACGCAAACTG
>JAAYUE010000076.1 GCA_012517905.1 Clostridiales bacterium | reverse complement strand
CTTCATATCCTTCTACAACAATGAGCGGATTCAGCTCAAAACAAAACTGACGCCGCTCGAAAAACGACGTCAGTTCATGCAATCTTGAGTTTTTCTGCGATAGGGGCTTTTGTTTGTGTCTAATCAACGGGGTTCAGTTCATGCGGGAGAGCTTTTTTGTTGCCGGCATGGCGCATCAATGTCATATGCCCCAGTTTTTTCGTTTTTCCTGTACGGCGGGCGTCCGCTCCGCCGCCGCGCGGCGCGCTTCGTCCGTCAGGTGCTGCTTGACCAGCTCGTCTTTTTCCGAATACGTCATGGGGTTATCGCGAACCAGATTTCGAAGCACATCGATCTTCGCCTGCAGTGAGGCCTGCCCGGGATCGTCCCAGTCGACCGGCATGCCGATATGAGCGCCTCTGTAAGACACGAACCGTCACTTCGCTTTCTGTATGTTCCGAATGCAGCTTCATTCTATTCCCGCCGGAATTGCTTGTCAATGAGAGGATGCATGCGCGCCGCCGCGCAAAAAGCCGCCGAAAGCCGGTCGCTCGGATATCGTAGCTCTATTAAACTTCAACCCCAATCGCATAGAAACTGTTCAGGATCAGGTCGATCGCGGCGATGTTTTTCGCATCAATGATGATCGCCGCAAACGTCGTGCCCTGCTTCAGCGCGAGAAACGCCCCGTATCCGGTCGTTTCGTCCGAATCGGGTTCAAACCGGTAGATCGGATGGTTATCTCCAAGCAGGTCGACCGTCGCAAGCTGCAGATTCTTTACGTCCATTTTCTGATCGCCATCGTAATCGAGCGCCCAGTCCAGCATCGCCCGCATCACCGCGAGCTCGGTGTACTGTGTGCTTTCATCGGCAGAATAGTCCGCCAGCACCACCAGGACGCTGCCGCTGCCTTCGCCCGAAGTCGCAATAAAATCGAACATATAGTATCCGTGCTTCAATCGGTCGATATACATCCGCGTGCGTCCGGACTCGCTTCCGGCCGTATCGATTCCGCTATAGTAGTCGACATCCGTACGGTCGAAGACATCCCAGTTCAGCGGCAATTCAAACCCAAACCGAAAGAAACTGCTTCGATAGCCGAACGCTCCGCCGGACCCCAGCTCAAAAGAGTCGATGTCGGGCGTCGGGGTCGGGGTCGACGCAGGTGTCGGCGTGGGTACAGGCGTGGGCGTAGGGGTAGGCGCCGGAGTCGGCGTAGGCACAGGCGTCGGGGTCGGGGTGGCGGTCGGCACGGGCGTTGGGGTGGGTGCAGGCGCAAGCGCCTGCACGATAGCGCCGCAAGCGGACAGATACAGCAATCCCAGCAGCGCCAGCAGTAAGGTGATATATTTCAAATACCGTTTCATATGTTCTCCTGAAAATTGAATGGGACGGCTACTCGCTCATCGGGCGAAACATCGACAGCACGTTCGGCACCTGATCCTTGATGATCGAGTTGACATAGACGTTCATGCAATAATCCCCGTTTTGCAGCAGTACCTGCGCGTTATAGGTAACATACCCGTCGTTTTCATATGCAAAATACCAGCAGGATTGCTCCCGCCCCGCAAACATCGCCGTTGTGTGGTCGTCCTGCAATATCGTTGCGCCCATGTTGATCAACGCCACGCGAATCAGCGCAATATCCGCGTCGTGATATTCCGCAAGGCTCGAATACTGATCTATCACGGATGAAATGTCGCTGACGATGACGCTGATTTCCTTGAGCCCGGTATTCGCGTACGCATGATACTCCTCAACGGCCGATCCCTTGCGCAGGTACTCCAGATACTCCTCTCTTCGCAGAGCGTTTGGAATTTTCATCGGAAATTCATTTTCCAGATCCAGCTGGAGAGTCGAACCGGCAAACCACTTGTCGTTCAGATCAATCGCAACATCGAAGTATTCATTTTGATAGGAATTTGTGTCGCTCAGGCCGAATGTGATCGGCATGATCTCGCGATATGGCGTCGGTCGGGCCGTCGGTTCCGGCGTCGCCGTCGGCACAGCGGTCGGCGCAGCAGTTGGCACCGCGGTTGGCGAGGCGGTCGGCGTTGGCGTAACCAGCCCGGCGGCATCGGGCAGCCGCCTGCAGGCGGTAAGCAGGAGCGCCGTCAGGGCAGCCAGCAAAATGGCGATCGCCCGATTTCGATTGCTCATAAAATCCCCCGAGCATTTCTTTTTACACTAGCACAACCCAACAGTTCCTTCAAGTACATGCACAAAATCAGGCACGAT
>JAAYUE010000075.1 GCA_012517905.1 Clostridiales bacterium | reverse complement strand
GTATATACAAGCGACGCTGGAAGGGCGCCTGAAAATATATGATTTTTTTTAACGATTTTGCTTGCAATGTGAAAAAATTGCATGCTATACTCTGCCCGTAACGATTCGACCAACCGCGCCAAAAGCGTAGCGAGGAATCGGAAAGGAGTAAAACTAACAAATGCTGAACATGGTCGGGGTGGCGAAAGCCTAACAATCGAATAATCGGACGCAAGCGTTTCTTTTCGGCACAGATCGTCAGTTTTGAACGGGATGGTTCAAAACCGGTGTCGCATCGACCGCCCGACGTCCGTCAGCAGAACCTTTCGAAGAACTGTATTTTTACGGGCATATCGATCGGGTGTGCTCGTTTTTATTTGCAATAATACAACGGGCGCAGGCCCAATCCGCCGTGATCGCAGTCCTCAGCGGGCTGCAAATCACGGCTATTTTTATGCCGAAAACCACAACAGACTACGAACCTGGAGGAATATTATCATGATTCGCAAACCAATTACCGCTTCGGCGTTCCCATCGCTGCAGGCGTCCATGAATTTCGGCCAATACGGCTGCTCCGGACTGACTCCGGATATCGAAGCCGCGCGTCTCAGCGCCCCCGTCCATACAGGCGGCGCGGAAAAAGCCACTCCCGCCCGCGCAAGAGGCTTTGGCGTATATTTGTCCGGGAGGGTGGAACGCATATGAACGAAATTCGCCTGACTCTTGCGCCCTGCGGCGCAATCATGCTCCGGCATATGCCGGAACGCTACCCCGTGCAGGCGCTCGGCGCGGCGCTCAGACGCCTCGTCGCCGAAGCGGCCTTTCACAAGCGACGAACAGAATTTACGGAGGAACCCATGTATCCCGAATATAATCTTCTCGCGTCCCCCCTGTTGGGGGCAAGCCCGACGGTCGGCCCGCATAGCGGCTGTCTGGTGCCAAATCTCTGTCCACCGGGCGCGGCCAACCGGCCGGTCGAAGACCCCGCCCGCCCCGGCTGCAGGCCATACTGCGCGAAGCTCGCGTTTGCCTCGCTGCTGCCGAGGTGCCCCAGATGAGCGCGGCCGCGGGGCTGGAAGCCTATGGATTCTCGCCCGCAATGCGCGCGCCGCTCGAGGCGCTCGGGCTTGCGGACGAAATCCCCGCGCGCATCGCCGCCGTGCACAAGGAGCGTTATGCGCTCGTTTGCGACCGCGGGGAGTGCTACGGACGGCTCAAGTCCGCCGTGTACTTCAACGGCGGCGCGGAGGAATTTCCCACCACGGGGGATTTCGTGCTCATCCAGTACAACGAGCAGGGCGACAGCGTCATCACGCGGACGCTGCCGCGCCGCTCGTACTTCGCCCGCAAAAATCCGACCCTCGGGCAGGGAGAGCAGGCCGTCGCCGCAAACTTCGACAGCGTGTTCATCATGCAGTCGCTGAATTTCGACTTTAACCCCAGGCGGCTGGAACGTTATCTCACACTCGCGTGGCAATCCGGCGCGGTGCCCGTCGTTCTGCTGACAAAGGCGGATCTCGTGGATTCGTTTGAACGGCAGGAAAGCGACATCCTGCGCGTCGCCGCCGGTGTGGACGTATTTCCCGTGAGCGCGAAAACCGGCTTCGGCATGGACGCGCTCGGCGGCTACCTGCGCCCCGGCAAGACCATCGTGCTGCTCGGCTCCTCGGGCGTCGGCAAGTCCAGCTTCGTCAACGCGCTCGCGGGCAGCGAAGTCATGGCGGTCAACGAAATCCGCGAGGACGACAGCAAGGGCCGGCACACCACCACGCACCGCCAGCTCGTCCGCCTCGACAGCGGGTTGATGATCATCGACACGCCGGGCATGCGCGAGCTCGGCATGCTGGACGCGGGCGCGGGGCTGAGCGAATCCTTTGCGGATGTGGAGCAGTATTTCGGCCTGTGCCGCTTTTCCAACTGCCGCCACGAAAGCGAGCCCGGCTGCGCCGTCCGGGAGGCGATCGCCTCCGGCGAGCTGCCGAAAGAGCGCTATCAGAGTTATCAGAAGCTGCTCCGGGAATCGGAATATGCGGGCGATTCGGCAAGCTATCTTAAGCAAAAGCAGCAGCGCTTTCTGGAGATTGCGAAGAAGAGCCGCGCGCTGCAAAAGGCCGGCGGAAAGCGCGGCATGCCCGAACGCAGCGAGTAAAACACAAACGGGGGAACGGCATTGCCGTCTCCCCCGCAGAAACACACGGTCGATTGTCCCTGATTACGGCTTTGGCACGGATTCCACCTGCACCGTCGTGGTCGGAAACGCAAACGACACGCCGAGGCGCTCAAATCCTTCCATGATGCCGAAGTTGATGCGCTGGTTGATGTCCATATACTGGTCGTAATCCGAGGTGAGCACATAGTACACGATCTCGATATTGAGCGAATACGCGCCGTAAGCGGCGAAGTGCGCGCGTGAAAACGTCGCGTTCTCCGTCTCCTCCACCACCTGCTTGATCATCTCCGGAATCTTCCTGAGCTTCTCCGACGGCGTGTTGTAGGTTACGCCGAGCGTAAAGAGCACCCGACGCTGCTGCATGGTCTTGAAGTTGCGGATGCGGGAGCCGGTGAGATCCGCGTTCGACACGACGAGCTGTTCGCCGCCGAGCGCGCGCAGGCGCGTGGTCTTGACGCCGATGTGCTCCACCGTGCCCATGTGGTCGCCCGCAATGATGAAGTCGCCGAGTTCGAACGGCTTGTCGAAAAAGATCGTGAAGAAACAAAAGATGTCCGTCAGCACGTTTTGCGCGGCGAACGCAATCGCCACGCCGCCGATGCCAAGGCCGGTGACCAGCGACGTGATCTTGACGCCGATGTTGTCCAGAAACAGAATCAGCGCGAGCGCCCAGATCAGAATCTTTGCGATGCGCGCCATCCACTTGACCGCGAGCTGACCGCTCTCGTCCTTGT
>JAAYUE010000074.1 GCA_012517905.1 Clostridiales bacterium | reverse complement strand
GCTGACCATGCGCCTGCAGAAACTGCGCGCGGATGTGCGGCTGTTTGCGTCCTCCCGCGCGTTTCGCCTGCTGGAGAGCAGGCTCATGGGCGAGCGGCAGACGCTCGACCGCCTGCGGGAGCAGGCGCGCCGCGGCGCGCTGGACCGCGTTTCTCTGGCAAGAGCGGAGCTTATGCGCCTCCGCGCGCAGCTGAACGCGCTCGATCCCTCCGCCGTGCTGGAGCGCGGCTATGCGATCGTGACCGATGCATCGGGCAGCGCGCTCGGCGGCGTGTCGACCATGCAGGCCGACGACCGGGTCAACCTCCGCATGCGGGACGGGACGGCGGGCGCACGCATCGAGCGGGTTTCGCCGAACGAATCGCCGCGCAAGGATCGATGATAACGTTTTGATAGGGTTTACGTTTGTGCACAGGAGGGGGAAGGTATGCAGCAGCCGGTCAAATTTGAAGACGCCATGCAGAAGCTGACGAGCATCGTTGAAAAACTCGAGGGCGGGGAAGGTTCTCTGGACGAGATGATCCGCCTGTACGAGGAGGGCATGACGCTCGTGTCCGCCTGCGAAAAGCAGCTGGACGGATACGAAGCGACCATCACGAAACTCAACGGAGCTGTCGAGGCGCAGAGCGATGCTGAGTGAAAAGCTGACGCATTATTCCGAGCTGTCCGAAAAGAAGCTCGCCGAACTGATCAATGAGGCCGAAAAAGCGCCGATCCTCGCCGAAAGCATGGCGTACAGCGTGTTTTCCGGCGGAAAGCGCATCCGTCCCGCGCTCTGCATGGCTGCCTGCGAACTCTGCGGCGGCAAAGCCGAGGACGCGCTCTACGCCGCCTGCGCGCTGGAACTGATCCACACCTATTCCCTGATTCACGACGACCTGCCCGCCATGGACAACGACGACATGCGCCGCGGCAAGCCGAGCAGCCACAAGGCGTTCGGCGAGGCGAACGCCATCCTCGCGGGCGACGGCCTGCAGGCGCTGGCGTTCTATGCGCTTTCGCTCTGCCCGTCAAAGGACGCGCTGGAATACATCGGAAAAGGCGCGTTTGAAATGGTCATGGGGCAGAGCCTGGACGTCAACAGCGGCGGGGACGAAGCGCTGCTGCGCCAGCTGCAGGACTATAAGACCGGCGCGCTCTTTCGCGCGGCCGTCGCCTCCGGCGCGACATGCGCCGGCGCAGGCATGCGGCAGCGCGAAGCGCTCGTGCGCTTTGCCGACGCATATGGGCTGCTCTTTCAGATTACTGACGATATCCTTGATTTCGAAGGGGACGAGGCGCTGCTCGGCAAGAGCGTCGGAAAAGACGCGCGGGAAGGTAAGACCACGTTTGTCACGGTATACGGCGTCGATACGGCGAAGGAGTTTGCGGACCAATACGCGCGTCAGGCGCGCGAAGCGGTTCTGGAAGCAAACGCCGACGCGCCGTTTTTCATGGAATTGATCGACTATACGCGCACGCGCAGATCCTGACGGCGCGACTATTTTTGGAACAGGAAGAACAGACAGCATCATGGATGGTTATCCGGTACTCGACAAAGTCAACTCTCTGGAGGACTTTAAACAACTTAAAGACGGCGAACTGTCCGCGCTCGCGGCGCAGATGCGCCAGTATATGATCGAAAACATCTCGCGCTGCGGCGGGCATCTGGCATCCAGCCTCGGCGCGGTGGAATTGACCATAGCCATGCACCGCGCGTTCGACAGCCCGGTGGACAAGATCATCTTCGACGTGGGACACCAGTCTTACGCGCATAAAATCCTCACGGGCCGCAGAGAAGCGTTCTGTACGCTCCGGCAGGAAAACGGTATCTCCGGTTTTCCCAAGCGGGACGAAAGCGAGCACGACCCCTTCAACACCGGCCACGCCTCTACGGCGATCTCCGCCGCGCTCGGCATTGCGCGCGCAAAAAAACTCCGCGGCGAGGAAGGCATCGCCATCGCGCTGGTCGGGGACGGCGCGCTCACGGGCGGGTTGGCGTTCGAAGGGCTCAACGACGCGGGGCAGGCGGACGTGCCGCTCATCGTCATCCTCAACGACAACGAGATGTCGATTTCGCCCAACGTCGGCGCGCTGCACCGCATGCTCGTCAACATGCGCTCAAGCGAGCAGTATGTGCGCCTCAAGCGCACCGTCGTTCGCCTGCTGGATACGGGCATCACGGGCCGCTGGCTTTCGCGGCACATGGAAAACTTTAAAAACCGCGTCAAGAGCTTTCTCATGCCGAAGCGTCTGTTTGAGGATATGGGCTTCCTCTATCTTGGGCCTATCGACGGGCACGACGTGGGCGAACTCGTGCGCATGTTTCGCCGCGCGAAAGAGCTGCGCGTGCCGGTCATCGTGCACTGCGTGACGCAGAAAGGCAAAGGCTATGCCTTTTCTGAGCGGAACCCGGAGAAGTTTCACGGCGTCGCGCCGTTTTCCATCGACACGGGAAATATCGAGTCCGCGCTGAAAAAAAGCAACTCCAGCGTGTTCGGCGAAACGATGGTCGCGCTTGCGGAAAAGGACCCGCTTCTCGTCGCCGTATCGGCCGCAATGCCCATCGGCACCGGGCTGACGGAGTTTGCGGGCCGGTTTCCGGATCGGTTTTTCGACGTTGGCATCGCGGAGGAGCACGCGCTGACCATGGCGGCCGGCATGGCGAGCGGCGGGCTGAAACCCGTCGTCGCGATCTATTCTACGTTTTTACAGCGCGGGTACGATCAGATTCTGCACGACATCTGCCTGCAAAAGCTGCCGGTCGTGCTCGCGGTCGACCGCGCGGGTCTGGTCGGGGACGACGGCGAGACGCATCAGGGCGTGTACGACGCGGCGTTTCTTTCCACCATGCCGAACATGACGATCTATTCGCCCGCCACGCAGCAGGAGCTGGTGCATATGCTTTCGCTCGCCGTTTCCCGCGGTGAACCCGCGGCGGTGCGCTATTCGCGCGGCAGTCTGATGCAGGCGGTGTCCGCGCAGACGGTGGAAAAAGGCGTCTGGGAAGAGCTGGAACCCATCGCGGATCAAACCGTGATCGCGACGGGGACGATGGTCGCCGTTGCGCTGCCCGTCGCGCGAAAGTTCGGCGCGGGTCTGATCAACGCGCGCACGATTCAGCCGCTGGACGAGGAGATGCTCGCGCGCGTCAGGCGCGTTTCAAAGCGCGTCGTGGTCATGGAAGAAGGCGTGGATTGCCTCGGCCTTCGCGTGCTCGCGGCGCTTTCTCCGCTGCCCGTCGTGCGCATGTGCGTGCCGAACGATCCCGTTTCGCAGGCGTGCGTCAACCACCAGCGGCAATTCTGCGGGCTGACCGCGGAACGATTGGAAGAAGCGCTTTCGGAGGCGTGCGGATGAAGACGCGCCTGGACGTCGCCCTGTTTGAACGCGGTCTGGCAAAGAGCCGCGAAGAGGCGCGCGCGCTCGTGCTCGCGGGTCAGGTGTACCTCGGCGAAGTAAAGGCGCTCAAGGCGGGACAGTTTGTCACCGAAGAGACGCAGCTTTCGGTGCGCGGGGAGACGTGTCCTTTCGTCAGCCGCGGCGGCTACAAGCTGCAGAAGGCGATGGAGGTATTTCCGATCTCGCTCGATCAAAAGGTCTGCGCAGATATCGGCGCGTCCACGGGCGGGTTTTCGGACTGCATGCTCCAGCATGGCGCGAGAAAAGTCTACGCCATAGACGTCGGCTACGGTCAGCTCGACTGGAAACTCAGAAGCGACGAGCGCGTCGCCGTGATGGAGCGCACCAACGCGCGCTTCATGGAACCGGGATGGTTTGCCGAACCGCCGGAGTTCGCCTCCATCGACGTTTCGTTCATCTCTCTCGATAAAATTCTGCCGCCGCTGTATCCGTGCCTTGCGCAGGGCGGACAGGTCGTTGCGCTGATCAAACCGCAGTTTGAGGCGGGTAAGGACAAGGTCGGCAAGCACGGCGTGGTTTCGGAGGAAGCGACGCATATCGAGGTGATCGAGCGCGTGCTGTCCGTCTCCCGCGCGGCCGGTTTTTGTGTACGCGGGCTGTCATATTCACCCATACGCGGTCCGAAGGGAAATATCGAATTTCTCGTTTTCCTCGAAAAATGCATACAATCAGATCACAACGTGACGGAAAACGACCATGATTTAGCCGTTTCGGTCGTCCATGACGCACATTCTTTGTGTATATAAAGCATACATATTCACATTTTCTCTTGTATTTTTATGAATGAGGCCGTATAATATGGGCATATTACCGATTTTGGAGCGAAAACAATGAAAATCGGCTTTGCTGGCAACCTTGAAAAAGAAGGCATCGCCGAATTTCGTCTTCGTTTGATGGAACAGGCGTCGGCGCTTGGCGAGGGTGTTCTCGCGCTGGACAGCGTCGAGGCGCTGCGTGCGGAAGACCCCGCGCCGGAGCTTCTCGTGGTCATCGGCGGGGACGGAACGTTGCTTCGGTTCGCCTCCGCGGCGGCGCAGCGGGATATTCCGATCCTCGGCGTCAACCTCGGCCGAATCGGGTTTTTGAGCGAAATCGCGCTGGAGCAGTTTCCGGAAGCGATCGAACGCATTCAGCGGGGCGACTACCGAACGGAGACGCGCATGATGCTGCTCTGCAGCGTCAACGGCGAACCGTACGCAAGCTGCCTCAACGACATCCTCGTCTCCAAGCAGTCGTTTTCCGGCACGATCCATGTGGATATCTTCTGTGACGGGCAGACGGTCGGCTCGGTGTTCAGCGACGGCATCATCGCCTCCACGCCGACAGGGTCCACCGCCTACAACCTCTCCGCAGGCGGGCCGGTGGTCACGCAGAGCCTCGACAGCATCGTCGTCACGACGGTCTGCTCGCACACGCTGCACATCCGCCCCATCGTGAGCGCGCCGGACGCGGTCTGGACGTTTCACGTCAACGGCGAAGGGTTTGTCGCCGGGGACGGCATCCGGCTTCGCCGGGTCAATCCGGACGACCGCATCGTCGTCACCCGCTCCGACCGCCGCGTGAAGTTCATCCGATTCAGCGAGCATAACGTTTTCGATCTGATCCGGCAAAAGTTGACGTAAATTAAAGAGTTTTCTGCGTTTTCAGTTCCAAAGAACAAACAGGTCCGGCTTCTGCGCCGCTCGTTTGATGCGGCGTAACGATAAACCCCAGGGACACCGTATCATTTCTCAACGCCGCGGGTGCGGCGCGTTTAGGGCGGAGCATCCGCGCGGCATAGAACTCATTTTTTACAGTATTGGGGATTGAAACATGAAAGCAAAACGACATGACATGATTTCCAAACTTATCGCTTCGGAAAACATCGAAACGCAGGAAGAACTCGCCGGAAAACTGCGCGACCACGGCTTCTCCGTGACGCAGGCGACCGTCTCGCGGGACATCAAGGAGCTTCGGCTCATCAAGGTGCTGACGCCCGAGGGACGCTATCGCTATGCGACGGTGGAGAAAGCGGAGGCGGATCTGCAGGAGCGGTTCATCCGCATGTTCAGCAACTGCGTGCTTTCCGTAACGAGCGCGGGCAACCTGATCGTCATCAAGACCATCGCCGGCAGCGCCAACGCGGCGGCGGAAGCGGTCGATACGCTCAAGTGGCCGGACATCCTCGGTTCCATCGCGGGGGACAACACGATCTTCATCGCCGTTCGGGACGCGAAGAGCGTCGGCGACATCATCAAGAAATTCCAGAAGATGCTCAAATAAAAGCGTGTTTCCGCAAAACGACGGTGCGCCTCCGGCCTCGCTAAGAGGCCTTTTCGGACGAGCGCGAAAACGCGCCGCTCATTTGAAGCAGCGGCAAAAACGGATGTGGGATGCTCAAAACAGGAGTGCGCTGTTTTTTGCTCAAGCGGCGTTCGATTCAAAATACGGTGAGGATCGATTCGCAAAAAAATTGCGTTCCTTTATCCGACAAATGCTTTCGTATGGACATGACGAAACGGACGAAAGATGTTAAAATATAGAATAAACGTCCGCGCGCAGGCGTGGGGCCAACAGACGTAAGATGCTCAAAACAGGAGGGCGTCGTCTTTGCTCAAGCAGCTTTCGATTCAAAACGTAGCGCTGATCGATCAGCAAAACATTGAGTTCTTCAATGGGTTTTCCGTGCTGACGGGTGAAACCGGCGCAGGAAAATCCATTATTATTGAAGCGCTCAATTTTGTTTTGGGCGAGCGCGCAAGCCGTGAACTCGTCAAGTCCGGCGAGGATAAGGCGAGCGTCGAGGCGGCGTTTGTCGTCGCGCCGGACGAACCGGTGCGGGAGATACTGACTGAGCAAGGGGTGGACTGCGAGGACGGAGAGCTCATACTCTATCGAGAGTTTTCGCTCAGCGGCAAAAACGTCTGCCGCGCAAACGGCACGTTGATCAACGCGGGGACGCTCAAGCTCATCGGTGACGCGCTGGTGGATATCCACGGCCAGCACGCGCACCAGTCCCTGCTCGACGAAAAGAAACATATCGTATTGCTCGACCGCTTCGCCGGCAGGGACGTGCTGGAGCTCAAGGTAAGCGTCGCGGAGGCGTACCGCAAGGCGGCGGAAGCAAAACGCCTGCTGAAAGCCGCGCAGTTCAACGAACAGGAGCGCGAACGGCGCATCGATCTATTGACCTATCAGATCAAAGAGATCGACGCCGCAATCCTGACCGACGGCGAGGAAGAACGCCTGGAAGAGCAGCGCGGCCTTCTGCAAAACGCGCAGGCCGTCATGGAGGGGCTGGAGGGCGCAAACGCGGCGCTCAGCGGGGACGAGTCGGAAAACGGCGGCGCGCTGGACGCGTTCAGCGTCGCGCTGCGTATGCTGGATTCCATCGCGCGGTATCGCGGTGAATACGCGCAGCTTTCGGAAAAGCTGCACGCGCTGTATTACGACCTCGAGGACGCGAGCTATGTGCTGCGCGACTATAAGACGGACTTTACGTTTGAGCCGGAGATGCTGGACGAAATCGAGACGCGGCTGGAGCTGATCTCGACGCTCAAGCGCAAGTATGGCGCGAATATCGCGGAGATTCTGGTCTACCGCGACAGGAGCGCGGAAGAACTCGAACTCATCGGCAACGCCGAGGAGCGCCGTGAGCAGCTCGCGGCGGATTATGCCGCGGCAAAGCGCGATTACGACGCGCTGTGCGGTCGGTTGAGCGAGCTGAGAAAGGCGGCGGCGGAGCGGCTCTCTGCGCGCCTGCTGCCGGAACTGAGCGATCTTGGCATGCCGTCCGCGGCGTTTTCAGCAAATTTCGACACGCTGCCCGGCGAAATTCCGTCCGCAAACGGAATCGACAGCGTGGAGTTCCTGCTCTCGACCAACCGCGGCGAGCCGGTCAAACCACTGAGCAAGGTCGCCTCCGGCGGCGAGCTGTCGCGCATCATGCTCTCGTTTAAAACGGTTCTGGCGGATCTTGACGGCATTCCCACCATGGTGTTCGACGAAATCGACAGCGGCATCAGCGGGCAGATCGGCACGGCGGTCGCGGTGAAAATGCGCCAGATCGCGAGGAACCATCAGGTGCTTTGCATCACGCACCTGCCGCAGATTGCGGCCTATGCCAACCATCAATACCTTGTGTTCAAGCAGGAGACGGGGGAGCATACGCGCACCAACGCCGTGAAGCTGGGCGATCACGAGCGCGCGCGGGAAATCGCGCGCATCATGGGCAGCGGGACGGCGGACGCGGTCGCGCTCGAACACGCGCAGCGGCTTATCGACGCGGCGAACGAAGCCATGCGGCAGGCATAAACGAAGCCATGTGGCAGGCATAATTGAAATTTTTCGCTTCGCCATGCGGCGGAGCGTATCGCAACGTGCGGCGCAAAGTAGCGTATATGCCTTGTTAAGCCGCGGGAGAACACATGGCGAAGAACCTTCTGATCGCCAGCAACAATACCGCGGACGCAAAGGGGATGGAGGCCGTCTTCCGGCCGGTGGACGACATCCACCTGTTGCCGAGCGTGTTTACGGGAAGGGACGCGGTGGACGCGATCCTCGCGCGGGATGTGGACCTGCTGATTCTCGATCTATTTCTTCGCGATCTCGACGGCATCAGCGTGCTGGATTTCATCGGCAGGCTCGGCGAGGACCGGCGTCCGCTGGTGTTCGTCACCACCGCGCTGGCGGACGACCGGCTGCTGCAGATCATCAAAGACCGCGTCGTCTATTGCTTTACGAAACCGCTGATGTACGACATCGTGCAGCGGCGCGTGCTTGAGTTCATGCGCCTGTTTGAGCGGGAGACGGAGAAGGCGGACGACGCGCTGGACATTCTCGAAAGTCAGATTGCCTCCGGCATCCGCGCCATCGGCGTGCCCGCGCACCTGAAAGGCTATTACTATCTGCGGGACGCGATCCGCATCTATGCCATGAGCGAATCCCCGGTCGATTTGAGCGTTACAAACGATATCTATCCCACGGTGGCAAAGCTTTACAATACCCGACCGCCGCTCGTCGAGCATGCGGTTCGAAACGCGATCGAGATCGCCTGGACGCGGGGAAACATGGAGGCCATCAAAGAATACTTCGGCTATACGATGCGGGATTATAAGGGAAAGCCGAGCAATCTGGAGTTTATCGCCATGATGGCGCAGCGCGCGCTGACCTATCTGAAAAAGTGAATCGTCACGGCTCGACCCCGCCGCCCGGACGCGGCTTTTTTATTGCCCGCAAAAACAGGAGCCACCGGCTTGACGCCGTTTGGGTGCGTGACTGGATCACGTTCCTCGATTGACGCGGGCGACGGTTCATACTAAACTATAAGCGGAGATGAAACTATTTCATCGGATACAACAATCTGTCAAATCGCAATTATACAGGATGAGGTGAACGACATGAGTGAACAAAAAGGAATGAAGAAGCGCGCGATCGTCATCGTGCTCGACAGCGTTGGCATCGGCGAACAGCCGGACGCTGCGGAGTTCGGGGACGTGGGTTCCCATACGCTTGGCAATATCCGCAAAGTGCGCGGCAGGCTGGATTTACCGAACCTGACCGCCCTGGGTCTTGCAGCCATCGAAAACAGCCGGCTGGACACGCTCGGGCTCACGCCGAAAGGCGCATACGGCCGACTTGCAGAGCTGACCAAGGCGAAAGATACCACCTGCGGACACTGGGAAATGGCCGGATTGCCGCTCAAGCAGGCGTTTAAAACGTATCCCAACGGATTTCCGAAGCAGCTGCTGGACGAATTCGAGGCGAAGATCGGCCGCGGCACGCTTGGCAACGAAGTTGCCAGCGGCACGGAGATCATACAGCGCCTCGGCGACGAACATGTGAAGACCGGAAAGCCAATCGTGTATACCTCCGCGGACAGCGTGTTTCAGATCGCCGCGCACGAGGGCGTGATTCCGCTGCCGGAGCTCTATCGAATCTGTGAAATCGCATGCGAACTGCTCAACGACGAGAGCTATCTCGTCGGCCGTGTGATCGCTCGTCCGTTCGAAGGAACGAGCGGTGCGTATACCCGCACGGAGAACCGCAAAGACTACGCCGTCGAGCCGTTTTCGGATACGGTGCTCGACGCGCTGGACAAGCGCGGCCTGCCGGTCGTCGGCATCGGCAAGATCGAGGACATCTTCTGCCACCGCGGCGTGACCATCGTGGACCACACGAAAAACAATCACACCGGCATCGAGTCCACCATCCGCTTCATCGAGGAGGGCACCGGCAGCTTCATCTTCGCCAATCTCGTCGATTTCGACATGCTCTACGGCCACCGGAACAATGTGGAAGGCTATGCCGAAGCGCTGGAATATTTCGACGCCGCCATGCCGCGCATTCTGGGCGCGATGCAAGAAGGGGATATCCTCATGATCACGGCGGATCACGGCTGCGACCCAACCACGCCGAGCACCGACCACTCGCGCGAATACATCCCGCTCGTCGTCGCGGGCAAACATGTGAAGGGAAATGTCAACCTCGGCACGCGCAAGACGTTTTCGGACATCGGCGCGACGGTGTTCGACTATCTCACCGGCGAACAATGGAACGTCGGCACATCGTTTCTCGGCGATATCTACGAGGCGTGACGCATGAATGAAGTCATCGAACGCGCCGTTGAAATTCTGTCCCCGCTGTGCAAAGGCGGCTGTCAAATAGGCTTGATTCTCGGCTCGGGGCTCGGCGGATATGCCGAAAAAATCGAGAATAAGCGGTTTGTCAGCTATTCCGATCTGCCGGGCTTTCCGCAGTCCCGCGTGGAGGGACACAAGGGGCGTTTCGTCGTCGGCGAACTGTTTGGAAAGACCGTCGTCTGCATGCAGGGCAGGGTGCACTATTACGAAGGATATCCGCAGTCGCAGCTGGCGATTGCGGTCCGCGTGATGAAGCGTCTCGGCGTGGAAAAGCTGCTGCTGACCAACGCCGCCGGCGGCGTAAATCTGGGCTTTGCGCCGGGCGATCTGATGCTGATTTCCGATCACATCAACTTCTCCGGCTCAAACCCGCTGTTCGGGCCGAACGACGACGATTTCGGACCGCGTTTTCCCGATCAGTCGAACGTCTACGACCGCGAGCTTCGCGCGAAAGTGCGCGAGGCCGCAAAAGCAGCCGGTGTATCGCTGCAAGAGGGCGTATATATGATGTTCTCTGGCCCGACATTTGAAACGCCAGCGGAGATCGTGTTTGCGCGCGCCGCCGGCGCGTCGGCGGTCGGCATGTCCACGGTGCCGGAGGCGATTGCGGCGGCGCACTGCGGAATCAGGACAATCGGCATCTCGCTGATTACGAACATGGCGGCTGGCATTCTGGATCAACCCCTCTCGCACGAAGAGGTGCAGGAAGCGGCGGCCGCCGCGTCCGTGCGGTTTGCAAAACTCGTGGACAAGATCATCGAGACCGTGTTTTAACGAACGATTTCCCCCAAATGCCCGCGCAGTTCTTTGCGCGGGCATTTTACGCGCGCTTGATGAAGCGCAAATATGGACCGTACATGTCGCAATATGCCGAAGTCGTGAAACTTACCCGAATTGCTTGCGCGGCGAACCGCATGGGGCTTATAATGAAAAAAAGCAACAAGGAGGACCACAGCTTTGATTGGAGTCATCTTCGGAGAAAAGGGCACCGGCAAAACAAAGCAGATTCTCGAACTGGCAAACAAATCCGTCCAGACGGCAAAGGGCAACACGGTATTCATCGACGACGATACGAGTTATATCTACGATCTCTCGAGAAAAGCTCGCTTCATCAACGCATCGGACTATGGCATTACGACCCCGAAAATGCTTTATGGTTTCCTTTGCGGACTTGCGGCGAGCGATTTTGATTTAGAGACCGTCTACATCGACGGGCTGCTGAGCATCGTCGGCCACCAGATCGATTCTCTCGAAGGGCTGTTTGACGATCTCAAGACGTTTGCAACCAAGAACACCCTCAACATCATTCTGAGCATAACCGGCAGCAAGGAGACCGTTCCCGCCTATATGAAGGAGTATCTGCTGTAAGAAACGGCGCGGATTTCAATCGATTTTCAGTGCCATAATCACCGTTACACAGACTTTCTTCTGCAGATTTTTCTTTGGGAAATTGTAAACTCAGCTGCATTTTAAAATAGAAAAAGGAACAAAACCACCTATGCGTTACCTGAGCACGCGGGGCGGCGAGTCTGTGTCCGCCGCAAAAGCGATCGTGCGCGGCATCAGCCCCTCCGGCGGATTGTATGTACCCGAATCGTACCCGAAAATTGAAGTATCAAACAGCGTGCGCGGCGGCTATCTGGCAACCGCGCACCGCGTCATGCGGGCCTATTTGCCCGAGACCGATCCGGCCGAACTCGAGCGGATGCTTGCGGCGGCGTACGGCAGCTTCGACAGCCCGGACGTGACCCCCGTGGTCAAGCTGTCCGAGCAAGAGCACGTGCTGGAGCTCTGGCACGGGCCGACCATGGCGTTTAAGGACGTCGCGCTGCAGATGCTGCCGCATCTGATGCAAGACTCCCTGCGCCAGACCGGCGAAACGAAGCGGGTCTATATCCTCGTCGCTACCTCCGGAGACACTGGCAAGGCTGCTCTGGAAGGCTTTCGGGATGTAGAAGGCACGCGTGTTCTCGTGTTTTATCCGCTCGGTGGCGTCAGCGAAGCGCAGCGCCTGCAGATGGTCACCCAGGAGGGGGCCAACGTGGACGTCTGCGCTGTGCGCGGAAACTTTGACGACGCGCAGACGGGCGTGAAGCAGATCTTCGCCTCGAAGGACGTCGCCGACGCGCTGGAGCAGCAGGGCTGGCGGCTTTCGAGCGCAAACTCGATCAACTTCGGGCGGCTGCTGCCGCAGATCGTGTATTATTTCACGAGCTACGAGACGCTGCTGTCCCGCGGCGAAATCCGCCCCGGCGAGGCGGTCAACTTCTGCGTGCCGACGGGCAACTTCGGCGATATCCTCGCGGGCGAATACGCGCGCCGCATGGGGCTGCCGGTGCATCGGCTCATCTGCGCCTCCAACCGCAACAACGTGCTCACGGACTTCTTTGAAAGCGGCGTTTACGACGACAACCGTCCGTTCTATCAGAGCATGAGCTGTTCGATCGATATCCTGATCTCGTCCAACCTCGAGCGCTTGCTGTTCGAGCTGGCGGATCGGGACGACGCGCTCGTGCGCGAATGGATGTCCGCGCTCAGGGAAAAGGGCATGTACGCGCTGCCGGAAGCTGCGCTGGACGAGCTGAAGCGAACGTTTTCCGCCGGCTGGTGCAGCGAGGAGGACACGCTTGCCACCATCAGGCGCGTGTTTCAAGACACGGGCTATCTCATGGATCCGCATACCGCCGTCGCGCAGTGCGTTTATGAGCGCTATGTCGAGCGGTCGGGGGACCATACGAAAACGCTGCTGCTTTCGACCGCGAACCCGTATAAATTTGCCAGCGATGTGCTCGGCGCGTTCGAGCACACGCAAAACGACGACTTCGCCAACGTCGGGCGGTTGTTTGCGCTGACCGGCGCGCCGGTGCCGAAGGGCATCAGCGGCTTAAGCGGAAAACCCGAACGGCACCTCGACGTCTGCGACTTGGAGGACATGCCGAAGCGCGTGCTTTCGCCCGTGCTCGGCAAACGATAAAACGACACAACGCGCCGCGCCCGAGCGCGCGGCGCACCTGAAAGAAGCGACTGATTACGAACATGAAACGCCCCGACTCCGCGACGATCTCCATCATCGTCTGTATCTTCATCATATTGGTCCTGTCCTTTTCGCTGGTGTTCGTGCTCAACGAGCGCGGCAACACGGAGGCGCTGGACTTTTCGTCCCTGCAGGAGCTCGCGCAGACGATCCGCTCCCAATATTATTTTTACGACGACAAAGAGCTTGACGGCACGAAGCTGACCGACGGTGCAAAGCGCGGCATGATCTCCGAACTGGACGATCCGTATGCGCAGTATTTCACCGAGGAAGAGTACAGCCAGCTTCTTTCCAACAACTCCGGCGACTATGTCGGCGTCGGCATCAGCGTGCAGACGCCGGATGAGACGGGCAGCCTCGTCATCAGCGTTTACGAAGGCGGACCGGCCGCGATGGCGGGCATTCAAAAGGGCGATCTGATCACGAAGGTGAACGGAACGGCGACGGCGAACCTGACGCTGAGCGAAATGATCGGATGCTTTTCGGACGATTCCTCCGTGCCGGACGAAATCACCTATCTGCGGGACGGCGTGGAGACAACGGTGAGCGTACTGCGCTCCGAGGTGCACATCAACCGCATCGTTTCGGATGTTCTCGAAGGAAACACCGGCTATATCCGCATCACGGAGTTCAACGGCAGCGTTGCGTCGGACTTCGCCGCGGCGGCGACCGCGCTGCAGGAGCAGGGGATCGATCATCTGATCATCGACCTGCGCGACAATCCCGGCGGCGGGCTGACCGAGGTGCTCAACGTCGCTTACGCGCTGATACCGAAGGGTGAAACCATCGTGAGCATCCGCTCCAAGAGCGGGAGCGAGCGCGTCTATAAATCCGAGGGCGACGAACAATTCGACATGAAAATGGCCGTGCTGGTCAACGGCAACTCCGCCTCCGCCAGCGAACTGCTCACCGGCGCGCTGAAGGACTACGGCCTTGCGACCATCGTCGGCACCCAGACCTACGGCAAAGGCATTGTCCAGAGTTTCTTCCACATCGGCCAAAACGAAGGCTGGGCGAAGATGACCACGGACGCGTACTATACGCCGAACGGCGTCTGCATCCAGGGCGTCGGCATCACGCCGGATATCGTCGTCGATCTGCCGGAAGAGCTGCAGGATACGTCCGTCGAGCTGCTCGACCCGGCGCAGGATACGCAGCTGCAGGCGGCGATTCGCGTGTTTGCCCAGCAGGCCGAGGCTCCGCAGGCGGCGAACCGCTGAGCGGGCGAACCCCGACAGACAGACTTTTATAAAGGAGACCGAAACTATGTACCGCATCCGCGATATCTCCCTTGCACCGCAGGGCGAGCAGAAGATCGAATGGGTTCGCCGCAATATGCCGATTTTGAACGGCATCTGCGAGTCGTTTGAGCGCGATTTGCCGTTCAAGGGCCTGAAGATCGCGCTTTCAATCCATCTGGAGGCAAAGACCGCGTATCTTTGCCGCGTGCTCGCTTCGGGCGGGGCGGAAATGTACGTCACCGGCAGCAATCCGCTCTCCACGCAGGACGACGTGGTCGCCGCGCTTGCGGAAGGCGGGCTGAATGTGTTTGCGCTGCATGGAGCGACGAAAGAAGAATACGAATCGTGCATCGAAAGCGTGCTGATGGCGGAGCCGGATATCATCGTGGACGACGGTGGCGACCTCGTGCACGCCATCCATACGAAGTTTCCGCATCTGATCGGAAAGATTCTCGGCGGCTGCGAGGAGACCACGACCGGCATCGTCCGTCTCGTGGCGATGGACAAGGCCGAAGAGCTGCGCTTTCCGATGTTCGCGGTCAACAACGCGGACTGCAAGCATCTTTTCGACAACCGCTACGGTACGGGTCAGAGCGTGTTTGACAGCATCGACAACACGACAAACCTCGTCATCGCGGGCAAGCACGTCGTCATCGCCGGCTATGGTTGGTGCGGCAAGGGCGTCGCCATGCGCGCAAAAGGGCTCGGCGCGCACGTCATCGTCACCGAAGTCGACCCCATCAAGGCCATCGAAGCCGTCATGGACGGTTTTTCCGTGATGCCCATGATCGAGGCGGCGAAGGTCGGGGACGTGTTCGTGACCGTCACGGGCGACGTCAAGGTGATCGACGAGCCGGAGTTTCTGGCCATGAAAGACGGCGCCATCCTCACGAACGCCGGGCATTTCGATGTGGAGGTCAATGTGCACCGCCTTGCCGAGATTGCGATCGACAGCAAGCCCATGCGCAAAAATCTGGTCGGGTTCCAGCTGCCAAACGGCCGCTGGCTCAACGTCATCGGCGAAGGCCGCCTGGTCAATCTGGCGGCGGGGGACGGGCATCCCGCGGAGATCATGGACATGAGCTTCGGCATTCAGGCGCTTTGCGCGCGGTATGTCGCGGATCATCGCGGCGAACTCGAGGCGAAGCTCTATGCGGTGCCCGTTGAGATCGACCGCGAGGTCGCGTTCAGAAAGCTTCATGCGCTCGGCGTCTCCATCGACACGCTGACCGCCGAGCAGACGGCGTATCTGGACAGCTGGAAAGCCTAAATTCGTGGTTTACAAGGCGTTTTGAAGCTGATAAAATAATATGCGGCGCGACGTTTTTCAGGCGCGCCGCATCTCTGCCGCGGCTGATTCGGCCGTCCTTTTCACAGCCGCACCGCCTCCAATGGGAATTCATCCGTATCCATACGGGTCAACATACGCGAAAGACGCGTTCAAACATCATCTACAGGGGGAACCGAAATGAAGGAATACACCGCGAAAGAAATTCGGAATATTGGCGTTTTCGGGCACGGCGGCGAGGGTAAGACCACGCTGACCGAGGCGATGCTCTTCAACGCCGGGCTGATCGACCGCCTCGGCAAGGTGGAAAACGGCTCCACGACCACAGACTTTGATCCTGAGGAGGTCGCCCGCGGCATTTCCATCAACGTTGCCCTTGCGCCCCTCGAATGGAAAAACACCAAGATCAACGTCGTAGACGCGCCGGGCTTTTTCGACTTTTACGGCGAAGTCGCCGCCGCCATGGTGATGGCGGACAGCGCGCTGATCGTCGTCGGCGCGGTTTCCGGCCCCGTGGTCGGCACGGAGAAAGCCATGGCCATGTGCGAAAAAGCGCATAAGGCGCGCATGATCGTCATCAACCAGCTCGACCGTGACAACGCAAACTTTTCCAAAGTCATGGGCGAGATCAACGAGAAGTTCGGTCCGAGCGTCGTTCCGATTCAGCTGCCCATCATCGAGGGCGGCGCGTTCAAGGGGTATGTGGACATCGTCAACATGACCGCGAAGCTTTTCGACGGCAAGGGCGAAAAAGAGATCGAGATTCCGGCGGGCCTCAAGAGCGAGGCGGAGTCCCTCTCCGAAAAGCTCACCGAAGCCGCGGCCGAAGCGGACGACGAGCTCATGGAAAAATATCTTGAGACCTTCGAGCTCAGCCGCGAAGAGATGCTCAAGGGCCTCTCCACCGGCGTGCAGAGCGGCGTGATCACGCCCGTTGCGTGCGTCTCCGCCGCGCAGAACATCGGCGTTGCGACGCTGCTCGACAACGTCGTGCATTATCTGCCCTCCGCCGATCAGGCGCTGGCGCCAAAGGCGAAGAGCGCGAAGACGGGCGCAGAAGTGACCGTCAAACAGGACGGCAAGTTTGCCGCCCAGGTCGTGAAGACCACGTTTGACCAGTTCGGCAAATTCTCCATCGTCAAGGTATATCGCGGCTCGCTCGACATCGGCGTTTCGCTCTACAACACAAGCACGGAGAAAACCGAAAAGTCCACCGCGCCGGTCATGCTGCGCGGCAAAAAGAGCATCTCGCTGGAAAAGCTCAACGCGGGCGACATCGGCGCGCTGCCGAAGCTGCAATATACCTCCACGGGAGACACGCTCTGCGATCCAAGCGATCCGGTCATCTTCGACGAGATCGAGTTCCCCAAGCCCGCGATTTCCCTGGCGGTCACCGCCAAGAAACAGGGCGAGGACGACAAGGTCATCTCCGGCCTGAATCGCATCACGGAAGAGGACCCCACGATCAAGATCGAGAAAAACGCCGAGACGGGCGACGTGCTGATTCAGGGCCTCGGCGAAATGCACATCGAAGTCGTCTGCGGCAAGCTCAGAAACAAGAGCAACGTGGAGGCGCAGCTTTCCGACCCGCGCATCCCGTATCGCGAGACCATCCACACCATGGCGGAAGCCGAAGGCAAGCATAAGAAGCAGTCTGGCGGCAGCGGCCAGTACGGCGTTGTGCAGATGCGCTTTGAGCCGGCGGACGAAGGCGTGGATTATGAGTTTGTCAACGCCATCGTCGGCGGCGTGGTTCCGAAAGAATTCATTCCCGCCGTTGAAAAGGGACTCAAAGAAGCGCTCGTGCACGGCGTGCTCGCCGGCTATCCGATGGTCGGCGTAAAGGCCACGCTCTACGACGGAAAATATCACCCGGTCGATTCGAAAGAAGTTGCGTTCAAGTCCGCCGCCCGCCTCTCCTACAAGGCGGCCTGCGTCAAGGCGAACCCGACGCTCATCGAGCCGATCTATCGCTACGATATCTTCGTGCCGAGCGATTACGTCGGCACGATCAGCGGCGACCTTTCATCCCGCCGCGGCCGCATGCTGGGCATGAACCCCGTGGATGGCGGCACCGTGATCGTCGCGGAAGCGCCGCTTTCGGAGATGTTCAAGTATGCGACGGACCTTCGCAGCATGACGCAGGCGCGCGGCTCGTTTACGAGCGAATTCGTCCGCTATGAGGATGTGCCCGCCAACATCGCCAAGAAGATCATCGAGTCGGCGAAGAAGGAAGAAGAAGAGGAAGAATAATCAGCTCTCGCTGCGGAGGGCGGGGCAATCCCGCCCTCCGTTTTTATCCAGCGCACGAGCTGACGAACCGGAGGAACAGCAGCATGAAAAAGACCGCGGCGGTCGATCGGCAGGCGTCCAGCCTGCTCGACATCACATTTTGGAGCAATATTTTTGTCATCCTCGTACTCGTCGGAATCAACGCCTTCAACATCGCCCGCGCGGGAACGGAGCAGGGCGCTTTGATCACCGCAGCTTCGCCCGTGCTCGTGCTGATAGCAAGCCTTGCCCTGGCCGTATGGATGGGGTACGCCTGTGTCGACGCGATGAAGACGAAGCGCTGGCTGATCAAGGTCGGTATCACGCTGGACGAAAGCGGCGTTTCCGGATACGCGCTGGAAAACCCGAGCCTTGGAAAGGCGGGCGAGCCGTTTTCGCTGCGCTATTCCGAACTCAGGCATGTCGGCGTCGTCGAAGCGGCGATCACGAAAAAACACAGCTTTCCTTCTCTGAAGCTTTCGACCGCGGATCGCAGCTATATCATCCCCGCGCCGGATGGGCTGGACGAATTGATACGGGAAATTTCGGACCGCATGACGGGGGCGTAAAAGCGCTTGTCAGCTATTGTGATGTGATCACGCAAGAACGCGAAAAGCCGATTGTAAACGATCGGCTTTTTTGCTATTGTATAGGCAGGATAACCGTTCCGACAAACGGGAACGACCCCAAAACAAGTATGAAAGGAAGTTTACGATATGAAACGCAGTTTATTCATACTCGCGGCCGTACTCGCGCTGGCGCTGTTTGCCGTAGGTTGCTCGCCTGTGGCGACGGACGCCGCGGCGGCGACCGCCTCCACCACCGCAGCCGCTTCGGACACGACCGGTTCCGCGGACAGCGGCATGTTGGAATTGACGCTTGAAGAGCTGAAGCAGTACGACGGCAAAAACGGCAACCCCGCCTATGTCGCCGTGGACGGCGTCATCTACGACGTGACGAACGTAAAAGAATGGAAGGGCGGCGAGCACAACGGCTACTCCGCAGGAAACGATCTGACCGACATCATCAAGAACAAATCGCCCCACGGCGTATCGAAGCTCAAGGGCGTGCCTGTCGTCGGCAAACTCGTGGACGGCTGACCCGTTCACCGGCATACAAAAAGCGCCTGTTTGGGCGCTTTTTTTGCGCTGTGTGGGTTTACTTCAAAAGGGTTCGGGCGTTTCGTCCGCGCTTGCGTCATCCTTGTGAAAGTATTCGTAGACCGACACCGCCGTCCGCGTGTCGATCAGCGGCACGGCGGCCAGCTCCTCCTGTGTTGCGGCTTTGATCGCGTCTATGGTCAGAAACGCGTCGAAGAGCGCGCGCTTTCGCTTGTCGCCGACGCCGGGGATGCTGTCCAGCACCGAATAAAGCGCGTTTCGATTGTGCACGTTTCGATGATAGCTGATAGCGAAGCGGTGCGCCTCGTCGCGCAGGCGCTCGATCAGGTGCTGCGGGGCGGAGTTACGCGGCAGCTGGATCGGGTTCGGCTCCCCGGGCAGATAGATCGTTTCGCTGAGCTCCGCGAGACCCACCGTCGGGATGAAGTCGAGCGAAAACGCATCCAGCACCTCGAGCGCGACCTGAAGCTGCGCGGGGCCGCCGTCCATGACCAGCAGATCGGGAACCGGCAGAAATCCCGCGTCGTTGTCGCAGGCTTTCTGAAAACGCCGTGTGAGCGCCTCCCGCATGGCGATGAGATCGTTGCCGCCCGCGTCGGCGCGGATGCGGAAGCGGCGGTACGCGCTCTTATCCGGCTGCCCGTCCGTAAAGACGACCATGGAGGAGACCGTATCCCGTCCCTGAATGTGCGAGTTGTCGAAGCACTCGATGCGCGTCGGCACCGTCTCCAGGCCGAGGATGGCGGAGAGCTGCGTCAGCGCGCCCTCGCCGCGCTCCCACGCGCGCTTTTGCAGGGACGCGTCTTTTTCCAGCACGTCGAGGCAGTTGCGATAGGCCATCTCGGTGAGCTTGCGTTTTTCGCCGCGCTGCGGGCGGTGCACCTCAACCTTGCGCTTGGCCATGCCGCTGAGCCACAGCGAGATCGCCTCCATGTCGGATGCGTCCTGATAGAGCAGCACCTCCGGCACAAACGAAGCGGACTCCGCATAATACTGCGAGAGAAACGCGGAGAGGATGTCCGCGTCCGATTCCTCCGCGTCCGCGTCCATGCGGAATTTTTCGGTGCCGATCACCTTGCCGTTTCTCACGAAGAGCGCGAACACCAGCGCGTTCGTCTCCAGCCGGCCGAGGGCGAAGACATCCAGCATGGTGTTGGTCGTGGCGATGACGGCCTGCTTTTCGTTGAGGCTCTCGATGGCGTGGATGCGGTCGCGCAGGACGGCGGCGTGCTCGAAGTCCATCGCTTCCGATGCGGCGATCATCTGCTCGCCGAGCGAGCGGAGGATCTCCGCCGTGTTGCCGGAGAGGAAGGAGAGCACTTCGTCCACGAGCTTGTGGTATTCCTCGCGGGTTACGTTGCCCGAGCAGGGCGCGCAGCATTTGCCGATGTGATACATCAGGCATGGCCGTTCGCGCCGCGCGATCATGCGGCCGATGTCCTTTTTGCACTGCCGGATGGGATACTGTTCCCGTACGATCGCGAGGCCGTCGCGCAGCAGCAGGCCGGAGAGAAAGGGGCCCAGATATTTCGCGCCGTCCTTCTTGACGCGGCGCACGACCTCCAGCCGCGGGAAATCCTGCCGAAGGTCCACGCGGATATACGGAAAATGTTTGTCGTCCTTGAGCAGGATGTTGTATTTCGGCTTGAATTCCTTGATCAGATTGGATTCGAGCGAAAACGCCTCGGTTTCGTTCGCCACACGGATGTACTCGAAGTCCTCGATCTGCCGCACCATGGCGGCGACTTTCGGCGGATGGTTCTTGGAGGACTGGAAGTATTGGCGCACGCGGTTTTTCAAGGAAATCGCTTTTCCAACGTAAATGACCTCGCCCGCGGCGTTGAACATCTTGTAAACGCCGGGCGAGGAGGGGAGCAGCTTCAGTTTTTCCGTTAAGGTTTGATTCATATGGTGACTATCGGTGTCAGATTGCGCCCGATCCGGCGCAGATCAGACGGAGAGTTCGCCCGCGGCGATCAGCATTTGATACAGCGTCGGCAGCGGCAGGCCGATCACGTTGAAGTAGTTGCCCTCCACGCGTTCGACGAATACGCCGCCCGGTCCCTGCACGCCGTATGCGCCCGCCTTGTCGAGCGGTTCGCCGGTCGCGACATAGGCGTCGATCTCCCGCTCGCTCATCGGCGCGAAGGTAACCTTCGTTTCGCTGTGGCGAACGTCCGCATTTCCGTTTTTCAGCACGGCGAGGCCGGTGTATACGATGTGGCTCTTGCCCTGCATGCGGGTCAGGTACGCCTTCGCCGTCTCGGGCGTATGCGGTTTTCCGAGGATGTCGCCTTCGAGATACACGATGGTGTCCGCGCCGATCACGCAGTCGTTCGGGTGTCGTTTGGCGACGGGCGCTGCCTTTTGCAGCGCGAGCGTTTTAACGAATTTTTCGGGCGGCAGGCCATGCGGCTGAACTTCCTCCTCGCCGGAGGTTTCGATCACAAAGTTGAGGCCGATCATGGACAGAAGCTCCCTGCGTCGCGGGGAGGAGGAGGCGAGAATGATCATAGGTTCTCCCGTGTTCAGATGGTATTACAGCGCGTCGGTTTCGATCATGACGGGGCAGTGGTCGCTGCCGAGCACGTCGCTGAGGATCAGGCTGTCCTTGACGGAGCCGATCAGCCGCTCGGACACGATGAAATAGTCGATCCGCCAGCCCGCGTTTCTCGAGCGCGCGCCGCCGATGTAGCTCCACCAGCTGTAGGCCTCCGTCCTGTCCGGATAAAAGTGCCGGAAGGTATCGACAAACCCGTTTTCCAATAACCGCGTCATGCAGGCGCGCTCTTCGTCCGTAAAGCCCGCGTTCATGCGGTTCGTCTTGGGGTTTTTCAGGTCGATCTCTTTGTGCGCGACGTTGAGGTCGCCGCAGACGATCACGGGCTTTTTCGCGTCCAGCGCCTTGAGGTAGTCCAGAAACGCGTCTTCCCAGGTCATGCGGTAGTCCAGGCGCTTGAGCTCGTTTTGGGAGTTCGGCGTATAGACCGTCACAAAGTAGAAGTTCGGGTATTCCAGCGTGATCACGCGGCCCTCGTTGTCGTGCTCCTCGATGCCGATGCCGTAGGTAACGGCGTCCGGCTCCGTTTTTACGAATACCGCCGTGCCGGAGTATCCCTTCTTCTGTGCGCTGTTCCAGTAGACGCTGTAGCCCGGAACGTCGCCCTCGAACTGCTCGGGCTGCATCTTGGTCTCCTGCAGCGCGAGGATGTCCGGCGATTCGGCGGCGACAAAATCATAAAAACCTTTCGTGATGCAGGCGCGAAGCCCGTTGACATTCCAGGAAATCAGCTTCATGCAGATTCGCTCCTTTGCGGTATGAATTCTGATTATCAATATAGCATAGCTCGAGCCGAAACACAAACGCAGGCTTTCGCTGTTTAATAGATAAAAATTTACTGATTTCTATTGACAATCAAGAGTGATCTGATAAAATGTACCATATGAAACAAAAACGAGGAACACGATGAGCCGATCCACTCATCCAACCGCATACGCCGCGATCATGGCAAACACGTTTCTCTTCTCAGACATTCCGGAAGAGGACGTTCGTGCGCTGTTGTCGCAGCAGGGCGTTCGTGTGGAGCATTACGAAAAGGATCAGGTCATCTTCGACCGCGCGGACAAGGAGCGCGCGATCGGCATCATCCTCTACGGCAGCTGCACCGTGACGAAGGAAAGCGAAAACGGCAGGATGCCCATGAGCGTGCTGCGGCAGACCGATCTGTTCGGCGCGGCTTCGCTCTTTCACGGGGACGAAGCGTACGTCGCCCGCGTCGCGGCGGCGGAGAGCACCTGGGTGCTGCTCATTCCCGAGGAGGCGCTCTGCGACATGATGCGAACGGATTTTCGTGTCGTGCAGAACTATCTTCGCTACCTCACCGCGCGCATCCGCTTTTTGAGCGAGCGGCTCGACGGTTTTTTGCCGCAGAGCGTGGAGGCGCGCGTGCTGAACCACATCAAAACCCGTGCGGAAAACGGGCTGTATGAATCCGAGTGGAGCGTCAGCGCCCTTGCGGACGCGCTGCGCATCAGCCGGACGACGCTCTACCGCGCGATGGATAAACTGGTTTCCGAAGGAAAAATAGAACGGCACGGGCGGGCATTCCGCCTGCCAAAAGGAGACAACGAATGAAAAAACTGCTTGTATTTCTGACCGCCGCGGTCATGCTGCTGGTGCTGGGCTGCGCAAAAGCGCCCGCCGAACCCGTCAACATCGCCGCGCTCAAAGGGCCGACCGGCATGGGCATCAGCTATCTGATGCAGGATACTAACCAGTACAGCGTCGAGCTGCAGGACGCGCCGGACGTGGTCGTCGGTAAGTTCGTCAGCGGCGAAATCGACATCGCCGCGGTTCCGATCAACCTTGCCGCTACGCTCTACAACAAGACCGAGGGCAATGTGGTCATGCTCAACCTCGACACGCTCGGTGTGCTCTATATCCTTGAAAACGGGGACAGCATCCACTCGCTGTCCGACCTTGCGGGCAAGACCGTCTACGCCAGCGGCGAGGGCGCGACCCCGCAGTTTGTGATCGACTATCTGCTTGCGCAAAACGGCCTGACCGATCAGGTGACGGTGCAGTACGTCGGCGAGCATACCGCGCTGGCTGCGATGGTCGCCTCCGGCGAGGCGGATATCGCGCTGCTGCCCGAGCCCTTCGTTTCCGCCGTTACGGTGAAAAATCCGGACGTTCGCGTCGCGCTCGATCTCAACGAGGCGTGGGAAGCGGCCTCCGGCACGAAGCTCGTCATGGGCGTCTACATCGCCAGCCGTACGTTTTACGACGAACACCCCGATCAGGTGAAGCAGTTCCTCAAGGACTACGCCGCCTCCGTCGAGAAGGTGAACACCTCCGCCGACGCGGCGCAGACCATTGCGGATCTCGGCATCGTCGGCTCGGCGGATATCGCCGCGCAAGCCATCCCGCGCAGCAACATCGTCAGCATCACCGGCGGCGAAATGAAGACCGCGGCATCCGCGGTTCTCAACGTGCTCTTTACGGCAAACCCGGCGTCCGTCGGCGGCAATCTGCCCGGCGACGACCTGTATGCCGAGTAAGCGCGGCTGGATTCAAAAAGCGCTGATCGCGCTCATCTACATCGCGGTTTGGGAAGCGGCGAGTCTCCTTGTCGGCAAGGAACTCCTGCTTCCCTCGCCGCATGCCACGCTGCTGCGCCTTGCGGCGCTGCTGACGCAGGGAGAGAGCTGGCTTTACGCGGGGCTGACGCTGCTGAGAATCATGAGCGGGTATCTGCTTGGCGTGGTCGCCGGCGTGCTGCTTGCGGTGCTTACGGCGCGCTCGCGCTTTGCCGAGGCGCTGCTTTCTCCGCTGCGCTCCATCGTGAAGGCGTCTCCGGTCACGTCGTTTATTCTGCTTGCGCTGTTGTGGCTTTCCTCCAACGTCGTGCCGCTGTTCATCAGCTTTTTGATGGTGGTGCCCATGGTCTGGGCGGCGACGGCGGAGGCGATCGTGCAGACGGACGTCCGTCTCGTCGAGATGGGGCGCGTGTTCGGGCTCTCCAACTGGCGCATCGTGAAGAAAATCTACGTGCCGTCCGTGCTGCCGCAGTTTCTCGCGGCGTGCACGACCTCGCTCGGGTTTGCCTGGAAATCCGGCGTTGCGGCGGAGATCATCGCGCTGCCGACGCGTTCCATCGGCTATCGGCTGTATGAGTCGAAGCTGCGCATCGAGACGGTCGATCTGTTTGCCTGGACGCTGCTGATCGTTGCGCTCTCCATGCTGCTGGAATGGCTGCTGATCAAAGGCATGAGGAGGATTCGCCGCGATGCGTGAGACAATCAGCGTTAAACACCTGTCAAAAGCATATGGCGATCACGACGTGCTGCACGATTTTTCCGCTGAGATTCCGCTCTGCGGGGTCACGGTGCTGCGCGGCGCGTCCGGTATCGGTAAGACGACGCTGTTTCGGCTCCTGCTCGGGTTGGAACGGCCGGATGCGGGGGAGATCCGCGGCATGGACGGCAGAAAGCCCGCCGTCGTGTTTCAGGAGGACCGGCTGCTGCCATGGGCGACCGCGCTGGAAAACGTATCCCTCATTTCCGGCGAGGAAACGGCGATCTTGGAACTCAGCCGGCTGGGACTAGGCGAAAACATGCGCCAGCTTCCAAAAGAGCTTTCCGGCGGCATGAAGCGGCGCGTCGCCATCGCGCGCGCGCTTGCTTACGGCGGGGATATCCTGTTTCTGGACGAACCGTTCACCGGATTGGACGAGGACAACAAGCGTGCCGCCGCGCGCGCGCTGGCTGCGGCGGGCGTGCCGATCCTCGTGATCACGCACGACGACGCGGAGGCCGAGCTGTTCGGCGCGTATTGCGAGCTTTCGGTCGGTTGATTTAATATCGTTGAATGAATCGATTCCACGGGACAGGTGGTGCCTATGTTGTTAAACATCACGACGCGCCGCTGCGCAGTCCGCCATTTTCGTGCGGAGGATATCGACGCGTTTATGGCGTATCGAAACGATGCGGTCTGGATGCGCTATCAGGGCTTTAAGGGACTGACGAAAGAGGATTATGAATCCGTGCTGCTGGGACGGCAGAGCATTCGCCAGGGCGTCCAGCTTGCCGTGGTTTGCAGGGAATCGGACCGCCTGATCGGCGATCTCTATCTGAAGCGGGACGGGGACGTTTGCTGGCTGGGCTATACGATATCCCCGCAAAAGGCGCGGCATGGCTATATGTTTGAAACGGTTACCGAAACGATTCGGGCGCTTGCGGCGCAGGGGATCGCCGAAATCCGGGCGGGCGTCGCGCCGGGCAACGACGCGTCCATATCGCTGCTGAAAAAACTGCAATTCGAGCAAGTGGGCGCGGATGAGGATGAAGTGATTTGCGCGCTGCGACCGGCGCGCTCAATGCCGAAAGAATGAGCGGACGGTTCGAACCGCGGCGGGGGAAATGCGATTGGTTTCCCCAGTTGCCGTGACTTCTCAAACCAGGCCAATATCGGTTCAAATGTTGAGTATTCCGCCGGAAGGTGGTATACTTTTTTATTATCGTCGGGGAGGTTTGGCGTATGAAGTTCACACAGCGCGAGAAGAGATTTCCCTCCGCAACCGGTCTTTGCGACATCCGTTACCGCATGTGGGTTCCCGAGGAACCGCGCGCGGCGGTGCAGATTACACACGGTATGGCCGAGCACATCGACCGCTATGACGAATTCGCTTCGTTTCTGGCTGAAAACGGTGTGCTGGCGTATGGAAACGATATCGCCGGCCACGGCAAGAGCATCGCGCCCGGCATGCCGAAAGGATACTTCGGCGAAAAGAACGGCTGGGACGCGGTGGTGCAGGACATGCGCACCCTTCGCGACATCGTAAAGAAGGACTATCCCGCCATTCCGTTTATTTTGTTCGGACACTCCATGGGTTCGTTTCTTGCGCGCACCTATGCCGGCCGGGACGGCGCGGATTTCGACGCGTTTATCTTCTCCGGCACGGCGGGCAGCAACCCCGTGCTCGGCATCGGCAAATGGATCGCAAAGCGCGAGATCAAAAAAACGGGAGGTAAGGAGCCGAGCATCACGCTGTTTAACATGAGCTTCGGCTCCTACAATAACGCCTTCAAACCCAACCGCACGGTGAACGACTGGCTTTCGCGGGACGAGGCAAAGGTGGACGCGTATGTTGCGGACGACGACTGCGGGTTTCCATTTACCGCCTGCGCCATGTACGACGTATTCACCGGGCTGACCGAGATTTCAAACGAAAGATGGGCGGCCCGCGTGCCGAAGCGTCCGATCCTCGTCTTTTCCGGCGCGATGGACCCCGTCGGCGGAAAAGGCAAGGGCGTCAGGCAGGTCTATCACTGGCTGGTCAAAACCGGACACGAGACCGAGCTCAAGCTCTACGAGGGCGGACGCCACGAAATGCTCAACGAAATCAACCGCAGTGACGTATATAACGACGTGCTCCTGTTCATCAACGCCGTCGAGGCGATGGGAGAGATGGAATGAGCGTACTCGTCTATCGCGACAGCGACACCCTCAGCCAGGCGGTTGCGACGCTTTTGGCCGGGTGTATCATCGAAAAACCGAACAGCGCGCTGGGGCTGGACTGCAGCGCGTCGCTTTCGTCCGCCTATCGAAAGATCGCGGGCATGACGAGCGATGGCCTGCTGGACTGGGCGAGCGTGCGCGCGTTCAATCTGTATGAACACGTCCGGCAGGGATCGGAGATCTCGGACGAGGCGCGCATGCATACCATGCTCTACGACCGCGTGAACATCCTGCCGGAAAACATCTATGCGCCGTGCGCCGAAACGCACGACTGGAGCGTCAACTGTAACGATTATGAAAACGCCATCCTGGACGTCGGCGGGCTGGACACCGTTCTTTGCTCCATCGGTGTGGACGGCAGAATCGCCTGCAACATGCCGGGCAGCGAGCTCGCGCCCGTGACGCATGTCGAGCGCACGGAGTATGGGCGCGTCGTCACGGTCGGCATTTCGACCATCATGGCGGCAAGGCGCGTGATCGCGGTGCTTTCGGGATACGATCTTTCCCGCATCGCCCCGCTCGTCATCTCCGGACCGGTGCTGCCGAGCATGCCGGCAAGCTATCTGCAGCTGCATCAAAACGCGATCTTCATGCTGGACGAGGACGCGGCGGAGCACGTCTGACGGGAGCGTCGAAAGGACTGAACCATGGAAGAGCTGAGCTGGGAGAGCGTCGAACGGCAGATTGAAAACTGCCGCCGCTGCGGGCTCTGCCAGCGGCGGCACAGCATCGTGCTTGGCGAAGGAAATAGGCACGCGGATATCATGCTCGTCGGCGAAGGACCGGGGGCGGACGAGGACGCGCAGGGCCGCCCGTTCGTCGGAAAAGCGGGCCAATTGCTCGATAAAATGTTTTCAGCGATTGACATGCGGCGCGAAGACCTGTATATTACCAACGTTGTCAAATGTCGTCCGCCGGGAAATCGCACCCCGCTGGACGAGGAGGCCGAGGCGTGCCTGCCGGTGCTGCGGATGCAGTACAGGCTCATTCGGCCGAAGATTCTGGTCTG
Source organism: Clostridiales bacterium (assembly GCA_012517905.1). GTDB lineage: Bacteria > Bacillota > Clostridia > Christensenellales > CAG-138 > UBA7703. Next base: position 29,915 of record JAAYUE010000074.1, on the reverse strand, counting down.
CCTTGGCGCGACGGCGACGAAACACGTCTACAGCCCGGAGGCGCGCATCACGCGCGTGCGCGGGCAGTGGATGGAGAAAAACGGCACGCTGTTTCTTCCGACCTACCACCCCGCCGCGCTGCTGCGGGACGAGTCGAAGAAGAAGGACGTCTGGGAGGATTTGCAGTCTCTCGCAAAGACCTACGCGGCAATCAGGGCGAAGGAAAACGGCTGAACGCAAACGGTAATTTGGTCCCGAGGGGCAGGCTGTCCCCGACGGCACGGATATGAATCAACGGAAGGGCAAACAGGAGGACTTATGTCAGGACATTCCAAGTGGGCGAACATTAAGAATAAAAAAGAAAAGACCGACGCCCAGCGCGGCAAGATCTTCACCAAGATCGGCAGAGAGATCGCCATCGCGGTCAAAGAGGGCGGGGCGGACCCCGTAAACAACAATAAACTGCGCGATGTTATCGCCAAGGCGAAGGCGAACAACATGCCCAACGACAATATCTCCCGCTCCATCAAAAAGGCGGCGGGCGAGGGCGCGTCCGTCAATTACGAGGAGATCGTTTACGAAGGCTACGGCCCGGGCAATATGGCCATCATCGTGGAAGTCGTCACCGACAACAGAAACCGCACGGCGGCGGAGATGCGCCATATCTTCGACAAGAGCGGCGGCAACCTCGGCAACAGCGGCTGCGTCGGTTGGATGTTCGACAAAAAAGGCGTCATTGTCATCGAGCGCACCGCGCTGATGGACGAGGACGAGATCATGATGCAGGCGCTCGAAGCGGGCGCGGCGGACTTCGTCGCGCAGGACGACGCGTTTGAAATCTATACCGATCCGAACGATTTTTCAAAGGTGCGCGAAGAGCTTGAAAAAGCCGGCTTTGAGTTCATCTCCGCGGAGGTGCAGATGATTCCGCAGAACACCGTCGATATCACGGATGAAGAGACCGTCGATAAGGTGCTGCGTTTTCTGGAAAAGCTCGACGACAACGACGACGTGCAGGAGTTCTTCCACAACGGCATCCTGCCCGAAGAGGAAGAGGAGTAACGCTCCGCCTGCGCCTGCCGCAGGATGTTCACACATTGGCTACAACAACGCCTTGCGCCTTCCCGCCGGGGACTGGTTACGCGGTTGCGGAGGATTTGGCGCCTGGTATAAAATATAAGTATCGAAAAAGGAGGCGTAACTTATGGCAGCGGAAATGTCTACAACCCTTGGAAAGATTTCGATTGCGGACGACTTGATCGCCAGCATCGCCGGTTATGCGGCTGTGGAAAACGTCGGCATCGTCGGCATGAACGCCAAGACGGCGGGCGACTCGTTCGTTGAACTGTTCGGAAGAGATAACATGCGCCGCGGCGTCAAGGTTACGGTCGTTTCACCCGATGTGATCGACGTCGATCTGTTTGTCACGCTCGAATATGGCGTGTCTTTGCCTGCGGTGGCGCACAATGCCAAGAGCAATGTGAAATATCGGGTGGAAGAGATGACGGGGATCACGGTTCGCAATGTGAACGTCCACGTCGAAAACATTCGCGTATAACGCAGTTCGGCTCTTGGGATCCGGACATTCGGAGGGTAAATTGGATAAAAATATGAAGATCGGCGGCTCGCAGCTGCGCGATATGATTATCGCTGGCGCGGCGCTGCTGGAGAAAAACAAAGCGGCGATCGACGCTTTGAATGTGTTCCCTGTCCCCGACGGTGACACGGGCACCAATATGTCCATGACCATGCAGAGCGCGGTGCACGAAATCCGCGCGCTGCCGGAGAACGCAACCGCAACGCAGGTTGCCGACGCGCTGAGCATGGGCGCACTCAAGGGCGCGCGCGGCAACTCGGGCGTCATTCTTTCCCAGCTCTTTCGTGGCTTTTCGCGCGCATTCAAGGGCGCGGACTTCGTGGACGCGGAGCTTCTCTCCGCCGCTCTGACAAAGGGCAGCGAGGCGGCTTACAAAGCCGTCATGAAACCCAAGGAGGGCACCATCCTCACCGTTTCGCGCGTGATTGCGGAGAGCGTCGCCGAGTTGCAGCAGCAGGGTGCGAACGTCTACCGCCTCATGGACGAAATGCTCGCCAGCGGCGAAAAAGCGCTGGCGGACACGCCGAATCTGCTGCCCGTGCTCAAAGAGGCGGGCGTGATCGACTCCGGCGGCAAGGGACTTCTGACCATCTATAAAGGATTCAAACTCTCGCTCGACGGCGAAGCGATCGAAAGCTATGAAGAGCTTGTCGCAGAGCAGCCGGCGCAGGAGCACACGAACGCGGACAGTTTCTCCGGCGAAAACATCATCTACGGTTATTGTACGGAATTTTTTATTATTCATCTCTCGCCGGAGATCGAAGAAAAAGACATCGAGAGCTTCCGCAACCATCTCGAACGCCTCGGCGATTCCGTCGTCGTCGCCAGCGACGAAGGCATGGTCAAGGTGCATGTGCATTCCAACGCGCCCGGCAAGGTGCTGCAGCTCGCGCTTCGCATCGGCGAGCTGGATAAACTCAAGATCGAAAACATGCGCGAGCAGAACCGCGAGCTCATGGAAGAGCGCAAGCGCAACGAAAAGGAATTCGGCCTGCTCGCCGTCAGCACCGGAGACGGCATCGACGAGCTGTTCAAAGCGCTGGCTGTGGACGCGCTGATCTCCGGCGGTCAGACGATGAATCCGAGCATCGACTCCATCGCCTCCGCCATCAACAAGATCAACGCGAAAAACGTGTTTGTGCTGCCCAACAACTCCAACATTATCCTCGCGGCGCAGCAGGCGAGCGAGCTGACGCAAAAAGGCGTCGTGCTGATCCCCACCAAGACGATTCCGCAGGGCATCGCCGCCTGCATGGCGTATTCGAAGGACGCGAGCGTCGAGGAAAACGAGCAGGCGATGAAGGGCGCGATCTCCGAAGTGGTCAGCGGTGCGGTCACTTATGCCATTCGGGATACGAAATTCGACGGCAAGTCGGTGAAAAAGGGCGACATGATCGGCCTTGTCAACAACCATCTCGCCGTCTCGGGCACGAGCGTCGAGGACACGACCTGCGATCTTGTGCGCAAGATGATTGCCGACCGCGGGGACGAGGCCTGCACAGTGACCCTTTACTATGGCGAAGGCCAGACGGAGGAAAACGCCCAGGCGATCGCCGACAAACTCCAGACGGAGTTTGAGGACGCGGAGTTCATGGTGCTTGCGGGCGGTCAGCCGCTGTATTACTACTACGTCGCGGTGCAGTAAACCGCAACTCGGATTGGCCAACGGCCGGCGACGGAACGACGTGTTTCCGTCGTCGGCTTTTTTCAAAAGCGGCTTTTTGTCGTATGGGCCCTATGGATTGAAGGAGCAGTATGCTGGATCTTCCGCTGACGGGTGTAAAAGGCATCGGACCGAAACGCGCGGAGCTGTTTGGGCAGCTCGGCGTATTTACGGTGCGCGATTTGCTCTATCGCCTGCCGCGCGACTATCTGGATTATTCGAAGGTCACTCCCATTTCACAGCTGATTAACGCGCAGAGCGCCGCCGTGCAGGTTCGCATCTGCGGCGCGGCGCGGTATTATCGAACAAAGGGCATGACCATCCTCTCCATGTCCGCGCAGGACGAGACGGGGAAAGTCACGCTGAAGTGGTTCAATCAGCCGTATCGCAGCGCGCAGATCAAAACAGGTGAAATCGTCTATGCCTGCGGCCGAGTGATCCGCAAAAACGGCGTGTCGCTGATCAACCCTTCGATTTCGCAGGGGTTGCCGGGCATCGTGCCGGTGTACTCCACCGTTCAGGGCGTCAATCAGCGCGCCTGGCGGGACAGCATCATGGCTGCGCTGGAACAGGCCTGGGACCGGATACCGGAACCGCTGCCGAGAACGCTGCTGGATCGTTACAGCCTCGTTCCGCTCGCGCTGGCGCTGCGGCACGCGCATTTCCCCTTCAGCCGAGAGGCGCTGGGGCTTGCGCGTAAGCGCCTCGACTTTGAAAACACGCTGCTGTATTTCATCATTCTGGAGCTGCAAAAAGCGGAGCGCCTGCGTCAAAACGGCTTTTCATTCGATACCAGCGGCGTGCTGGAGCGCTTTTTGCCGAAGCTCGGCTTTGCGCCGACGGCCGCGCAGCTGCGCGTGATCGGCGAAATCGCCGAGGATATGCGAAGGAACACGCCGATGAACCGGCTGCTGCAGGGGGACGTCGGCTCCGGCAAGACCGCGGTCGCCATGTACGCCCTCTGCGTTGCCGCGGCAAACGGCAAGCAGGGCGCGCTGCTCGCGCCGACGGAGATACTTGCGGAGCAGCACTTTCAAAACTTTCGCGACATCTTCGGCGACGCGGTCGCGCTGCTCAAAGGCAGCATGAAAAAGGCGGAGCGCGACAGCGCGCTGGCAAAGATTGCGGACGGCAGCGCGCTGTTCATCGTTGGCACCCACGCGCTGCTCTCTTCAGACGTGAGATTTTGCGACCTTGGGTGCATCGTGACGGACGAACAGCATCGCTTCGGCGTGCGACAGCGCGCGGCGATGCTCGAAAAGGGCGTGCGCCCGGACATGCTCGTCATGAGCGCAACGCCGATTCCGCGAACGCTGGCGCTGATCCTCTACGGCGATCTCGACATCTCGGTGATCGACGAACTGCCGCCGGGACGAATGCCGGTCAAGACCAGCGTGATTCCCGAGCACAAGCGGGCGGATATGTACCGCTATATCGAAAAACAGGCGAAAGAAGGCGTACAGAGCTACATCGTCTGCCCGGTGATCGAGGAGAGCGAGTCGATCGATTGCCCGAGCGTGGACGCGCTGTATGCCGAACTGAAGAAAACCTTGCCGGACATTCGCCTTGCAAAACTGCACGGACGCATGAAAGAGACGGAGAAGGAGAAGGTCATGCGCGCGTTTCGCGCGGGAGAGCTCGACGCGCTCGTGACCACGACGGTCATCGAGGTCGGCGTGCATGTGCCGAACGCCTGCATCATGGCGATCGAGGGGGCGGAGCGGTTTGGCCTGTCCCAGCTGCATCAGCTGCGCGGTCGCGTCGGCAGAAGCGCCAAGCAGGCGTATTGTTTTTTGCTCTACGGATCGCAGGGCGAGCAGGAAAACGAGCGCATGCTCGCCATGACGAAGACGACCGACGGCTTTGAGATCGCGCAAAAGGACTTGGAACTGCGTGGCCCGGGCGATTTCATCGGCACGCGGCAGCATGGCGACGACAGCGCGGGGCTGATGTACGGCGCGATGGATGTGCGTTTGCTCGAGCAGGCGGCGGCCGCGGCAAAGGAACTGCTGGACGCGTCCGGCGAGGAAAGCGCGCGGCTCATCGAGCTTGCGACCGAGCGGTACGGCGGCATGTTCGGCGATATCGCCATGAACTGACCGGCGGACAATCCGTCTCATGACGGGCGGTTTGCCGCGCCCGACAATCTGTTTGACTGGCATGGGCGTTCATGTTATAGTAGGACTACTCTCGTAAAACCGAGGGCGGCGCGATTACCCGGGGTAGTTGCAGCCGGTCCCGGCAAACGGAGAGTTGCCTTCGGATGATATGTCGGCGGCAGGATAATAACGATCGCAAAACAGGATGTGTTTATGGATTATCAAAACTTGCTCTCGGACTGCGTAAAGCGCATACCACCTTCGGGCATTCGAAAATATTTCGATCTTCTGGACGACTCGCACATCAGCCTCGGCGTCGGCGAGCCGGATTTTCCAACGCCGGACCGCATCCGCAAGTACGTTGCGGAGCGCCTCAAAACGGAGCGCGTTCCGTACTCGTCCAACTCGGGCGATCCGCATCTGCGTGAATTGATCCTGCGCTTCCTTGCGGAGAAATACGACATCAGCGGCTATGAATCCATCGATAACGTGCTCATCACCGTCGGCGCGAGTCAGGCGATCGATCTTGCCATGCGCGCCATTTTGAATCCCGGCGACGAGGTGATCTATCACGAGCCGTGCTATGTGTCCTATGTGCCCGCCATCGAACTCGCGGGCGGCAGCGCCGTCCGCGTGCTGACGAAGCATGAAGACCGTTTCCGCCTGAAAGCGGACGCCGTCAAGGCCGCCATTACGCCCAAGACCAAGGCGATCCTGATTGCGTTTCCAACGAACCCGACGGGCGCGATCATGGAGCAGAGCGATCTGGAAGAGATTGCCGAGCTCGTGCGCGGCACGGACATCATCGTCGTGACCGACGAGATCTATGCCGAGCTGACGTTTAACGGCAAGCGCCATGTTTCGTTTGCCGCGCTGCCCGGCATGCGCGAGCGCACGATCGTGCTCAATGGCTTTTCCAAGGCGTTTTCCATGACCGGCTGGCGGCTCGGCTATGCGGCGGGTCCGCAGGAGCTCATCGCCGCCATGCGCAAGGTGCATCAACTGACGATGCTCTGCGCGCCGACGCCTGCGCAGTGGGCCGGCGTCGCCGCGCTGGAGGATGGATTTGCGGACGATTTTGCGGACACCCGCTACATGATCGACGAGTATGAATCCCGCCGCCGGTACATCATCGACGCGTTCAACGCCATGGGCCTGGATTGCAACGAGCCGGAGGGCGCGTTTTACGTGTTCCCGTCGATTCAGTCGACGGGACTGACCAGCGAGCAGTTCTGCGACGGACTGCTTGCGAGCAAAAAAGTCGTGACCGTTCCCGGCAGCGCCTTCGGCGCGGCGGGAGAGGGGCATATCCGCTGCTGTTACGCCACCTCGAAGGAACACATCGAGCAGGCGATGCAGCGCGTCGACGCGTATCTGCGCGAGATTCGCTGAGCCGAGGATTTGTCGCCCCGTCACGTTGATCGAGACGGGGCTTTTCTTCTGTGTTGCGGTCATGCAATAAAATAACGACAGAATACGATTCCGTATTTGGGGGATACGATGATACAGGAAAAAACACTTACCACGCTGGAATACGATAAAATCAAAAATATCATGACGCAGCATCTGGCCTGTGAGGTCGGGGTGGAGTTTGCCCAAAAACTGCGCCCTGCGGATACGCTGAAAGATGCCGAAACCCTGCAGGAGCAGACGTCCGAGGCGGAGAGTATCTATACGCGCACCGGCCGAACGCCCGTGACGGGCTTTCCGGATGTGCGCGAACTCGTCGGACGGATGCACGCGGCGCTGTTTCTGAGCACGCGGGAGCTGCTCGCTATCGCGCAGGCGATGCGCGCCGCGCGCGAGGCGAAGGACGTTCTGCAGGCGGGGGACGAAAACAGTCTGCTGTGCAATCTGGCCAACCGGCTCGCGTCGCATCGCTCGGTCGAGGAAGAGGTTGCCCGCTGCATTCTGGGCGAGGACGAGATTTCGGACAATGCCTCGCCGGAGCTCAATCGGATCCGCCGGCAGATGAAGATCGTCGGCGAGCGCGTGCGGGAAAAACTCAACGGCATGCTCCGGAGCACGACCACGCAGAAGTATCTGCAGGAGGCGGTCATCACGATTCGCAACGGGCGCTATGTGCTGCCCGTCAAGGCGGAGTGCCGCTCGCAGGTGCCGGGGCTGGTGCACGACCAGAGCAGCAGCGGGGCGACGCTGTTCGTCGAGCCCGCGGCCGTGGTAGAGCTGGGAAACGAAAACAAGCGCCTGCTGGCCGAGGAGAAAAACGAAATCGAACGCATTCTCTCCGGCCTGACGGCGATGATCGCGCCGTTTGCGGACGAGATTCACACAAGCTGCAACGTCATGGGCGCGCTGGATGTGATCTTCGCCCGCGCGGTCATGGCGCGGGATCAGCGCGCCGTGCGGCCGAAGCTCAACGAAACGGGCTGCATCCGCATCGTGCGCGGGCGGCATCCGCTGATCGACAGACAGACGGTCGTCCCGGTCGACATCTGGCTTGGCGAAACGTTTAGAACGCTCATCATCACCGGCCCGAACACGGGCGGCAAGACGGTGACGCTCAAAACCGTCGGACTGTTTTCGCTCATGGCAATGAGCGGCATGTTCATTCCGGCGGACGAGGGAACGGAGCTCTCCACGTTTGACAGCGTGTTTGCGGACATCGGGGACGAGCAGTCCATCGAGCAGTCGCTGTCCACGTTTTCCTCGCACATGACCAACACCGTGCGCATCCTCGCGGAGGCTGACGAGCGTTCGCTGGTCCTGCTGGACGAGCTTGGCGCGGGCACCGACCCCATCGAGGGCGCGGCGCTGGCGCAGGCGATCCTCGAAAGCCTCTATGAGCGCAAAACGCTCACCGTCGCCACCACGCATTACAGCGAGATCAAGGCGTTTGCGCTCATGCACGCCGGCATGCAAAATGCGTCCATGGAGTTCGACGTGGACCGCCTCTGCCCGACATACCGCCTTTTCATCGGTATTCCGGGCAAGAGCAACGCGTTTGAAATTTCGCGCAGGCTGGGCCTGGGCGACGCGGTCATCGACCGCGCGCAGGACTTTCTGCAGAAAAAGGACGTCGCGTTTGAAACCGTGCTTTCCGAGGCGGCGCAGGCGCGAAAGAGCGCGGAGGACGATCGGGACACGATCGGCAGGCTGCGCATCGAGACCGAGCGGATCAAAACCGAGCTCGAAAAGCAGAAACAGAAGCTCGAAGACGAGAAGACACAGCTGCGCCAGAAAGCCCGCGAGGACGCGCGGCGGATGGTGCAGGAGACGCGGCAGGATATGGAGAAGCTCATCGCGCAGCTGCGCTCCATCGAAAGCGTCGACAAAAAGCAGCTCGAGCGCGCGGTGCAGTCCTCCCGGGACGCAATGCGAAAGACCGAGGAGCGTCTCTATGAGCAGGCGGCGCGGCGCGACGCCGCGGGCAGCCCGCCGGAGAGCGTGCGCCCCGGCCAGCGCGTCAAGCTCATCACGCTGGGGCAGGAGGCGACCGTGCTCAAGGCGGCGGACGCAAAGGGCGACGTGCTCGTGCAGGCGGGCGTGATCAAGATGACCATTCCGCTCAACGACATCCGCTCTCTGGAGGAGAAGAAAAAGCCGGAGAAGACGGGCGCAAAGGTGACGCTTTCGCAAGATCGCGGCAGCGCGCTCTCGCTCGACCTTCGCGGCAGCATGGTGGACGACGCGTGTCTTGAGATCGACCGCTTCATCGACACCGCGCTGATGAACGGCGTCCATGAATTCTTCGTCGTGCACGGAAAAGGCACCGGCGCGCTGCGCGCGGGCGTGCAGGCATACCTGAAAAACCATCCGCGCGTCAAGACGTTTCGCCTCGGAACCTACGGTGAAGGGGACGCGGGCGTGACTGTGGTGACGCTGAAGTGATATTGGGCGAAATCCTGTGCGGTACGCGCGCGATTTTTGCGGAAACCATGCTCCCGTGGGGGAGCTTGCGGCGTTTGTGTGACAATTTCTGACTTGGTTGGACAAACGTCACAATCTCTGCTATACTTTATCCAAATGTGAGATTATGCGCATTTTCCTATCAACAACGGAGGTGATCGGATGGAAAACAATACCATTCTGGTCATAGATGACGACAGGAATATTCTCGCCATCATCGAGCTGTATCTGAAAAAAGCGGGCTTCCAGGTGTATACCTGCGCGGACGGAACCTCCGCCATGGCGGCGTTCCACGAGACGAAGCCGTCGCTCGTCGTTCTGGATATCATGCTGCCCGGCCGGGACGGTTGGGCGGTTCTGCACGATATCCGGATGGAGAGCGAAACGCCGGTGATCATGCTCACCGCAAAGGGCGATACGGGGGACCGCGTGCAGGGCCTCGAACTCGGCGCGGACGACTACATCGCAAAGCCGTTCGACGCAAAGGAGCTCATCGCCCGCATCAAGGCGGTGCTGCGCCGCAGCACTCCGGCGGAGCCGACGCGGACGATCGCGTTGCCCGGGTTGACCGTATCCCTCGAAAACTATGCGGTCACGCTGGACGGGCGACAGCTCGAAATGCCGCCCAAAGAGATCGAACTTCTCTATTTTCTCGCGAGCCATACCGGAAAGGTGTTCACGCGCGAGCAGCTGCTCGAGCAGGTTTGGGGATTCGACTTCTTCGGCGACTCGCGAACGGTGGACGTGCATGTCAAGCGCATCCGTGAAAAGCTCGGCGAGGACCATGAGTGGGAGCTCCGCACCGTGTGGGGCGTAGGGTATAAATTCGAACAAAAGTGATGCGGTAAGATGCGCAAAGACTTTCTCAGAACGCTCTTTTCCCGGATGCTGGCAACCTATATGAGCCTTACGCTCGGGTTGCTGCTTCTCTCCGGCGTCATCGTCGGGGCGCTCATGTCGGGCTTCGTCATGCGCCAGGAAAAGCAGAACATCGCAAACGAGATCAGCATCGTCACCGAACTGTACTTTAACACGACGAGCTCTGTCGCGGGCGAAAACGCCGCGATCCTCGAGCTCAACACAATCGCAAGGCACTACGACGGACTGATCCAGATCATCTCCGTCGACGGCGCCATGGCGCAATATGCCTCCGGCTCGAAGTGGAACGAAGTCATGAGCCAACGCTTCTCGGAGGAAGAGATATCACGCATGCTGAACGCCGTCTCCGATCTGGACGCGAGCAGCGTGCGTTTTACGCAGAGCAAGGCCGGTTTCCAGATGCTCGTGGGCACAAAACCCGTGGTGCGCGAAGGCGTTGCGACGCACGTCGTGCGCTTTTATATCGACATCACGGACGCGCTCGGCGCGATCAGCATGGCGTATGCCGAGGTGATGCTTGTTTCGCTCATCGCGGTTTTGCTCTCCGTCATCGCCGTGTATTACACCACGGCGCGGCTCACGAGGCCGTTTATGGAGATCAACGAAATCGTGCAGAAGTACGCCAAGGGCGACTATAATATCCGCATCCCGATCAGCAGCGTGGAGGAAGCGACGCAGCTTGCCGTCAGCTTCAACAACATGGCGGACCAGCTCAAGGATCTGGAGGCCACGCGCAGAAGCTTCGTTGCAAACGTCAGCCACGAGCTGAGGAGCCCGCTCACCAGCATGAAAGGATTCCTTGAAGCCATGCAGGACGGGACCATCGGTCCGGAGGAGCACGAAAAGTATATCGGCATCGTGCTCTCGGAGACGAAGCGCATGACGGGCATGGTCAACGACCTGCTGGACCTTGCGCGAATCGAGAGCGGCAAAACCGCGATCAAGCTCGAAATCTTCGACATCAACGAGCTGATCCGGCGAACGCTGATCACCTTTGAGGCGCAGATTTACGAGCATCAGATGGAGGTGGACGTCAAGTTCGCGCAGGAGCAGTATTACGTTGAGGCGGACAGCGCGCAGATTTCGCAGGTGCTTCGCAACATCATCGACAACGCGATCAAGTATTCGCCGGACAACACCAAGCTCAGGATTGCAACCTATGCCATGCGCCGCGAGATCTACGTGAGCATTCAGGACTCCGGCCCGGGCATTCCCGAAGAGGATATACCGCACGTATTCGACCGGTTCTACAAGGTGGAAAAGGCGCATACGCCGAGCAAGCAGGGTGGAACGGGCCTCGGCCTCTCCATCGTCAAGCGCATCATCGACCAGCACAACCAGACCATCACGCTCAAGAGCGCGAGGGGCAAGGGAAGCACATTCACATTTACGCTCAAGCGCGCGCCGGTTCCGAAACGCGCCGCTGCGGACGGAGGAAAGAAAAATGGAACATAACGGTTTTTACAGTTCTGATCATCAATACAAACACGACCGCGAAGGCAAGGGCGGAAACGCGTTTGCAACCGTCGTCATCATCGTCGTCGTCGCGCTGCTGGCGCTGATGGTCGTCGGGCTCTTCTGGCCGACCCTGCTTGGCCAGAGCGCGAACGAAGAGGTGATTCTGGTTACGCCGACGCCGACCGTGGCGCCGACGCCTGGCGAGGAAGCGACGGTGCCGCCGGCTGCGGAGCAGACGGAGACGCCCGAGGCGACCCCGACGCCCGTCGTCAGCGACAACGACCGGCAGATGCCCATGCTCGACGGCGTTGCGCCGACGCTGCCGGGGATGGTAGACAATCCGATTCCCGACATCTACGACGCGGTTTCCCCGGGCGTGGTCGGCGTGCTCAACTATGTGCAGTCCCAGAGCCTGACGGGAAAGACGGTGGACGAGCTCTACGGCAGCGGAACGGGATTTGTGGTTTCGAGCGAGGGCTATATCCTGACCAATGCGCATGTTGTGGAAGGCGCGCACAAGATCACCGTCAAGGTATACGGCGAGGACGAGGAACGCGACGCGACGCTGATCGGCTCCGACACGGAGACGGACATCGCCGTACTCAAAGTTTCAGACGCAAACCTCCAGCCTCTCATGCTGGGCGATTCCGACAAGGTGCGCGTCGGCGAGTACGTGCTTGCCATCGGCAATCCGCTCTCGACGGACGAACTGGCAAACACGATTACGTTCGGCATCGTCAGCGCGACCGCGCGTGAAATCACGATCGACAACTATACCAACTCCTATCTGCAGACCGACGCGGCGATCAATTTCGGCAACAGCGGCGGCCCGCTGATCAACATGAGCGGCGAGGTCATCGGCATCAACAGCGCCAAGACCATCACCGCCGGCTACGACGAATACGGCAACGCCGTCAGCGCCGAGGGCATCGGCTTTGCGCTGCCGATCAACCAGGTGAAAAAGATCATGAAGATTTTAATCACCAAGGGCGAGGTCGAGCGCCCGGGCATCGGCGTCACGGTCAGCACCATCGACGAGGCGACGGCTGAGGAGAACGGCGTTCCCGTCGGCGCGCTGGTGCAGAGCGTCGTTAAGGGACGACCCGCCGAGCAGGCGGGCATCCTCGCCGGGGACATCATCGTGGAGGCGAACGGCGAAACGATCACGACGCACGAGCAGCTCGTCAGCATCGTGCTGGCCTGCGTCATCGGCGACGAGCTGAACGTGAAGGTCTACCGCGACGGCGAGTATCTCGACATCACGATCATCATCGGCAACAAGACCGATATGAATTTCGACGACGTCGTCGGCGGCGAAGCGACGCCGACCCCTGTTCCGGCTCCGTAATCTCTCCCGCAAAGATAACGCAGCGGCGCTCCTGTCGGAGCGCCGCTGTTGTTGTGATATGGGAACACGGGTTATCTGGACAGCGTGTGGTACAGATGCATCGCATAGCCGTCCAAGCCGTCCGAGAGCGTCGCGTCGATGTGCATGCAGCTGAGCTTTTCCATGAGATATTGCAGGATGGCGCCGCCGTGGAGGATGATGTCGTGTCTGTCCTTCAAAAGCGGAATCCTGGCGCGCGCTGCGTCGCCCATGTCGCTCAGCGCGCCGAGCACGGCTCGAAGCGCGGGGAACTCAATCCGCTTTTCCCCTTTCCAGGGCAGAAACGAAGTCTGTCCCTCACAGAGCAGCGCGAGCGTGGTGATCGTCCCGCCGACGCCGAGCAGCTGCTCCGCCATGCTCAGTTTGCCGCCGGAAACGGTCGCTCTGTCAGGACGCGCGTCGAAATCCGGCGGTCCGAAGAGACCGGAGAGGATGGGATACAGCGCGCTGCTGATCATGGCCAGATCGTCGTAGGGCGCGAGGTCCTTTGCGCGGACGCAGCCGATCGGCCAGCTCTCCCGGGATGTCGCGCGGACGATCTGCGTGCTGCCGCCGCCGATGTCGATGATGGTGTGTGTCCGGTCCGGATCGGCGCCCTGCTGCGCAAACGCCGCCTCCTCCGCGCCTGTGAGAATGCGGGCGTGGCTTTTTCCGATGATCTGCTCGACGGAAGCGATGAAGTCGAGGCCGTTCGACGCGTCGCGCACGGCGCTGGTCGCATAGGCGTAAGACAAAAATCCCTGCGCCGCGAGCTCGGCGTGCACCGAGCGGATCACGAGCAGGGACTGAAGAATGCGGGATTGCGATAGCGCGCCGGTTTCGGACAATCCCTCCGCAAGCCGCGTGGTGTAGACGCGCTTGCCGGAGAGCTGCGGCAGGCCCAGCTCGTCCGTCGTCAGCCGCGCGGTGCGCACGGAGTTGCTTCCGATGTCAAAGACGAGCAGCTTCATGGCGCGAGCGTAACGACCGCGACATCCGGCGGGGTTGTCGGCATTGGCGTGGGCGTCGGGGAAGGGGAAGGAATCGGCGTGGTCAGCGCGGGCACAGGCGTCGGCGTCTCCGCAAGCTTCGGCGTAACCTGTGCGGTTGCGGAGTCGTCGTAAAACTTCCAGTCGCCTTCGAAGACGTAGCCGAGCTTTTCACGCGCGTATTGAATCAGGTAATCCGTCGTCTGCATGTATTCGAGCATACGCTCGAGCCGCTCCTGCTGGACGTTGAGCGAGTCCAGCTCCGTCTGCAGTTCCACCTTTTGCTCAGCGATGCTCTTGAGCTTCGTCTGCTGGGAGAGGTATACGCCGCCGAGTACGAAAAACGTGAGGATGAAAAAGAGTATGATATAGCGCGGCCGGATGCGAAATCCGGTCCGGATGCGTTCCATTCGTTCTGTCTCTCTGTTTGCCATGCAGTGTATCTTAGCATACTCTACTTTAAAATAAAAGAGACGGCGCAATAGGTTTTCAAAATGGTTACACTGATATAACGATTCCCAAACATGTCCCAAACAACTATGTGTTATCATTTCCATATTTCGATATCGCGGTATCCATTGAAAAAACGGAAAAAACGCGTTCGTCTGGTGCGCGCTGCGGTTGCCGCGATCGATCCTTGCGTCGTTTCAAAGCGCGCGAACGACGGCATCAGCATGCAAAAGCGACGATTTATCAAGAAAATCGAGCTCGATGATGTGAAAAAAGGATGGCGCATATTGACAAAAACACCGCCCGACGATATGATTTCTTCATCCAAGAGGTCACATCGAATCAAACTTCTTGATTTCGTTAAAGGTAGATAGTTCTTACCTAGGAGAGGAGCATACAGTTGAACAAGGAACAGCTTGAGGCGAAGAGCCTTGGGGATTTGCGTGAAATCGCAAAACTGCAAGGTGTGAAATCCTTAACCAAATATCGAAAAAACGAGCTGATTGAAATCATCATGGCGGGCGGAGTCGTGCCCTCCGATTTTTCGTCTTCCGGCGCGGAAAATGAAAGCGACGAGGACGCGCCGAACGAGGCGCAGCCGCGTGGCGAGGGCGAAGCGGGCGATGCCGGCGAGGGGATGCCCGAGCGCGCGCCGCAGCAGGAGATGGAGGGCGGCTACCACCGCGGAAACTATACGCCCCGGCCTTATCAGCAGAACAAGCCCTATTACGACAACCGCTCTCAGCAGGGAAGTTACCAGAGGCGCCAGTATACGCCGCGCGGAAGCTATCAACAGGGCGGCTATCAGCAGCAGAGCAATTATCAGCAGGGCGGCTATCAACAGGGCGGCTATCAGCAGCAGAGCAATTATCAGCAGCGCGACTATCAACAGGGCGGCTATCAGCAGCAGAATAACTACCAGCAGCGCGACTATCAGCAGGGTGGTTACCAGCAGGGCGGCTACAACGCCGGCAATTACGGCGCGGATCAGGGCGGCTTTGAGGGCGACCGTAACTATCGCCAGCGCGGCGGCGAAGGATATTACAACAAGGATTACGGCACGAGCAACCCCGCCGTTCCGGAAATTCTGCAGACGGGCGACTGCGGGGACGCGGAGGGCGTGCTGGAGGTGCTGCCGGACGGATATGGATTCCTCCGCAGCGAAAACTACCTCTCCGGCCAGCACGACGTATACGTCTCCATTGCGCAGATCCGCCGCTTCGGCCTGCGCACGGGCGATATGGTCACCGGCAAAACGCGTCCCTCGAAAGAGGGCGAGCGGTTTCTCGCGCTGCTGTATATCACGGCGGTCAACGGCGAGTCGCCCGAGAGCATCGTGGACCGCAAGCCCTACGAAGAACTCGTGCCCGTGTTCCCGTATGAGCGCTATACGCTCGAACTGCCCGGCGCAAACAGCCTCGCCATCCGGCTCATCGATTTGATCGCGCCGATCGGCAAAGGACAGCGCGCCATGATCGTCTCCCAGCCGAAGGCGGGCAAGACGACGCTGCTCAAGAGCATCGCAAACGGCATTTCCACGAACTATCCGGACTCGCACCTCATCGTGCTGCTCATCGACGAGCGGCCGGAGGAAGTGACCGACATGCAGCGCTCCATCAAGGGCGAGGTGCTGTATTCCACCTTCGACGAACTGCCGGAGCATCACACCCGCGTGGCGGAGATGGTGCAGGAGCGCGCGATGCGCCTCGTCGAGATGGGCAAGGACGTCGTCATCCTGCTGGACAGCCTCACGCGACTTGCGCGCGCATATAACCTCACGATCCCGCCGACGGGCCGCACGCTCTCCGGCGGCATGGACCCGGGCGCGCTGCACAAGCCCAAGCGTTTCTTCGGCGCCGCGCGAAAAATCGAAAACGGCGGCAGCCTGACCGTGATCGCCACCGCGCTGACCGAGACCGGCAGCCGCATGGACGACATGGTCTATGAAGAGTTCAAGGGCACGGGCAACATGGAAATCCATCTCGACCGCAAGCTCAGCGAGCGGCGGATCTTTCCGGCTATTGACATCTATAAATCCGGCACGCGCCGCGAGGATCTGCTGCTTTCTTCGGAGGAGCTCGATGCGGTGCGCACCATTCGCCGCGTGCTTTCCGGCGGAAACCCGGCGGACGTGACGGAGCACCTCATCGGCATGCTCGAAAAGACGAGCAACAACGAGGAGTTCCTCCAGCGGCTGAAGGACTGGGTGAGCATCTACGAAAAGGACGGCTACACGACCATGTCCACAAGCCGTTTCGGCAAGTAGAGGCGGCAAAACCGCCCGAATTTCCGCGGATCATTGCGGAATATATCCAAAAAACTATTGATTTTTCCGCTGTCGCTCGCTATAATAGCGGATGGTAGTGTTTTAAAGGAGTGAACTGACATGAAGAAGGATATTCATCCGAAATTCGGCGAAGCTACGGTCCGCTGCGCCTGCGGCGAGACCTTCAAGACCGGTTCCACAAAAGAGGAACTGACCGTTGAAATCTGCAGCAAGTGCCATCCGTTTTTCACCGGCAAGCAAAAGCTCGTGGACAGCGGCGGACGTGTCGACCGTTTCAAAAAGCGTTACGGTCTGTAAGAGACGTGAAAAACCTTCCCACCCAAGGGGAGGTTTTTTCTTGCCCGGGGTCGGCGGCATATGGTACAATCATCTGAACCGTGCAGGATAACGAGCGCGGAATTGCAAAATAAAAGTTACAGGGAAAATCGAACGTGAAACAAAAACAGGAAGTCAAAAGATGCTCGGTCGGCGGCCAGGCGGTCATGGAGGGCGTGATGATGCGCACCATGAGCGGCGGCATCGCGCTCGCCGTTCGCAAAGCCGACGGCACCATCGAAACGGAATATACGCCAAAGAAGGACGCGGGCAAGAGCCCGATTCTCAAGTGGCCGGTCGTGCGCGGCGTGGTCGCGTTTGTGGACTCGATTTCCACAGGCATGAAGATGATGACCCACTCGGCGGAGCTCTATGGCGAAACCATCGAGGAAGAACCGAGCCGGTTTGAAAAATGGCTCGCCAAAAAGACGGGCAAGGACGTGATGGACATCGCCATCGTCGTCGCCATCGTGCTGGCCGTCGCGCTTGCAATCGGGCTGTTCGTGCTGCTGCCGTCGCTGGTGACGCAGCTGATATCCTGGAGCGACGGCACCCCGCGCATCTGGAAGAGCCTTGTCGAAGGATTCGTGCGCCTGCTGATCTTTCTTGGATACATCTCGGCGATTTCCCTGATGAAGGACATCCGCCGCGTGTATATGTATCACGGCGCGGAGCACAAGACCATCGCCTGCTATGAGCACGACGCGCCGATGACGCCCGAGAGCGCAATGCGCTACTCCCGCCTGCACGCGCGCTGCGGAACGAACTATCTCTTTCTCGTCATGGCGGTGTCGATTCTCTTTTTCGCGGTGCTGCCCTATGCGGAAAACCTGCTGCTGCGCGTGCTGACGCGGCTGATCTTTCTGCCGCTCGTCGCGGGCCTTGCCTACGAGGTGCTCAAGCTCGCCGCCGCTTCGGACGCGCTCTGGGCGCGCATCATCCGCGCGCCGGGGCTGGGCCTGCAATATCTGACCACGCGCGAACCGGAGCCGGCGATGATCGAGGTTGCGATCAAGGCGTTCGAACTGGCGATCAACGACGGCGCGGTCCCGCAAGCGGCCGAGGAAACAGCGAAAACCGCCGACGCCGCGCCGGAGAAAAAGGAACCAGAAAAGGAGCCTGATGCAAATTGACCATGCCGGTTTCGGAGATGGTGCGCCTTGCCAAGCTGCGTCTTGAGCCCGTCGCGGGCGAGGAAGCGGCGCAGCAGGCGAAGCTGATCGTCGCCGCCGTCATCGGCGCGGAACCCGCCGCGCTCATGGTGCACGCCTGGTCACAGGTGACGGAGGAACAGATTGCGATCATCGGCGATTTGCTCGATCAGCGGCTTTCGGGGGAACCGCTGCAGTATATCCTCGGCGAGTGGTCGTTTATGGGGCTGCCGTTTTATACGGACGAGCGCGCGCTGATCCCGCGTCAGGACACGGAGCTGCTGACTGAAACAGCGATTCGGACGATCAAGGAACGCGCATATCAAACCTGCCTCGATCTCTGCACGGGCAGCGGATGCGTCGGCGTTTCGATTGCGAAGCTCGCGGGCGTTTCCGTAACCGCCTCGGACGTCAGCGCGGACGCGCTGGAGCTCGCGCGCGAAAATGCGACGCTCAATCAGGCGGACGTTACGTTTGTGCAGAGCGATCTCTTTGAGCGCTTGCCGGGCAGATTCGACATCGTCGTGTGCAATCCGCCGTATCTGTCGCAGGCGGATATGGATAGCCTGCAAAAAGAAGTGACGTTTGAGCCTGCGCTTGCGCTCTACGGCGGAACAGACGGGCTGGACTTTTACCGAAAGATTGCAAGCGAATATCGCGCGCATCTGAACGAAGGCGGAATGCTGCTGCTCGAAATAGGCAGCACGCAGGCGCTGAGCGTCTCCTACCTGTTCGGCGGAAAAACGCGCGTGCTGACGGATCTCGGCGGCAATCCGCGCGTGCTGATCGTGGAGCAGAGCTAAAGCGATCAAACCATCATTTTATTTCTACCATTGACCCGCCGCGGCGTATTGTGCCGGGCGGGAGCGGGCGGAGCGAACGAATCAAGCCCGAAAGCCGGAGGAACGATGATCGAAAAACTACAGGGAATCAAACAGCGCTTTGACTTTCTCTCCGAGAAGCTCGCCGCGCCGGACGCGATGAACGACCGCGACCAATGGCGCGATATGGTGAAGGAACGGGCTTCTCTGGAAGAGATCGTTTTGGCGTTTGACGAATATACGCAGGCGCAGTCGTCGCTGGATAACTGCAAGGCGATGCTGGAAGAAAAGCTGGACGGCGAGATGAAGGAACTCGTCCACGCGGAGATCGAGGAACTGCAAGAAAAGCTGGAGTCGCTGGACGGGCAGCTGCATCTGTTGCTGCTGCCGAAGAACCCGAACGACGATAGAGACGTTATTTTGGAAATCCGCGCTGGAACGGGCGGCGACGAAGCATCGCTGTTCGGCGCGGATTTGTTGCGCATGTACCTTCGCTATGCCGAACGCAACGGCTACAAGGTGGAATACCTTTCCAACAACCTCACCGACATGGGCGGGGTGAAGGAGGTCGTGCTCTCGATCGGCGGCAAGCGCGGCGCGTTCAGCCGGCTCAAATATGAGAGCGGCGTGCACCGCGTGCAGCGCGTGCCGGAGACGGAATCCCAGGGGCGCATCCATACGAGCGCGGCGACGGTCGCCGTGCTGCCCGAAGTGGACGACGTGCAGATCGACATCAAGGAAAGCGACCTGCGCATCGATACCTACCGCTCCAGCGGCGCGGGCGGACAGCACGTGAACAAAACCGAGTCCGCCATTCGCATCACGCACCTGCCGACCGGCATGGTGGTGTCCTGTCAGGACGAAAAATCGCAGCTCAAGAACAAAGAACAGGCCATGCGCGTGCTCAAAAGCCGTCTGTACGATTATTTTCAGGGACAGCAGGACGCCGAGCGCGCGGGCGCGCGCAGGAGCATGGTCGGCTCCGGCGATCGCAGCGAGCGAATTCGCACCTATAACTTTCCGCAGGGACGCGTGACCGACCACCGCATCGGTTTGACGCTCTATAAGCTGGAGGCGTTTCTGGACGGGGACATGGACGAGCTCATCGACGCGCTGATCGTCGCCGAGCGGAGCGAACGGCTCGCCGGAGAGACGGACTGATATGGCGAAGATACGGGACGACCTGCCCGCGTATGATACGCAGGTGATCAACGCGATCCGGCAGGAGGAAGCGGGCACGATCCAGGGCGCGAGACTGATACAGGCGGGGGAGCTTGTCGCTTTTCCGACCGAGACGGTTTACGGCCTCGGTGCGGACGGCCTGAACGCCGAAGCGGTTAAAAAGATTTTCGAGGCGAAAGGCCGGCCGGCGGACAATCCGCTGATCGAGCACATCGCGAAAAAGAGCGACGTCCGGCAGCTTTGGCGGCGGATTCCGAAGCAGGCGCAGAGCCTGATGGATACCTTCTGGCCGGGCCCGCTGACGTTGATTGCGCCGAAGAGCGACCGCGTGCCGGACGAAGTGACGGCGGGGCTGGATACGGTCGCCGTGCGCATGCCGCAGAATCGAACGGCGCGCGCGCTGATCGCCAAGGCTGGCGTGCCCATCGCCGCGCCGAGCGCGAACCGCTCCGGCCGGCCGAGCCCGACCACGGCGCAGCACGTGATGGACGATCTTTGCGGGCGCATCCCGCTGATTCTGGACGGCGGCCCGTGCAAATACGGCGTGGAGTCCACCGTGCTCTCGCTCGTCGGGGAACCGACGATCCTTCGCCCCGGCGCGATCACGCGGGAAATGCTCGCGGCGCTGATCGGCGAGGTGCGCGTGGCGGAGAGCATTCTCAGGCCCATGAAGGACGGGGAGACGGCCGCTTCGCCGGGCATGAAGTACCAGCACTACTCGCCAAACGCGGAGGTCGTCGCCGTGATCGGTTCGCCCGTGAACACGGCAAAGCGCATCGGCGCGCTCTACCGCGCCGCAGAAGCGGAGGGCAAGACGGTCGAAATCGCCGCCACGGAACAGACAAAGCCTTTTTACAAAGGCATGCGGCATGTGGTGCTGGGCGACAGAAACGAACCGGAGACGCTCTGCGCCAATCTGTTTTCGGCGCTGCGGGAGATGGACGAGCGCGCGGACCTCATCCTCGCGGAAGGGATTCCGGCGGAGGACGAAGGGCTGGCGTATATGAATCGGCTGCTGCGCGCGGCCGGGTTCCATGTGATAGACGCGGACCAGCCCGAATAATCCTGAAACAATATCGCGGCTGCACGTTGTATTTTAAGAAAAGGAAAGGAAGAAACAAAATGAAACTAGCGATCGGTTGTGATCACGGCGGCTTTGATTTGAAGACGGAGCTTGTCGCATATTTGAAGGAGCAGGGGCATGAGGTTAAGGACTTCGGCTGCTATGACAAGAGCAGCATCGACTATCCCGATTATGCAATTCCCGTCGGCGAGGCGGTTGCGCGCGGAGAGTTCGACCGCGGCATCGTCATCTGCACCACGGGCATCGGCGTGAGCATTTCGGCAAACAAGGTGCGCGGCGTCCGCTGCGCGCTGGTTGCCGACGAATACTCGGCAAGGATGACCCGCGAACACAACGACACGAACGTAATCGCGTTCGGTGCAAACGTCACCACCGTCGTGCGCGCAAAAGGCATGCTGGATATCTGGCTGGAAGTGCCGTATTCCCACGGCGAACGGCATCAGCGCAGAATCGATAAGATTTCCGCCTACGAAAATACGCACTAAGGAGGCTCAACCATGTCAAAAATCATCACCATCGACCACCCGCTCGTGCAGCATAAGCTCTCACTGCTGCGCGATAAGGACACCGGCTGCAAGGCGTTTCGCGAGCTCGTGTACGAGCTTGCCATGCTGATGGCCTACGAAGTCACGCGCGATCTGGAGCTCAAGGAGATCGAGATCGAAACCCCCATCTGCAAGACCACCGTTCAGACGCTTTCCAATGAGAAGATCGCGGTGATTCCGATTCTTCGCGCGGGGCTCGGCATGGCGGACGGCATCATGAGCCTGATTCCGAACGCGAAGGTCGGACACATCGGCCTCTATCGCAATCCCGACACGCTGATGCCGACAGGGTATTACTGCAAGTTGCCGCAGGACATCGCAGAGCGCGAAACCATCGTCGTGGACCCGATGCTCGCGACGGGCAACTCCGGCATCGAGGCGATCAACATCCTCAAGGAGAACAATGTTTCGAGCATCCGCTTCGTGAGCCTCATCGCCGCGCCGGAGGGCCTTGCGGCGATGCAGAAGGCGCATCCGGACGTCGACATCTACGTTGCGCATATCGACGAAAAGCTCAACGAGCACGGATACATCGTCCCCGGCCTGGGCGACGCGGGCGACCGTCTCTTCGGGACGAAATAAGGCTGAGCCGGCCAAATCATACTGACGCAGACGCGCGGAGGATTTCTTCAGCAGAGATTGTCCGTGTCGTCTGCGTTTTCTTTTTCGGTTCAGGTTTTGGGCAAAACCGTGCCGACACTAAAAAATGTTCCATAAAAACACAGTAAAAGCAGAAAAGCAGTTTCAAATTTTTACCGAAGTGTGGTAATATATGACCGTTGCAGTTGTTTGGGGCGCTCCTGCAAGGAGAGTCGCCAAAACAAACCATGAAGATGTGACGGAGGAAATCCATGCGATCCGTGATCGACGAAATTGCGGCGGCCGAACAGCGAGCGGAAGAAATCCGCATCGCCGCGGCGGCAGATGCACGCGAATCTACGCTCAAAGCGCGCGACGACGCGCAAAAAGCGCTTTCCCGGCTGGAGCTTGAAGAACGCGAACGGATGCAGGCCCAGCTGGAAGAAGCCCGTCTGGAAGGGGAACAGCTTTCCGGCGAACTCCTCGAGCAGATGGAGCGCGACGCGGACGCGCTCTGCGAACGCGCAAACGAACGGCTGGGCAACGCCGTGGCATATATCGTAGATAAGGTGACGAAGACGGCATGATCGTTTCGATGAAGCGGATGACGCTCGTTGCGCACAAGGCGGACGAGGCGGCAATCCTGAACGCGCTGCAGTCGACCCGCTCGGTCGAGGTGATCGCAAGCGGCGACGAGGGCGACACGCACACCGCGCTGGAGCGCGCGGACGCGCGCCTGCAGGCGCTTGGCGACGCGCTGGGTACGATTCGCCCCTATTCGCAAAAGCGAGGCATGCTCGACGCCGTACCGGAAGCAAAAGCGACGGAACTGGCGGGCTCCCTGCCGGAAGCGGTCGCGCTCTCCGAAAAGCTCGGCGTACTGGTCCGCGAACTCTCGACGACGAAAGCCGAGATCGAGAAAAACGCGGAACTCATCGATTCGCTCCGTCCGTGGGCGGCGTTTCCCGCGGATATGCAGACCTATCAAAGCAGCAAAAGAGTAAAATATTATACCGGGCTCATCGCCGCGGCGGACGTTGAAAAGCTGGGGTCGCTGGAAGCGACCGCCGAATATCAGCTCTTCAACGAGGGCCTGACGCGCACCTGCGTCGTCGCCTGCCCGCTGGAAGAGGCCAAGAGCGTAGCGAACTACCTCAAGGCCCTCGAATGGACGGACTATGTGTTTCCCAAGATGGGCGGCACGCCCGCGGAGGCGATGGAGGAGCTCTCGGAAAAGAACCGCATGCTGAACGCGAAGAAGGTGGAGCTCGAGACCGAACTGAGCGATTCTTCGTCCGGCAAGCGCGAGCTTGTCGAAAAGGCATACGATGCGGCGGCCATCGAACGCGACCGCGCGTTCGCCGCGACGGAACTGATCCGCACCAGCGCGACGTTTCAGCTGGAAGGCTGGGTGCCCGAGGATCGCGTCAAGCAGGTGGAGCAGGCGATTCGCTCCGTGACGGATGCGTTTTATCTGGATGTGCGAGATCATGAAGAGGACGAGATTCCGCCGTCCTTTGTGGAAAACCGGCCGTTTGCGACGCCGTTTGAGCAGGTGACGAACCTCTACTCGCGGCCCGACCCGAACGGAATCGACGCGACGCCGTATATGGCGCCGTTCTATGTGCTGCTCTTTGGCATGATGCTCAGCGACACCGGCTACGGCATCGTGCTCTCGGTGCTTACCGCTCTGTTTATCAAGTTTAAGAAACCCACCGGCATGTCCGGCGGGTTTGCGCGCGTGCTCTTCTGGGGCGGGCTTTCGACCGCCGTCTGGGGCGTGCTCGTCGGCACGTTTTTCGGCATGGATTTTGATACGCTGCTCGGCACGACAAACATGTTTCCGCTGTTTGTCGACCCGATGAGCAACCCCATCGGCATGCTGATCCTTTGCTTCGGGCTGGGCGTGCTGCATATCCTCTTCGGCATCGTGCTGAAGATGAAGCTCTCGTTTTCGCGCGGAGACTGGCAGAGCGCCATCTTCGACAGCTTTTCGTGGATTCTGATCATCCTCGGTCTGATCGTGTATGCGGTGCCTACCTCGGTGCAGGGGATTCCCGCGTTCGTCGGAACCGTCGGCCTCGGTATGGCCGGCCTCGGCGCGCTGATGATCCTGCTCTTTAAAGGACGCGAAAAGAAAAACCCGTTCGCGCGGACGATCTCCGGCCTCGGCGAACTGTATCAGGTGACGGGCTATTTGTCGGATATCCTCTCCTATGCGCGTCTGTTCGCGCTCGGCATCGCGACGGGCGTCATCGCCTCGGTGTTCAATGAACTCTGCAAGATGCTCATGGGGTCGCCCATCCTCGTGCTGCGCATCCTCGGCATCATCGTCGCTTGCGGCCTGCTCGTCGCGCTGCACGGCTTCAACATCGCCATCAACACGCTCGGCGCGTTTGTGCACTGCGCGAGGCTTCAGTACGTCGAGTTCTACGGCAAGTTTTACGAGCCGGGCGGCAGGGCGTTCCGCCCGCTGGGATACAGGACCAAGCACATTCGAATTCTGGATGAAGCGTCATCCGGACAGAACTGATAAAGGAAAAAGAAAGACGAATTCAAATTTTGGGTGAGCCTTCATCCAAACACGATTAACAAGGAGGCAATCTACTATGCAACTCGAATGGGGTACTATCTTTGCGGCGGCGGGCGCCGCGATGGCGGCGGTCATGGCGGGCGTAGGCAGCGCAATCGGCGTAGGCCTTGCAGGACAGGCGGGCGCGGGCGTCGTTTCCGAGGACCCGGACCGTTTCGGCTCCTGTCTGCTGCTCCAGCTTCTGCCTGGTACGCAGGGCATCTACGGCCTGCTGATCGCGTTCGTCATTGCAACCAAGGCCGGCCTGCTCGGCGGCGGTTCCGCGCTGAGCGCAACGGCGGGGCTGAGCCTGTTTCTCGCGGCGATTCCGATCGCGTTCGGCGGCCTGCTCTCCGCAATTGCGCAGGGCAAGGTGGCCGTTTCCGGCATCAACCTCGTCGCCAAGAAACCGGAAGAACAGGGCAAGGCGATGCTCATGACCGTCATGGTCGAGACCTACGCGGTTCTGTCCCTGCTGATCTCCTTCCTGCTCGTCAACGGCGTTCAAGTTTGATCGGCAACAACTCTTTACGATAAGGAGCAGCCAATGGCAACGACAAGCATTTCCGGAACGAATAAGCTGGCCGAACGGATCGTCGGCGAGGCGGAGGCGGACGCGCGCAAGGTGCGCGAGGATGCCGAAGCGGCGGTCAGGGAAATCCGGAAGCAGAGCGAAAAAGCGGCGGCTTTGCGCCGCGCCGAGCTGGAAAGCCAGCGCGAGGCGGCAAAGCGGAGCCTGATCGGCGGCTATCAGACGCGCGCCGCGCTGGACGGCAAAAAAGATGCCCTGCGCAAGAAGCGCGCCGTGATCGACGCGGCGTTTGCGCGCGCGTACGACGCGGCGCTGTCGCTGGATGCGCAGACGAGAAAGCGCATCTGCGCGGGCATGCTCGCACAGGAAGCGGAGGGCGGAGAGACGGTCGTTCCGGCAAGCGCCGACCGCGAGGCGATGAAAGCGCTCGTTTCGGATATGCCGCAAAAGCGTCTTTCGCTGTCCGACAAGGATGCCGCCATCGACGGCGGATTTGTGCTGCTTGGCGAAGGATACGAAAAGGACTGTTCGTTTCATTCGCTGCTGAGCGTTGTGCGCGGCGAAGAAGAGACGGCGGTCTATCAGCTGCTCTTCGACTGAGCGGAGGGAGGGTTTCATGCCACAGCCAAGTTACGCCTATGCCTGCGCGCGCATCAGCGCGCTGGAAAAGTAGCTCTTTGGCAGGGATGCCGTCCGCCGCATGGCCGAGGGTTCGCTGGAGGACGCGATGCGCACCCTGCTCGACGCAAAATACGGCAACCTGCCGGAGGCGACGAGTGAGGACGCGGAGCGCATGATCGACAACGTGCGCCGGCAAACCGTGGACACGGTGCGCGAGCTTTCGCCGGACGCGAAGCTGACGGACCTGTTTCTTTTGCAGACGGACGCGCATAACCTTAAGGTGCTCGTCAAGGCGCGCCTGCTCGGCGCGGCCGACGCGGCCTGGCTCGAGGGCGGGCTGTTTTCGCGCGAGCAGCTTGGCGCGATGGTTTCGGAGATGAAGTATGATTTGCTTCCGGAGCACATGCGCGGGGCGATGGAGCGGATGGAGGCGAAGCTGAAGCTTTCGCCGGAGCCGCAGATCGTGAGCGTATACGTCGACTTCGGCTACTACGCGCACTGCCTGGACGCCGCAAAAGACGTCAAAGAGCCGTTTGTGCTTCACTATTTCGAGGCGATGTGCGACTTTAACAATGTGATCACGTTCTTCCGCATGCGCGCGATGGGCGCGCAGAAGGAGGATCTTTGGGACGTGCTCTTGCCCTGCGCGGGCGTGAAGCACGCCGCGCTGATCGATACCTACGAGCTTTCGGCCGAGACGCTGACCAAAGCGCTCTCGGGCAGCGTCGCCAAAGCCGCGCTGCAGGAAGGCTTGTCCAAGATGCTCGTAACGGGCAGAATCTCCATGCTGGAAAAAGCGCGGGACGACTATCTGCTCTCTCTGGTCAACGCGCACCGGCACGAAACAATGACCATTTTCCCGGTCGTGGGGTACTACCTCGCGCGGGATCGCGAGGCGAAGGCCGTGCGGCTCATCCTCACCGTGAAACGAAACGGTCTGGACGACGCGGTCATCGCGGAAAGGCTGCGGGAACTCTATGGCTAAGATCGGCGTCATCGGAGACCGGGACTCCGTTCTCCTCTTCAAAGCGGTCGGGCTGGACGTTTTCCTCGAGGACGAGGGGGAGAGCGCGAACCGCACGCTCCACCGCCTCGCGCGCGAAGGATACGCCGCCGTGCTGGTCACGGAAAAGCTCTTTCCCGCCTGCGCGGAGACCATTATGGAGTATCAGGGGGAGCCGTATCCCGCGATCATCCCGATTCCCGACAATCAGGGATCGCGCGGACTCGGGGAAAAGGCCCTGCGGCAAAACGTGGAAAAAGCCGTTGGCATGGATATCCTCTCCAACACATAACGAAGAAGGAAAGCGTCCATCCTGGCGGGGTGCGGCGCAGGACATAACCGTAAACGATTTTTACGATGACGAAAGGGCAAACAACATGCAAGGAACGATCATCAAGGTCTCGGGACCGCTCATCGTAGCCGGCGGCATGGCGGACGTGCAGATGTACGACGTCGTGCGCGTCTCCGAAAAACACTTGATCGGCGAAGTGATCGAGCTGCGCGGCGACCAGGCCTCCATTCAGGTATACGAGGAGACGGGCGGCATCGGCCCGGGCGAACCCGTCGAGACGACGGGCGCGCCGCTTTCGGTCGAGCTCGCGCCGGGCTTGATCGAGGCGATTTACGACGGCATCCAGCGCCCGCTCAACGTCATCCGCGAGCGCACGGGAGACCGCATTACGCGCGGCATCATGGTGGACGCGCTCGACCATGAAAAGCTCTGGGCGTTCCAGCCGGTCGCCAAGGTCGGAGATCAGCTTTCCGGCGGCGACGTGCTCGGCACGGTCCAGGAGACCGAGGCGGTGCTGCACCGCGTGATGGTTCCGCCGATGGTGTCCGGCAAGCTCGTCTGGCTCTTTGAGGGCGAGGCCGATATCGTTACGCCGATTGCGAAGATCGAAAAGGAAGACGGCTCCGTGGTCGAACTGCCGATGCTGCAGAAGTGGCCCGTGCGAAAGGGCCGTCCCTATGCCGAAAAGATCGCGCCGACCGAGCCGATGGTCACCGGACAGCGCGTCATCGATACGCTCTTCCCGGTTGCAAAGGGCGGCACGGCGGCCGTTCCCGGCCCGTTTGGCAGCGGCAAGACGGTCGTGCAGCATCAGCTCGCCAAGTGGGCGGATGCGGACATCATTGTCTACGTCGGCTGCGGCGAGCGCGGCAACGAGATGACGGACGTGCTCATGGAGTTTCCGGAGCTCAACGATCCGCGCACGGGACTTTCGCTGATGAAGCGCACGGTGCTCATCGCCAATACGTCCGACATGCCGGTCGCTGCGCGCGAGGCTTCCATCTATACGGGCATCACGATTGCGGAATACTTTCGCGACATGGGATACAAGGTCGCCATCATGGCGGACTCCACCTCCCGCTGGGCCGAGGCGCTGCGCGAGATGAGCGGCCGTCTGGAAGAAATGCCGGGCGAGGAAGGCTACCCCGCGTACCTCTCCAGCCGCCTTGCGGAGTTTTATGAGCGCGCGGGCGCGGTCAAAACGCTCGGCAGCGACGGGCGCGAAGGCGCCGTCTCCGCCATCGGGGCGGTCTCGCCTCCGGGCGGCGACATCTCCGAGCCGGTCTCGCAGGCGACGCTGCGCATCGTCAAAGTGTTCTGGGGCCTGAGCAGCAAGCTCGCCTATGCGCGCCATTTTCCGGCGATCGACTGGCTGCAGAGCTATTCGCTCTATCTCGACCGGCTCGAGGGCTGGTTCAATCAAAACGTCTCTTCCGAGTGGACGACGCTGGTGCAGAAGACCATGGCGCTGCTGCAGGAGGAGAGCGAGCTGGACGAAATCGTCCGCCTCGTCGGCATCGACGCGCTGTCGTTCCATGACCGCCTGACGCTCGAGAGCACGCGCAGCATCCGCGAAGACTATCTGCATCAAAACGCGTTCCACGAGGTGGACACGTATTCTTCGCCGAAGAAGCAATATCTGATGCTCAAGGCCATTCATGCATATTACGAAAAGAGCCTCGCGGCTCTGCAGGAAGATGCGCCGTTTTCCAAACTTGTCAAGCTGCCTGTGCGCGAGAAGATCGGCCGTCTCAAGTACGTGCCGGAGGACGAAGTGCAGGCGCAGTACGACGGCATCATCAAAGAACTGAACGACCAGATCCGCGCTCTGACGGAAGGGGGCGAACACAATGCGTAAGGAATACAAGACCATTCGCGAGGTCGTCGGCCCGCTGATGCTCGTCGAGCAGGTCTCGGGCGTCAAATATGACGAGCTGGTCGAAATCGAACAGGCCGACGGCAGCATTAGCCGCGGCCGCGTGCTCGAAATCGACCGCGACAAGGCGCTGCTCCAGCTCTTCGAGGGCTCGCAGGGACTGCAGATCAGCTCTTCGAAAGCGCGTTTCTTAGGCAAGTCCATCGAGTTGGACGTCGCGCCGGACATGCTCGGACGCATCTTCGACGGCATGGGCAAGCCCATCGACAAGGGGCCCGCGCTGATTCCCGAAAAGCACCTGAACATCAACGGCACGCCGATGAACCCCGCCGCACGCGACTATCCGAGCGAATTCATCCAGACGGGCATCTCCGCCATCGACGGGCTGAATACGCTCGTCCGCGGGCAGAAGCTGCCGGTGTTCTCCGGCTCCGGCCTGCCGCACGCAAACCTCGCCGCGCAGATCGCGCGCCAGGCGAAGGTGCTCGGTTCGGACGAAAAGTTTGCCGTCGTGTTCGCGGCGGTCGGCATCACGTTTGAAGAGGCGGACTTCTTCATCAACGATTTTCGCAAGACCGGCGCTATCGAGAAGACCGTCACGTTCATCAACCTCGCCAACGACCCGGCCATCGAGCGCATCGCAACCCCGCGCATGGCGATCACCGCCGCGGAGTATCTGGCGTACGATCTTGGCATGCACGTGC